>JACPUX010000028.1 GCA_016192065.1 Betaproteobacteria bacterium
GGACGAGCGCCGCGGCGCCTGGCGCGCGCTGACGCGCGACGCCCAGGCGGGCTTCGTCGGCGCCGACCTCGCGGCACCCGGCGCCGCCGACGAGGCGGCGCTGCGCGAGGTCCTGGAGGCCGGCGGATGAAGGCGGCTGCGCGACCGCGCCGTGGCGCCTGCGGCGTCGGGCCTGCCGATGTCGCGCACGCTGTGGGGGCGCGCCGATGACCGCGATCGATATCGACCACCTGCGGCGCTGGGTCGGCCGCGAGCAGCGCGACGCCGACATCGCCGCGCTGCGCCACGCGCGGCTGATGGCCGCCACCGTCGACCGCCCCGGCCCGCCGCTGGCCGCCGGCGACGCGCTGCCGCCGCTGTGGCACTGGATCTACTTCCTCGACGCGCGGCCGCCCGGCGAGCTCGGGCGCGACGGCCACCCGGCGCGCGGCGGCTTCCTGCCGCCGGTGCCGCTGCCGAACCGCATGTGGGCTGGCGGCACGGTCGATTTCGACGCCCCGATCCCGCTCGGTGCCGCGATCGAGAAGCGGTCGACGGTGGCCGCGGTCGAGCACAAGCGCGGCCGCAGCGGCGAGCTGGTCTTCGTCACCGTGCTGCACGAGGTCCACGCGGCAGGGCGGCGCGCGCTGCGCGAGACGCACGATATCGTCTACAAGGATGCGGCGCCGAGCGCGCCACCGCCGCCGGTGCAGGCGACGGCCGTCGGCGCGATCGGCGATGCGGCGCCCGCAATGGAGCGCGCCTGGACCCCGGATGCGACGCAGCTCTTCCGCTACTCGGCGCTGACCTTCAACGGCCACCGCATCCACTACGACGCCGACTACTGCCGCCAGGTCGAGGGCTACGCCGACCTCGTCGTGCACGGCCCGCTGATCGCGACCCAGCTCGCCGCGCTGGCCGAGCAGGCGCTCGGCGCGCCGCTGGCGCGATTCCGCTACCGCGCGCTGCGGCCGGTGCTGCGCGGCGCGACGCTGATGCTGCGGGCCGCGCGTGCGGCCGACCGGGGCGCCGAGGCGGAGCCGGGCGTCGAGCTTCGGGCCGTGCTGCCCGACGGCGCGGTGGCGATTCAGGCGCAGGCGAGCGGCGGTGGCTGACGGGCGCGGGGATCTCGGCTGGCACGGGCGAGATGCAGAGGGCACCGCCGCTCGAGTGGCGATGGCCCCTCGCGGGGCCACCTGCCTTGATGACGACTGGACTGCCGGGCGTCCAGCGCATCGGGGCTCGATCCGTAGCGCCGCGCCAGCTGCGCGACGGCGTCGAGGCAGGACTCGCAGGTGCGTGCGGCCATGCCGCGCAGCTGCATCGCGTCCAGCATCCGTTGACGTAACGGTCTCATCGTCGTGCCTCCATCTCGATCGCGCGGGCACATGGCCGCAGGACCGAGAGTGGAAGACGATGCGGCGGCCGCGACCTGAGGCGGCGTGCGCCTCTTCCGCGTCCGCGGTGCAGTTCAACACATGCGCGCGCTGCGCTCGAATCACGCCCGCGGTGAGTGGCCGTCCTGCTGTGGCCCGGACCTCAGGCTCGCCGCCTGAAGATCGCATCAGCTCGAATCGCGCCCTGCGCCGGGGGCGACGAAGCGGGACCATGAAGGTTGGGCGGCGCAGGGACCTTCGGCTTGACCCTCGCTGCGCGGTCAATACAATGTACGCATGCGCTTCGAATGGGATGCCACCAAGGCCGCGTCGAACCTGAAGAAGCATCAGGTGTCGTTCGAGGAGGCACAGTCAGTCTTCTTCGACGACTTCGCAGTTCAGTTCTTCGATGACGAACACTCACCCGACGACGAGAGGTTCATCATGCTTGGCATGAGTTCCGGCGCAAGGTTGCTGGTCGTTTGCCACTGCGAACGCGGGAATGGTGAGGTTGTCCGCATCATTTCCGCTCGCAAGGCGACGCGCAGTGAAGCGTCCTTCTACCCAGGTGGCTGAGATGAAGGCTGAATACGACTTCTCCAGGATGAAGTCCCGCAAGAATCCCTACGCGTCCAAGTTGAAGAAGCCCGTCACGATGAGGCTATCGGAGGACGTCGTGGCCTACTTCAAGGCAATGGCGGAAGAAGCAGGTGTTCCTTACCAGAGCCTCATCAATCTGTATTTGCGGGATTGCCTTGCCCAGAACAGGCGCATACAGATCAAGTGGCCGAGCGCCGCCTAAGCTGGAGGTAACCGGCGCGCGGAGGCGAGGCGCACTGGCCGCGAGGCGCAGCATGGGCAGAGCACGCGCTGGTGCGACAGCAAGACCGGGCAGATGCGCCAGCGCACGGTCGAAGGGGCGGAGTTCCTGCGCCTGCTGCTGCAGCATGTGCTGCCCAAGGGGCTGCGCCGCGCCAGGTGCTATGGTTTCCTGCACCCCAATGCGAGGCGGCTGGCGGCGCTGCTGAAGCCGCTGGTGTTCAAGGTGGCGTCGGCGCAGTCGCCACCCGCCGAGCGCGCGACGCTGCGCTGCGGCGGCTGCGGCGCGCCGATGCGCGTCGTGCTGCAGCGCACCACTCCGCCGCAGCGCGCGGCGGCGCCAGCCGCCTCGTTGCTGTCGTCGTCGTCTTCGGCAACGCCATCACTCCGCGGCGGACCGGCGCGGCAGGACATGTTTGCAGGGCGCCCATCGCACGCCCAGCGCGCTGCACACCGGGCTTGTCCAACAAACGCATCAGATCGCGGCTTTGCGCGATCTATTCTTGATCGCTATGCGTCAGTGACCCGCCTTATCCAGTAGCCTGGCCGCCTCTTCATCGGCGCGATGGCGACGACATAGATCTCGCGATCGTTGTGCAGGTACACAAGCGAGAACTTGAACCTGCGATCAATGACGCGGTGGGTCTTCTTTCGGTGCTTCGGCCAACCCTCCGGATTGGCAGCGGCCTGCATCTCTGCCGCATGAACTGCCTTGTCGTAGAGTTCCGCGAGCCGAGTGCTGATGTCCGCGTAGTACTCGACTTCGTGCAGAAACTCCGCACGGGCTTCCGGGTGGTAGCGGACCGATCTCACCGTCGAATCAGACGGCGGGCTTCTGCGTGCACTTCTTCGGCGGGGATAAGACGGACGGCGTCCGACTCGATTTCGGCCACCCGGCGCTCGATCTCCTGATCCCAGGCAGCCTCAGCGTCGGCGTCAGCCTCCCCCTGCAGGGACTCAAGGAGTTCCTCTGCAAGGCGGGCGCGATCCTCGGCTGACAAGGCTCTGGCTCGAGCTGAAAGTTCGTCGACTAGGGTGGACATTGCGACTTCCGCATCCTTAAGCACAGTTTACTCCGCGCCGTCCAACAGCGCCTGGGGTGACGTATAACCGTTTGACATGAGAGGCTCGACCCGGCTTGCCGGGGCGGGTCCTCTCGATGGAAGGGTTGGGTTGGGCGTCATTCGCCTCGACACCCTATGCACCAAAGATTCGATTTGCATCAACGTCAACCCCAGCGCCGCGTAGCTCACGTACGAGGTCAAAGCGCCAGCGATCCGACTTGTCTAGCTCAACAAACAGAACTCCCTGATAGTCGCTTGGGATCTCGACGCCAGCGTCGTACAGAGCGCACACCCTAGCTCTTCCAAGCTTTCCCAAAAAGTAGCCGAGTTCAAGAAGGACGTTTTGCCTAGCTCGGAGTGAAGGTGGCGTTTCTGACCCGCGCGACTTTACTTCATCGTCTGCAGTGAGAAGAACTACCGCAAACTGGACGTCCGCATACTCAGAGAACTTCTCGATGATTGTTCTGCCGGCGTTCGGCTTCTCGTGAAGGACTACAGGGTCGAGCCCGAGGCGCTCCAAGAAGCGGGCTACAGCTTCCTTCATGCCGTGGTTGTGCCCGTGAACTACGAAGACTTTCGACGTTGGCGGAACGTTGACGCCTTGGGCTTCGGATGTGCCGACTGACTTAGACGGCGTGGTCTGAAGCTCGATGTCCGTTTGCAGTTGCTCGATACACGCCTCAAGAAGTTTGATTTTGTTGCTCAGAGAGGATCGCAAGTACTGTTGGTATCCCTGATCGCTTATGCCCATGTAGACGCCTCCGTCTCCCTGCGCATGGATCACAACGCTTACGTTCGGGGAGTTCGAGCCAAAGACTCGTGTCAGGTAGTCTCGAGCGAGGCTGATCCAAGGGTCTTCATCTGACTCTTTGAGAACCGGCTGATCGCGCAGGGTTGCTGCCTTGTCAATCAGCTTCTGCAACAGCGTGATGCCAACGTGCGGATCGACCGAGGGCGGGATTGCCGCGGTTTGCGCGGTGGGCTTTGTCGGACGTTTGCTGGCCATTTATTCAAACGAATCGCGTTTATCTGACGCGCCGCGACGCTGTGCTGCAGCCACCGAGGTCGCCCGCGTCAGATAAACCCCGCTGGACTAAACCGCCGCGCCGGCGCCGGGGCGATGTCCCAGAATCTGCTGAACCGGTGAGCTGAGGGTGGCGGTTCCTTTCGCCTGGATGCGAACATCCAGGTGCCTAGCAAGCAATGAAAGGAACCACCGAAATGAAGTCTCGCACGAAGCCCGATTTGCGGGCA
>JACPUX010000025.1 GCA_016192065.1 Betaproteobacteria bacterium
CATCCCCCCGGCCCCCTTCCCGAGGAAGGGGGTGAGTGCGGTTCGCGGGCTGCGCCCGCTCCGGTGATGGGCTTGCGCCCCCTTCGGGCGGCCGGGCGGGCCTCGACGAATCATCCCCCCGGCCCCCTTCCCGAGGAAGGGGGTGAGTGCGGTTCGCGGGCTGCGCCCGCTCCGGTGATGGGCTTGCGCCCCCTTCGGGCGGCCGGGCGGGGGCTTATGCCTCAACCTTCCAGCGCAGGGCGTCGCTGGCGCGGAAGGGCACGATGCGCTGGTCGCCAAATGGCAGGTCGGCGGGTACTTGCCAGTCGCGGCGTCGCAGTTTGATGGTGTCGGTGGCTCGCGGCAGGCGATAGAACTCCGCGCCGAAGCGGCTGGCGAAATCGTCCAGGCGATCGAGCGCGCCGGCCGCCTCGAAGGCCTCGGCGTAGAGCTCCAAGGCCAGTGGCGCGGTGTAGCAACCCGCGCATCCGCAAGCGCTCTCCTTGGCTCCGCGCGCATGCGGTGCGCTGTCGGTGCCCAGAAAGAACTTCGGCAGCCCGGAGGTGGCTGCCTTGACCAGGGCGCGGCGATGCACCTCACGCTTGAGTACCGGCAAGCAGTAGTTGTGCGCCTGCAGACCCCCGCGAAAGAGTGCGTTGCGGTTGTAGAGCAGATGCTGGGGCGTGATCGTCGCCGCCAGAGTGGGTGGACCCAAGGCGACATAATCTGCCGCATCAATGGTGGTGATGTGCTCGAAGACCACCCGCAAACTCGGGAAGTCGCGCATGATGGGCGTCAGAACCCGATCGATGAAGACTTGCTCACGGTCGAAAATATCGACTTCCGGGTCGTTCACTTCACCATGAACCAGCAGCGGCAAGTCCAGCTTCTCCATTTCCGTCAGTGCCGGCATGATTGACCTGAGGCTGGTGACGCCAGCGTCGGAATGGGTGGTTGCCCCGGCCGGGTAGAGCTTGACCCCGAAGATCGCGCCGCTGGCCTGGGCGAGGCGAATTTCCTCCGGCGAAGTATGGTCCGTCAGGTACAGGGTCATCAATGGGCTGAAGTCGACGCCCGGCGGCACTGCGGCCAGAATGCGGGCGCGGTACTCCAGGGCCTGGGCGGTGTTCAGGATGGGTGGCTGGAGGTTGGGCATGATGATCGCCCGACCAAAGACCCTGGCGCTGGCGGGTAGCACCGCCGCCAGCGCGGCACCGTCGCGCAGGTGCAGGTGACAGTCATCGGGGCGATGCAACAGGAGTTCCTGAGACGGGTTGGCCGACATAACGCTCAAGCAGAACAGTGATGGCGCCGATTATCCCGGAAATCGGGCCTCGCGGTGCGGCGACTCAGGCGCTTGGCAGGGGGCGCTGGAGTCGGGGTATAATCTCGCGTTTATAGAAGCCGGCCACCTGGCAACACGGTCCGGCGGTCCCGTCCCATGCGGAACTTGCAGCAGAAACCCAGGGTGTAATCGTGGCGAAGAAGGTCAAGGAACTGACTGAAGAGGCGTTGCTCAAGGCGAGCGACGACGAATACATGAACGAAGCGCAGCTCGAGTTCTTCCGCAAGCGGCTGAACGAATTGCGCGATCAGATCGTGGCTAATGCCGACGATACCGGCCAGCACCTGCGCGAGAATGAGGTCACCACCGACCCCTCCGACCGGGCCACGCTGGAAGAAGAATACACACTCGAACTGCGTACCCGCGACCGGGAACGAAAGCTGCTGAAGAAGGTCGAAAAATCGCTCAAACAGATCGACGACGGCAGCTACGGGTATTGCGATGAAACCGGTGAACCGATCGGCATCCCGCGCCTTCTCGCCCGCCCGACCGCCACTCTGTCGCTGGAAGCGCAAGAGCGCCGCGAGCGGATGCAGAAGCTCTACGGCGACTGATTCTAGTGTTGTGTGCGGCGGCCCGAGTTTTTTGGTCCGCCATCTTGAGCGTCTCCCCGGGGGGGTCCGGACGGGCGCGTTGGCTGCCAAGAGGTGCGCGCGCAAGCTCGCTGCGAGTCGCCTTCCGGCGCCGGCATTGACCAACCAGAAAAGGAGTTTCGCATGGCTGATCCCATCGTTTTGCCACCTCTGCCTTATGCCGATAGCGCGCTTGCACCGGTGATTTCAGCGCAGACCATCGGTTTCCACTACGGCAAGCATCATAAAGCCTACGTTGACAACCTCAACAAGCTGCTCGAGGGACACGAGCTGGCGGGCGCAGGCCTGGAAACCATCGTCCGCGAAACCGCGGGCAAGCCGGAGCGCGCCGGCATGTTTAACAACGCGGCGCAAATCTGGAACCACAGCTTCTATTGGAACTGCCTCTCGCCCAACGGCGGCGGTCAGCCTTCCGGTCCGATGGCCCAGCGCCTGGAGCAAGCCTTCGGTTCCTGGGATCATTTCAAAAAGGAATTTGCCCAAGCCGCCCTCACGCAGTTCGGCAGCGGCTGGGCCTGGCTGGTGTCCGAAGGTGGCGCACTCAAGATTGTCAAGACCGCCAATGCCGAGGTGCCATTCACCAAAGGCCAGAAGCCACTCTTGACCATCGACGTGTGGGAGCACGCGTATTACCTCGACTACCAGAACCGCCGTGGCGATTACGCCAACGCGGTGATCGACAAACTGCTCAATTGGCAGTTCGCCGCGGCCAATTACGAAAGCGTCTGAGCGGGCGCAGCCCAAGGACCGCCTCCATTCCCTTGCAAAGGACGGGGTGGGGGGGAAGGTTCATCAGTGAATGTCGGTCGATGCTCAAGAAAACGGTTGCCGCGGCAACCGTTTTTCGCTTTCTGATGGTGCTTCAGCCGACGTATTCGCGCACATATGGGCCGGGTTTGGGGAAGCGCAACTCGAAGATCGTGCCCTGGCCCTCGCCGGGGTTGCGCAGGGTCACGACCGCGCCGTGCGCGTCGAGAATGCTGCGCACGATCGCCAAGCCCAGGCCAGTACCGCCGGGGTCGCTGTCGAGCACGCGGTAGAAAGGCTGGAAGACCAGCTCGCGCTCGTCGGGTGGAATGCCGATGCCGGTGTCTTCCACGCTCAATACGGGACCATTTTCGAAGCGCGTGCGCACGGTCACCTGACCTCCGCTGGGGGTGTAGTGCAAGGCGTTGTCCAGGAGGTTATTCAAGACCTCGCCCAGCAATAGGGCGTCGCCGGTGACCAGCAGAGGTTCGGGGCGGATTTCCGCCCCCAGGTCAATGCGCTTGTCGATCGCCCTTGGCAGCCATTGCTCGGTGACGCGCCGGGCCAAGTCATTGAGGTCCACCGCGTCGTGGCGTATGGTGCGTCCAGTGGTCTCCGCCCGCGCCAGCGAAAGCAGTTGATTGGCCAGGCGGCTGGTGCGCTGAACGCTGGCGGCAAGCTGGGTCAGGGCGTGTTTCATGACCCGCGGGTCCTCCTGGCGCAGCAGCAATTCGGTCTGCGATTTCAGGCCGGCCAGAGGCGTGCGCAGTTGGTGGGCGGCATCGGCGATGAAGCGCTGCTGCGCCTGAAAATTCTGCGCCAGCCGGCCCATCAGCTCATTGATGCTGGTGATGAGCGGGCGCAGTTCCTGGGGGATGTCGGCGGGGTCCACGGGAGTGAGGTCGCGATGGTGGCGGCGGTCCATCGCCTCCTTGAGCCGCTTGAGCGGCGAGATCACGTAGGTGAGGCCATACCAGACCAGGAGCAGTGCGCCGACCAACACGAACAATTGCGGCAGAATCACCTGGGTATGGATTTCTCCGGACAGCTGATGGCGTTTATGCAGGGTTTCGGCCACCTGCACGATCACCGGCTGGTCCTCCGCTACGCCTCCGGTGAGCATTGGCAGGCTCGCCACGCGCACTTCCTCGCCTTGCAGGAACCCGCTGTGAAAGCGTGTCACGCCCGCTTCCGGCATGCCTGGCAGGGGCGGCAAATCTGGGTTGCCTGCCAGAACTTCGCCCCAGGGGCGGCGAATGGCGTAATGCAGCTCGTCGCGCTGATCGGCACGCAGGAAGATCAGGGCGTCGCGGGAAAGCTCGAAGACCAGTTCCTCGTCGGTACCGCGCAGCAACTGCGCCATGGCGCGGGCGACCTCGTCCAGCCGCTGATCATAGGGGCCGCTGACGGTGTCGATGGCCATGAAATTGGTAACGGCCACGCTGGCGAACCACAGGAACAGAAGCGGCGCCAGCAACCAGTCGAGCAGCTTGGCGGCGAAGGACATGCGCGCTCATTCCCCCTTGGGCTTCTCGAGCCAATAGCCCAGCCCGCGTACGGTGAGGATATTGACCCCGGCGGGTTCGAGTTTCTTGCGCAGGCGATGCACATAGACCTCGATGGCATTGGTGCCTACTTCTTCGCCCCAGCCGTAGAGATGTTCGACCATTTGCTCCTTGTGGACGAGTTTTCCCGCGTGCAGCATGAGTAACTCCAGCACTGACAACTCCCGCGCCGAAAACTCCGCCGGTTGCCCAGCCAGCGTGGCCTTGCGTGCGGCCACGTCGTATTCCAGGGCGCCGCAACGCAGGCAGTTGCTGTCCCCACCATGACTGCGGCGGATGAGGGCACGCACTCGCGCCTCCAGTTCCGCCAGCTCGAATGGTTTGGCGAGGTAATCGTCGGCGCCAGCGTCGAGCCCCGCCACGCGATCCTGCACCGAACCCTGGGCGGTCAAAATCAGCACCGGTACCTTGGTCCGGCGATCGCGCAGGCTGCGCAAGACACTCATTCCCGGCAATTTGGGCAGGCCCAGATCGAGCAGGACGAGGTCGAACTCCTCGCTGCGCAAACTGACATCGGCGGCCCCGCCGTCCGTCACCCAATCAACCGCGTATCCCCCGGAGCGCAGTGTTGCCACCACGGCGTCACCCAGAATGACGTCATCCTCCACCAGCAATACGCGCAAGTCTCATGCCCTCCTCGCTGGAGATTAGCTGCTCGCCAGGCGCGGCGCAAGCACGGTATGACAGCTGGCGGCCAGCCCGGCGCCGGCATTTGATAGAATGGCTCGCATGCTGGACGACCGCGCCAAATTCCTGCTCAAGCATCTGATCGAGCGTTACATCGCCGAAGGTCAGCCGGTAGGCTCGCGCGTGCTCTCCCGCAACTCGGGTCTGGACCTCTCCGCGGCCACGGTGCGCAACGTCATGGCCGACCTGGAGGACATGGGCTACATCGCCAGTCCACATACCTCGGCCGGGCGCGTTCCCACGCCCAAGGGCTACCGGTTTTTCGTCGACAGCCTGATGGTCATTCAGCCCCTGGACAATGCCCAGATCGGCGAATTGGAGGGTCAGTTCCAGGCCGACCATCCGCAGCGCCTGATCAGCCAGGCGGCCAGCCTCTTGTCCAACCTCACCCGCTTCGCCGGCCTGATCGCCACGCCCAGGCGCGAAGCGACTTTTCGGCAACTGGAGTTCTTGCGCCTTTCCGAGCACCGGGTGCTCTTGATCATCGTCACTCGTGAAGGCGAAGTGCAGAACCGCATCCTGCACGTGCAGCGGGCGTTTTCGCAGGCGGAGCTGATCGAGGCGGCGAACATCCTCAACCAGAACTACGCCGGCATGGCTCTGACCTCGGTGCGCGCGCGCTTATCGGAAGAGCTCCACCGCCTGCGCGGCGACATGCTGGAGCTGATGACCGCCGCGGTGGATGCCGGCAAGGAAGCACTCTCCGACGCTTCGGAGGGCCTGGTGGTTTCCGGCGAGCGCAATCTGCTGCGGGCCGATGATCTGTCCGCCAACGTCAACAGCTTGCGCCGGCTGTTCGATGCGTTGGAGCAAAAGACCGCGCTGCTGCATCTTCTGGAAGCGGGGCAGAGCGGGCAGGGAGTGCAGATCTACATCGGTGGTGAATCGAAGATCGTGCCCCTCGACGAATGCAGTGTGGTCACCGCTCCTTATGAAGTGAACGGACAAGTGGTGGGCACCCTGGGGGTCATCGGTCCGACCCGCATGGCCTA
>JACPUX010000029.1 GCA_016192065.1 Betaproteobacteria bacterium
GCCTCGATGATAGCCTTGCGTATCTCGCCCTCGCCGGACTGATTGGATGCCATGGAACCATTGGCCAACACGAATCCGGCCAGTCCGGTTGGCGCGAGGTGGTATATGAAGTGCTGCACCCAGGCGAAGTTGGCGTTGCCGGCGGGCGGCGCACCGTAGACCCAGCGCTTGTCGTCCTTCAGCAGCTCGCCGCGCCAGTCGCTGTCGTTGAAGGGCGGATTGGCCAGCACGTAGTCGGCCTTGAGGTCGGGATGGGCGTGATTGTGGAAGGTGTCGCCGTGGGCGATCTGCGCGTCGATGCCGCGTAGGCTAAGGTTCATCTTGGCCAGGCGCCAGGTGGTGTAGTTGGATTCCTGGCCGTAGATGGAGATGTCGCCCAGGCGGCCAGCGTGGGCCTCGATGAACTTTTCGCTGCTGACGAACATGCCACCCGAGCCGCAGCAGGGGTCGTAGACGCGGCCCTTGTAGGGGGCCAGCATTTCGACCAGCACGCGCACCACGCTCGATGGGGTGTAGAACTGGCCGCCACTCTTGCCTTCGGCGCTGGCGAAGCGGGCGAGGAAGTATTCGTAGACGCGGCCGAGGGTGTCTTTGGCGCGGTCTACCCCACCCTCACCCCCACCCCGGCCCTCCTCCGTCGAGGGGGATGGGGAAAAGCGGATGTCGCTCACCAGGTTGATGATCTGGCCGAGGCGCTGCTTGTCGAGGCCGGGGCGGGCGTAGTCCTTGGGCAGCACGCCCTTGAGCGTGGGGTTGTCGCGCTCGATGGCGGCCATGGCGTCATCGACCAGCTGGCCGATGGTCGGCTGCGGCGCCATCGACTTCAGGTAGCTCCAGCGCGCCTCGGGCGGCACCCAGAAGATGCTGGCGGCGCGGTATTCGTCGGGGTCTTCGGGGTCGGCGCCCTGCTGTTTCTGCGCTTCGAGTTCGGCGTGTTTGGCCTCGAAGGCGTCGGAGATGTACTTGAGGAAAATGAGGCCGAGGACGACGTGCTTGTACTCCGCCGCGTCCATGTTGTTGCGCAGCGCATCGGCCGCCGCCCAGAGCTTGGCCTCGAAGCCAAGGTTGGCGCCGGTGTCGGATGCGGGTTTCTTTGCACGAGCCATTGTTCTGATTCCTGGGTTCTATGGCCGGAAGACAAACGACGGGCTGCCCGGCCCCTCCTCTATGACGAGCGATTCTAGCACCGGGACAAATCAATCCCAGCAGCACGGCGAAAAAGTTTGCATGCCCGCCAGGTCTGGCTCGCCGGCCCTTTCTTTACATCGGGCCGGGCCGGTGCGGACCTTGACGACGGCCTCCGGAATACGCCATGTTGGCGTTTGCAGGAGGAAGTTAGTCTCCCAACGGCTCATCCAAGGCCTAAAATATCCCGTCCGAACGCCAAACATCATGGACGCCAAAAACACCAATCTGCGAGATCAACCCGCTTACAGCCTGGCTGAAGCGGCGCGTTACCTCAAGCTGCCTGCCGCGACCCTGCGGTCGTGGGTGGTCGGCCGCGCCTATCCCAAGGGCGAGAGCGTCGCCACCTTCCGGCCGTTGCTCAAACCGGCGCGCAAGCAGCCGCCGCTGCTTTCGTTCTACAACCTGATCGAAGCGCATGTGCTGCGCTCGCTGCGGACGGAGCACGGGGTTGCCATTCGCGAACTGCGCAGGGCGATCGATTATGCCGAGCGCAGTCTAGCGATTGAACGCCTGCTGCTGAACAAGGACTTGTGTACCCACGCAGGCGAGGTTTTCCTGATCGAATACGGCAAGCTCATCAACCTCAGCACCTCCGGCCAGATGGCCATGCGACGGATGCTGGAAGAGCACCTCAAACGCGTCGAATGGGATCAATGGCAGTTCCCGGTGCGCCTTTTCCCCTACGTTTCCGCCGAGCCCACGAAGGAACGCCCCATCGCCATCGACCCGGACGTTGCTTTCGGCCGCCCGGTCGTGATCCGCGCCGGCGTTTCTACCGAAGCGATTGCCGGGCGCATCGACGCCGGTGAAACAGTTGAAGCTCTGGCCGAGGATTACGACCTCAAGCCGGAAGAAATCGAAGAAGCCGGTCTCTACGAACGCGCCGCTTGAGCCGCGTCTATTTCACCGACCGCGATCTCGGGAAGCAATTTCCCGCCATTCTCGCCAGCGCGGGCCGTTGCGTGTTCGCCCAAGGTGCGCGGCGGTCCGCGGTTAGTTCTGGCTCAGAAGCATCCTAAGCAGGATCAGCAAAAGGAGCACGAAGGCAAGCATTGCCAAAGTCGGCTTGAACCAAGAAGCCTTGGGTTCGACGATCACCTGCCCGAGTTCAAGCGACGCTATGGTCGCGCAGAACCGCCCCGCCATGCCGATGAAGTCGCCCAGTTCCTCCCCGAACAGAAAGCCATACACGAAGCAGTAAACCACGGTCACCCAGACGATGGAGGGTGGCGGCTGTTCACCTGGGACGACAAGAAACGCCAAGAACAGCAATAGCAGCCCCAGGGGGAGGCCAATGAAGCCGCCAATCATCCCAAACACCAGACGATCCTTCATGGCGTTACCAGGCACGCGGCACTTCGCCTCATCTCGCTCACCCCTGCCGCAACCTAAACCGCTGCAACTTGCCCGTTTCGGTGCGCGGCAGGCTGTCGAGGAATTCGATCGCTCGCGGGTATTTGTACGGCGCGATGTGTTGCTTCACGTAGTCTTGCAATTCCTTCACCAGCACCTCGCTTGCGGTGTAGCCCGGCCGCAGCACCACGAAGGCTTTGACGATTTGCCCGCGCTCTTCGTCGGGCACGCCGACCACGCCGCATTCGGCCACGGCGGGGTGTTCCAGGAGGCAGCCTTCCACTTCCGGCCCGGCGATGTTGTAGCCGGCGGAGATGATCAGGTCATCGGTGCGCGCTTGGTAGAAGAAGTAACCGTCGGCATCCATGGAGAAGGCGTCGCCGGTGAGGTTCCAGCCGTTTTGTACGTAGTTCTTTTGGCGCTCGTCGGCCAGATACCGGCAACCGGTGGGGCCTTGGACGGCGAGCTTGCCCACGGTGCCCGGGGGCAGCGGCTTGCCTGCGTCATCGACGATGCGCGCTTGATAGCCCGGTATCACGCGGCCGATGGCGCCGCGGCGCACGTCTTCGGGCGGTGAGGAGATGAAGATGTGGATCATTTCCGTGGCGCCGATGCCGTCGATGATTTCGATGCCGGTGGCTTCTTTCCAGAGCTGGCGTGTGGCATCGGGCAGGGCCTCGCCGGCGGAGACACATTTCTTGAGCCGCCCCACGCCGCTTTGTTTGGCCAGCGGCGCCATGAGGCGCCAGAAGGTGGGCGCGGTGAAACAAATGGTGGCGCCGAAATCGCGGATGGTCTGCAACAGCGTTTCGGGTAAGAGCTTTTCCACCAGCGCCACCGAAGCGCCAAAACGCAGCGGAAAACACAGCAAGCCGCCGAGCCCGAAAGTAAAAGCCAAGGGCGGCGTGCCGCAGAAAATGTCTTCGGCTGTCGGTTTGAGCACCGAGCGCGGAAAACAATCGCACATGGCCAGCACGTCGCGATGAAAATGCATCGTCCCTTTGGGCTGCCCGGTAGTGCCCGAGGTGAAGGCGATAAGCGCAACGTCGTCCGTGGCGGTGTCCACATTGGTGAAGTCCGCGGGCTTCTCCTGACACCGGCGATCGAGCGTGCCGGCGGCATCACTGCCAAAGGCGACGATACGCTGCAAGTCTGGGCAAGCGGGTTGCGCCAGTTCGAGTTCTTCCAAGAGACGCGCATCACACAGCGCGATCGTGGTTCGCGCCTTGGTGGCGATTTGGGTGATTTCTTTCGCCCGCAAAAGCGGCATGGTGGCCACCACGATACCGCCCGCCTTCACAATGCCGAACCAGCAGGCGGCCATCCACGGATTGTTCGGCCCGCGCAGCAGCACCCGGTTGCCCGGGGTGAGACCCAAATCTTCGGTGAGCACCCGGGCGATGCGGTTGGCCCATTCGAGTAACTCGCGGTAGCTCACCGCCTGGGGTTTGCCCTCCACCGGCGACCACAACGCCGGCCGATCGCCCTGCCCTCGCGCTACCCAGAAATCCAGCAACTCGGCGGCGCAGTTCAAGCGTTCTGGATAGTGCAGTTCGGGCCGATCGAAGATCAGCTCCGGCCATTGTTCGCGCGGCGGCAGATGGTCGCGCGCAAAAGTATCGCGATGGGCGGTGTAAGACACAATGATTGTTCCTTTCGGCGCCGGAGCGCGCCTTCGTCGATGGCGAAGATCATAACGCCGCGGCGCGAATCGAAGCTAGCGCCCCGCTGCCTGGGCGCTTCCCCAAGCGCCTGGGCGAATGCCGCCCACCGTGGCAGCGTGATGGGCTCGTGCTAAAGTGCCGCCATCGACCTCTCGCCCGCTGCCTTCATTGACCATGTCTATTGCCCGAATACTCCTCGGCGCTTTCTGCGCACTGCTCTTCACCTGGACCGCCAATGCCCTGGCCGAAGACTTGCGCGTGACCTTGCTACACGTCAACGATGTCTATCAAGTCGGCGCGGTGGACAAAGGCACACGCGGCGGACTGGCTCGAGTGGCGAGCCTCAAGGCGCGTCTGCGCACCGAAAACCCGCACACGCTGCTGCTTCTGGGCGGCGATACGCTGTCGCCTTCGGTGGCCTCGAACACCTTCAAAGGCGCGCAAATGATCGCCGGCTGGAATGCCGCGGGGCTGGACCTCGCGGTGCTGGGCAATCATGAATTCGACTTCGGCCCGCAGGTGCTGCGCGAGCGCCTGGCGGAGTCGCAGTTCACCTGGATCACCGCCAATGTTTACCATCGCAAGGATCGCAAGCGTTTCGCCGATCTGCGCGGCAGCGTGTTGCGCGAATTCGGGGGGGTGAAAATCGGCTTCATCGGTGTGCTCACACCCGATACCGCCCAAACTTCCAAACCCGGACCGGGCCTGCGCTTCACCGATCCTTATGTCGCCGTGCGCCACGAGGCCGCGCGGCTCAGGGCACGCGGCGCCCAGGCCGTCGTTGCGCTCACCCACCTCGATATCGAAGGTGACCGGCGCTTGGCGGCCCTCGGGGTGGTCGATCTCATCCTCGGCGGGCACGACCACAGCGTCATGCAATCTTTGGCCGGCCGCACACCGATATTCAAGGCGGGCTCCGATGCGCGTTTCGCCCTGCGCGTCGATCTCGTTTTCGACGCCCCTCGTCGTCGTCTCAAGCACCTCGACTGGGAGCTTTTGCCCGTCGACGCGACGCTGCCCGAAGAACCGGCCACCGCTGCGGTGGTGGCGAAATACGAAGCCGAGCTCGCCGCGCGACTGAATCATCCGGTGGGTGAAACCGCCGTCGAACTCGATGCCCGGCAAGTTCACAATCGCTCGCGCGAAACCAATCTCGGTTCCTGGCTCGCCGAAATCTACCGCGCCAGCACCCAAGCCGAGGTGGCCATCGTCAACGGCGGCTCGATCCGCTCCAATACCACCTATGGCCCTGGCCAACTGACCAAGCGCGACATCCTCAGCATATTGCCTTTCGAGAACCCCATCGTGAAGCTCGAAGTTCCGGGGCGCATGCTGCGTCAGGCGCTGGAGCATGGTGTCGCGGAAATGCACGCCTCGCAAGAAAGCGGACGTTTCCCTCAAGTCGCTGGCCTGCGCTTCGCCTATGACGCGAAACGCCCGGCGGGCCAGCGGGTGGTCGAGATTGCCGTGAACGGCGCACCTCTAGAAGACGAGCGCCGCTACGCGCTGGCGGTGAACCTTTACCTCGCCACCGGCGGCGATGGCTACCCCATGTACCACGACCTGCGCTATTTGCTGAGCCCCGAAAACGCGCTTTCGGAAACCGCCGAAGTCATCGAAGCCCTGGCCAGAAGCGGCCAAATCGCCCCGCAGACCGACGGGCGCATCAAACGTTTGGATTAAACCTAGCGACGGCCTTCGAGGCCAAAGCCGCTTCGGCTCAGGCGTTCGCCCGATCCGCGGCGAGGCACTCCAGCGCCTCGCGCACCAGTGGATCGAGGCGCCCGCCTTCGGGTACCGCGAGGCAAGCGACGATTTCCCGCCGCATGCGCGGATGCCAGGTGCGCCTGAGATGCGCGGCGATGTCGGCCACCGCCTGTTCACGCGCCGGATTCGCGGCGAAAAAGGCGCCAATCTGGTTGGCCATGGTGATGAGATTGTCGAGGTTCATGGCCGCGCCCGCTTCGACACTTCCACCGCCGTGACTTTGTACTCCGGGCAATTGGTGGCCCAGTCGGAGTTTTCGGTAGTGATGAGATTGGCGCCGCTCTCCGGGAAATGGAAGGTGGTGTAGACCACGCCCGGCGCCACTTTTTCGGTGACCGTGGCCGGCAGCGTGGTGCTGCCCATGCGCGATTCGACTTGCACCCGGTCGCCCTCCGTGATGCCTCGCTCCTCGGCGTCATGTGGATGGATTTCCAGCACGTCGGTGGCATAGAACACGGTGTTGGCGGTGCGCCGCGTCTGCGCGCCGACGTTGTATTGGCTCAAGACCCGGCCAGTGGTCAGCAGCAGCGGGAAACGCCGCGTGACTTTCTCCGCCGTTGGCAGGTAATGCGTGAGCAAGAAGCGCCCCTTGCCGCGCACGAAGGCATCGACATGCATGGTCGGAGTGCCCTGCGGCGCGGCTGCGTTACAAGGCCATTGCAGGCTGCCCAGAGCGTCGAGTTTGGCGTAGCTCACACCGGCGAAAGTGGGTGTGAGACGCGCAATCTCATCCAAAATTTCGCTGGGGTGGCGGTAGTGCATGGGGTAACCCAGAGCTTGGGCGAGCGCCTGCGTCACTTCCCAATCGGCGAGCCCCGCGCGCGGCGCCATCACGCGACGCACGCGCGAAATGCGGCGCTCGGCGTTGGTGAAAGTGCCGTCTTTTTCCAGAAAAGTCGCGCCGGGCAAAAAGACGTGCGCGAACTTGGCGGTTTCGCTCAGGAACAAATCCTGCACCACCACACATTCCATGGCGGCGAGCGCTTCCTTCACGTGCCGGGTGTTGGGTTCACTTTGCGCCGGGTCTTCGCCCTGGCAGTAGAGGCCCTTGAAGGAGCCGTCGAGCGCGGCGTCGAACATGTTGGGAATGCGCAGGCCGGGCTCGGCATCGATCGCCACCCCCCAGGCGGACTCGAATGAAGCGCGTGTGGCGGCATCGGAGACATGCCGGTAGCCCGGCAGCTCGTGCGGAAAACTCCCCATGTCGCAGGAGCCCTGCACGTTGTTTTGCCCGCGCAAGGGGTTCACACCCACACCTTCGCGTCCGAGCTTGCCCGCGGCCATGGCGAGGTTGGCGATGGCAATCACCGCGGTCGAACCTTGGGCGTGTTCGGTGACCCCCAGCCCGTAGTAAATGGCCGCATTGGGCGCCAAAGCATAAGCGCGTGCCGCCGCGCGCACTTCGCTCGCCGGCACGCCGCTCGCCGCCTCTTGGCGTTCCGGAGAGTTCTCGGCACGAGTGACGAAGTCTCGCCAAGCCGCAAAGGACTCCGCCTCGCAGCGCGCGGCCACAAAGGCTTCGTCGACCAGGCCCTCGGTGACGATGACATGCGCCATGGCGTTGAGCACGGCGACATTGGTGCCAGGACGCAATTGCAAATGATGCTTGGCCTTGACGTGGGGTGCGGCCACCAATTCGATGGCCCGCGGATCGATGACGATGAGCGCCGCCCCGTCACGCAAGCGGCGCTTCAGGCGCGAGGCGAAGACCGGATGCGCTTCGCTGGGGTTGGCGCCGATCAGCAAAATGAGATCGGCCTTGGCCACCGAAGCGAAGGCCTGAGTGCCCGCCGATTCGCCCAGGGTTTGCTTCAATCCGTAGCCGGTGGGCGAGTGGCACACCCGCGCGCAGTTGTCGACGTTGTTGTTACCAAACGCCGCGCGCACGAGCTTTTGCACCAGGTAATCCTCTTCGTTGGTGCAGCGGCTGGAAACGATCGCCCCGATGGCGCTCCGACCGTGGGTTTGCTGGATGCGCTTGAATTCGCCGGCGACCCGCGCGATGGCCTCGTCCCAGCTCACTTCGCGCCAAGGTTCGGTAATACGCTCGCGCAGCATGGGCCGGGTGATGCGCTCGGCGTGCGTGGCGTAACCCCACGCAAAGCGCCCTTTGACGCAGGCATGGCCCTCGTTGGCGCGGCCCTCTTTGGCGGGCCGCACGCGAACCACCCGCTCGCCTTGGGTCTGCACTTGCAGCATGCAGCCCACGCCACAATAGGCGCAAGTGGTGTCGATGCTGCCGCTGGGCTGGCCCGCTTCGAGCACGGTTTTTTCGACCAGCGCCGCGGTAGGGCAGGCCGCGACGCAGGCGCCGCACGAAACACATTCGGACGCAAGAAAAGTCTCATTCTGCCCGGCGTTGACTTTGGCATCGAAACCGCGCCCCGCGATGCTGATGGCGAAACTGCCCTGTTGTTCTTCGCAACTGCGCACACAGCGGCTGCAAACGATGCACTTGCCCGGGTCGAACTGGAAATAGGGGTTGGAGGCGTCGCGCCGCGGATGCTGATAGTGATTGGCGATGTGAGCGGGTTGGCCGTCGCCATAACGCACTTCGCGCAAGCCCACCACCCCAGCCATGGTCTGCAATTCGCACGCACCGTTGGCGGCACAGGTGAGGCAATCGAGCGGATGGTCGGAGATGTAGAGCTCCATCACGTTGCGCCGCAGCTCATGCAGCGCCTCGCTCTGGGTGCGCACTTTCATGCCCGCTTCCACGGGCGTGGTACACGAGGCTGGATAGCCTCGGCGCCCCTCGATTTCCACCAGACACAGCCGGCAGGAACCAAAAGCTTGCAGGTGCTCGGTGGCACAGAGCTTGGGAATCATCAGTCCCTGCTCGGCGGCCGCGCGCAGAATCGACGTTCCCGCGGGCGCTGTCACCTGGCGGCCGTCGATTTCGAGTTCCACCATGGGTGCGCTCGGTACCGAGGGCGTGCCGAGGTCGCGGCGATCCAAGCCGTTCATGAAAAATCCTCCGCGAAGTACCGCAAGGCCGAACGCACCGGGTTGGGGGTCATGCCGCCCATGGCGCAGAGCGAACCCGCGCTCATGGTGTCGCACAGGTCTTCGACCAGGGCGATGCGCTCCTTGCGGCCGGCCCGGATTTCGTCGATCAGTTCCACCCCACGCACGGCGCCGATGCGGCAGGGCGTACATTTGCCGCAGGACTCGGCGGCGCAGAAGGCAAACGCGAAGCGTGCCTGCGCGGCCATGTTCACGCTGTCGTCGAAAGCGACGATGCCGCCGTGGCCCAGCGTCGCGCCGATGGCGGCGAAGGCTTCGTAATCGAGCGGGGTGTCGAACTGGCTTTCCGGCAGATAGGCGCCCAGCGGCCCGCCCACCTGCACCGCGCGCAAAGGCCGGCCGGAGCGCGAGCCACCGCCGAAGTCTTCCAGCAGTTGGCGCAGCGGCAGGCCGAAAGGCACTTCCACCAGGCCACCGCGACGAAGGTTGCCCGCCAGTTGCACGCACAAGGTGCCCCGCGAGCACCCGCTGCCCAAGGCCGCGTAATCGGCGGCGCCCAGGGCGAGGATGTCGGGCACACTGGCCAGCGTCAACAGGTTGTGAACCAGGGTCGGCGACCCGAAAAGGCCGGCCACCGCCGGCAGCGGC
The DNA here is from genome assembly GCA_016192065.1 of Betaproteobacteria bacterium. Classification (GTDB taxonomy): domain Bacteria; phylum Pseudomonadota; class Gammaproteobacteria; order Burkholderiales; family Casimicrobiaceae; genus JACPUX01. Next base: position 9,588 of record JACPUX010000029.1, read on the forward strand.
GGCTTGGCGCGCACTTGTCCGCGCCGGCCTTCGAGGCTTTCGAGCAGCGCCGTTTCTTCGCCACAAACATAACTGCCCGCGCCTTTGAAAAGGCTGATGCGAAAGCCTTCCAGCCAGTCCTGCGCGGCATTCAGCGCGGCGCGCAAACTGGCGAGCGCCTGCGGGTATTCCGAGCGCACATAAATCACGCCGCGGGTGGCACCCACGGCGCGGCCGGCGATGGCCATGCCCTCGAAAAGCGCGAAGGGGTCCCCTTCCATCAGCATGCGGTCGGCGAAGGTGCCGGAGTCGCCCTCGTCGGCGTTGCAGACCACGTACTTCTGGGCGGCCACGGTTTCTTGCACAGTGCGCCACTTGATGCCCGCCGGGAATCCCGCGCCGCCCCGACCGCGCAGGCCCGAGGCGCTGATCTCAGCGACGATGGCTGACGGCGCCAGGGCGCGAGCCCGCGCGAGCCCCGCGCCGCCGCCCTGCGCTAGGTAATCCGTTAACGACACGGGGTCGATCACCCCGCTGCGACACATCAGCCGACGTGTCTGCCGGGCGAACCAAGGCAGCGTATCGAGCGCGCCCAAGCGCAAGGGGTGGGCACCGCCTTCGAGCAAGCCCGCGGCGAACAAGGCGGGCACCTCGGCCGCGCTCACCGGTCCATACGCGATGCGCTGACCACGCACGTCCACTTCCAGCAGCGGCTCCAGCCACACCGCGCCGTGTGAGCCCGGACGCAAGAGTTCGAGCGCGATGCCGCGAGCCTGTGCCTCGGTGCGCAAGGCCTGCGCGACAGCTTCGGCGCCCTGGGCCAGAGCCGCGGCGTCTTGCGAGAGCCAGACACGCGGCCGACGGCCGCTCTCCCCGCCCACTCCCGGGGGGAGGGGGTGATCGCAGTTCGCGGGCTGCGCGCGCTCCGGTGCAGTGGCCCCCTCCCCCCAGCCCCCTCCCGGCGGGAGGGGGTGAGTGCGGTTCGCGGGCTGCGCGCGCTCCGGTGTTGTGGACCCCTCCCCCCGACCCGCATCGGCCGGCGCGGAATCGGGGGCGCGGTGCTCACACTCCAGCCTGGCCAGCAGCGCGTCAAACGCTTCCGCGCTCACCTTGCCATGCAGCTCGTTTTCATCGATTTGCAGCGCCGGACCACAGGCGCACAGGCCCAGGCAATACACGTCTTCCAGGGTGAGATCGGCACCCGCGCAGCGCGCCTTTGCATGGCCATGCAAAGCCTCGCCTCCCACCGCCTGGCAAGCCTCGGCACGGCACAAACGAAGCACATGCCGCCCCGGCGGCGACTGGCGGAAATGCGTGTAGAAGCTGATGACGCCGAAAACCTCGGCGCGCGACAAGCCAAGCGCCTTGGCCACGCCCGGCACCAGCGCGGGCGGGATGAAGCCCAGTTCATCCTGCACGGCGTGCAAGACCGGGAGCAGCGCGGCGGGCTCCGCGGGGTGCTGCGCGAGAATCTTGGACAAAAGTTGGGCTTCGCTCACGGTGGTTCCTTCGGTCACTGCGCCTCTACCCGAAGGCGAGTTGGGCACGCGGGGCATCGCCGCGGGCCTCGCAACGGCAACTCTTTGTACCTTGCCTGGGCCGAAAGGGAAAGAGGCGACATACCCCTTGCCGGTGCAGGCCTATGGCCGATGGCCCAGCACCCGCGCCGGCAACATGAGTATCGCCCGCAAGAGAGCAAACGCGGCCTCGAAGGTGATGCCAATCAGCCGAAAAGGCAGCGACATGAGCCAGACCAGCGGCCAGAGCAGCAGGGCAAGAATCGCCAGGGGCCAGCAGAGGACGAAAAGTACCAGCCAGGCGATCAGGGTGAGTAGGGATTTCATGTGGCAAGCCCGAAAGCGCGCGAAAGGCGATATTGCCGCCGCCGGGGCAGACATGCAAGGCGTTGCGGTCTTGGCCGCCCGGATGCACCCAGCCGGCGCACCAGCAGGCGATCGGTCCGGCAGACCGTTGTACTCGTGTTCCATGAATTTTGGGCGGCCATCAAGTGCGCCCTCTTTCGCCACCGCGCCCTGCCCCAGGGGGCGAGCACGCATGGGTGGCAGGCGCATCGCCTTCCTCTCCCAAGCGGACCGCGGGCGGCGCCCCCGCGGCCTGCCGCCGCCCAGCGCGGCGCCAAAGCAAAAGCAGCAATCCCAGGCCCGCGGCGCCAAGGCAAAGCTCATGCAGGGCGTCGATGCTCATCCAGGCGTAGAGCGCGTTGCTCGCGTTCCACGGCGCCAGCGGCACAATGTCGCTGTGCATGACACTGTCGAGGACGATATGGCTCACCGTGCCCAGGAGCGCGCCCAGCAGCACCGCGCCCGAAGACAAGGATTGCCAGCCCAGCCAGTTCGGAAGCCGAAGCCTGTCGACGAGCGCCCTGGCCGATAGAAACAGTCCCCAGGTGGCCCACGCCACCAGCAGCGCCCCGAGGTAGGTGTGAAAAAAGCGATGCACCTGCGCTTCCCCGGCAAGCAGGAAATAGAGCGGCTCGACGTCGATCAGCACATTGGCCGCGGCAAAGCCGAGAAAGCTCACCCGCCGCGGCGCCAGCGCGTGCAACAGGGCCCCGGGGCCGAAATGGAAAGGCGTGAAAGGCATGGCGCGCGTCGAGTAGGCCTCGTTCTCAGGATTTGGGAAGAAGACGTCGCGACGATCGATTCATGAAGTCTCAGTGCGGTGTGCGCGCCCAAGCGCCGATTTCCGACCGCCCCACGATGAGCGCATCGCGCACTTTGGCTTCATGAAGCATGCGCTCGCACAAGTTGGCGATGTCCACTTCCTCGGCGCACGCCGCCGATCACCTCACCGCAATCACCAACACGCTCGGCCAACGGGAAGGCGGTGTCGCCCACGCCGCTGCCCAGATCGAGCACGCGCATGCCCTGGCCCACCCCTGCCGCGGCCAAGCAACGCCGAGTGATGGGATCGATCAAACGCGCCTGGCGCGCGAGGCGCGCGAGTTCATGGCCGGTGTGGCCCAGGGGGTAGGGCGTGCTCGGCTCGCGGGCTTGCGGTGGGTTCAAGTGGGTCTCCAGTGTCCGCGGCGCGGGACCGTTAGCCAAACGTTTTTTTCCGCCTGCGGATCAGGAACGATACACCTCGGGCCGATGCAATTCCATGAAGCGCTGCGGCGCCGCCAGGGGCTGGAAGTCGAACTTGGCGTAGAGGGGGTGCGCATCGCGCGTGGCGAGCATCATGCGGCGCAAGCCCTGCAAATCGGGGTGCGCCAGGATAAATTTCACCAGCCGCCGCGCCAGGCCTTGGCCCCGATGCACTTCGAGCACATACACATCCGCCAGATACGCAAAGGTGGCACGGTCGGTGATCATGCGCGCGAAGCCCACCTGCCGCCCCTCGCAGAGCAGGCCAAAACACAACGAATTCGCGATTGCCCGCTCCAACACCTCGCGCGGCAATCCCGGCGACCAATAGCTGTGGGCTAGAAAATCGTGGATCGCCGCGATATCGAAGCGGCTGGTATCGGTGGTGATTTCGTAGGGGTCGGTCATGGCAAACTCCAATCACCCATAGGTCGAACTCCTTGTCATCGCACTCCGTGCTTTGGAACGGAATCGTAAATCCCGCGGACCGTAACCCCGCACCCGCCGCATCTCAGCCCGCGAATAGCGCGTTGCGAACACCCCAACCAATGGTCCGCCGCGTTACTCATCAAGTCGCAAAACCATACACATCGGCCAGGAAGTGTGCAAAGACCAACGGCCAGAGCTGCTTGGTACGCATGTAGAACAGCCCAAAGACCAGTCCGAGGCCGAGCACCGAAACGGCGCCCGCCGGGCCCTGATACAGGTGATAGAGCACACGAACCAGTAGCGCGCTTCCCAAGGCAAAGGACGCACCCCAGGGTTCCAGGGTCTTCTGCAAGTGGCCAAGAAGAAAGACTTCTTCGTAGACCCCGTTGACCAAAGACACGCCAAGTACCGGCAAAAGCGAAATCCGTGCTTCGGCGAGCAGTTCCTCCACCGGTTGCGCCGAAGGCGAGTCAGCCGGAAATGGCCAGGTCACGACCCAAGACGCCAAGTAACCCGCAACAAGCAACCCAATGCCGGCGAGAGTGCCGTTTCGAGAGGGTCTCGGGACCAAACTCGCCAAATCATGACCTCGAACGTAGAGATAGCCGAGAGCCGCGGTCGCAAGCGCCAGCTCGGTGATGAGAATCCCGAGCAGTGAGGTGTCTGTGAAGGGGTGGGTCGGAAAGCCCGCTGAGACTGCATGAAGCGAGAGCAGAATGAACCAGCCGAAGCACACCGCCGTCACTACGAATGCGTCGACGAGAACTCCGTTGTCTTTGACGCCTCGAGTCAAGGTTGCCCCCTGGTTAGACCCCCACGCATTCCTGAATCGCTTCCGACTTCCCCTCGTTTCCAGACGGCGAGGACTTGAGTCCCACCCCCGACTATTGCCGACGCTTTGAGACCGGACGGAGGACCGCAGCCCGGGCAAGTGTAGCACCGCGCATCTTCCACCAGCCAGTCAGTGTCGGGGAGATGGCGATTACCTCAGTCTTCCGCATGGCGCGAAGCCAATGTCGGCCGCCCCCCGCAATCCGATTTCATCAGCGCTCGCCAAACAAAAACCCCTGCAGGTGTCGCTTTGGGTGCCCCTCAGCGCTCCGTCCCCCTGGTGCTGCCAGGCTGTGTCCGGCTTGGCCAGGCGGTAGTGGCTCAAGGCATCATGAGATTTGTTTTTGTTGCCCAAATGACCGACTCTTGAGTAAGCGTTTTGGCGGATCGCTTGCGCCCACCCGCGCTGCCCCAACGACCTTCGATTGGTGGACGATCCGTGAGGGACCCAGGGAGTAGCACAGGCGGCCGCTAGTCCAGAGTCCAGGCGCCGCGGCGAAGAAGCTCAATAGGGAGACGGCGCGGCAAAGGGTTGGTTGACGAGCCAATCGGCGAATCGCCGCGGCGCGCTGTCTTCCAGCAGCGAATCGGGCCACACGATGTAGAAATTCTTCTGGGGTCGCTCGCCCTCCAGCGGAATCGCCACCAAGGAACCATCACGTCTTTCGTCCAACACCGTACCCAACAGCACCAGCGAAACCCCCAGTCCCACTTTGACGCCGCGCTTGACGGCCTCGGTGCTGCCCAGCCGCAGAACCGGGTCGAGCCCCTGCGCCGCATCGCCCAGGTAACGCGCCAATACGCGGGCCGTTCCGGTGCCCGGCTCGCCGCCGAGAATGGGCGCCTCCTTGAGCATACCCGGCGGAATGGCCGACCGTCTTGCCCAGGGATGATCCGGCGGCACGATCACAACCAGTTCGTCGCTGCGCCAACAACGCGCCACATAACCCGGGCGATCGTCCCACCACTCCATCGCCGCGACATCGATCTCGCCCTTGCCGATGTTTTCCGCCAGCACTGGGTTCTGGTCCACCCGGAGGGAAAGCGCGCATCTTCCTTCATGGAGTTCCATGAAGGCCTTGAGATAGGGCTGAAGGAAATAGACGCCGATGTTGGAGCTGGCACCGAGCGTCACGCAGCGATTGCGCAGAGCCGCCACGGCATTGGCATTGAGCCTCATCAGGCTTTCGGCGTAGCGCAGGAATTGCGCCCCGTCTCGGGTGGGCACGCAACCTCGCGCGGCGCGGGCGATCAGCGCCACGCCGAGCGCAATTTCGAGTTTGCGCAGTTGCTGCGACACCGCCCCCTGGGTGAGACCCCGCTCGCGCGCGGCGGCACGAAAGCTCCCCGCGCGCACCAGCGCGAGAAAGGTCGCGACCTGTTCAAGATTTAGAGTCAGTCGATCGCCCTCGCGCATGGCCAGTTGAGCGCGCCCTGCGGGGGTAACCCGGACAGCGCATGCAAGATGTTGGTTGCCGCTTCACGCTCGATCGCTTGCCGTACTTCGGTGACGGCCGAGCCCAAATGCGGTGTGAACACGGTGCGCTCGCTCTGGAGCAGCCCTGGCGCAATCGCCCGCGGCCGGTCGGCACGAGCCCAATCCTCGAACTCGAACACGTCGGCGGCGTAACCACCCAGGCGTCCGGCCGCGAGCGCATCGACAACCGCTGCTTCATCCACTACCGAGCCCCGCGCGGTGTTGATCAGGAAGGCCCCGGACTTCATCCGGGCGAGCGCCCCGGCATCGATCAAGTGATGAGTTTGCGGTCGCAGGGGCACCATCGGCACGATGATGTCGCTCGTTTCCAGCAACTCCTCCAGCGGCAGGCGCGTCAGCGCCCAACGTCGTTCCTGCTCGGCGTCGAGACCATGAGGGTCGGTGTAGCAGAGCGTCATGTCGAAGCCTTGCAGCCGGCGAACGATGGCACGCCCCACCGCGCCCAGGCCGATGAGACCGAGCCTGCGGCCTTCGAGCCCGGCGCCATAAAGCAGCGGGCGCCAGCCTTCGAAAAGGCCGTTGCGAATGCGTCGATCGCCCTCGATCACCTTGCGCATCAGCGCAATGAGCAAGCCGATCGTAAGCTCCGCCGTGGGCACGGTCAGCAAATCGGGGACGATGGTGAGGCAGACACTCTGGCGCGTGCAAGCATCGAGATCGAAATTGTCGTATCCCTTGAGCGCGCAGCCGATCACTCGCAGGCGGGGACAGGCTTGCAGGAAAGCGGCATCCACGCGATCCGGCATGAAACACATGATCGCCTCGGCATCCGCAGCGCGACGCCAAATCTCTTCCTTGGGCAACGTTTCGCGCGTCGGATTGGGCACGACTTCGCACTGCTCACGCAACAAGTCGATGGTTTCGGGGTGCACCCAGTGGGTAATCACCACCTTGGGTTTCGCTGACATTTTGGGTTACTTGAAGTGACGTCGGAGATAGCCGCTGAAAGCGTCCACCAGCGTCACCAGCACCAAGATCACCAACAGAATCGCGGAAACTTCCTGGTACTGCATGATGCGTAGCGAGCCCATCAACTCGAAGCCGATACCGCCCGCGCCAACCATACCCATCACCGTGGAGGCGCGAAAATTGTATTCCCACCGATAGATCGAAATGTCCGCCAGTTGCGGCAGCACCTGCGGCAGTACGCCGTGGCAGACGACCTGTATCGGAGTGCCCCCGGCGGCGCGTGCCGCTTCGATGGGCGCGTCACTGGCGTGTTCAATCGCCTCGGCGAAGAACTTGCCGACCATGCCGACCGAATGCAAACCCAGCGCCAGCACACCCGGCAAGGCGCCGAAGCCCACCGCGGCCACGAACAGAATGCCCATGATCAGCTCTGGGATGGACCGCAGGGCATTCAGCACGGCGCGCGCGATTTGATAGACCACCGGATGCGGCGCGGTATTACGCGCCGCCAGCAGCGCCAGGGGCAACGAGATCAACACGGCCAGAGCCGTTCCCGCGATGCTCATCGCCAAGGTGTCGAGCAGCGGTCGCACCCAATTCCCGGCGCCGCTGAAATCGGGTGGGAACATCTCTCGCGCCATCAAGCCCAGACTCGGCAGCCCGGCCAAGAGCCTCGCACCATCGAAGAGCCCGACGTAATAGCCGCTCACCAAGACCGCCACCAGCGCGAGCCCCAGGCGCAGCGCGCCGACATTCCAGGCGCGGCGCTCGCGGTCGAGCAATCCCTGGTACATTGCGCCGGAGTTCATGTCACTGGAACTTGGCCAAGTCGATCTTCAGCAACGGCCCGAGATTGCGCACAACATCGTAATGCCCGTCGGTAATCTCGTCGAAGCCTTCCGCCTTGAAGGGCTTCAGAATGGCCGGATCCTGAATCGCGAGGAAAGTGCGTCGAATCTTTTGCTTGAGCTCGGGCTTCAGGTCCGAGCGCATGGTCCAAGGATACTGCGGGAAGGGCTTGGAGTATTCCAGCACTCGCACTTTGTCCAGACTGACGATTTTGCGTTCGACCAGCGATTCAAAGATCGGGCGCGACAGGCCGCCCCCCTGCGCGTGCCCGTTCTGCACCGCCACGGCGACCGCGTCGTGCGCCCCGGCGAAGTGCTCGCGATAATCCGCGCCGCTGGTCAGGCCCTTCTCCGCCAGCACCGACTTGGGAATCAGGTGGCTCGAGGTGGAGGCCTTGTCGCCGTACACCATGGTCTTGCCCTTGATGTCCTCGACGCGCTGGATGCCCGCGGCGACGTTGCCAATGACGACTGACTGATAGGTTGTGCTGCCTTTTGCCTTGAGCGCCGCAAAAGGTTCGATCTGGCTCTTTTGTCGGGCCAGGACATAGGACAAGGGGCCGAAGTAGGCCAAGTCCAGGCGGCCATGGCGCATGGCTTCGATCATCGATGAATAGTCGGTGGTAACGATGAGCTCGATTTTTTTGCCCAGCTCCTTCTCCAAATAGGTCCGCAGCGGCTGGTTGTTTTTGATGATGGTGCTAGCGTTTTCGTCTGGGAGAAGCGCGATTTGGAGCATGTCGGGATCGGGATTGGCCGCGTGGACCGAAAAAGCCTGCAACAGCGCAACGAAGGTGAACAGCAATTTCTTCATGGTCTATTCCTCGGCAGTGGCAAGTTCAAAAAGTGGCTTTACCCGCGGCTTCGCGCCCCCGGGCAAGGCGCCCGGCTGTTCATAGATGGTTTCCAGCATGGCGGGGCTCAGCTCGGCAGGTGAACCGTCGAAGATTACGCGCCCGTGAGCGAGTCCAATGACGCGGTCGGCATACTCCCGCGCATAGTCCACCTGATGCAGGCTGACCACCGTCGTCAGGTTGTCTTCGTGGCAAATCCGCTGAAGTTGCGCCAGCACATGGCGCGAAGAAGCCGGATCGAGGCTCGCCACGGGCTCGTCCGCGAGCATGAGACGAGGCTGCTGTGCCAGCGCGCGGGCTATGCCGACGCGCTGCTGCTGTCCGCCGCTCAAGCGATCGACTCGTTCGAGAGCCTTGTGCAGCAGGCCGACCCGTTCGATACATTCGAGCGCAATACTGCGCTCCGCCCTCGGCAGCGGAAGCATCGTGCGCCATGCCGAGTGATAGCCGATGCGCCCGAGTAGTACGTTTGCCAGCACGGTTTGGCGCCCGATCAATTGATGCTGCTGAAACACGATGCCGGTGCGCTTGCGGTGCTCATGGAGCGCGCGCCGGCTGTCGAGCGCGCCGATTGCGTCGACGCTCACGGTGCCGCTGGTCGGTTGAGTCAGCAGGTTGAGACAGCGCAGCAGGGTCGACTTGCCGGCGCCCGAGGCGCCCAGCAATACCGTCATCACACCGCGCTCGAACCTCAGCGAAACGGGCTGCAAGGCCTTGACCCCGCCCGGGAAACACACTGCGACACTATTCAGTTCGATGGCCATCGGCTCGCTCCTGAAGTCAGGGTGATTAGTGTTCGTAATCGCCGCTGGGCTTCGTTTACACAATCAAAGGCTCTTTTGAATTTCGAGTGGGTTAAGAAGCATGCGGATTGATCGTGGCGAAGTCGAGCTTGCCGGCGATGAGGAAGATGACCGTACGGATGGTCGAGAATCTTCCGTAGCCGCGGGCCTTGCGCTTGGCGGCCTGGAAC
>JACPUX010000030.1 GCA_016192065.1 Betaproteobacteria bacterium
CCCGATCGTGGTGGTGCTGAACAACCAGAGCTGGGAAATGATCCGCGCGTTCCAGCCGGAGTCGCGCTGCGCCGACCTCGGCGACTGGCGCTACGCCGATCTCGCCGACGTGCTCGGCGGCCGCGGCCACCGCGTGCGCACGCCGACCGAACTGCGCGCCGCCCTGTCCGCCGCCTTCGCCGAACGCGGCCGCTTCCAGCTCATCGAAATGATGATCGCCCCCGGCGACTGCACCCCGACCCTGCAACGCTTCTCCGACGGCATCCGCGCCCTGCGCGCCCGCGCTGCGCATTGATCGGTGGGGCGGGCGGTGGTCGGCGGCGAGTGCGCCGGCCACGAGAAACAAATCCAGCCGACGCCGATGTGCGAGATCGGCTGCCGCCCCAACTCAACAGCCGCAACGGCGAACTGCTACCGCACACCTGGCAGCCGGCTGCGCCGTAAGTACAGCCTGGCCGCTGCGGAAAGGTGGGTTGGGGGGATGCTTACGATCATTCCTGCTGTTCGACATGGTCACATCCCCGAAAGCCAAGCGCCTTCCGCGGCGTATTGGCCTCCCGCGTGACGCTAGCCCTGCCTGAGCACTGAACACGCCGACACACAGTGACCCAGCAACGCGCCAGTGTCGTAGCATTCGTATCGCTCAGAGTCGACAGTCGACCAGCAAAGCACGGAGCTTGAACGGAATGAATCAGGCCGCGCACAACAAGATCGTCGCCTTCATCTGGGGGATCGCCGACGATGTGTTGCGCGACCTGTTCAGGCGCGGCAAGTACCCCGACGTCATCCTCCCGATGTGTGTCATCCGACGCATGGACGCGGTGCTCGAACCGACCAAGCAAGCCGTGCTCGATGCGAAGCAGATGCTCGACAGTGCGGGCATCGCCGAGCTGTCTCCTGAAGACATCCAGCGCATCACCAACAGCTGGCGCGTCGAAACAGCGCCGCCGCTGATCGCCAAGGTACACAAGCCGGGCAAGATCAAGGCCGATCCGATGTATGGCCTGTACGACGCCACTATTGATCGCAAGCCGGCAGTCGTCGAATACGAACCCGATCCCGATCTCCGCGACAGCGAGCAGGTGCCGCTACTGGAACCCGGCGGCATCGAAGCTTTCATCCGGCGCGAAGTGCTGCCCTACACGCCGGACGCTTGGGTCAAGCGCGACGCGACCAAGATCGGCTACGAAATCAGCTTCACCCGCCACTTCTACAAGCCGCAGCCACTGCGCACGCTGGCGGAAATTCGCGCCGACATCCTGGCGATCGAGAATGAGGCCGAGGGGCTGCTCGATGGATTGCTCAAAGGACCGCAGTCGTGACGAAGAGATCCCGTTCTGCCCCCCAAGCACTCAAGCCGAACAAGCTTCAACCCGCGAGTCACGAACAGCCGGGCCGCGTCGCTGGGGCAGAGGCGCCTGTCATCGTTGACGAGGCAGCGCTCCTCACCGACTTGAGGGAACTGATCCGCTCTGCTCGCCAACGGATTGCCACGGTGGCGAACTCGACCGCGACCCTGCTGTACTGGCACCTGGGGCGCCGGTTGCTCACGGAAAATCTCCAGGGCGTTCGTGCGGCGTATGGGAAACAAATTCTCGCGACAGTGTCGCGAGAATTGACAGCAGAGTTTGGAGGAGGCTTTGGGTACGCCACCGTGAATCGTGCCATCCAGTTCTCTGAGTGCTTCACCGACCTGGCAATTGTGTCGGCGCTGTCGACACAATTGAGCTGGAGCCACTTCGTCGAACTGCTGCCGATCAAGGACCATCTGGCCCGAGACTTCTACGCAGAGATTTGCCGCATCGAGCGCTGGAACGTGCGCACACTGAGGACGAAAATCGGCGGCATGCTATTCCAACGCACGGCGTTGTCAAAGAAGCCAGAAGCCGTCATCTCGGCAGAAATCGGCAAACTTCGCGACGGGCAGATGAGCCCCGACATCGTATTTCGCGACCCCTATCTGCTCGACCTGCTCGGTTTGAAGGGCGCTTACAACGAGCACGATCTCGAGAGCGCCATCCTGCGCGAAATTGAAGGTGTCCTGCTCGAATTGGGCGCCGGCTTCGCGTTCGTCGCTCGGCAAAAGCGCATGAGCGTCGGTAAGGACGATTTCCATCTCGACCTGCTGTTCTTCCACCGCCACCTGCGCCGGTTGATCGCCGTCGAGTTGAAACTGGAATCCTTCCAGCCTGCGCATGTCGGCCAGATGGAGCTGTACCTGCGCTGGTTGGATAGGCACGAACGCGTTCCAGGCGAAGAAGCGCCGATCGGACTCATCCTGTGTGCTTCCGCCGACGCCGAACAGGTGGAGCTGCTCCAGCTCGACGCCAAATCCATCCGCGTCAGCGAGTACCTGACGGAGTTGCCGCCGCTACCGCTGCTGCGCGCCCGGCTGCACCAGGCGATAGAACACGCCAGGGAGAGCGCTGCCCGACGACCACAGGATGCCGAGGGTCGTCCATGAGCGAGTACGCCGACCCCCGCAAAGCAATCGACTTGTCCGCTGAGCGCGTACAGGCGCTCCAGCAGCAGGCTGTGCGGCAATACCAACCAGTCGTTGATGACATCTTGCGCACCCGCTCTAGCGATAGCCAGCACATAGAGCAAACGCTCGATGGCCTGCTCGACTTCTGCAGTAGCGAACACGTGCTGCATCCGTGCGCCGTGTTCCGTGAAGACGCGGGGCGCATAACGCCGACCGCCTCGTTTGGCGTTTGAGGTCGCAGATTGCGACCTCAAAGCGACGAACTCGTCATCGCTGAGCACGAACATGAAGTCTTCCGGAAACTTCGCGAGGTTGCGCTTGATCGCCTCGTTGAATCGCTTCGTCGGCACGCCATAGAGCGCGGCGAGGTCGGCATCGACAATGACGCGCTGACCGCGCATCGAGAGGCTGCGCAGTGTGATGGCTTCCGCCGCAGGCAACCGCGGCGGTGTGCTCATTGGCGTCCTCCCGGGTTCCGGGACCCGATCGTGGTGGTGCTGAACAACCAGAGCTGGGAAATGATCCGCGCGTTCCAGCCGGAGTCGCGCTGCGCCGACCTCGGCGACTGGCGCTACGCCGATCTCGCCGACGTGCTCGGCGGCCGCGGCCACCGCGTGC
>JACPUX010000027.1 GCA_016192065.1 Betaproteobacteria bacterium
TCGCTGCCCCGGGTTGCCAGCCAGTCGGCCAGCGGCCGCAGGAAGGCCGGCCACGCCTCGCCGGCGGCATCGGTGACGATGATATGGCTCATCAGCCGGTGCAATTCGCAACACAGCCCGGCGATGAACGTCGCATGGCGCCAGCGCGGTTCCAGTTGGCGGCGTGCCGAGATGCTCATCCGCCCCGAAAAAATGTGTGCGTCGGTGCCTTGCAGGCTGAAGAAAGCGGTCTCCAGGCCGAGCCGCAAGAGACCGCCCGGCTTGCTGAAGTAGTTGTCGGCGGTCGCCGGCAGCAGATGCACGCAGGCGGCGTAGCGGCGCACCAGCATCAGGACATCGCGCTCGAAGCTGTCCCGGTCGATGCCGTAGCACAGCTTGATGCGTGCGATCAGGTCCGCTTCGCCGGCCAGCAGATCCTCGACCGGCACGGCGGCGAACCCTGGGTCGGAGGCGGGGTAGGAAGTGACAGGCATTGGCGTGGCTGGCATGGCGGTAAGGCGCTGCCGGAAAGAATGCGAAGTGGGCATTCTTCGGCCGGCTATCTCGCTTGTCGCGCTGAAACGGGACCTATTCCGAGGGGGTATCGCCTTCGGCCTCGGGGCTAAGTTTGTGAAAGAGCGCGAGCATGCCCAGTTGACGCTCGGTCATGTCGAGGGCGGGGCGAGCCGGGTAAGATGCTTGGATGCGATGGTCCAGGTGAAAGCGTTCCAGCAGCTTGCAGAAGGGGCAAGCTTCACTGCGGTGCGTGACGGTGCCGACCGCAGCAATGAACTCGCAGCCACACCCGGGGCAGGTGAGCACCGACAGCGTCGGTGTGCTGGCCAGCCAGATGCCATCGATATAGGAGACGAGGTTGAAGGCGCGATCCAGGCTGATGCGGTAAGGCGGCAGCGTGGCGGCCTGGTAGGCGCGATAGGCGAAGACCAGGGCTTCGCCGGCTGCGAGTCCCTGGTTGCGCAACTGGCGGTACCTGGCGCCAATGAGGCAGGCGTCGGACCGCAGGATGAGGTTGGCTCCGTGGTACCACTCGGCCGAATCGGGAGCGCGTCCGCGCGGAATGGTGCGGGCATCGGGGAAGAAGAGGCTCTGCACCTGGCGCGGCGGAATGCCGGTGATGAGGTGGATCGTCTTCAGCCGTGCCCCGAGCGCCGCCAATTGCTTCGCCAGTTGGATGGCGCGCAGGTGCCGGTCACCGCGGGTCGGCATGGGTCGTGGTTCCTACCGCCCTTCCATTGGCATGGGTGGATGGACGAGCGCCATGGGGCCCGCCAACGCTCGCGGAGCGCTCAGCAAGGTCACCAGGTCGGTGCGCGGTGGGAACAGGGTCGTGTCGCCGACGTGGATCACCAGGGACCACAACTCATCGAGGCTCAGTTCTCGAAGATGGTTGGCTTGCGCCGTATTGAGCCCGTACCTGCAGCAGGTCGAAGCGGGGTCATACTGGAGACCGGCGCGAATGACGACCAGCACATTCAGGTTGATCCATTCGACATCGGTAAGCGTCACGCTACTCATGGTCATGTTCTCCAGTTGGTTCTGATGAAACGGGTGTCTGAGCATCGAAGGCGGAAAGTTTTATGTGCGACCCGTCATGATGATTGGGTTATGGTAATTAAAAGCAGCATAGTTATTGGTTTTGTGTTATGGCATGGACATTTGTTCAAAAATCGGGTGGGCGATCCGTTTGCCACACGTAAGGTCCGACGGAAGCTGTTGCTTGGGGAATAGCCGCAGGAGGGAGGATTGTTCGGTGTATCGAGATCGCATAGGTAGAGGAGTGGCGATTTCAACGGATCAGACCAATACCGGCGGCGAAGCCGACGCAGTTACTCAGTGCGATCGCCGGTCTGCTGCGCCGGTGCGGGGCCCACTGCCACTCGATCTAATGCCGGGGTGGCGCGCCCTCGGTATATTGGTATTGGGATGGCTGAAGGCCGGGCCGGGGCAGATACCCCGGCCGGCTTTCAGCGATTTTCTGGATCAGGCAGCTTCCGCCAAGCCTTTCCACTCATGGGCCGGCAAGTCGATCAGCCGGCCGCCCAGCGCTTCGAACTCCGTCGCGCGGTCGTAGTCCTCGACCTCCTGACTGTAATGCGTCACCGCATTGACCAGGCCGTAGCCGGACAACTGGCCTTCGGCGATCAGATGACGCAGCACGCCGGCGCGCTCGGTGTCGTTCAGCGTGTAGCGCTGGGCCAGCACCTCGACCGTCTTCACAGGGTCGCCCACGAGCGGGATGTTGAGCGTCTTCTGCATCTTCTGCGCCGTCTGGCGGAAGGTCGCTTCCGAAACCGCCGCCTGCACCACGTCGCGCACTTTGAGGAAGAATGCCTTGTCATCGGCGCGCAAGGTGTCGTCCTGGTAGACCTGGATGCGTTCATCCTCCCCACCGAGCGCGCGTCCCACGTGGGTCTTGCGCAGCGAGCGATCGGCAGCGATCAAGCCATTGCTGCACACCAGCCGGAACAGCAGCGGCTGCACCGACAGCGTCCCCTGGCCGACCTCCGAGTTCGAGATCACGACCCCGGCCTGAACCACATCGCCGGGCGCCATCTCGTACTTGAGGCGTGGCGTGATGCACTTCAGGTACATCTTCGTCTCGGTCAGTTCGACCGACTCGAAGTGTACCTCGGGCAGTTGCTGCAGGATGGGCAGCACGCTCTCGGCCAGGTCGAAGTTGTCCAGGCGGCGGTAGCGATCCGACAATACTGCGCGCACCTGACCGTCAAGGGTACGCAGCATGCGCCGCTCTTCGTCGCTCTGCAGCCAAGTGTTCACGTTGCGGTCGAGCAGGGCCGGCTGGTCTTCGCGCATGCGCTCGAAATAGGCATACGGGATCTTCAGTTTATCCGCCAACTGGCGACGCGCCAGGGGCGTGACGCCGTAGTGCACCGGGCTGCCGCCTTCCTCGATGACGAGTCGCGTGCTCCCCAGATCGTCGGTGGCATGACGCACCAGCGTCGACGGCACGATCAAGTCCTTCTTCGAGTGCCACTGGCGCTCCAGTTCCTGGGCCAGGCTGACGAGAGAACGTCCGTTTTTCATAGCAATCTCCTTGTCGGAAATGAAAAGCGGGGACGGCATCACCCCTCGGGGGGAGCGCATCCCCGCCAGGGTCGATGACGGACCGGCGGTTGCCGGTCCAGAAAGGGCGCGAAAAGTCGCGCCGGAACTCCAGGGCTGTCTTCGCGGCGCCGTGGGGCGCCGCCTGGTGTGACAACTACCAGTGGGGCAAAGGGCCTTTTCACCGTCACCGCCTGATGCAGTGCCGCTGAAAAGGCGGGTGCAGCCGACCGGCTGCACCCCTCATCAAACATTCATGCCGCACGCGGCGCCTGGGCTTCCAGGCGTTGGCGCCACACGTCGGCCCAATCGGTGCCGGCGTGCTTGGGCAGGAACACCTGCACCTGCCGCCGACCGCTATTTTTCTCCTCCCGCTTCAACCGGCGCGCCAGCGCGAAGGCGAAGGCCTGGCCGGCGAAGTCGCCGTCGGCGTCGTTATCGGCATAGACGCAGACCTTGCGCACCGTGTCCGGCAGCCACAACTTCTCCAGATTGCCGGCGTTGAGTCCGGCCCAGACCGGTTTTCCGGTCGCCAGATGCAGGGCGATGCCGGTCTCGATGCCTTCGCTGATCGCCAGTTCCTCGGTCGCCTCGAACAGGCGCACCGCGGCGCCGTTGATCCCGGCCGAGAGCACCTTCTTCGCATCGAGCGCCGCGAGCTTGCCGCCGTCCCGCAGATAAGTCCGGTGCAGCGTCACGGCGTGGCCGTCGGCGCCCTGGATGCAGGCGAGCATCGCCGGGTACTCGGCCACCTTGCGCGACTTGCCGGCGGCGTCCTTCTGGTAATAGCCGAGGGTAGGGTGGAAACGCAGCACCTTCGGGTACACCGGCAGCGCCAGCCCCCGGCCGCTCAGGTAACGATCTACTTCATCGCCCACCGTCACCGGCCGGGCTTCGTTCCAGATGCGCTGGGCCAGCTTCTTCATGCGCTCGGCCGAAGGCTCGCAGCTTCGGGAAGGTGCCGTCACCGGCATCACCCCCAGGCAGCGCTCGACGTCACGCAGCGCGGTGTTGAAATCCACGCCCATGACGGCTTGCAGCAACTTGAAGCCGCCACCCGGGCCGCATTGGCGGCAGTGGTAGTTCCCCTCGCCGAACTTGTCGGTGTACTGGAACCGATCCGTGCCACCGCACAAGGGGCAAGGCAGGTTGCGCCGCTTGAGGATGCGTTCAGCCACGCCCAAGCTCGCCAGGATTTCCGTCCACCGGCCATGGGCACGCTGCTTGACCGCTTCGATGCGGGCCGCGTACTCACGATCCTGCATGGCCAGCTCCCGCATTGGCAGAACCAGCTTCGGCAACCAGGGCCACCGAATGGCCGGGCGCAGCACCCACCCCCACGGTGACCTGGAA
>JACPUX010000032.1 GCA_016192065.1 Betaproteobacteria bacterium
CGTTCTCCAGCAGCGTGACGACAGTGTGCTTGCGTTGCGGCTTCAAGACATTCACTCCTTGCCCCTCTTCAGTGCGAGGGGCGATGATGTCCTGTCGCTGCCAGAACCCGCCGACTATGTCATCGGCTTAGGCTCTGCTGGGGGATTTTGAAGTGGCCATCACTGGGGGAATTTGGGTGGCCGCCGGGGGCGCGACCAACTCACCGACTTCTAAGCCGCCTGCACGGCGGCGCACGCGGCGGTGGTACCGCAAGGAGATCGACGAATCTTCTAAGCCGCCTGCACGGCGGCGCACGGTATACGGGCGCGAATTCCGGCGGCCAGTTGCTTCTAAGCCGCCTGCACGGCGGCGCACACGGTGCTCGCCGGCACGCCGAATTTGTACTTCTTCTAAGCCGCCTGCACGGCGGCGCACGGAACCCGACGGGTTTAGCGACGCCCATCGTTCTTCTAAGCCGCCTGCACGGCGGCGCACCCGTTTGCATCGGACTTCTACGTCGAGGTGGACTTCTAAGCCGCCTGCACGGCGGCGCACGAGTGGGCGAGCCGGATCAAAAAGCTGATCGACTTCTAAGCCGCCTGCACGGCGGCGCACACGGTGCTCGCCGGCACGCCGAATTTGTACTTCTTCTAAGCCGCCTGCACGGCGGCGCACCAAGCCCGAGCTCGATACCACCGGAGTCAAATCTTCTAAGCCGCCTGCACGGCGGCGCACGGAAAGCGCGGCATCATCAAGTTCTTCTGGAGCTTCTAAGCCGCCTGCACGGCGGCGCACACGCGACGGGCACCACCGCTACTGGGCTTGTGCTTCTAAGCCGCCTGCACGGCGGCGCACTTAACCCCAGGCGCGACTATGACTGGCGTGTTCTTCTAAGCCGCCTGCACGGCGGCGCACGCGGCCCTTTGCCATATGGGCGGGTTCAGAGACTTCTAAGCCGCCTGCACGGCGGCGCACGAATACGACGAAGCGGTGTATTCCGACGCCGTCTTCTAAGCCGCCTGCACGGCGGCGCACGGCACCAGGCCAGCACCGCACGGCGGCGGCCACTTCTAAGCCGCCTGCACGGCGGCGCACGGAGACATCGACGCCTTCGTCGTTCGAGCGCACTTCTAAGCCGCCTGCACGGCGGCGCACGTGCGGGAGCGGTTTCTTCGCCACTTGGCCAGCTTCTAAGCCGCCTGCACGGCGGCGCACGCGTGGCAGGACAAAGGAAGGCAAGTCAAGAACTTCTAAGCCGCCTGCACGGCGGCGCACAGGGCCGTCGCCACGCTACGCGACCCCAGCGACTTCTAAGCCGCCTGCACGGCGGCGCACAGACGCCAGCGCCTGGCGCCGCTGCGCATCCGCTTCTAAGCCGCCTGCACGGCGGCGCACGTTGCAAGCGCCCACGCGCGCCGCTTGGCAATCTTCTAAGCCGCCTGCACGGCGGCGCACGCCACCATCGGCGCCGAGCGCTGGATGGTCGACTTCTAAGCCGCCTGCACGGCGGCGCACATTTCGGCCGCGGTGGGCATGTTTGCCAGCGTCTTCTAAGCCGCCTGCACGGCGGCGCACAGCTACGGCGGGCTCACCTTCTTGCTGGAGCCCTTCTAAGCCGCCTGCACGGCGGCGCACGAGTTGCGAGCGATGGTGCAAAGCGGGGAGTGCTTCTAAGCCGCCTGCACGGCGGCGCACTTGCCCACCGCGCGCGCCACCGGTACCACGCTCTTCTAAGCCGCCTGCACGGCGGCGCACACCAGCCATGATGGGCCGAAGGTCCGGGCGCACTTCTAAGCCGCCTGCACGGCGGCGCACGCGCAGATGCGCGTGTTTTTGGATCAGATCGACTTCTAAGCCGCCTGCACGGCGGCGCACGGTCACCCAGCGTCCGGGGCGAAGCGCTTCGACTTCTAAGCCGCCTGCACGGCGGCGCACGTTTCCCCCGCGGTGGCGGTGCCGGTTTGCGACTTCTAAGCCGCCTGCACGGCGGCGCACCCCCCAAGGCATCCGCTCGACGACATCACCTTCTTCTAAGCCGCCTGCACGGCGGCGCACGTTCCCGGACACCTGAGACGGCACCGGCACCACTTCTAAGCCGCCTGCACGGCGGCGCACACGTCGCCATCTCCTCGCCCGAATCTATTCTGCTTCTAAGCCGCCTGCACGGCGGCGCACGGACCAGCGGCCGGGCTGGGCATGCAGTTTATCTTCTAAGCCGCCTGCACGGCGGCGCACACCTGCCCGCGCTGCCTCGCCCTGCGCGAATGCTTCTAAGCCGCCTGCACGGCGGCGCACCCAAGGATGGCGGCGATAGGGGAGATGCGGCGCTTCTAAGCCGCCTGCACGGCGGCGCACGGGAGTGGGGCCAGCCCGGGCAGGGTGGCGATCTTCTAAGCCGCCTGCACGGCGGCGCACGGATACGCGATGAGGGTTGAGCATATTGGGCTCTTCTAAGCCGCCTGCACGGCGGCGCACATCCTGCACATCAACAACCTGCTAAACGAATGCTTCTAAGCCGCCTGCACGGCGGCGCACTAAACCGGGCGGCCTAAAGCCTGGGCTAGATACTTCTAAGCCGCCTGCACGGCGGCGCACGGAGCGTTAAAACGGTACCGCCTGCCGGTTCACTTCTAAGCCGCCTGCACGGCGGCGCACACGATGAGCATGCTGGCCCGGACCCCGGAATGCTTCTAAGCCGCCTGCACGGCGGCGCACAGTTGGCCCGCGCTTTGCGCGACATTGCACGACTTCTAAGCCGCCTGCACGGCGGCGCACATTCCTCTATTCCAGCAGACGCTGGAGTCAACCTTCTAAGCCGCCTGCACGGCGGCGCACGCAAACGGCGGGTAGGGGGCGGCTATGAATATCTTCTAAGCCGCCTGCACGGCGGCGCACGTGGCCTTCATCAAGGAATGGGAAGGCTTTGACTTCTAAGCCGCCTGCACGGCGGCGCACACCGCCTCGCGGTACAGCAGCAGGATTGTATCCTTCTAAGCCGCCTGCACGGCGGCGCACACTATCTTAATGGCGTATACATTGAATCCACTCTTCTAAGCCGCCTGCACGGCGGCGCACAGCAACAAAATCCAAATTGTCTAAGATCGTTCAAGCGCTTAGGGCGTTTTAGCAGCATGCACCTTGGCTGAAGCCATGCAGTCTAATTCGTTGCTTAGACACGCTTTTTCAATCACGGTCTTGATGAAGGTAATCAAGAGGTCCAAAACGCTGTTATCTTGGGCCCGCTTGATTACCACCGCCCTAAAATCATTGCCTGGTTTATTCTGCGCGCCATGCGTGAAAGCTGCGGGCATTACCAGCCAGTCCTTGACTAAGTCGGCGAGGTCGAAGACAAGAGCACCTCGGCGCGTTTTCCCATGCAGCACTGGGAAGGAGTAGGAAATCCCCAATACGTGCAGGGCACAGGCGGAGTAGCCATAGGCGATGTAGTTTCCGTGATCGAGGTTCGAATTGACTCGGTCGGCCGGCGTTTCTTTGGATCGCTTGCCTTCTTGCCGCGAAAAATCGACGCCATACAACTTGGCAAGGTAGCCATATACCGCCTTCGCATAGTGCGCTTCGGCAGAAAGCAATCGCTCGGCTGTGCCCGCGAGCAGGATAGCCGCCTCAAACTCCTCAAGGATTTTTGGCGAAACCTCAACTCCAAGTGTCGGCCAGTGCTGGGCAGCCCAAGCGATTCGTTGCCTCAGGAATTCCTTAGCAAGCGCAAGCCGGGCCGTCTCATCGAACCACAGCCTAGCCCATGCCTGCATGTACTCCGTTGGCCGGTACTCATCCTGTGGCACGAGGAATGTGACATCGATCGCGCCGAAAAGCGGAGAGCCCCCGCTTCCGCAGAAACCGAGCATGATGTTCGATTCGGCCAGTTTCCTGACGGCGGCATCGGTAATGCTCGTTCCCTTGCCGAGCAGGACGAAAGCCGTATTCTTGTCAGGGATGTTGACGATTTTTTCTACCGGTTGTCCGGTTTCTGTCAGATACATGAGGCGGCCATCCTTCTGGAACACGCGAACATGTTCAAGATAGAATACGTTCGCGCGTCTCGACATCATGACGGCGAGGGAACGGCGCTCCTTGCCCATCAGAACACCGGGATCGCTACCACGTTGTCCTTCCGAGAAAGCCCGTAACCGTTGGGTTCGCCCTCGGAATACGCACATTGCCGCTGTTCCACGTGCAGCCGGAATTGTGCCCTGGTACTCGCGGAGTACAACGTCGCGAAAGCGATTCCTGATGAATTGCGCCCTTTGCCGTCGAATTCATTGATCTTATTGGCGCGCTTGGCGCGTGTTTCAGAATTGTACTCCTGCAAGCGCCGTCCTCTCTCTCCAAGTCGCGCCAATCGCGCCTTGGAGAGCCCATGACCAATGCGGTAGTAGGAAAAGGCGACATGCTCGCTGATACCCTTCGGAATCGGTTTGGGTCGCCGCACTAACGCGTAATCGTCCACACGGGGATTTGCAACCAGAAAGCCTGTAATCGCATTCAACACCTCAATGTCTTCCGCAAAGGCCCGCACCGTGTCGCCGAGTCCGGGCTTCTGCCCCATATTTGGAAATCCCAAAGCGATTCGTCCATGCCGTGAAGCATGGTGAAGCTCTTGTACAATGAAAGACATCACATCGTGCAGCGTCACCTCACCGCCGCGGCGCGCAACAATTTCAAGATAGGCGGTAAGCTTCATCAGCTCGCCTCCGCATTTTCAGGCACATTGTCCTTGCCCTTCTTGCCTTTCCCTTCCTTGGCCGACGTCTTTTCTTCGCTCTTCTCTCCAGCCAGGAACCCACGAACAAGGTTGCCAAGAATAAACATGGCCTCTCTGTTGAGCGCTTCCCCGGCCTGCGCCGGATTGATGCTGTCGATTTCCAAGATCATGTCGAACAAGTCATTGTTCTTGCGTTTGACCTCGTTCGTCTCGATATTCGCCCCTTTCGGTTCCACCGGGATTGGCGTCGCCTCGATATTACCCTCATACCAAGTGTCGATGGTGCGAATGGCGTTACCGATCTTCTGATCGCGGATGGCAGCGCTGCCCATATGCACCATGTCACCCATGTAAGCGTCGGGGTCGTCCTTCGCCATCATGCGCAACAACTCGCCGCGTTCAATCCGATCAAGCTTATACAGGCTGCGAGCGAACCCCTTTGGTTTATCGCTCACGTAATTCTGTGACGGAAACACCTCAAACGCGCCGGTCATGCCGAAGTCCAGTTGTGCTTCGACCGTGAACTGTGCAGGTTCAACCGCCAGGCTCTTCATGAGAAAGTCGCCCAAGCGCTTTTCGACTTCGGAATAATCGCCAAACTTTTCGTGCGGCCGGCGGGTGGCGTCCGCCCTAATTACCTCTCCGGGCTGCTGGCTGGATGTCACGTGTACTGCTATCTTTTTGCCCAGAATGCGATTGCGCCACAGCCAACGGCCATTGAGAATATTGCGCGCATAGCGATTGCAAACCTCCCTGAGCTCACCGCTGCCTTTGAAGCGTGTGACGAAACCGTTGACCGATTCGCGAAATTCATTCTTGTCGCACGCGAAAACGGCGTTGTCCAGAGTGATCGTGGAGAGCGAGAACCGCACAGCCATACCGCTTGCATCTGGGTCCGTCTTGGCTGACTCGGTACGCTGCGGGTTCTTGATGTCTTTATCCTTGCCTGCAACGTTCTGCGTGCCCAGGATGCCATGACGAATCACCTGAATCGGGTAACCCACCTGTTCGGCGCCGCCCTTTGCTACCAAACTGAACATCTTAGCATCCGAGATAATCATGCCGCGTTGCACCGAAAAGATACCGGGAAGAGCTTTGTGTTTCATTTCATTTCTCCTTGGTAAACGATAAACGAACTGGGGTTGATCCATCCATGAGACCAAAGCTGGGGCGTCGGCTCTCCTTGCCGTAAGACGGAAAACAGTGAGTCATAACGAACCAAACCTACTAAGGCTTCGCCGTACGCATGATCCAGCCCGTCCCGTGCTCCTGTTCGCTGCGCGAAGCGGCTCAGCGCTCGATAGCCGAGCGTGGCGGGCACATGCCACCCGAATAGCTGGCGGCCCATGACCGCCTCGATCACGGACTTGCCTGAGGCGAGACGCTCCTGGACGAGCGGCGTTGCATCGGACACCCAGAAGCCTCGCCCGCACTTGCGAATTGCTTCGTTCAGGTCGTCTGCCTCCAAGACCTTGGGCACGCGAGGCACGACGCCACCTGCAAGTCGGATACGCATGCCCTGAATCACCCGTCTCACCTCGTTCAAGTCAATTCCGGCATTGAGCTTTAGAAGCAGTGAGATATCGATGTCGCCTGTGACGGCCGGCTGCATGGAGTTTTGAGTTGGGCCTTTGCCCCCGCTTGCAATTTCGCCCGTTGCACCGCGAAATTGGCAAGGGTAACTCCCTGACCAGCCGTTGGTGTTGGGCAGATATTCGATGTGCGGGTTGGCACCGTGGTGAACTATGCCCACCCCAAGATCGCGCAGTTCAGGGTAGCCCAATTCTTTGAGCCGAGCGACGATGGCGTGCCCCAGCATGACCGAAGCAAAGACGGGTGCGGCCGCCACCAGATAGGGCGTTTGTTGCAAGTTGGCACGTTGCGCGCTGATGCGAGAAAGCACTATGAACATGGTCACTGCCCCCGGTTAATGTACTGGCTTGCCAGATTTCTGGTGACACCAAAGAGGCGTTCCCTGTCTTCGGCGCCGAGCAAAAGCTCCTTCGGCTTGCCTTTACCATTGAGGTTATATTTGTGGCCATCGAGGGCACCGACTATCCGCTCCGCCATTTGGTCAATAGCCGGCTGCGCGAAGACGCCATCGACGAGGGCAGTTTCGATCACGCCCTTCTTCCGAAGAGCATCGGCGCTTTGATCGCGATCGGCGTCTTCAAGCGATTCCAGGTATTGAGCGATATCGTTCGACAAACCCCGAAGATCATTGAACACCCACGCAACGATCTGTGCTATCCCCGATGCCCGAGCTTCGATTTCAGCAGCCCTCACAGAATTTCTGTCATCGACAAATCGGTTGTTGTCCAGCCAAGCGGCATAGTGATCCATCCCCTCGCGTAATTGCTTGTTTACATTTTTCCGAAGGGCGTAGCCGCGATGGAGTAAGCGGAGATACGAAACGATTCCACCCTTGCTGAGCGACGGAACATCGTATGTGAACGCCTGCGTCGCTGCACGAATGCTGGTGACGTTTCCGGATTTTGTTCCGCCGATTGGGAGTGCAATTTTTTGCGCGCGGATGGAATCGCTCTGCTGCGCGATCCATGCGGAAATTCCTGCCGCGCCCAACGGAGTCAACGCCACATAGCCACCATCCTTTGGCAAGACGATCTGGCGAAGACGCCAGTCGACCGAGCGGTTAATGACGCGATCCTCGCCAGTGCCAAGCCGGCGGACCGCCGCATCAAAGGCATCGGCCACCGCCAAATCCTCTGCCGTTGACAATTCACGCCCCTGCTCACGAACCCGCTGCGAGCACTCCAACATCTTGCGGTAGCTACTCGCAGCTGGGCTCGAATTTATGGCGCAATCCAGATCGAGGTCGCCGACTGACCCGGAGTACAAATACGGTAGAGACAAATCTTCTGGCACGGCAATCAGCGCGCCCGTCGAAGCATTGCTGTTGGTGAGCTTGCCGATGAAGTGTGCGGCATACTCATCCACCGCTCTATCGACATCGGGAACGAAATTGCCTTTGAACCGTTGCGCCGCCAGCGTTTCGGCCGCAGCGCTGCCTCGGTTCCAGTTTTCCCAATCCGTCTCGCCTTCGCCAAAGACCGAAGTCACCACCTTTTCGAATTCGGCGCGCTCCACCGACATCGACTTGCATTTGGCCGACGCCTTGCTTCCCCATAGGAGGGCAGCCAAGATTATTTTCCGGTTCTCCCACCGCGGGGCTCCAGCGTTGAAGCGCCCCATTTCTTCGTCGGTCCATTTGACTTGGAAGTTTCTTCCCTTGGTTCCGAACAAACTCGCAACCAATTGGGCCGCGATACCATACCGGGACTGGATTTCCTTGTTGGTGTGTTCCTTTCCCTCTTTCGCGAGAAGGCCACCCTTGATTGAACCAAGAAAGTTGTCCCAAAAAACCTTCACGTCAAACTTTATCCCTGCCATTTAGTTTCTCCTTACCATTTTTCGAACACTCTACGCCTACCACAGAATTTGTCCACTACTCATATGTACATTAAATTGACTCTTCTCCATTCCGCGAGTATTCTGCTGGCAACGTAATATCGACGAAGGTGAAGTGATATGGCGGGTATTGGGCGCGCCGGATCGCTCGACCAAACAAGGCGGCGGTTGTTTGTTCTGCGACGAGCATGTTGGTTCGGCCGGGTCGGCATCAAGGACATCCAGGAAGCGTTCGGGGTAACGCGGCAGATTGCCGGCAAGGATTTGGCCGATGCCGTCGACCACTGGACCTGGATCGATACCGGCGGCAAGGCTCAACCGGTTCTTTCTCGCGGTACGCGGGCAGTGCAACCCATTTATCCTGTGCCGTTCCGACATCTGGATATAGCCAACGCAGCGATGATGATGAAGCTGCTTTCTTCCCGAGCCGACTTTCCCGATACTGGCCTTCGTCACTCCGAGGTTGGGCTGATTTTCCCAGGGACGGAGCGAAGCAAGATCGACCCGCAGATTATCGAAGTATTGCTGCAATCCGTCCTTGATCGGCAGAGTCAAGGGTTGGCACCGAGAATCGTCGTCGTTCGCTACGTTGGCGTGAAACGCGATGACCTATACCGCTTCCGGAAGATACTGCCCGTCGCACTGGAATTCGACGGCGCGCAAATTCGAGTGCATGCACAAGATATGGCGGCCGAAGGCTGGCCGCTGAAGGTATTTGTGTTATCGAGAATTGACCAGGCCAAGTTCAGTGACGAACCTCTGCCCAAAGGCTTCGTGCGCCGCGATGTCTCCCGCTTGAAAAAAATCCGCCTCAAGCTCACACTCGATCCGCGACTCACGGCCGATCAGAAATCAGCGATTGCGCGTGAAATCGCCATGAACGAATCGGGAGTCGTCGAAGTGGAAGCGGGCTACGCCCATTCCTTCAGACGCTTCTATACCAACGGTGTGCCGCCTAACCTCGGCCCGGACATCGTCTGGCCACCGGTTATCTTCACTGAAGAGCTGCCCTGATGCATGTCGTCTTCATTTCCAATTCAACAGGAAGGGCTACCTCCAAAGTGCGCGCCGTGTTGGACGCCTACGCGGTTCGTATCGGCGAAGCGGTTTGGGCGACCCCCATCACCGAGGAAGCTCTGGGCGAAGTTCACCGTGCCCTCAAGCGAGGCATCTCCCGCCATACCTCCGTCGCCTGCTATCGAAACAGGGGCATCGGTATGCTTGACCTCGCATGGGTGGTGGGCAACCGCAACCGGTACGACGGCTATGGCCGATTCGCTCCGGAAACGGTATCGCGTCGAAAGGAATTTCCCATGCCTTACCGCCATGCCGCCATTCTGGCCGGTGTCGCTGGGTTGAGTCACGACCTTGGGAAATGCAACGGCCAATTCCAATTTAAGATTGGCAATGGTGACGAGCCTCCACGAGGAGAAGAGATCAGCGACGGTATCCGACACGAGTGGGTGTCGGCATGGCTTTTCAAACAGTTACTGGTCGAAGTGGATCACATCCTGCCCGAGGCGATGAAGAAGTGGAAGGATGCGGTCGGGGCACTTTGCCATGATCGGTGGATGCCCTTGAAGGCGCCAGTCTCAAACGCCTACGATGCTGCAACGGCGCTGATTTCGACACACCACCATGCCTTTGGGTATGGCGACGCCAAAGGTGAGAATCGCCGCACACTTCAAGAGCTGACCAAGAACAACCTTCACGTAAGACACCCTGTCGACGAGCAAAAGAAACGATTGGCGGTGATCGACCTCGGGGATGATGTTGCGATCTGGAACGCCCACGGCAAGGCCATCGTCAAAGAGCTTGGACGCCTTGATGGGATTCATGACAGCGATGCGGACTATTGGCATGGCGTAAGCCTGATCGCCCGCGCGGCCATGATCCTCGCGGACCACGAAGTCTCCTCGATCGACAAACACCAGGAGACGGCCAGACCGAAGGCACGGCTGTATGCCAATACGATCAAGATCGATGGCAAGCGTAGGCTCAACCAGGATTTGATTTGGCATCTTCGGAACGTGAGCGAGGCCGCGAAGCGCAACGTCGGCATGTTCGCCAATCCCGACCTGCCTGCATTGCCTCCGGAGACGATCGAAAACATCATGCGTCGCACGGATGCTCCTCGCTTTCAGTGGCAGGATCAGGCTAGCGACGCCATGCCGGAAGGCCCCGCGCTGGTGTTCAACGTCGCCTCAACCGGCGCCGGCAAGACCCGAAGCAATGTGAAAATTGCTTGTGCTCTCCGTGGCAATCGAGGGGTCCGACTTTCATCAGCATTCAACCTGCGAACCCTTACCCTTCAAACCCACGATGCCTATTGCGACGAATTGGGCCTTGCAAAAGACAAGGAGTGCGCATGCCTGGTTGGCGACCAAGTTGTTCGTGAGCTTCACGAGTCCGGGCGCGATGCGCTGCAGGACGATCTCGACGGAGGTGATGATCATTCCGGCAGTGTTAGTGCTCTTGACGCTGTCGGCTTCGATATTCTGGCTCTGCCGGAGTGGTTGTCAAGAGAAGTGGCTCGGATGTCCACGCGCGATCCGCAACGCGCCACGGTGCTGAAGAAGATGCTTGGCGCTCCCGTTCTTGTGTCGACCATTGACTTCCTCAACGCGGCGGGCGATATGACTATGCCCAACGCGGATCACGCCCACGCGATGTTGCGGCTTGCGCATTCCGATCTGATCCTGGATGAACTCGACTCTTACGATGCAGATTCCATGATCGCCGTGCTGCGGCTGGTGCATGTTGCAGCGATGTTCGGACGCAACGTCATCGTTTCGAGTGCGACGCTTTCGCCGACAATTGCCGAGTATGCATGCCGCGCCTATCGCGCCGGCATACGAGCCCACCAAGCGATGTTCGGGATTTCGGACAAACCCCATGTGGCGGTAGTATCGGATTCGGTCACACCCCTTGTCCTTAGCTTGGATAACAAGGATTTCAATGCGGCGTACTCGAATTACCTTTCCGGTATGGCAAAAACCTGTCATACGAAAACGAAGATATTCCGAGTTGCCGATGTCGCCGACTCGGAAAGAGATTTCCACACAGCGATTCTGCAATCCGCCACCGAGCTGCACAATAGCCACGGATGGGATCTCGGTCGCATTCGCGTGTCGGTCGGTCTTGTCAGGGTCGCCAACATTGACACGTGCTTCGATGTTGCCGAAGAGCTTATCGAAGACCATCGGGTTCACGTTGTCACCTATCATGCGCGAGAACCATTGCTGCGTCGTGCATTCAAGGAGCAGCATCTCGACCGCATTCTTAAGCGCAAAGCGGGAAACGCCGGGTTAGAGGCGGTAATGCGCGAACATTTGAAACGAATCGAAGCCTCTCCGAAAGACGCAATTTTCGTTGTCGTCGCTACGCCGGTCGAGGAGGTAGGGCGCGACCATGATTTCGATTGGGGCATCATCGAGCCATCAAGCATGCATTCGATCATTCAAACTGCGGGCCGCGTTAATCGGCATCGGCACGCCGAGGTGTGCTCGGCCAACATTGTGATTCTGAATCGATGCTACCGCGACATTCGAAAGAAGTACTTGCCTGGTAAACCGGGTTGTGTGTTTACGGCACCGGGCAACGAAATTCCGACTGACGAGGGAAGAACCAGTCACGCCAGCCATGAAATGACTGATCTCCTGGGCGTCGAAATCGGCAAGGGGTCGCCTTTGGGTATTCGCCTGATGGTGGGTTCAGGTGCGTCGCGCTTCGCGCAGTTCGATGAATTTTCCATCAGACACAGGCTTGACCAAGTAATGAGCGGATTGATGGAGCGCAATGGCGAACTCGCTTGGTTTGGGAAGTGGTTTGGCGAAACCTATCCTCTCCGTGGCGGACCCAAATCGGAAACCTACAGCGTCCTACCAAAGGGCAGGTGCAAGGTGACGTTCTACAAGTACACCGCGGACGCCACAGGCAAAGACAAGAGGGGAAAGTCCGGAGCAGGATGGGTGGACAGAGAATCGATTTCCACTCAGGACAGTGATGTCCCTAACCGCGCTTGGCTTTCGCCCACCATTCATGAAGTTGTTGATGAGATGGGGAAGAGGCTTGGCGCGCGCCCGATTGAACACAAAGACATGAGTTTTCAGGTTCGCGCAAACAGCAAGGCGGACACAATTGACCGCGCTGACTGGCGGGGCATCAGTCTGAAATCGGGATAGTCATTTAGGCAGGAGCGCTGCTGCTCCGGAATATGCAGTAGCCGCCCCGCGCTGGCGCTCCGAATCCAGGGTTCCAATTGCACGCGCTCCGGCTGCCAGGCGCCGCCGGCAACGTGCGGGCGCTTGCCGCGCTTGTAGTCCACAGGCGAAACGCGATGACCTTCGCCTTCCACTAGATCGAGCTTGCCGATGATGCCAAGCGCCTCGGAACCCAAGGTGACCGAGCGCGCGTGGATGGGTTGGTTCTCGTCGGGGGCAGTGGGTAATTCACCGCCCGGCCGGTCAACCCTGCGGTGCTTGAAACGCCCTTCAAGCGTATCGGCGGAGTCGCGCCATTCGCCCGCCACCCATTCGAGAAAGGCGAGGCGAGGGCAGTAAACGAACTCGTTCAGGATGCGCACGGGGATCAGCGGCACGTCGACCGCTTGCTCCGGGCTAGGGCTCTGGCAATCGGGCGCAGCGCTCATGAAATCCTCTGTCGGGTTGCTGGTTGGTTCGAATATGGCCTACAATTGTGTACATATTTGTGCACTGGAGCGTGCCATGGATTTCGTCACCGTCAGAGAACTCAGGGCCGAGTCGGCCAAGGTGTGGGAAAAACTGGAAGCCGGCGAGGAAATCGTCATCACGCGCAACGGCAAGCCGTTCGCGCTGTTGGTGCATACCGAGCTTTCGGAAATGGAAGAGCAACTGCGCGCCCTGCGCTGGGCGCATTTCGAACGCCTGGTGGCGGAGCAGCACAAGCGCGCCGTCGAATCGGGGCTCGACAAAATGACCATGGAAGAGATCGACGCCGAGATTGCCGCCGTGCGACGCGAGCGACGGGAACGCAATGCTGGCGGTCGTTGACACCAACGTTTGGGTGTCCGCGTTTTTGACCCCCGGCGGCGCTGCGTGGAAACTGCTGGGTAATGTCAGGAGCGGGCGGCTGACCCTGGTGTATAGCGAGGCCGTCGAGGCCGAATATCGCGAAGTGCTGGCGCGCTCAAAATTCAACCTCAACCCAGCGCTCGTGGCCGATTTCCTTGAGCGACTGCACGCCGAAGGTCGCCGCGCGACTTCCGTCCCGCCGTTGATGCTGGCTCTGCCCGACCCCGCCGACGCCCCCTTCATCGCGCTGGCGCGCCATGCAGGTTGCGCCATCGTCACGGGAAATATCCGCCATTTTCCGAAACGTGTGGGCGTAGAGGTGCTCACGCCGGCGCAATGTCTGGCGAAGCTCGCCGGCGCGGGGGATGCGGCATAGCCTTTCCCGCCCTTCCAAGCCGCCGGGTTTGTTGGCGGCTGCCTGCCGCCGTTTCGTGTTTCCAAGGTCCACCCCAGCAGGTATGATTCGAAGCGCATTCCCTTCCTCCAGGCTCACTGCATGGCAGCGCATCCGGTAACGAATCCAGCAACGCACTACACCTGGAACGACTACCAGACCTGGCCCGACGACGAGCGCTGGGAAATCATCGACGGCACGGCCTATGCCAAGTCGCCCGCGCCCTCGACCCAGCACCAGAGCGTCGCGCTGGCATTGGCAGGGCGGCTGGAACGTCTTCTTGCCGGCAAACCCTGCCGCCCCTTCATCGCCCCCACGGACGTGAAATTGTCCGACGCCCACGTCGTGCAGCCGGACATCCTGGTGGTATGCGATGCATCGAAGATCACCCCCAGCCACATTGAAGGCGCGCCCGATCTCATCATCGAAGTGCTCTCGCCCGCCACCGCCACCCGCGACCTGCGAGAAAAAAAAGCACTCTACGAAAAGAGCGGTGTGCGCGAATACGTCGTCGTCGACCCCATGGAGCATTACGCCAACCGCTTCCTACTCGGGGCCGACGGCAGCTACGACAAGGGCGCCGTCGTCGCTGCCGATGAAAAGCTCATCATCGCCTCTTTCGATGGCATCGAAATACCCTTGTGGGAAGTGTTCGGCGTGACCGGGCCGCAGCCCGCGCCGGACGAAACGGCGTAATCCGCCCCCGGCTCTTCCACCGCCCAGCGCAGCCGTTTCGCCGTGCGCGCTCCGATACCCGGCACCTTTTCAAGCGCCGCCGCATCCGCCGTTATCACCGCCTGCACCGAACCGAAATGCGCGGCGCCCAGTGCTCTCCGGCATCTTCAAGCACATCGTGCAGCAGCGCAGCGATTTGCAGTTCGTCGTCGCCACCGTAACGGGCCACCAAGCCAGCGACGGCAACCGGGTGGGTGATGTAAGGAATTCCCGTTCCTTTGCGGGTCTGCCCTTCGTGGGCAAGGGCTGCGAATGCGATGGCTTGGGTGAATTGCGCTGTCACGGTCGCTCCGCATAAGGAAAGATCGTCTCAGTCAGTCGTGCAGGTTTGGTGAATCGGCCGCCAGGCGGGCCATCGAGTTGCCGATACCCGGTCGCGATTCATAGGCTCTACTGTTATTCTACGCGCGGACAGGCTCAATTCCTGCGCCTGCCACTAGCCAATCGAGGCGCCTGAATATCATGTCCCGTGCAGACCGGTTTCACCAACTCTATCAGCTCTTGGCGAACGGCAGCGGCGTTACGCGGGAGCGGATGATGCGCCAGTTGGAAGTCTCGCTGGCAACGCTCAAGCGCGACTTGCGCGATCTGCGCGACCGCTACAATGCGCCGGTCGAATACGACCGCGAGACCAACACTTACCGCCTTGGGGCGCAAGGTGTCGGCCCGCGGTTTGAACTGCCCAACCTGTGGTTCAGCGCATCCGAAGTCCATGCTTTACTCACCATGCATGGGCTCCTGAGCGAGATCGAACCAGGGCTACTTGGGCCACACATCGCGCCGCTGCGCTCGCGCCTGGAGATGATCGTTTGCCAAGGGGAGGAGCGTTTTTCCGATATCGCCAAGCGCATTCGTCTGGCGCATGTCGGCACGCGGCGCAATAATCCAGAGCACTTCGCCATGGTGTCGCGCGCGGTGCTGGAACGCAAGCGCATTTCCGTGCGGCACTACAATCGGGCGGAAGATCGCCATACCGAGCGCATGCTTTCCCCGCAACGCCTGACCTACTATCGCAACAATTGGTATTTGGAAGCCTGGTGCCACAACAAAGAGGACTTGCGGCGCTTCTCGCTCGATGCGCTGGAGGCGGTCGCGCTACACAAGTCCAAGGCCATTGAAGTCTCGGCACGGCAACTGGAAGCCATGTTCGCCAAGAGCTACGGCATTTATGCCGGCAAGGCCGAACAGCGCGCAGTGTTGCGCTTTTCGCCCGCCGCCGCCCGCTGGGTGGCCGACGAGTTGTGGCACCCGGAGCAGAAAGGGCAGGTCTTGAAAGACGGAAGTTATGTGCTTGAGGTGCCCTTTGGCGAGCCCACCGAACTCGTGATGGACATCCTGCGCCACGGCCCCCATGTGAAGGTGCTCAAGCCGGCGAGTTTGCGCAAGCGGGTGAAACAACAACTAGAGGCTGCTCTTGCCAATTACGAGAACGAAGCGGCCACCGGAGGCGGCTGAACGTGAGCATTGCCAGCGAAAGCGGCCAACTTACGCAAGCGCAAAGACGAAGATGCCAGAAGATGCCAACCCCAAGATTTGGCCTCGAGATTTGGCCACATGGCGGCTACACGAGCCCAGCAGCAGAAACCAGACCGCCTGCTGACTCGCTTACCTCATTGCATTTTGGTGCCGGCACCAGGAATCGAACCCGGGACCTTCTGATTACAAATCAGCTGCTCTACCTGCTGAGCTATACCGGCGTGGGAGCGCTACTTGATGACTTGCAGCTTGGCTTTGCCCTTGGGCTTGGGGGCAGGAGGCTCGGGGGTTTCGGGAGCGGCGGCGCCTGCCGTTTGACTCTGAACCTCGATTGGTGATGCAGGTTCCGCGGCGGCCGGCTGGAAGGAAAAACCGTAGCCGGTTTCGCGGGCAAAGATGCCCGCCGCGGCGCTCATGGGCACGGCGATTTCCTGGGACGCTCCACCGAAGCGCGCCGAAAAACGAACCCAGTCGTTGTCGATGGTCAGCTTGCGAGTGGCGTTGGGGCCGATGTTGAGGACGATTTCACCATTCTTGACGAAGGCCATGGGCACCCGCGTCTGCGCATCGACACGCACCGCCAAGAAAGGCGTGTGACCTTGATCGCAGCACCACTCGTAAATGGCACGGATCAAGTAGGGTTTGGCCGATTCCTCGCTCATACGAATTGAGGTGGCGCGCCTTACTTGCGCATGCCCCGTTCGGCCGAGGTCAAGGCCTCGATGAACGCCGGCCGCGTGAAAAGCCGCTCGGCGTATTTCATCAGCGCGGCGGCCTGTTTCGGGAGCTGAATGCCGTAGTGATCGAGTCGCCACAGCAGCGGGGTGATCGCCACGTCGAGCATGGAGTACTCATCGCCCAGCATGTACTTGTGCTTGGCGAATACCGGGGCGATTTCCACCAGCCGGTCGCGCACTTCGGCGCGGGCCTTTTCGAGGTTCTTGGCGTTTTGCCCTTCGAGCGTGGGGATGTGGTGGAACATCTCCTTTTCAAAGCGATGCAGGAAAAGCCTCGCCCTGGCGCGCATGATCGGGTCTGCCGGCATCAACTGCGGATGCGGGAAGCGCTCATCGATGTATTCGTTGATGATGTTTGATTCGTGCAGCACCAGGTCGCGCTCCACCAGCACCGGCGTCTGATTATAGGGATTCATCAGCGCCAAGTCCTCAGGCTTGTGGTCGGCATCGACGTCGATGATCTGAAAGTCCATGCCCTTCTCGTGCAAGACGATGCGGCAGCGTTGGCTGAAGGGGTCGGTGGTACCCGAGTAGAGAGTCATCATGGCTTCAATTTCCCATTAAACCGCCGTGTTTCGCGCACGGCTAGGCAAAGCAGAAGGGCAGAGGCACGGCCCCTGCCCTGGTCAAGTAACGGCGCGTCCGCTCAGTGTACGTCTTTCCAGAACTCGCGCTTCAATAAGTAAGCAAAAACGAACAACACCAGCAGGAAGGCGAGCACCACATACCCCATGGCGATGCGCTTGTTCTTTGCCGGCTCGCCCAGATAGTCGAGGAAGTTCACCAGATCGACAACATAGCTGTCGTACTGGTCGGGCTGCATGGCGCCTTTGCCCGCCTCGACGCTGCGCAGCACGTACTTGACGGTCTCCTTGCCGTCCTTGCTCGCCTCGTGCTTTTCGACCAACTCCGCGACACCCTTCAGTTTGGACAGAGCGGCTTCGGCTTCGCCGTGCGCGGCGTATTCCTTCTCAACCAACCTGCCCAACCCGGACAGTTGCCACATCACGTGCGGCATGCCCACGTCCTTGAACACCAAGTTGTTCCATCCCGTGGGCTTGGTCTCATCAACGTAGAAGCCACGCAGATAGGTGTACAACCACCGGGTGCCCCGCGCTCTGGCGATCACCGAGAGATCGGGCGGCAGGGCGCCGAACCAGGCCTTGGCGTCGCCGGGCCTCATGGCGTTGGTCATGGTATCGCCGATCTTGCCCTCAGGGGGGACGAAAGCGGCCTTGATCTGCGCTTCGGTGAACCCAAGATCGGTGAGCCGCCCATAACGCATGAAACTGGCGGTGTGGCAGGGCAGGCAATAGTTGACGAACGCCTGCGCGCCCCGTTGCAGAGACGCAGCGTCAAGTCGGTCGGCCGCGGGTTGGTCGAGGCGTACCCCTCCGGCGCTCGCCAGCGCGGCACCGGTGGCCATCGACACGGTGATCGCGAGGAGAAGCTTAAGAACCTGGTTCATCTTCGGACTACCTCACCCTTTCCGGTTCCGGCTTGCATCGGTCAATTCTGCTGTACCAGGGCATGGCCAGGAAGAAAGCGAAATAAACCACCGTCAGAAACTGCGCCAGGGCAGTGCGGAACGGCGTGGGCGGCAGCACCCCGAGGTATCCGAGGATCAGGAAACTGAGGATGAAGGCGGCCAGGAAACTCTTGTAGATCGGGCCGCGATAGCGGATGGACTTCACCGGGCTCCGGTCCAGCCACGGCAGGGCGAAGAAGATCAACACCGCCGCGCCCATGACGATCACGCCCCAGACCTGGGTCTCGAAATAAGAAGGCACAGCGCGCAACATCGCGTAATAGGGGGTGAAATACCACACTGGGGCGATGTGTTCCGGGGTCTTCAGAGGATCGGCGGGAATGAAGTTGTTGTCTTCGATGAAGTAACCGCCCAACTCGGGCGCCCAGAAAACGATGGCCGAGAAAATGATCAGGAAGCCCACCACCCCAACGATATCCTTGACCGTGTAATAGGGATGGAAAGGGATGCCGTCGCGCGGTAGGTGCGTCACCGGATCCTTGTTCTTCTTGATCTCCACGCCGTCGGGGTTGTTCGAGCCGACCTCATGCAAAGCGATGATGTGTACCACCACCAAGAGGAGGAGCACGATCGGCAGCGCGACCACGTGAAAGGCGAAAAAGCGGTTCAGGGTGACATCAGAAATGGTGTAGTCGCCCCTGATCCAGACCGCCAGATCGGGACCGATCACCGGAATGGACGCAAACAGGTTCACGATCACCTGCGCGCCCCAGTAGGACATCTGGCCCCAGGGCAGGAGGTACCCGAAAAACGCTTCGGCCATGAGTGCCAGGTAGATCACGCAGCCGATCAACCAAAGCAGTTCCCGCGGACTGCGGTAGGAACCGTACATCATGCCGCGAAGCATGTGCAGATAGACCACCACGAAGAACATCGACGCGCCGGTGGAGTGCATGTACCGGATCAGCCAGCCCCAGGAGACATCGCGCATGATGTACTCGACCGAGGCGAAGGCCTGCGTCATATCGGGCTTGTAGCTCATGGTGAGCCAGATGCCGCTGACGATTTGCAGCACCAGCACCAGTAGGGCCAGCGAGCCGAAGTAGTACCAGAAGTTGAAATTCTTGGGCGCGTAATACTCGGAAAGGTGTTCTTTCCAGAGCTTGGTCAGGGGAAAGCGGGCATCGACCCAGCCCAGTAGCGCCTTGCCGTCGAATTTGATCAATCGAGTCGCTCCCCTCTAGGCCGGTTTGGTATCGGCGCCGATGAGTATCCGCGTATCCGATAGGTAAGCGTGGGGCGGAACCACCAGGTTCGTGGGCGCCGGAACGTTCTTGTAGACCCGGCCGGCCAAGTCGAATTTGGAACCATGGCAGGGACAGAAGAATCCGCCCATCCAGTCAGCCCCCAGGTCGGCCGGGGCAAGGTCGGTACGCTTGGTCGGCGAGCAGCCCAGATGGGTACAAATGCCTACCAAAACCAGGATCTCCGGCTTAATCGAACGCCACTCGTTGCGCGCGTAATCCGGCTGTTGACCTTTGTTCTTGGACTCGGGATCGTTGACCACACCAGCGGTTTTCTTGAGGCTCGCCAGCATTTCCGGAGTGCGCTTCATCACCCAGACTACTTGCCCACGCCATTCCACCGTCGCCAGCGCCCCGGCTTCGAGCTTGCCGATGTCGAACTCCACGGGAGCCCCCATGGCTTTGGCCCGCTCGCTCGGTTGCAAGCTCAGCAAAAAAGGCGCCGCCGCCCCCACCGTGGCCAAGCCTCCCGCCGCCGAGGTCGTCGCGACCAGGAACCGCCTCTTGCCCTTGTCCACAGTGCTCTCACTCATCCCCATACCCTCAGGTGTTGCCGTGGTCTTTTTGAGACCAAAAACTTGCGAATTATAAATGATTTTGCAGTGCAACGAAAAGAGAAAGTCCGGAAACGGGGCGCCAGGCCGCGCCGGACAAGGATCGCGGCCCGGCGCTCGGCCTCCAGCCCGCCCCGTGGCATGCCATAATTCGAATCGAGGGCGGACACCCTCGCCGTCTTCCCGATTCTGGAAATCGCCGTGATGAGAAAACTCTGGTTCGTCTTCGCTCAGGCCTGCACCGTCGCTCTGGCACTGCTTTTCGTGGTGAGCACACTGCGGCCGGACCTGCTGCCGCGTGGCGGCAAGAACAATATCGTGCTTTTGCAGGAAACCGCTCCCGGTGTCGAGCCACCCGCGCGAGGCGGCGCGCCCTCGGGCTTTCGCAGCGGCGCCGAAAAGGCCATGCCGGCGGTGGTGAATATCTACACCAGCAAGGCCGTGCGTACGCCCCGCAATCCCTTCCAGAACGACCCCCTGTTCAAGCGCTTCTTTGGCGAGGCGCAGCCGCAACGGGCGACCAGTCTTGGCTCCGGCGTGATCGTCAGTCCTCAGGGCTACGTGCTCACCAATCACCACGTGGTCGAGGGTGCGGACGAAATCAAGCTGGTGCTCGCCGACGGCAGCACCCACGACGCCAAAGTGATCGGCGGCGACCCCGACACCGATCTGGCGGTGCTCAAGGCCGAGGACAGCAACCTGCCGGCGGTGACCTTCGGCAACTCCGAAGGTCTGCACGTGGGCGACGTGGTGCTGGCCATCGGCAACCCCTTTGGCTTCGGCAATACCGTCACCCTGGGTATCGTCAGCGCCTTGGGCCGGGGCCTGGGCATCAACACCTTCGAGAGCTTCATCCAGACCGATGCCGCCATCAATCCGGGCAATTCCGGTGGCGCGCTGGTCGACATCGAAGGCAATCTCATCGGCATCAACAGCAACATCTACTCGCGTACCGGCGGCTCCGAGGGTATCGGTTTCGCGATTCCGGTGACCATCGCCCGCCAGGTGATGGAGAGCATCATTCGCGACGGGAGCGTGACCCGTGGTTGGATGGGCATTGACGTACAGGAGATGAACCCCCAGATCGCCGCCGCCTTTGCCCTGCCCAAACCGGCCGGGGTACTGGTGGCGCGACTATTGCGAGGTGGTCCCGCCGACCGCGGCGGCCTGCAGATGCGCGACATCATTTTGCAGATCAACGGCAAGGAAATTGGCGACGGCGCAGCCCTGTTGAACACCATCGCCACCATCGCACCAGGAACCAGCGTGCCGGTGAAGGTCTGGCGGGGCGGCAAGGAAGTGCTCTTGCAGGTTGAAGTGGGCAAGCGCCCGAGCACGCCCTAGTG
The DNA here is from genome assembly GCA_016192065.1 of Betaproteobacteria bacterium. Classification (GTDB taxonomy): domain Bacteria; phylum Pseudomonadota; class Gammaproteobacteria; order Burkholderiales; family Casimicrobiaceae; genus JACPUX01. The sequence goes on from JACPUX010000032.1 coordinate 21,222, forward strand.
TCTCAACCCATAAGTTTCGCTATGTTCGACGCGTCCCGCATCGCCGATGGCTTGGTCGCTCATCCTCACCATAGCTACGGCTATGGCGGCGGTTCGCTCCGCGCCCTCGGCGCGCGGATACGCGTCTCGGCATGTACGCAAACTCATGGGTTGAGACACTAGCCCCGCGGCAAAATCGGCGCCGTCTCTCGGTATGCCGTCGGCGCAGACATTTCGGACCTGCGCCGATGCGGCGCCGCTAGTCCGTTTCCGCGCCGGCATCCGCGGCCGGCGCGGCCTTGCCGACGAATCGCGCCAAGAGCAAGCCCAATTCGTAGAGCAAGACCAACGGAACAGCCAGCAGCAATTGTGACACCACGTCGGGCGGCGTGACCACGGCGGCGACGATGAAGGCGCCAACGGTGGTATAGGGCCGGGCCTCCTTGAGCTTCTCCAGGCTCACCACCCCCAAGCGCACCAGCACGATCAGAACCACCGGCACCTCGAAGGTGATGCCGAAGGCGATAAACATACCCATCACGAAACTCAGGTATTTGTCGATGTCGGTCATCATTTGCACGCCGGCCGGCGTGTAGCCGGCAAAAAACCCGAAGGCGACCGGGAATACCACGAAATACGCGAACGCCATGCCGACAAAAAACAGCACCACGCTCGAGGCCAGCAGCGGCACGATCAGGCGCTTCTCGTGCTGGTACAGTCCCGGTGCGACGAAGGCCCACATCTGGTAGAGCACCACCGGCAGGGCCACCAGGAAAGCGCCCATCAGCGTGACCTTGAGCGGAACCAGGAAGGTGCCGGTCACATCCGTGGCGATCATGCTCGCGCCTTCCGGAAGTACCTCGAGCAGCGGCGCCGCCAGCAGAGCGTAGATGTCCTTGGCCCAGGGAAAGAGGCAGGCAAACACCACCAACACCGTGATGATCGCGCGCATGAGCCGAGTGCGCAGCTCAAAGAGGTGCGACATGAAGGTGTCTTGGCCGGCGGTTTCGCTCATCGCGGGTCGCAATCCAGGGCAAGCGGTTGACGTACCGGGCGCGTCGCCTCGGGCGGCGACGGCACGGGCGACTCCGGTGCGGCGGGCGTGGCAAGGTGTTCCGCGGCTGGTGTCGGCGCTGGTGGTTCCGGCGCCGCAAGCTCGCCACTGGCACTCTGAACCTCAGTTTCGATTTGGCGGGCCTGGCTTTCCACCGTCTGCACGCCCTCGCGCAAGGAGGTCTCCAGACTGTGCGCCGCGGAATTGAGTTCGCCCTGGAGTTTTTTCAATTCCTCGATCTGCATTTCGCGGTCGATTTCCGACTTGACGCTATTGACGTAGCGCTGCACCTGGCCGAGCATGCGCCCGGCCATGCGCGCCACGCGCGGCAGGCGCTCGGGTCCGACCACGACCAGCGCCACCACGGCGATTAAGGCAATCTCGGAAAAACCGATATCAAACACGCTGCGCTCCGATCAGCGGCGGAGGACGCTGACACCCTCCCCGGCCGCACGGTGACGGGGCTCGGACAACGGCCGGCACTCAGGCCTTGTTATTGGGGGAAGCGGAGCCTTCCTTGCGGACCTCGCCTTCGAGGGTCTGGCCGGAAATCTGTGGCGGCGCGACGGGCTTTTCTTCCTCGGCGCCTTTGACACCTTCCTTGAAGCCTTTGACCGCCCCGCCCAGGTCCTGGCCGATATTACGCAGTTTCTTGGTGCCGAAGATCAGCACCACCACAAGCAGAACGATCAACCAATGCCAAATGCTGAAGGAACCCATGTCTGTCTCCGCTAGCTAGTGCTCCGCGCCAGCATGCCGGACAGCGGATTGGGGCCGCCCAGCACATGCATGTGCAGATGGAAAACGTCCTGCCGCCCGATGCGGCCGGTGTTGATGATGGTCCGGAACCCTTCGCTGGACCCCGCTTCGCGCGCCAGACGAGGTGCGAGGCCGAGGATCTTGCCCAGTAACGCGGTATGCTCGGCGCCACATTGGTCGAGCGACGCCAGGTGGAGCTTGGGAATGATCATGAAATGCACCGGCGCGATTGGATGGATGTCATAAAAAGCCAGTACATCCTCGTCTTCGTAGAGCTTGCGCGAGGGCAGTTCTCCCCGCGCGATGCGGCAAAAAATGCAATCATCCACTTCGGAGTTCCTTTGCGGGCCGAGCCCTTCAAGGCTTGCGCGCAGCTTTCTCGGCGTGCCCGGAAACGCCTTCGCGGCGCGCCAGTTCCTGCAGCACGTCATCGGGACCGAGGTCAAAAGCGGTCAGCAGCACCAGACTATGAAACCACAGATCGGCGACCTCGGCCGCGATGCGAAGTTTATCACCGTCCTTGCCGGCCATCACGGTTTCGGTTGCTTCCTCGCCGATTTTCTTCAGAATCGCGTCTTCGCCCTTGGCGAACAGCGCGGCGACATAGGAGCTGGCCGGATCCGCCCCCTTGCGGCTCCTGATCGTTATCGCCAGCCTCTTGAGTACGTCCGCCGCAGCCGGTTCAATCATGGTAGATCGCCTTCGGATCTTTGAGCACGGGCAGCATGGACTGCCAAACGCCTCCTTGCAACTGCCGATAGAAACAACTGTGCCGCCCGGTATGGCAGGCGATACCGCCTTCCTGCGTGACTGTAAGCAGCAATGCATCGCCGTCGCAATCGAGGCGAAGTTCATGGACCCGCTGGACGTGGCCTGATTCTTCGCCCTTGCGCCACAGGCGCTGGCGGGAACGCGACCAGTAGACCGCCACACCTTCGCCAACGGTCCGTTCCAAGGCTTCGCGGTTCATCCAGGCGACCATGAGCAGGTCGCCGGTCGCCGCCTCCTGGGCGACCGCGGTCACCAGCCCGTCGGCATTCCAGCGAATCTCCTCAATCCATTTCGGGCTCATGATGATCCTGTGCCGCCACGTTGCCGGGGATCATGGCGATTCGGCCGGCAGGAGCGGGCTTGGCCGCGACGGGGTCTTTCTGTACGGGCCGTGCGCCCGCAATGAGCCCTTCGCGGGCAAGCCCGCTCCTACCCCGGGCGCGGCGGACGCTTGGGTCTCGGGTCTCATGTCGGGCAGCGCGAACTCGGAGACTTCTCTGGGCAGCGCCGCAGCGGCCGCGCGAAGGCAAGGGCCCAGCATGGGCGCCGCGTTTAGCCTGATTCCGATGGACGGCTCCACCGGCTCGGTCGCCTTGCCGGACGGCGCTCACCGCCGCACCTCGATGCCGGCGGCCGCCAAACGCGCCTTGGCTTGGCCCACGGTGAATTCGCCGAAGTGGAAGATCGAAGCCGCCAGAACGGCATCAGCCTTGCCTTCAAGCACCCCTTCAACTAGATGTTCGAGCGTGCCCACGCCGCCTGAAGCGATCACCGGCACTTCCACCGCTTCGGCCACGGCACGGGTAAGGGCGAGATCGAAGCCGCTCTTCACCCCGTCGCGATCCATGCTGGTCAGGAGAATTTCACCGGCGCCGCGGCGCACCACCTCGCGCGCCCAGGCAACGGCGTCGATGCCCGTCGGGTTGCGGCCACCGTGCGTAAACACTTCCCAGCGACCAGGTCCCACGGCTTTGGCGTCGATGGCGGCGACGATACATTGGGAACCGTAGCGGCCCGCCGCCTGGTCGAAGAGGTCCGGGTTCTTCACCCCGGCAGTGTTGATGCTGACTTTGTCGGCTCCGGAATTGAGCAGTGCGCGCACGTCTTCCGTGCGGGAAACGCCGCCGCCCACAGTCAGTGGTATGAACACCTGCGCGGCGACCTCACCGATCATGTCATAAAGGAGGCCGCGCGTCTCCACGCTCGCCTTGATGTCCAGAAAGGCCAGCTCGTCGGCACCTTGTTCGTCATAGCGGCGCGCCACTTCGACGGGGTCGCCGGCATCGCGCAGATCAAGGAAATTCACGCCCTTGACCACCCGCCCGGCGGCGACGTCGAGGCAGGGAATGATGCGCTTGGCGAGGCTCATTTGCCGTTCTTCGCCGCCACCACAGCGGCGCGGAAATCGAGCGTGCCTTCATAGAGCGAGCGCCCGGCGATGGCGGCGGTGATGCCCTCGACTTCGAATTGTGCGAGTGCCTTGACGTCATCGACGTTCTTCAAGCCGCCGCTGGCGATGACCGGAATACGCAGCTCCCGCGCCAGGCGCACCGTGGCGTCGATGTTCACGCCCGAGAGCATGCCATCGCGCCCAATGTCGGTGTAGACCACCGCCTCGACCCCGTAGTCCTGGAACTTCTTGGCCAGATCGACCACGTCATGGCCGGTCATCTTCGACCAACCGTCGGTAGCGACCTTGCCTTCGCGGGCGTCGAGGCCGACCATGATGTGGCCCGGAAAGGCGTAGCAGGCATCGTGCAGGAAGCCCGGGTTCTTCACCGCGGCGGTGCCGATGATGACGTAGGCAATACCGTCGTCGAGATAGCGCTCAATGGTATCCAGGTCGCGAATACCTCCGCCCAGTTGCACCGGGATGTCGTCGCCCAGTTCATTGACGATGGCGCGAATGGCTTCCTCGTTGACCGGCTTGCCGGCAAAGGCGCCGTTCAAGTCGACCAGGTGCAGCCTTTCGGCCCCCTGATCGGCCCAGAACCGGGCCTGGCGCGCGGGTGCGTCGGAAAACACCGTGGCCGAGTTCATGTCGCCCTGTTGCAGGCGAACGCAATGGCCGTCCTTCAGGTCGATGGCAGGAATGATCAGCATGCGATTGGTCGTGGGTGAGTTGGCCGCGATCGGCCGAAGTTAACCTGGCGAGGCGGCGTCAACGCCGTTCCAGGCGAGGAAGTTGGCGAGTAGCCGAAGCCCGGCGTGTTGACTTTTTTCGGGATGGAATTGCACCGCGAAGATATTAGCGCGGGCGACCGCGCAAGTAAACGGCCGGGGGTAGCGGCTGCTGCCCACGGTCAGCGCCGGATCGGCGGGCTCGGCGAAATAGCTATGCACGAAGTAGAAGCGCGCACCATCGGGAATGCCTTCCCAGAGCGGGTGGGAGCGAGTCTGCCAAACTTCGTTCCAGCCCATGTGCGGCACTTTCAGGAGTTCGCCGTGGGGGTCGGTCCGCCCGGAAGCGAAACGGCACACCCGTCCGGGCAGCAGACCCAGGCCGGAGGTGGGCCCTTCCTCGCTGTGCTCGAAGAGCATTTGCAGGCCGATGCAGATGCCAAGCAGCGGTTTGCTTCGCGCCGCTTCGAGCAAGGCCTCGCGGGCGCCACTGGCAGAGAGCTCGCGCATGCAGTCGGGCATTGCCCCCTGCCCCGGGAAGACCACGCGCTTGGCCGCCGCGATTACCGCTGGATCGCAAGTGGTGGCAATCTCCAACGCGGGCGCGACCGCTTTGAGCGCGTTCTGCACCGAGCGCAGATTGCCCATGCCGTAGTCGATGATGGCGAGGTCAGCCATGTTCGATCCTACCCTTTGGAGTTTGCGTCGGGGCTTCGGCCGGAGGCAGCGATCAGAGCGATCCCTTGGTCGAGGGCAAAGCGCCAGCGGCGCGCGGGTCGGGGCTTACGGCGTCGCGCAAGGCGCGGGCAAAAGCCTTGAACACGGTCTCCGCCTGGTGATGGGCATTCTGGCCGCGGATGTTATCGATGTGCAGCGTCACCAGGGCGTGGTTGGCAAAGCCCTGGAAGAACTCGTGGGTCAGGTCGACGTCGAACTGGCCGATCATCGCCCGGGAGAACGGCACGTAAAACTCCACGCCGGGGCGCCCGGAAATATCAAGCACCACGCGCGACAGCGCTTCGTCGAGTGGCACATAGGCGAAGCCGTAGCGGCAGATGCCGCGCTTGTCACCCAGCGCTTTGGCAAAGGCCTGCCCAAGAGTGATGCCGACGTCTTCGACGGTGTGGTGCCCGTCGACGTGCAAGTCGCCCTGGGCAGTGACTTCGAGATCGACCAGACCGTGGCGTGCCACCTGCTCCAGCATGTGATCGAGAAAGGCGACGCCGGTGGCGATTTTGGCCACCCCGTTCCCATCGAGGTTGAGTTTGACGGTGACTTCCGTCTCCAGAGTCTTGCGGCTGACTTCGGCTTGGCGCATTTTGGAGCCTGCGGAGTGCTCGATCGATCGCGAAAAAATCCCAACTTGGAACATGCCCCAGGGCCGGCGCACTTGTTCCATCAGGCCGCGCGCCTGCCCAGTCGGGGCTGTGGCCAAGCCAGGCGAGGCGGCCCAGGCCACGGCCCATGATACCATTGCTCCCCCGATCTTGCCGCACCCCGTTCAATTCCCCGCCATGAGCCGCTATTGGAGCCCGCTGGTCCATCGACTGACGCCTTACGTTCCAGGCGAACAACCCAAGCTCGCCCGCCTGGTCAAACTCAATACCAACGAGAATCCCTATGGGCCCTCGCCCCGCGTGCTCGAAGCCCTGCGCGCGGAGGTCGCCGACACCCTGCGGCTTTATCCCGACCCCAACGCCGAGCGTCTGAAGGCTGCCATCGCCGCGCGCTACGGGCGCACCCCTAACGAAGTATTCGTCGGCAACGGCTCCGACGAAGTCCTGGCGCACGCCTTCATGGCTTTCTTTCGGCAGAAGCAGCCGGTGTTGTTTCCCGATATCAGCTATTCGTTCTATCCGGTTTACGCCACGCTCTACGAAGTGCAAACCCGCATCATCCCGCTGAACGAGCACTTCCAGATCGACATCGGTGATTATCGGCAGCCCAACGGCGGCATCATCATCGCCAACCCCAACGCACCCACCGGCTGCGCCCTGCCCCTGGCGGACATCGAAGCGCTTTGCCAGGCCAACACCGAATCAGTGGTGGTGATCGACGAAGCTTACGTCGATTTCGGGGCCGAATCCGCGGTGGAACTCATCGCCCGCTTCCCTCAGCTCCTGGTGGTGCATACCTTGTCCAAGTCGCGCTCGCTCGCCGGGCTACGTGTTGGCTTCGCCCTAGGGCAGGCAGAGCTGATCGAGGCGCTCGATCGGGTGAAGAACAGCTTCAACAGCTATCCCCTGGACCGCCTGGCGATCTGCGGCGCGGTCGCCGCCCTCGAAGACGAAGCCTACTTCGCCACCACCTGCACCAGAGTGATCCAAACCCGCGAAGGTATGGTCGCCGAACTCGAAGCCCTGGGTTTCGAAGTGCTGCCTTCGCGCGCCAACTTCGTCTTCGCCCGCCACCCCCGCCACGACGCCGCCCAACTCGCCGCCGCCCTGCGGCAACAAGGCGTCATCGTGCGTCACTTCAAGAGCCCGCGGATCGAGCAGTTTTTGCGCATCAGCGTGGGGGATGAAGAGCAGACGGGCGTTTTAGTGAGAGCATTGCGCGAGATCCTCGCGTAGCAATTGTTCCAGGTGTCCGCCTCGCGGGACCCGCTTGGCGCTTGAGCGGTCTCCTTATTCTCGTCTTTCCGATGTCAATCGCGTCGATTTCAGTTCACCCTGTTCGTCGACCTGAACGAGCCCGAGGAACTCTCCCGCGGGTCCTTGTGCTCGCCACCGTCCCGTCGCGTAGCCCTGCAGTAGTTGCCCCTGCTGCAGACGGCGGGCCGCGTCCGCGCTTAGGCTCAATGCGGGAAGATGCGCCACCAGCACCTGCGCAGGCAGCAAGAGTGCATCGCGCTCGCCCTCGTCGAGGGCTTCGAGTTGCTCGAGGGTGTGCGCTTCTTCGATCGCAAACCCAGCCGTGGCCACGCGCCGCAGCGCTGCGAGGTGGGCGCCGCAGCCCAGGGCTTCGCCCAGGTCTTCGGCCAGGGTGCGAATGTAGGTGCCTTTGCTGCACGCGACTTCGATGCTCACCTCCGGCGGAGCCCAGGAGCTGAGCGACAGGCGGTCGATGCGCACCCGCCGCGGCGGGCGCGGCACGTCGATACCCTGGCGCGCATATTCGTAGTGTGCCCGGCCCTGGTGCTTCAGCGCGGAAAAGCGCGGCGGGATTTGTTCGATCTCGCCCAAAAAACGCGCCATGGCGGCGCGAAAATGGATTTCATCCACCGCCACCGGGCGGGCGCTCGTGACCGCGCCTTCGGCGTCACCTGTGGTGGTGGTTTGCCCCAGGCGCAGGCGGGCGAGGTAAGTCTTGTCGGCTTCGAGAAGGTAGTGCGAGAACTTGGTCGCCTCGCCGAAACACAGCGGCAGAAGACCCGTGGCCAAAGGATCAAGGGTGCCGGTGTGCCCGGCCTTCAGCGCGCGAAAGAGGCGCTTGGCGCGCTGTAGCGCGGCGTTCGAGGAAAGACCTAGAGGCTTGTCCAGCAGCAGCACGCCATCGACGCGGCGGCGTTCGCGCTTGACGGTGGACACCGGAGGCTCCCGCCTGGCTCAGGTGGACGGATGCTGGCGATCTTCCTCGATCGCCGCGTCGATCAGGCGCGAGAGCTTGAGCCCGGTTTCAATGGAATCGTCGTAGACGAAATGGAGCTGCGGCACGCTGCGGAGCATCAGCCGATGCGACAGTTCCCGGCGCAGGAAGCTCGCGGCGTGCTCCAGCGCGGCGGCCGCACCGGCACCATGCTCGGCGCCCGCCAGGTGGGTGAAAAAGACTTTGGCGTGACCATAGTCGGCTGCCACCTCGATGGCGGTGATGGTCACCATGCCCACGCGCGGATCCTTCACTTCATTCTTGAGCAGATCCATCAGCTCGCGCTGAAGCTGGTCTCCGATGCGCTGGGCGCGGGGCGTGAGGCGTTTCATGGCGACTACAGGGTGCGGCTGATTTCCACGATCTCGAAGGCCTCGACCAGATCGCCCACCTGAATGTCGTTGTACCCCTTGAGCGACAAGCCGCATTCAAACCCGCCCTTCACTTCGCGCACGTCATCCTTGAAGCGCTTCAAGGAATCGAGTTCGCCGGTCCAGACCACCACATGGTCGCGCAGCAGGCGCACTTGCGAGCCGCGCTTGATGAGGCCCTCGGTGACATAGCAGCCGGCCACCGAACCGACCCGCGAAATGTGGAAGACTTGGCGGATTTCCACCATGCCGATGGCGCTTTCCTTCTTTTCCGGCGCCAGCATGCCCGACAAGGCGGCTTTCACTTCGTCGACCGCCTCGTAGATGATGTTGTAGTAGCGAATGTCCACGCCGCTCGCTTCGGCGAGCTTGCGCGCGGCCACATCGGCGCGAGTATTGAAGCCGATCACCACGGCCTTGGAGGCCAGCGCCAGATTGACGTCGCTTTCGGTAATGCCGCCCACACCGGAGTGAATGATGTTGACGCGCACTTCGTCGGTGGAGAGCTTGGTGAGCGCGTGCGCCAGACCTTCATAGGAGCCCTGCACGTCGGCTTTGATGATCAGCGGCAGCGACTTCACGGCACCGTCGGCGAGCTGATCGAAAATGTTTTCGAGCTTGGCCGAAGCCTGCTTGGCGAGCTTCACGTCACGGAATTTTCCCTGGCGGAAAAGCGCGATTTCGCGCGCCTTGCGCTCATCGGTGAGCACCAGCATGTCTTCCCCGGCGTTGGGCACGTCGGAGAGGCCCTGAATCTCCACTGGCAGTGATGGACCGGCCTGGGTCAGGGTCTTGCCGGCTTCGTCGCTCATGGCGCGCACCCGACCGAAGACCGCCCCGGCCAGAACCACATCACCGCGTTTCAGCGTGCCCGATTGCACCAGCAATGTGGCCACCGGGCCACGGCCTTTGTCGAGCCGCGCTTCAATGACGATACCCTTGGCGGTGGCGTCGCGAGGCGCTTTAAGTTCCAGCACTTCGGCTTGCAGCAGCACCGATTCGAGCAAAGTGTCGATGCCTGCCCCGGTCTTGGCCGAAACCTGCACGAACATCGCTTCGCCACCGTACTCCTCGGGCACCACGCCCTGAGCCACCAGTTCCTGTTTCACCCGCTCGGGGTTCGCCTCGGGCTTGTCGATCTTGTTCACCGCGACGACTACCGGCACGCCGGCCGCCTTGGCATGGTGAATCGCTTCGATGGTTTGCGGCATCACGCCATCGTCGGCCGCGACCACCAGAATGACGATGTCGGTAACCTTGGCGCCGCGCGCGCGCATCGCCGTGAACGCTTCGTGACCCGGAGTATCGAGAAAGGTGATGACCCCCTTGGGCGTTTCGACATGGTAGGCGCCAATGTGCTGGGTGATCCCGCCGGCCTCGCCCGAGGCCACGCGGGTGCGGCGAATGTAGTCCAGCAGCGAGGTCTTGCCATGGTCCACGTGGCCCATCACGGTGACCACCGGCGGGCGTGGGAGTTCTTCGGCGCCGGCGCTGACCGACTGCTCAGCGAGCATGGCTTCGGGGTCGTCGAGCTTGGCGGCCTTGGCTTTATGGCCCATTTCCTCAACCACGATCATCGCGGTTTCCTGGTCGATGACCTGATTGATGGTGACCATGGTGCCCATTTTCATCATGGTCTTGATCACTTCGGCGGCCTTGACCGCCATGCGCGAGGCCAGCTCACCGAGCGTGATGGTCTCCGGCACCGCCACTTCGCGCACGATCGGCTCGGCCGGCGCGGCAAAGACGGCGGCGTCCTGGCGTTCCTCGTGGCGATGGCGTCCGCCCTTGCGATCGCGCCAACCCGAACCCCCGGTGTCACCACGTACCTTGATGGCGCGCTTTCTGGCCTGGTCGTCAGAACGCGCCACCGTGGTCACGGCTTTCTTGGCCGTCTTGTCCTTCTTGTCGCCGGGCTTGTCGGTCGCTTTGCCGGCGGGTCGGTGCAGGGTGCCTTCCGTGGCGACCGGCTTGGCCTCGCCCGCCGGCGCGCCCGCAACGGTTGTCACGGCTTCGATGGCGGGCACGATCGCGGCGATCTCGGTCGCCGCCACGGTGGGCTCCACCGGCGCTGGCGCGGTGTCGGCTTTCTTGCGGGTGCCACGCTTTTGTTTTTGCGCCAGTTCCTCGGTCTGACGCTGCGCCAGCTCGGCCTGGCGGCGCTCATCGGCTTCGCGGGCAGCGATTTCCTCGTTGCTCAGCACCGGCGCGGCGGGCGCTGGCGCCGGCTCGGCGGCGGCATCGGTCGCGTCGCGTTTGACGAAGACGCGCTTCTTCTTCACCTCGACCTGAATGGTGCGCGACTTGCCGGTACCATCGGCCTGCTTGATCTCGGTGGTCTGCTTGCGCGTAAGCGTGATCTTTTTCTTGTCCTGTTGGCCGCCATGCTGCTTGCGCAGGTAGTCGAGCAGCAGGGTCTTATCCTGCTCCGAAACCTGGTCGCCGGCACGTTTGCCGGACACTCCAGCGGCGCCCAACTGTTCGATCAGCGCGCCCGCCGGCATCTTCAGCTCGGCGGCGAATTGTTCGATGGTCATCTGTGACATCGTTATCTCCCAGTCCTACTTGCCCGATTCACCGGCGGTTTCACTCGGCGAACCAATGGGCACGCGCCTTCATGATCAGTTCCTGGGCACGCTCCGCGGGCATCCCGGTCATTTCGGTCAGTTCATCCACCGCCAGGTCGCCCAGGGCGTCGCGGGTGGCCACGCCCTTGGCGGCGAGCTGGCCGGCGGTTTCGCTGTCCATACCTTCGAGCGAGAGCAGGTCTTCCGACGCTTTCTCGACGCTCTCTTCGCGGGCGATCGCCTCGGTCAGCAGGGCGTTGCGGGCACGAGCACGCAGTTCGTTGACGGTGTCTTCGTCGAAAGCCTCGATTTCGAGCATCTCCTGCAAGGGTACGTAGGCGATTTCCTCGATCGTGCTGAAACCCTCCTGGATGAGGATGTCGGCAACTTCCCGATCAACGTCGAGACGGCTGGTAAACAGATCCGCGGTGCGTTCGGTTTCCGAGGATTGCTTCTTCTCGGACTCCTCGACACTCATGATGTTGAGCTCCCAGCCGGTCAATTCCGAGGCCAGGCGCACGTTCTGACCGGCCCGGCCGATGGCGACGGCGAGGTTGTTCTCGTCAACCACCACGTCCATGGAATGCTTTTCCTCGTCAACGAAGATGCTGCTGATCTCCGCGGGCGCCAAGGCGTTGATGACGAACTGCGCCGGATCGGGCGACCAGAGGATGATGTCGACGCGCTCCCCGGCCAATTCGTTGGTGACCGAGGTCACGCGCGACCCGCGCATGCCGATGCAGGTACCTTGCGGGTCGAGGCGCGGGTCGTTGGACTTGACCGCGATCTTGGCGCGGATGCCGGGATCGCGGGCGGCGGCTTTGATCTCGATGAGCCCTTCCTCGATCTCCGGCACTTCAAGCTCGAAGAGCCGGATCAGGAATTCGGGCGCCACGCGTGAAAGCACAAGTTGCGGGCCGCGCACCTGCGACTCGACGCGCAACAGATAGGCACGCACGCGGTCGCCCACGCGCAGATTCTCCTTGGGGATCAACTGATCCCGCGGGATCACGCCTTCGATCTTGCCCGATTCGACGATCAGATTGCCGCGCTCGATGCGCTTGATACTCCCGGTGACGAGCTTTTCGTTGCGCTCCAGAAAATCGTTGAGGATCTGTTCGCGCTCGGCGTCGCGGATTTTCTGCAAAATGACCTGCTTGGCGGCCTGAGCGCCGATGCGCCCGAATGCGACGGGTTCGAGCTGTTCCTCGATGTATTCACCGAGCCCGATGCCGGGCTGCTTTTCCTGGGCGTCTTCGAGGGTGATCTGCTGCGCGGGGTCCTCGAACTCCTCGTCGGGCACCACCAGCCAGCGGCGGAAGGCATCATATTCACCGGTGCTGCGGTCGATCGCCACGCGCGCCTCGACCGCGTCGGTGAAGCGCTTCTTGGTTGCCGAAGCCAGGGCCGACTCGAGGGCGCCGAACACGATTTCCTTTTGCACGTTCTTTTCACGGGCCAAGGCATCGACCAGCAGCAAGAGTTCGCGATTCACTTCCTCATCTCCATTCAATCCGGGGCACCAAGCGGGCCCGTTCAACGTTTTCCAGAGCGATCTCCACGGGCCCTTGTGCCGTCACCACCTGCACCTTGCCCGCGACCACGCCCTGCAATACGCCCTTCAGCTTGCGCGCATTGCCCACGGGAAGGTGCAGTTTGAACTGCACCTCTTCCCCGGCAAAACGCACAAAATCGCTTTCCTTCTTTAAAGGCCGATCCAGCCCCGGCGAGGACACTTCTAGCCGGTCATAATCGATGCCTTCAACCGCGAACAGACGGGTCAGGTGATTACTCACCCCGGCGCAGTCCTCGACATCGATGCCGCCGGGCCTGTCGATGAACACGCGCAGAATTCGCGCGCGCGGCGATGCCTCGAGATCGACCAGTTCATAGCCGAGTCCGAGCAAAGTGCGTTCGAGCAAACCCGCGATGTCCATCGCCCCGCCTTCTCTTCGGCCCAAGCCAAGGGCCTACCCTCGTGCCCGCGACCGAAGCAAAAAAAAAATGGGCTGCCGAGCCCATTTCTCAAATTTATCGGTGGAATTATAACCCATTCCCGCCCGGCAAAGAAGGGGCGCGAACATTCGGCTGCCTCGGCGGGCATCTGATCTTCGCCGCATTCGCACTAGGTTTCGCCCCGGTCTGGACTGCTAGAATGCCGGTTTTCCGGAATCCCTTACGTGAGCCCAACCGCCGCCCGCCCTTGGCACCTGCCGGCCCTGCTTGCCGCGCTGGCCATGCTGGGGCCCTTCTCCATCGACACCTACCTCCCCGCTTTCCCGGCCATCGCCGCGACCCTGCAGGCGAGCATGGTGGAGGTGCAGCAGTCGCTCACGGTTTATCTGCTCGCTTACGCGGCAATGATGCTCTGGCAGGGCGCGATTTCCGACGCGCTCGGGCGCCGCCCGGTGATCCTGGCCCACTTGGCGGTCTATGCCCTGGCTTGCCTGGGCTGCGCCATCGCCGGGAATATCGAGTCGCTCCTGCTCTTTCGTATTCTGCAAGGCATGTCGGCCGGGGCCGGCATCGTCATCGGGCGGGCGATCATCCGCGACCGCTATCATGGTCCGGAGGCGCAGAAGCTGATGTCGCGCGTGACCATGCTCTTCGCCATCGCCCCGGCGGTGGCCCCGGTGCTGGGTGGGTGGCTGCTGGTGTTTACCGGCTGGCGGGCGATCTTCTATGCTTTGCTGCTGCTGACCCTGGGGCTACTGGCCTGGTGCTGGAAGGCGCTTCCGGAAACACTGCCGCCCGCGCGCCGCCAATCTCTGCACCCCAGGGTACTCCTGCACAATTACCTGGAGGTGGGCAGGAGCGGCCGTTTCCTCTTGTTTTCGGGCATCATCGCGGTCAATTTCGCCGGCTTCTTCATTTACATTCCCGCCGCGCCAGTGTTTCTGATCGATCATCTGGGCGTCACCGCCAGCGGTTTCGCCTGGCTGTTCCTGCCCAGCATCGCTGGCATCGTCGCCGGCGCGGTGATCTCCGGTCGCGTCGCCGGCAAGCTCTCGCCGCGGCATACCATCGAAACCGGCTACGCCCTGATGATCGTCGCCGCATGCGCCAACCTGGTACTCTGCTGGTTGCGACCGCCCGAGTTGCCCTGGAACGTGATGCCGCTTTTTGTTTATACTTGCGGCATGAGTCTGGTCATGCCCTCGATTTCCCTGCTGCTCCTGGACCTGTTCCCGACTATGCGCGGCCTGACTTCGTCGCTGCAAGGGTTCATGCAGGTGGCTCTTTCGGGCATTGTCGCCGGCCTGGTTTCGCCTTATCTCGCGCATTCGGTGTTCGCCCTGGCGCAAGGCATGGCGGGATTCCTGCTTCTGGGCTTCATGCTCTGGGGCGCTTATCGTTACCTGGAACACCACCGCGCCGACCACCCATGAAGATCCTCGTTCCCCGACTCCTCGGTTTCGCCTTGTTCATGCTCAGCGCCGAGGCCAGCGCCGCCGGGTTGCCGACGGTCACGCTGGAAATCAAGAATCACCGGATCGTCGCCGAGGTGGCGGCCACCGACGCGCAGCGTGCGCAAGGGCTGATGAACCGTTTCAGCCTCGCGCCCGATCACGGCATGGTCTTCGTGTTTCCCGGACCGCAGGGGATCGCGATGTGGATGAAGAACACCCACATCCCGCTCTCGGTCGCGTTCATCGACGCCGAAGGCCGCATCCTCAATATCGCCGACATGCAGGCGCGCTCGGAAGACCTCCATGCCTCCCACGGCCTTGCCCTTTATGCTCTGGAAATGCGCCAGGGCTGGTTCAAGGAACGCGGCCTGGGGCCGGGGGAGATCGTCAAGGGTTTGCTCAAGGCGGGGGCGGCGAAGAACTAGCCCGTCATCGTCGACTTGCCGGCGGGGCTCCCTGGCGCCGTCCAGTGGAGAGCCTTCCAAACCGAAAGCGCGGGCACTTCAACAAAGCCTGGGACGGGCGAGCGCTGAGGCAAGCCCTTACACCGGTGAAGGCCGGTGTCCAGTTCGTGAACTTGCGGGATCCGGATTGGCGCCGGAACGTCCAATCCTGACTCGATCAGCGTCGGCTAGCGCAGGCTCGGCGACTCGCTCAGCAACACACTGCCCACGCCCTTCCCCAGGGCGGTGCCGAAGCGTTTGGCGAAGCGTTCGGCGAATCCTTCCTCAACGGTGAAATCGACGATCGGTTCGGCGCCGATGATTTCCCGGGCGACATGTTCGACGCTGCCGAATTCATCAACCAGACCCAGCTCCAGGCTGCGCGCCCCGTTCCAGGCCAGACCGCTGAAGATTTCCGGATCGCCCTTGAGCCGCGCCCCGCGTCCTTCCTTAACCACACTGATGAACTGCTGGTGGATTTCTTCAAGCATCTTGCGCGCCAGTTCCCGATGCTTGTCCGACATCGGTGAGAAGGGGTCGAGAAAGCCCTTGTTTTCGCCGGCGGTCAGCAGCCGCCGCTCCATGCCCAGTTTTTCCAGTGAGCCGGTGAAGCCAAAACCGTTCATCAGCACACCGATCGAACCGACCAGGCTCGCCTTGTCCACGAAGATCTTGTCCGCCGCCACCGCGGCGTAATAGCCCCCCGAGGCGCAGATGTCATCGACTACCGCATAAAGCGGGATCTCCGGATATTTCTTACGTAGCCGGCGCATTTCGTCGTTGATTTGCCCGGCCTGCACCGGGCTGCCGCCCGGGCTGTTGATGCGCAGGATCACGCCCTTGGTATTCTTGTCCTTGAAAGCCGCCTGCAAACCGGCGATGACGTGCTCGGCGCTCGCCTGGCCATCGGGCATGATAATGCCCACCAGATCGACCACCGCGGTGTGCTTGCCCAGCTTCACGCCATCCTTGCCCTCCAGCCAACCCATCGCCGCGGCGAAGATCAAGAGCACCACGGTGAGCGTCATGAAGCGGAAGAGAATGCTCCACTGCCGCGCGCGGCGCTGTTCCTTGACTGCTTCCATGGCCAGTTTTTCCAGCACCGACCTTTCCCATGCTTCGTTTTCAGCCATGATTCTCCTGCCCTGTAAATGAAGATTTCGCTACCCGCGGCTCATGCCGCGCCGGCTTCCAGCAGGAAGACCTGGCCATCGCGCTCGACCACCGGCAAGGCTTCCAGCGCCTGGCCCCGGCACGGACCGCCGACACAGCGGCCGGACGCGGGCGCATAGAGCGCACCATGAGTGGCGCAGACCAAGTATAACTTGGAACAATCGAAGAACTCGCCGGGATTCCAATCGAGCTCCACCCCGACATGGGCGCAGCGATTGACATAGGCGCGCGCCTTGCCGTGATGGCGCACCACAAAGGCCGCCTGGGCAAGACCATCGCGCTGGATTTCGAAGCGCAAGCCCCGGCCACCCTCGATCAACTCCGGCGAGGTGCAGAGGCGCCGCGCCAACTCCGGCCGCGGCGCTTCGCTCGTTGCATTCACCATCGCCCGGGCACCGGCACAAAACGTCCCCTCTGGCCGGTCCGTTCTGAGATCACAACCTGGCCTCCAGCCATTGCCGCAATTCATGCACGCTGTGCAGACAGGCCTGTGGCTCGAGTTCGCGCAAAGCGGCCACGGGGTGGGCGCCCCAGCTCACGGCGACGCCCGCGACGCCAGCATTGTGGGCCATCTGCACGTCGTGGGTGGTATCGCCGATCATCACCGTCTCTGCCGCCGCCACGCCCAGGTGCTCGATAAGATGGAGCAGCATGTCGGGGTGCGGCTTCGGGAGTCCTTCGTCGGCGCACCGGGTGGCCAAGAACCGCCCACCCAGGCCGGATTGCTCCAACGCTCGCGCCAGGCCGACCCGGCTCTTGCCGGTGGCGACGGCAAGCCAGGCACCGCGCGCCGCAAGCAGATCGAGCAATTCGGTCACGCCGGCGAACAGCCGGATGTTCGGGTCCCGCGCCAGGTAGTGGCTGCGATAGCGCTCGGCGAGCTCCCGCCGGGCCGCCGGGGCGATGCCTGGGGCAACATGCGCCACGGCATCGGCGAGCCCCAGGCCGATTACATACTTGGCACTGCTTTCGTCGGGCACCTCCAGGCCGAGGTCGCGGCAGGCTTCCTGGATCGATTCGGCGATGATCGCCGCGGAGTCGGCGAGCGTTCCGTCCCAGTCGAAGACCACCAGTCGATAGCGTTCAGTCATGGTCCAACTCTCCCGGCCCCAGGGCACGCAGAAAACCGGCCAGCTCGGCGGGTAGCGGCGCCTCCAGCGCCAGCGGTTCGCCGCTCAGGGGGTGGGACAGATCGAGGCGGGCGGCGTGCAGGAACATGCGCTTCAAGCCGAGCTTCTGCAATTCCCGGTTCCAGGTGAAGTCCCCGTATTTGTCGTCCCCGGCGATGGCATGGCCCAGATGCGCCAGATGAACCCGGATCTGGTGCGTGCGTCCGGTGCGCAGTTCCGCTTGCAGCAGCGAGAATTCGTTCCAGCGCTGCCGCCGCGTAAACACCGTGTGCGCCGCCTGGCCTTGCGCATCCACCCGCACCCGGCGCTCGCCCTCGCCGGTCAAGTATTTGTGCAGCGCCAGCCTGACCTGCTGGCGCCGATTGGCAAACCGCCCGCGCACCAGGGCCAGATAGAACTTGTCCATCCCGCCCTGGCGCAGCGCCTCGTGCAATGCGGTCAAGGCCGAGCGCTTCTTGGCAATCAACAGAATGCCCGAGGTTTCCCGGTCGAGGCGATGCACCAGTTCCAGGAACCTCGCTTCCGGCCGCTGTCGGCGCAGTTGCTCGATCACCCCGAAACTGACGCCACTGCCGCCATGCACCGCCAGTCCGGCGGGCTTGTTCACGACCAGGAGCGCCGGGTCCTCGAAGAGCACCGGCAGCGTGGCCCCCACCGGGATCGGCGCCGCCGCGCTCCGGTCGGCCATGCGGATCGGTGGCAGGCGGACCCGGTCGCCTCCCTCCAGCCGGCGGGTGGGGTCCACCCGCCCGCTGTTCACGCGCACTTCGCCACTCCTGAGAATGCGGTAGACGTGGCTCTTGGGCACGCCCTTGAGCTTGCGCAAAAGGTAATTGTCGACCCGCTGCCCAGCTTCCTCGGCCGCGACGACAAGCTGTTGCACGGAGTCCTTGCTTAATGTATTCAATCGCTTATAATGGCAACTTACAGCTTGTGGCAAAAGTGCTGCGCGGACTTCGAAGCTAGGTTCGCGGGCATGAGGCCCTGGCGGTTTGCAACACCCGGCCTCACGGATCGCGAATTCGCACCCAGGGCCCAGGTCCGCGCAAATTGCCGCTGTAGCGCCGGTTCAGAACCGGCGCCGACGGTTAAGTTCGCTCACCAGGAAAAAGTAGCGATATTAGTCGAGAACCGCCCCGCACCCAAGGGAAACTCTGAAGCGGCATAGCGAGCGGTCCGAAAGCCAGGCACCCGGCGCGCGGCAACCGAGCCCCATCCTTTGGATCGGCACGGACCTGCGCACCACGCCAAGCAGCGAACGGGCCGCGTCGAATGTTCCTTCTGGTTTAACTATGAGTCCCGGACCGGATGAAGCGCCACTGTTTTGGTGGCGCGGGACCGGCCGGCAGGCAGACGGGCAGCATGGGCAGCCCTCGACAGAACGCGCATTTTCGCCGCCGGCTGGATGTGGTCCGGGCGCGAGCGACTCAGGCGCGGCAGTGCAGCACGGAATTCCTGCCCGGCGGCCCAGGCCGACCGGCAAGACCCCAAGGAACAAGGCTTTTCGAGTGCAAGAGTTGAATCCAACCCGCCAGACCTCAAGCATGTTGGCCCACCACCTCGCAAGCGAATTCTGCTCGCCGCGCCTTCGCGCGGCGTGGCCTTGCCCCGCCCTGCCCGCCGCCTGATTCGAACTCGTCGCCCTTGCCCCTTCCGCTGACGCGCGCACCTCGCGCGGGGGAAAGTTTGCAATGAAGCGCATGCTATTTAACGCCACCCAGGCCGAGGAATTGCGGGTGGCCATCGTCGATGGGCAAAGACTCATCGACCTCGATATCGAATCGGCCAGCAAAGAACAACGCAAGAGCAACATTTACAAGGGCATCATCACCCGCGTCGAGCCCAGCCTCGAAGCCTGTTTTGTCGATTACGGCATGGAACGCCACGGCTTCCTGCCCCTGAAGGAAGTCTCCCGCAGCTATTTTCGCGGTGACGGCGAGGGCGGTCGCGGCCGTCCTCAGGACGGCCTGCGCGAAGGCCAGGAGCTGATCGTTCAGGTCGACAAAGACGAGCGCGGCAACAAGGGGGCGGCGCTCACCACCTATATTTCCCTGGCCGGCCGCTATCTCGTCCTGATGCCCAACAACCCCAGGGGCGGCGGCGTCTCGCGCCGGGTCGAGGGTGAAGAGCGCGCCGAACTGCGTGATGCGGTCTCGCAGCTCGAAGTGCCCGGCGGCATGAGCGTGATCGCGCGCACCGCCGGCATCGGTCGCAGCGCCGAAGAATTGCAATGGGATCTCAACTATCTCATGCAGCTCTGGCAGGCCATCGACGCCGCGGCCAAGAGTCAGAAGGGCGCCTTCCTGATCTACCAGGAATCGAGCCTGGTGATCCGCGCCATCCGCGACTACTTCCAGCCAGACATCGGCGAGCTGCTGGTCGACACCCAGGAAGTCTTCGACCAGGCGCAGCAGTTCATGAGCCACGTGATGCCGGCCAACGTACACCGCGTCAAGCTCTACCACGACGACGTGCCGCTGTTTTCGCGCTTCCAGATCGAACACCAGATCGAAACCGCCTATTCGCGCCAAGTGGGACTGCCCTCGGGCGGCGCGATCGTCATCGATCACACCGAGGCGCTGGTGGCCATCGACGTCAACTCGGCGCGAGCCACTCGCGGCGGCGATATCGAAACCACCGCCTTCAACACCAACCTCGAAGCGGCTGACGAGTTGGCCCGGCAATTGCGTCTGCGCGACCTGGGCGGCTTGATCGTGATCGACTTCATCGACATGGAAAGCGCCAAGAACCAGCGCGAAGTCGAGAACCGCCTGCGCGACGCCCTGAAATACGACCGCGCCCGCGTGCAATTGGGCAAGATCTCACGCTTTGGTCTGATGGAGCTTTCGCGCCAGCGTCTGCGCCCCGCGCTCGCCGAATCGGCGCACATCGCCTGTCCGCGCTGCCACGGCATCGGCCACATCCGCAGTGCCGAATCCACGGCGCTGCACATCCTGCGCATCATGCAGGAAGAGGCGATGAAGGAAAACAGCGCGCAAGTGATCGCGCAGTTGCCCGTCGATGTCGCCACCTTCCTGCTCAACGAAAAGCGCATCGAGGTCCAGGGCATCGAAACCCGCTTCAAGGTAAGCGTCGTGCTCATTCCGAATATTCATCTCGAAACGCCCAACTACAGCATCACCCGCTTGAAGCACGACGACCTCAACAGCGGCGAGCCGCTGCCCCCCTCGTTCCACATGGTGGAGAAACCCGCCGAGGAGGACGTGGCGCAGCAGCGCATCGAAGAGAGCAAGCAGCCTCGCCAGGAAGCCATGGTCAAGGGCATCACGCCCGGCCAGCCGGCGCCCCAGCCCAGCCGTGCGGTAGCGACCAAGCCCGGCTTGTTCAGCAAGATTCTCGGCTGGCTACGGGGTGAACAGGCCGCCGAAACGCCGGCCAAGCTGCCGATCAAGAAGGATCGTGGCCGCGAGCGCGAGCGAGACGGCCATCGACCGCGGGGCCAGGACCCGCGTCCGCCGCGTGGCGAAGATCGCGGCGACCGTGGTGAGCGTGGTGAGCGTGGTGACCGTGGTGAGCAACGGCGTAGTCGAGGCGAACCGAACAGACCGCCGCGCGACAAAGCCCTACCCCAGGAACGGGAAACCAAGGCCGGTGGTGCCGAGCGCGAGCCGCGCCGCGAGCGGGAGGAGCGCGAACCGCGCCGCGAGCGCGAGGAGCGTAAACCTCGGCCGCCTCGTCCACCCAAGCCGCAGAGCAGCGAGGCTGAAGCTTCCGCCTTGGCCACCACCACCGGTCCAGCCGATGGGCTCGTGTCAACCGAAGCCAGCGAAAGCGGCGAGAGCCGGCGACGCAACCGCCCGCGCAATCGCCGGGAGCGCGGCGAGCGTGATGATCGGGGCGAACGTGGCGGCAATACGCAGCCCGGTGAATCGAGCAACAGCGGCGCCGAACCGAGCGCGGCAAGCACTCCCAACCTCGCCCCAGCGCAGTCGGGTGAGGAAACGACCCGCGCCGCGCAGTGGGATCAACCGCGGCAAGACGCGGCCAGCTTCACGCACCGCGACGAGCCCGCTGATCTAGCGCCCCCGCCCCAGAACCGTGAATTCAAACCGCAGGCGACGCCGACGGCGCCCGCAGAAGCCGCCGCCCCGGCGACGCCTCCGGTCGCCGCGCCGGCCCCAGCGCCCGCTTATGAAGCGCCGCCAGCGCGTCCGGTGGTATCCGCGCCCGCCAGCCGTCCGACCGCTCAGGCGGTTGAATTGCCGCCGGAAACCGGCTTGGTCCTGGTGCAAACCAAGGCTGGCAGCGCGCCTGCGGCGGAAGACCAGGCAGCACCGCAACCCGCGCGCCAGCGCCGCGCGCGCGCGGCGCGTTCCGCCGCGCCGGCGGAGCCCCTGGTCATGATCGAGACCCGCAAGGACCAATAGCCGTCAAAGAGCGAATCCGCCCTCTGCTGGGCGCACGAAGTACCAGCCCGGGACCGTGGTCCCGGGCTTTTTTTTGGTGCGATACCTCAAGGCAAAACACTTGCTCCGCCCCCCTTACGCGGCCGATAATCCGAGCGCACGCGAAACTTGCGGATCACCTCGCCTCGCCGCCGGGAGAAGCCATGAACATTCACCATCGTATCGTCGCCGTCTTGCATATCCTGTTCGCGGCCGCGGGGTTCGCGCTGCTTGCGCTGGTGTATGTCAGCGTCGATTTTGCGTTCAGCTTCATCGCCCTCAGTGAGGAAATCCGCCAAGTGGTGATGAGCATTCTCAGCGTGCTCGCCGTGCCTCTGACGGCGCTGTGCGCCGGCCAATTGGTGGCGGCCCTGCTCTATCTCAATCAGCGTCTGGGGGCGCGGCCCTGGCTGATCGCCTTTGGCGCACTGCAACTCTTGAACCTGCCCTTCGGCACCGCGCTGGACGTCTACACCCTGTGGGCACTGCTGGCGGTCCCCCCACTCGACCCGCCCGCGGCCGCGATCGTCACCTCCGGCACTTGAGCACCGCCGGCCGGGCTTTGCGCCCGGCCGCGCGACTTGACGCTGGCGTCGGCCGCGCGATCAGCGCAGGAGCTTGAAAGCGTGATACCAGTCGTTGCGGGTGAAACCCGGAATGCACCAGAGCTGGCACAAAGGCTCCAGGGCGCGCGAAGCTTCAATCGGTCCCATGTCCGCGGCTTCCCAGCCGAAAGCCTTGAGGATGTCGCTCACGCTCGCCTTGGCCTGGTCGTCGTTGCCGGCAATGAACATGGTCGGCGGTCCGCCATCGAACTTCGGATTCACCATCGCCGCGTGCCCCACTGAATTGTAGGCCTTGACGAACTTCACCTTGGGAGCAGCGTTTTGCAAGCGCTCGCCCAAGGAATCGTTGGGGCCGGTGAAAAATTGCAGTACCCCGTGCACCGGCGGCAAATCGGCAATCGGGTTGGTGGCGTCGATCACGACCTTGCCCTCCAGGTTGTTTCCCGCCAGGCGAACGGCTTCCAGCGCCGCGCTTCCTTTCACCGCCAGTACCACCACCTCGCCAAAACCGGCGGCGTCGGCAAAGCCCCCCAGTTTCACGCCTGGCGTCTCGTCGGCGAACGCCTTGAGCTTGCCTTCTTCGCGCGTGCCCATCAGCACGGCATGCCCATGCTTGATGAAACCCCTGGCCAGCGCCTTGGCCACGTCGCCCGAACCGATGATTCCGACCTTCATCTCACTTCTCCTCGTTCATGCCGGCCCGCCCATCGGGCCGATGACGGCCAATGTACGCTCGCCCGGTAGATTACGTCCAATTGAATGATGGCATAGAATCCATTTGCCTCACTTATGGACGACCCTGGCCATGGCCATCAATCTTCGCGCCATCGATCTCAATCTCCTGGTGATTCTCGACGCACTCTTGCAGGAAGGCAGCGTGAGCGCCGCGGCGCGCCGCATCCCGCTCTCCCAGCCCGCCACCTCCCTGGCGCTGCAACGCCTGCGCACGCTCTTGGGCGACCCGCTGCTGGTGAGGAGTGGCGCGCGCATGCTGCCCACCCCCCAGGCGCAGGCGCTGCGCGAACCGGTGGCGCGCATCCTGAGCGAAATCGCCGATACGCTCCAGCCCGAGAGCTTCGCGCCGGCCACCAGTGAGCGCATCTTTCGCATCCATGCCACGGATCACATCGAGCTGTCGCTCCTGCCCGAAGTCTTGCAGCGCCTTGCCCGCGAGGCGCCGCGTGCGCGCCTGGCGAGCTATTCCATGGATGGCGGCACCTTGCGCAGCGAGACCGTACGCAAGGGTGAAACCGATCTCGTGCTGGGTTATTTGCGCGACCCGCCGGAAGGCTTCCACCGCAAAACCCTGTTCCAGGAACGCTTCGTGTGCATCGCCCGCAAGCGCCACCCGGCTCTGCGCCAGGGCCTGAGCCTGGAGGCCTTTGTCAGTGCGCGGCATTTGCTGGCCTCGCCCCAGGGCGGCAATTTCAGCGGCCCGGTGGACGAAGCCCTGGCGAAACTTCGGCGTCGCCGTTTCGTGGCCGCCTCGGTGCCACGCTTCGCGGTGATACCGGGTCTCGTCGCCAGCAGCGATCTCTTGGCCACGCTGCCCGCGCGTATCGCCACCCGCCGGGAATGGCGCAACCAGATCGATGTGTTCGAGCTGCCCCTGGCGGTGCCGGGCTTCGCCGTCAGCATGCTCTGGCATGCCCGCCAGCATCAAAGCCCGGCCCACGTGTGGTTCCGCAAGCTGGTGGCCGTTTGCGCGGCGAACTCGGCAGACACCTAGGTGGGCACACCCCCCCCTGACATGACTGATCCTGGCCGCCAGCGCCTCGATGCGAAACCGCTTGATCGCGAAGTTCGGCTGCGCTTCATGCCAACTCTGAGTGGCGGTCATGCCCGTCACCTGAGAGTCAGCCACGGTAGTTCCTGCTTTTCCGCTATGTTCGAAATGGGTATCCTCCGCCTAAGGGCAATTCACCGGCATATCTTTCGGTTTGTGCCGGCGAAAACACAGGGAGGTAATACATTCATCATGAATCCAGCAATCCGAACCGGCTTCCGCCAGAGAGCCCTGCGCAGCGCTCTAGCCACCCTCGGCGCGGTTGCCGCGACCAACTCGGCGCAAGCCGTTTTCCTCGCCAACTCCGGCATGGGCCAGGTTTTGCTCTATCCCTATTACACCGTGCGCTCGGTGGGAGGCAACGCGTACAACACGCTCTTTTCCGTGGTCAACGACACCGGCTCGGTCAAGGCGCTGCGGGTGCGTTTTCTGGAGGGCAAGAACGGGCGGCCGGTGTTCGATGCCAATCTCTACCTGGGGCCTTACGACGTGTGGACCGGCGGGCTCTTGCCCTCGGCCACCGGCACCACGCTGCGCACCGAAGACACCTCGTGCCTGGTGCCGGCGCTACCCGCCGCGGGCATCGATTTTGTCAATTACGCTTATACCGACGCCGCCGCCGATGGCTCCGACCCGACACTGGATCGCACCCGCGAGGGGTTTTTCGAGATCCTTGGAATGGGGGCGCTCACCCAGCCCACTTATGCCGCCTATGCCACCCATACCCAAAGTTGGGCCAGAGCCAACATCCCCGCCTCGGTGCCGCTGCTCACCGCGGTGCCGTTTAACTGCGCGGCACTCGCGGCACTCGATGCGGGCGCCGGTTTGGCCTCGGCCATCGCCCCGCCCACCGGCGGGCTTTTTGGCAGCATGGTGCTGGTGAACGTGCCCGAAGGCACCGAATACACCGCCGATGCGGTGGCGCTGGCGAACTGGAGCGCTCAGGCGC
Organism: Betaproteobacteria bacterium; assembly: GCA_016192065.1. Classification (GTDB taxonomy): domain Bacteria; phylum Pseudomonadota; class Gammaproteobacteria; order Burkholderiales; family Casimicrobiaceae; genus JACPUX01. The sequence goes on from JACPUX010000032.1 coordinate 46,295, forward strand.
TGTGGTATCCGGCCGGCTACGCCAATCCCCAGCTCACCCAGGTCAACCCCCGAGTGAGCGCCACGGTCGCGCGCCCCGCCCCCAACGCGCCCGAAGAGTATGTCGAAACGACCTGGCCCGAAGCGAGCACCTTGCCGGCCGATCCGGTGAGCGCGGTGTTGATGCAGGACGACATTGCCAATGAGTATGTGATCGAACCGGTGAACAGCTCCGCTGGAACCGACTGGGTGGTGAGTTTCCCGACCAAGCGGTTCTATTACGGGCCGTGGTTGCACTTTCCGGATGGGGCGATTCTCGGGAGGGTGCAGGGGCTGTTTCAGAGGAACTATTACGATGGGGCGTCGGACCTTCTCGACTTGCGAATTTTCGATCGGGAAGAGAGGAGCACAGGGGCCACTATTTGTTTTTCTACTAGTTATCGGTGCCCGCCGATCTATGAGACGTTTTGGGCAGCAAATGCCGTCACGCTCAATAACAGCGTAGTGTTGGGCTCAAATTATGTCGCTAATCATCCAGCCGCCGTACCCTACGGGACCCCCGACGGTTGGTTGCGGATGGGCTTTCCGAATGGTACCTACCACACCACCTACCCCCACCTCGCCAACCGCGAGTACCACGCCCTCTACGGCGGCCCCACGCTGCGCCGCAAGTCCGACGGCACTGAGATCACTCAGCCCGCGGTCACCTACTACGGCTTGCCGGTGATCGGCTTCGCCGTCCACCGCTACACCTTCAACGCCATGCCCACCGCCAGCGGCACCGTGCTCTCCAACTACGGCGGTAGTTTCGTGCATAAGGGGGTGCGGCGCTTCGAATAGCGCCCTCGGGCCGGCGGTCCACCCCAGGCTCAGAAGAGCAGAGCGTCGACCAGCTTGGGGTCCACGGCCCGGATGTCGATGCGCGCGGACGCGCTCGGGCAGGCGGTGCAGCGATAGACCCAGGTATTGCGATCTTGCGCCAAGGGCGCCAATTCGCGGCCATTCACTTCGATGCGAATGATGGGGTCGAGCACCAGGGGAAAGCCCAGATGAGTGATCAGCAAATCCTGCCCCGCGGGCCAGATGAACTGCCGCTCGGCTTTTTGCTTCGGCGGACTAAGATCGTTGGGGATGGGCAAGTAGCCGCCGTCCTTGACCGAACGCTCCGCCGCGGCCAGCTCGGCGGACGGCGCCGCGCGGACCAGCCCAAAGACGCCCAGCCGCTGTTCGGGTTCGCGGCCCAGGTGCCGCCACATCGCGCGCGCAAGCCCGACCCAGTGGCGGCGCCCGGGGTCTGGGCCGGCCAGCACGAAAGCACCGGCACCACACTCGTTGGGGGTGCCGGCGCCGTAGTCGAGCTGCAGGCTCACCGCCAGGCTGCCGTGCAGCGCGCGCGGCTCACCCTGGCACAGCCAGCGCGCGCGCGCTTCGATGCTGGCGGCGGTGCTCAAGGCGAGGGGCACCGTTGCGTTCCAGGCGCTCTTGACATCGAAGAGCGGCACGAAGGCAAAAGGCCAGGCCCCCTGCCGCGCCAGGGGGTAAACACCGACCGTTACCGCGGCGTAGAGCGCCAGACACCCGGCGCCCAGGGTCCCGCGCCAAGCGCCCGCGTGCCGGGTGCCGGCGAAGAGCGAGGCGAGCCCCAGCGCCACCGCACCCAGCAGCGCCACACGTAGCGCGGTGAGCATGTAATACGGATAGGCCGCACGCAGCAGCACGAGCAGCAGCAGACCGCTACCCAATACGCCGAGTGCCGCGCGCGCCCAAGACTCGTTGCGCCAAGCGAGCCGCAGCACGCCGATGCCTGCGGCCAGGGTCAGCGCGGCCTGCGCGAGCCCCAATCCCCAGGCCAAGGAGGTCGGTCCGCCCAGGATGCCGGAGAACCAATAGACCAGCGCGCCGCCGCTCAATTGCCAAGCGATGCCGCCGAGGTCGGCCAAGCCGCTCGCAGCACTCTCGCGCGCCCCGAGATAGCCCCCCAGCGCCAGCGGCAAGCCGCTGCCTGAGCGCAGAACATCGACCAGCATGGGGGCGAAAGGCAAGACCAAGGCGAAGCCGAAGCCCAGCACCGGCAACACACGCAATCGCCCTCGCCGCCAGGCCCACAGCATCGCCAAAAGTGGCACCGCACCGAGCACCAGCGCCGTGGGATGGGCATGCATGGCCACACCAAACGCCAAACCGGAGAGCCCGAGATATTTGCTCTTGCCCGTACGCACCCAGCGCAGCGTGGCCAGCGCCATCAGCAAGGAGCAGCTCGAGGTGAGCTGGGTATGGGTGGGAAAGACCTGCTCGAACAGGCTCCAGGAAGGAAGCAGCAAGAGCGCCGCCCAGAGCAGTCCAGTCTCTCGTCCGGCCCAGGCCTTGCCCGCCAGATAGGCCAGCGGAAACTGGAGCGCCGCCAGACCGGCCAGCAGCACCACCGTGCCCAACCATCCGCCGCCCAGCGCTTGCAGCAGGGCGAGCAGATAGAACCAGCCGCTGCCCAGATGCAGCCGCCCGGCAAGCGGTGGCCCCAAAAGCGGAAAACTCTGCCCCTCGAGAATTGCGGCGCCGGTCTTCAGGTCGCGGGCGAGATCACTGTGTACTAGCGAAACCGGCGCCCAGGCGAGGTAGGCCAGCATCATCAGCAAGAGCAGCAGGGCGCGCGCCAGACGCGCGTCGAAAGGCCTTAGCGTGGTGCGCGGAACGGCCGGCATGGACAAGTTGGTTCAGCCGCGAAAGACCAGGAGCCGCGCTGCCGAAAAGGTCAGGAGCGGCACCAGGACGATGGCGATGGCCAGACCCACCAAGTAGGACCAATGCAGCAGATGGACCGCGCCATACATGATCGCCGCGTTGGCGGCGAGGCCGCCCAGCGCGACACCGAAATACTTGAGCAGATAGCGCTGATGGGGGCCGCGCGCCCGGAAGGTCCAGATGAAATGGCCGGTGTAGGACACCAGGAAGGCGATGCCGAAGGCGGGGAAGGTGGCGAGCACGGGGTCGAGGCGCAGCACTTCGACCAGGAACAACATCACCAGAAAGTGCGTGGCGGTGGCGGCCGCGCCCACCAGCCCGAACTTGAGGCCTTGGCGAATCAGCATGCCGGGGGCGGCGGGCGGTCAAGGCCGTGGCGGGCGCGCACCACGTACAGCGGTCGCCCCTTGACCTCGTCGTAAATGCGCGCGAGGTATTCGCCGATTACTCCCAGGGAAATGAGCTGAATGCCGCCGAGAAAGAGCACGCCGACGATCACCGAGGCGTAGCCGGGAATGTCGATGCCGTACAGCAGCGTGCGCGCCACAAGATAGACGGCGTGGAGGAGCGCGGCGCCGGCGATCAACACCCCGACATAGCCCCAGACCTTGAGCGGTACGCTGCTGAAGGCGAACAAGCCGTCGAGCCCGAAGTTCCACAGCCGCCAAAACCCCCAATGGCTGGTTCCGGAGGCGCGCGGCGCGCGGTCGAAGACGATGCTGGTGTGCCGGAACCCCACCCAGGCGAACAGTCCCTTCATGAACCGGGTGCGTTCCGGCATGCGCTTCACGGCGTCCACCACCGGTCGCGCCATGAGGCGAAAGTCGCCCGCGCCGTCGGGAATGTTGACGCTCGACATGCGGCCGATGAGGCGATAGAAACCCCAGGCGAAAAACCGCCGCGGCGCGCTTTCATCGACGCGCTGGCGGTGTACCGCGGTGACCACTTCGAAACCGGCGCGCCATTGCGCGATCAGCTCGGGGATAAGCTCCGGCGGGTGCTGCAAGTCAGCGTCGAGCGGAATCACCGCCTCGCCTCGGGCATGATCGAGCCCGGCGGTAAGGGCGATTTCCTTGCCGAAATTGCGCGACAGATCGATCACCACGAGCCGCGGTTCCTGTTCGCGCAGCGCCAGAAGTCGGGCCAGCGTGTCGTCGCTGGAGCCGTCGTTGACGCAAATGGCCTCCCAGTCGAGGCCGGTGGCTTCCAGAACCGGAAAGAGCCGGGCGAACAAGGCCGCCAGCCCCGCCGCTTCGTTGTGCATGGGAATCACCACCGAAAGCTGCATGTGCCCTCCCCGATGTGCCTTGAACCGCCCGTGCTCGCCCAGTGAGGCGCGCTTCGGCCACCGATGATACCAAGGACGGGCGTCACGGGCCTCGTTCTTCGGGCGGCTTGAGCCGGCGAAACGCCCGCCAGAGCAAGAGGTCGTAGGCGATTTTCATGCCGGCGCCGATGAACAGCGGGGCGGCGAGCGAGGCTGTCTGCATCAACCAGCCGGCGAAGCTGGGCGCCACCGACCAGCCGCCCAGGCGGACCAGGTGGGTGACGCCCGAGGCGTAGGTACGCTCCTCGGGGCGCACCACCGCCATCACATACGATTGGCGGGTGGGCACGTCCATCTCCACCAGGCCTTCACGCAGCAGAAACAGCACCGCGGCCACCCAAAAGTTCGGCGCGAAAGCGACCGAAGCCAGGAGCACACTCGAAGGGATGTGGGTGAACACCATGGTGTTGACCAGACCGATGCGCTGGGCGAGCCAGGCCGCACCCAAATGCGAGAGCGCGTTCAAGCAGCGCGCCGCGAAGAAGAGCGCGCCGATGGTGGCGGCGGCGACCGCGAAACGCTCGAAAAAGAAATAGGAAAGGAGCGCCGACCCGAGAAAACCGCCAGCGATGGAGTCGATAGCGAAGAGCGCCGAGATCTTCCAGACGATGCGCCGGCTCTCGGGCGAGACCGGAGTACCCAGGGTCGCGCCAGCGGCTTCGGCGGCGCGGCTCAAGCCGGCATAGAGCGGCAGGCCCAAGGCGACCAGGGCCGCGTAGACCAGAAACATGCCGCGGTAGGATTCCTGTTCCGCCAGCCCCGCCGCGACCAGCAGCGTGGGCACGGCCGCGAGCAAGGCGCCCAGGGCGTGGCCGAGGTCGGTGAGCACGTTGTAGCGGGCGAAGGCCTGGGTGCGCGAGGCGTCATCGGTGGTCGAAGGCAGGATCGCCTGCTCCAGCACCAGGGCCGCACCACGATCTCGCCCCATGCCGTTGAGCATGCCCACGAAGGCCGCCGCGGCAAGTGCCGACGCATCGTTCAGAAACGCCGCCGCCAACCCGCCCAAGGCGGCCAGCGCGGTCAGCGCCAGCAGACTCTGCTTGCGCCCCAGGCGGTCGCCCAGCCAAGTGGTCGCCACCAGGGCGAGGGTTGCGCCGATCAACCCCGCGGCGATGACCAAACCGATACCCGAAGCCGCCACGCCGAGTTTGGCGAGATACAAGCCCAGGAGCACGCCCACCATACCGGTGGCGAGGGCGCGCAGAAAGGCGGCGGTGTAGATGCGTTGGCGGTCGTTCATGAGTCGCGTTGCTCCGGCTCGCGCCACGCTCGCCGCGCCTGACCCTCGGGGCGGCGTCGACATGCACGGCCCGACCCTGACTGGACGCTGCAAACCTTCACCAGCAAGCCGGCACGCGCCGACTCTAACATTGCGAGCACCTGAGCGAAACCGCGCGCGATTTCAGACAACAAGCACCGCGCTCTTCTGCCCGACGCGGCGCCAATGCGGGTCGCGGAATCTTGCTTCGGCACCGGCCTCGACGCCTGGCCAAGCTTGGGGAGGCGCAGGCTGCCGCCTCCCCCTTTTGCCCTTCGGTGAAACACTCAGCGTCGGGCGAAAACTCGCGCGCCCAAGACGCCTACCGCCATGAGCAGCCACCAGATCAAGCCCCCGACCGGAACCGGCCGCGGGTCACCCGGTGCGGCGGCGGCGACGACTTCGACTGCGCCGATGTCACAGGCCGGACCTTGCGGGCGAACAATGCCCCGCTGGTCGGTCGCCAAGCACGCGGCCCCGGCGTCGATCAGTGGACTGCCCGCGGCCGGAAGCAGGGTCAGGGTTAGCCCGCCGTTATTGGCCAAGGGCCCCAACTGCGGATCGGCGGACGCCGGCTGCCCGCAGCTACCGTCTTCAATGCGCGAGTTGGTGACATTCAAGATATGGTTCAGCGGATCTTCGCGGCCGCATTCGAGCGCAGCCGGGGTGCTGGTATTGGCAAGAACGCTGTTGACCAGATTGACCGTCGGATAGGTGCCATCGTCGGAGCTCCAAAGGGTTCCGCCCACCGCTCCGGTCCCGCTGGCGCCGTTGCCCGAAAGGGTGCTGTTGCGAACGGTCAAGGTCCCCTCGCTCACTTCGATTGCGCCGCCCCGCGCGTCGCTGGTGAGATTCGTAACCGCCTGGTTCGCCGAAAAGGTGCTGTTCTCGATCGTGGCCGCATTGCTTGCATTCTGCAGCCGAATCGCCCCGCCAACGGCTGCTTGGTTGCCCGAGAAAGTACTGCGTCGGACCGTGAGATTGGTGTCGCCCGCGAGGTAAATGCATCCCCCGCCATAATCCGCAGTGTTGTTCGAGCAAGTCGTGTCTTCAATCGTGACCGCAGCTTCCGCGAGGAACATTGCGCCACCGCTGCCGCCGGTGTCGGTGCTGTTCTGCGAGAAAGTGTGTCGCTGAATGCTCACCGTAGTGCCTGTGCTACCGCCGTTCACAACCAAACCGCCACCTGTACCGGCGTAGTTTCCGGTGAAGGTATTTCCTTGCATGGCCAGGGCGAGATTGTCTGCGGCAAGAACATAAATACCGCCGCCTTGCCCCGATGACCCCGCCGTGTTGTTGAGAAACTGGCTATCCACAATGCTGAAGGCGCTACCTACGGGTCCAGTGAGATACAATCCGCCGCCATCCGAGGAGGTGTCAGCGACGGTATTGTTGGTGAATACCACGCGCTCGATCACCGCCGGGGACAGAATCCTCGCCCCAGCGCCATCGTCGTTGAAAACGGTGGTCCGTCCGCGTTCGATCGTCATATTCCGCAGCGTTACCGTTGCCCCCGGCGCGTCCACCAGGACGACACGGTTCAAATCCTGCCCGTCCAAGGAAGTCGGATTCGCTATGGGGTCGCTGGTGGTCCAGTTGGGCGGGGCGAAGCCGCCGACCACCGAAACCGCCTGGGTGAGCCGCAGCACCTGCGTCGTGCCGCCTTCGAGGATGGCGCCCTGGCAATGCCCGGCGACCTTGACCGTGCCACCCAAGGGCGCTGCCGCCACCACGGCACGCAGCACCGCGGCATCATCGGTGCCACTGGTCTGCACCGTGAGCCCGTCGTTACTGGTTGCGGAACAGGCGGCCCAAGCCCCCTGGCCGCCCTGGACAAAGGCGAGGCAAAAAACCGCCAGCGCGCAAAAACGTTTCCTGATCACTCTGGACTCCCTTCGGGTAGGTCTACTAAGTAGTTCAATGGAATATTCTATGGATGACTTTTTTTTCTGCTCTCCGCGCGCGAAGTATAACCGATCATGCCGCGACGAAGTTATCGCGGCGACACCAAGTTTCGTCTGCGAAAGGCGGCAACGATTACCAGCGAAGTGCGCGGGGGGCGAAGGAGGGAATTCACGGAGGGAGTTTACAGACGCTCATTCAATGTATACAGTATGCGTCACGCAGTATCCATCACTAGCTACCCCAAGGAGGAGACCCTGGTCCGCTCGCTGCAACGCCTGGAACGCGCCCCGGCACTTTCCGAGCAGGTCTACCACAAGTTGCGCGGCCATTTGCGCAGCGGCGAGATTGTCGGTGGCCAGCCCTTGCAAGAGCTGCCCCTGGCGGAACGCCTGGGCGTGTCGCGCACGCCGGTGCGCGAAGCGTTGGCGCGGCTCGCCAGCGAAGGGCTCCTGGTTTCCGATGGCCGCAGCTTCATCGTACCTGCCCTCACCGAACAGGATGTCGACGACATCTACGAGGTGCGTTTTTTGATCGAACCCGCGGCGATGAAGGACATCGCTCGCCTCGCCCGCGACAAGGCCGTGCGCGCGGCGCTGGAAGATGCCCTGGCCGATGCCGCCACGGCGCACAAGGCCGGCGACGCGGTGGCCTTCCGCGACGCCAACATCGCCTTTCGCGCCGCCTGGCTGGCGCTTTGCCCCAACCAGCGGCTGGTCAAGGTCATCGAGCAATACGCCGATCACATGCAGCACATCCGCGCCATCACCCTGGGCAACCCGCCCATGCGCGCGATCGTGCTCAAGGGCCTGCGGGGCATTCTGCGCGCCCTCGCGGCGGGCGACGGCGATGCCGCCGCGGCGGCCACCTACGTGCATTTGCAAAACGCCAAGAAGTGCTTCATCGATGCCATGGGGCTGCGCGCGCCGGCGAGGACTTCCCCATGAGGCCGGCAGACCTTCGAGCCGGTGGCGCGTGCCGGCCGAACGCGGGGCCCACGACCCGCCCCGCGCTCGCACCATGGTCCAATCCGGAGCAACAACCATGAGCTACCGTGCCCTGATTCCCTATGGCGCCTACTGGAGCACGCCGTTCGCACGCTGGCAGGGCGCGTTCGCCAATTTGCACAGCGTCGAATTCGCCGCGCATGTGGCCAAGACGGAACTGGCCAAGCGCGGAATCGACCCCAAGCTCTTCGACTATGGGGTGCTCGGCTTTTCCGTGCCGCAGAAGCACTCCTTTTATGGCCTGCCCTGGCTCACCGGCCTAATCGGTGCCGGCCAGGCCGGCGGCCCGACCCTGATGCAGGCCTGCGCCACGGGCGTGCGCACCCTACTGGCGGGAGCCCAGGAAATCCAAAGCGGTCTCGCCACCACCGCGCTGGTGATCAATTGCGACCGCACTTCCAACGGACCGCATCTCTACTACCCCAACCCCAAGGGTCCGGGAGGCACCGGCGCGGCAGAAGATTGGGTGATGGACAATTTCGGCTGTGATCCGCTGGGGCGGCATTCAATGCTCGCCACCGCCGAAAACGTGGCCAAGAAGCACGGCATCGGCACCGCTCTTCAGCACGAGGTGGTGCTGCGCCGCGAAGCCCAGTATCGCGAGGCGCTCGCCCAGGAGGCGGCCTTTCTGAAGCGTTTCATGAGCCTGCCTTTCGCCGTGCCCGCGGCCAATTTCAAGAAGAACACCGGATTGCTCGACGCCGATGAAGGCGTGAACTTCTCCACCGCCGAAGCGCTCGCCAAGCTGAAGCCGGTGATGGAAGGCGGCAGTGTCACCTTCGGTGCCCAGACCCACCCGGCCGATGGCAACGCCGGCTTGGTGTTGTGCGCGCCGGAACGGGCGGCGGAGTTGTCCCGCGACGCCAAGGTTGTCATTCGCTTGCTCGGCTTCGGCCTGGCACGGGCGCCCCTCGCCTTCATGCCCGAAGCCACCGTTCCGGCGGCACGCCGGGCGCTCGAACAGGCGGGCAAGAGTATCGCCGATCTCGCGGCGATCAAGACCCACAACCCTTTCGCCGTGAACGATCTGTTCTTCGCTCAGGAAACGGGCGCCGACTGGCGGACCATGAACAACTTCGGTTGCTCGCTGGTATGGGGACATCCGCAGGCCCCCATGGGAACCCGCGCGATCATCGAACTGATCGAAGAGCTGGTGCTAAAGGGCGGCGGCCTGGGACTGTTCACCGGCTGCGCGGCGGGTGACACCGCGATGGCGGTGGTGCTGTCGGTGGGCGATCGCTGAGGCGCCGCATGAATACGGCCAGCACGCCCGTGCTTGACCCTTGCCGCCGCGCGTCCCGACGTTTGCCCGGCCTGGCGCCCACACCGGCGCCCGCGAGGCGCGCGCGGATGCTCGGCCTCTGAACGGATGTCCGCCATGAACGCATGCTTCCCCGTGGTTGACTGGCTGCCGCGACACGCCAGCGAGCGGCCCGAGAAAATCGCCCTCGTGACGCCTGCCGGGGCGGTCAGCTACGCCGAATTTCATGCTCGCGTGGAGGCGCTGGCGCAAGCGCTGGTAGCCGCCGGCGTGCGCCCCGGCGACGCCGTGGCGCAGCTTTCCTGGAACAGCGAGAGCACACTCTTGATCTTCTTCGCCTGCGCCCGCTTGGCGGCGATCTTCATGCCGCTCAATTGGCGCCTCGCACCTCCCGAGCATCGCGACATGTTGGCCGATTGCACCCCGCGGGTGTGCTTTGTCGCCGGGCCGTTCCTTGATCAAAGCGAGAATCTGCGCCGCGACTTCCCGCGCATCGTCTTCGTCGCTGAGGTGCCGCGCGCGACCTGGCTTGACCGTGATACCTTTCTGGCTCGCGGCGCGAACCAGCCCCTGGCGCCGCCGCGGGCGGCACCGGAGGCGCCGCTTCTGATCTGCTATACCTCAGGCTCCACGGGCAAACCCAAGGGAGTGCTGCTCACGCAAGATGCACTCGCCTGGAACGCCGTCAACAGCGCCGACATGCATGCGCTGTGCAGCCAGGACGTGATTCTCACCACTCTGCCGCTCTTCCATGTCGGCGGCCTCAATATCCAGACCACCCCGGCCCTGGCGGCCGGCGCCACGGTGGTGCTGCACCCCAAGTTCGAGGTCGAGGCCACCTTCGACGCCCTGGAGGGTCAGGGCATCACCCTCACGGTGCTGGTGCCGGCCCAGCTCGACATGATGATGGCCAGCCCTCGCTGGCGCGGCGCCGATCTGTCGCGACTGCGCGCAATCACCACCGGCTCGACCATCGTGCCCGACCGCGTCACCACCGGCGTGCAAGCGCGTGGCATTCCGTTGTTGCCGGTCTATGGCGCCACCGAGACCTGCCCAATCGCCGTCTATCTCAAGGCCGCGGACGCCGGGCGTCGAGTCGGCTCCACCGGCCGGGTCGCCAAGCATGGCGAGCTGCTTGTGCTGAGTGATTCGGGCGCGCCGCTGGCGGCCGGCCAAGTGGGGGAAATCAGCATCCGCGGCCCGCAGGTGATGCAAGGCTATTGGCAAGCGCCCGAGACCACCAAGGCGGCGCTCGTCGAGGGCTGGTTCCGCACCGGCGATCTGGGCTTTTGCGACGCCGAAGGTTTTGTCACGGTGGTCGGGCGCAAGAAGGACATGATCATTTCCGGCGGTGAGAACATCTACCCGGCGGAAGTCGAGAACCGGCTCGCCGAACACCCGGCGATCGCCGAGGTGTCGGTGGTCGGTCGGCCAGACCCGCGCTGGGGCGAATTGGTGGTTGCGGTGATCGTGCCCAAACCGGGCCATGCGCTGATCCTTGAGGACGTGCACGCTTTCCTCGAAGGCCGCATCGCCCGCTACAAGTTTCCCAAGGAAGTGCTGATCCTGCCCGAGTTGCCCAAGTCCGCGCTGGGCAAAGTCCGCAAAGACGAACTGCGCCGCATGGCGGAGGCCGGTGTGCCGGCCCTAGTGCAAACTTGAAATCGAGGCTTACATGAGCTTGAAGATTGGCATCGACGTTGGCGGCACTTTCACCGATTTCGTCCTCACCCGCGACCACGCCGAACCGAGCATTTTCAAGTCGCTCTCCACGCCCGGCGATCCGTCCATCGCGGTGGTGAACGGCCTCACCGACATCGCCGCGGCGCAGACGCCGGCGCTGTCGCTCGAAGCCTTCGCCGCCAGCATCGACACCATCGTGCATGGCACGACCGTGACCACCAACGCCACGCTCACCCACACCGGAGCGAAATCGGCGCTGCTCACCACCGAAGGTGTGCGCGATGCGCTGGAGATGCGCCGCGGCATTCGCGAGGAGCAGTACAACAACCGCTACACCAACGTCAAACCCCTGGTGCCCCGCCATCTGCGCAGCGGCATCAAGGGGCGCCTCGACCGCGCCGGGCGGGAATTGACGCCGCTCGATCTCGAAGAGGTGCGCGAAGCCATCGCGCTCTACCAGCGAGAAGGCGTGCAGGCGGTGTCGATCTGCTTCATGAATTCCTTCGCCAACCCGGCGCATGAACAAGCCGCCGCGAAGCTCGTGCGCCAGATGATGCCCGACGCCTACCTCACGGTTTCGACCGATCTGCTGCCTTCGATCCGCTTCTACGAGCGGGTTTCGACAACCGCCCTCAACAGCTATGTCGGTCCGAAGCTCAACCACTATCTCGATCAACTGGTGGGGCGCCTGAAGACCATCGGCTTCAAGGGCCTCTTGCTGATCATGCAATCCAACGGCGGTGTGATCTCGCCCGGACTCGCCCGCGAAAAAGCCGGCCTGACGCTGCTTTCCGGCCCCGCCGGAGGCCCTGGCGCGGGCCTGTTCTACGTGCGCCCGCACGGCCAGAACAAATGCATCACCACCGACATGGGCGGCACCAGCTTCGAGGCCTCGGTGGCGGTGGACGCGCCCATGATCAAGAACGACGGCGAAATTGCCCGCCACAAGATCGCCCTGCCCATGCTCGACATTCACACCATCGGCGCGGGCGGGGGCTCCATCGGCTGGCTCGACGACGGAGGCTTGTTGCGCATGGGTCCGCAGAGTGCCGGCGCCGACCCGGGGCCGGCCTGTTATGGCAAGGGCGGGAAGCTGCCGACCACCACCGACGCCAATTTGGTGCTGGGCTATCTCGATGCGAGCTACTTCGCCGGCGGCAAGATGAAGCTCGATCTCGCTGCGGCGCGCGAGGCCATCGCCACGCACATCGCCCAGCCCATGGGCCTCACGGTCGAAGCTGCCGCCGCCGGGATGTACCGTGTGGCCTGCAACAACATGGCCCAGGGCGTGCGCGAAGTGACCATCAAGCGCGGCTTCGATCCGCGCGAGTTTCCTTACATTCCGGCGGGTGGCGCGGGCCCCATTCACTCCTGCCTGATCTGCGACGAGCTGGAGATTCCGCTACAGATCGCGCCGCGCGAATCTTCGGTGCTGTGCGCTTTCGGCATGCTGCTCTCGGAGCTGAAACACGACTTCGTGCGCACCTTCGTCGCTCGCCTGGAGCAGGCCGATTTCGCGCACCTGCTGGGTATGATTGACGACATGGCGCGCGAGGGTGAGCGGCAACTGGCCGAGGAACGCATCCCCCAGGCGCGGCGCCGCGGCCAGATCAAGCTCGATTGCCGCTACATCAAGCAGTACCACGAAGTCTCTTTCCTGGTGTCGCGCGAGGCGATCGCGCAAGGCGACGTGACTGCCATTGCCCGCGCCTTTCACGCCGAACACAACCGGCTTTACGGCTACTCGCTGGAGAGCGAAAACACGCCCATCGAGATCATCAATGTGCGCGTGCAGGCCATCGGCGGCATCGATCCTCCGGGCTATCGCGAAGAGCCGCGCGCCGGAACCAGCGCCGAAAAAGCGATCAAAGGCCGTCGCGCGGTCTATTTGCCCGAGACCAACACCTTCGCCGAGGTGCCGGTCTATGACGGGCACGCGCTCGCCCATGGCAATCGCCTCGCCGGGCCGGCGATGATCGAGGAAGAAACCACCGCCATTTTCGTTTCCCAGGGCTTCGACTGCGTGGTCGATGCCTACGGGTCCTTCGTGCTCTACCGTAAAGGGCGCGAAGACCTGGTCCAGCACTGCCTCACCTGAGAGGCCGGGAGTTTCAATATGAGCCCAAGCGTCGATCCCATCCTGCTTTCGGTTTACGCCCGCAATTTCAAGGCCATCACCGACGAGATGAGCATTTCCATGGAACAGACCACACGCTCGCCGATTCTGTGCGAAGCCAAGGACTACGTCACCGGCCTCTACGACGCCCAAGGCAAGATGCTGGAGCAGACCGAAAACCTGCCCATACTCGCCTTTTCGCTCGCGCCGGTGTGCAAGTACATCAAGGACTACTTCGGCGAAGACCTCCATCCCGGCGACGTGATCTTCCACAACGATGTGTTCAGCCTGGGCAATCAGAACAACGACGTGGCCGTCTACAAGCCGATCTTCTATCGCGGCGAACTGGTCGCCTGGTCGGCGGTGAAAGGCCACCAGGCCGACATCGGCGGCAATGTGCGCGGCGGCTACAACCCCAATGCCGTCGAAGTCTGGCAGGAAGCGCTGCGTATTCCGCCGGTGAAAGTGTACGAAAAAGGCAAGCTCAGAAAAGATGTCTGGAACCTGATTTTCGCCAACATCCGGCTCGACATCGTTCAGCACGACATGAAAGCGGAGATGGGCGCCTGCACCGTGGGCGAGCGGCGCTTGATCGAACTGCTGGAAAAATACGGCCTGGCGAGTTTCGAAACCCACAAGCAGGCCCTGTTCGACGCCACGCGCAAGATGATGGAAGCGGAGATCGCCAAGATTCCGCAAGGCCGCTATTCGGGCGAGGGCTACGTCTATTACGACGGCCGCCACGAAGGGTCGAAATTCACCATCCGCGTCGACATCGAAGTCAAAGGCCAGTCGATCAAGTTCGATTACAGCCGCACCGATGCCCAGACCAACGGCTTCGTCAACGGCACCTTCACCTCCAGCGCCTCGGCCACGATTCTGACGCTTTTGCAAATGGTGAACCCGGACATCCCGCACAACGAAGGCATGGTGCAGCCCATCGAAATCATCATTCCCGAAGGCACCATCCTCAACGCCGCCTACCCCAAGGCCACCACCTTCGGCAATCACCTCTGCCCGCCCAACGCCGACGCCATTCAGCGCGCGCTGGGGCCGGTGATGCCCGACCGCGTCACCGCCGGCTGGAACAACCTGTTGTGCTCCCTCACCACCGGCACCGACCCGCAGAAGAACGAGCAATACGTGGACATCGGCTTCATGGGCCTGAAGGGCGGCTCCGGCGCCATGCTGGGCACCGATGGCTACGACCACATCGGCATGATCGATGCCTCGGGCGGTGTGCTCGACCAGGACTACGAAATGTTCGAGCAGCAGACGCCGCATCGCCTGATCAAGCACGAACTCCTCACCGATTCCGCGGGTGCCGGGCAATGGCGCGGCGGCCTGGGTGTCGAGACGATCTTCGAGATCGGTTCGGAAGACACGCAGCTCGTCACCTTCGGCGATGGCGACTTCGAACCCGCCTTCGGCCTCTTCGGCGGCAAGGACGCCGGCCTCAATTTCATTCGCCTGTCCTACCCCGACGGCCAGACCGTCGTGCCCAAGAACAAGGATCTCATCACCGCAGTGCCCAAAGGCACGGTTTACCACCAGGTCGCCAGTGGCGGCGGCGGCTACGGGGACCCTAAAAAACGCGACCGGCGCTTGCTCGCCGAAGAAGTCAAGAACGGCGTGATCTCCCGCGAAGCGGCGATGCGCGATTACGGCATGAGCGAAGCGGAGCTGGGCGGGACTGTCTGAGATGTTTGCGCTTCGCCGCTTTGCCCCCCCCACCCCAACCCTCCCCCATCGAGGGGGAGGGGGTGCGGTCACGACAACGGGCGAAGAGAAACCCATCGTCTCCGGCACGCGTGCCGGCAGTCGGCAAGCAAACCGAGGCACGGCACCATGAACTTTGACCTCTCCGACGACCAGCGCGCAATCCGCGACAGCTTCGCGCGCTTCTGCGACGAACGCATCGCGCCGCAGGCGGCGGCGATCGACGAGGCGCATGCGTTTCCCATGGCCTTGTTCCGGGAGCTGGGTGATCTGGGCTTCTTTGCCATGCGCTACCCCGAGGAAGCGGGCGGCAGCGGCGTGGGTTTGCAGGAATTTTCCCTCGCCCTCGAAGAAATCGCCCGCGGCTCGATGTCGCTCGCCGGTGCGGTGGCCATGCAATCGCTCATGGGCACCAAATTTTTGCACCTCCTGGGCAATGCCGACATTCAACAGCGCCTTTTTCAGCCCGCGCTGCGCGGCGAAAAAATCGGTGCCATCTGCATGACCGAGCCCAACTCGGGTTCCGACCTCGACAGCATCGCCACCACGGCAAGGAAGGTCGAAGGCGGCTACCTGTTGAACGGCCAGAAAACCTGGATCACCTCCGCCCCGGTGGCCGATTTTTTCACCGTTTTCGCCAAGGCGGGCGAGGCGAAGAAGCTCACCATCTTCCTGGTCGAAAAGGGCATGCCAGGCCTGACCGTCGGTCGTGCCATTCACAAGATGGGCGTTTGGGCACTGCCCACTTCAGAAGTAGCTTTCAATGAATGCCTGGTGCCCGACACCCATCGCCTCTCCAAAGAGGAAGGCGATGGCGAAGGCCACTTGCGCAAAACCCTGGCCGAGATTCGCATCATCACCGCCGCCATGGCCCTGGGTGTGGCGCGCGCGGCGCTCGCCGAAGCGGTGCGCTACGCGAGCGAGAGGCAACAGTTCGGCAAACCCATCAACCGCTTCCAAGCCATTCAAATGAAGCTCGCGGAAATGGCCACCGAGCTCGAAGCCGCCACCCAGCTCGTGCGTTATGCCGCCTGGCTGAAGGATGCCGCCAAGCCGCACCACAAGGAAGCGGCGATGGCGAAACTCAACGCCACCGAAGCCGCGGCGCGCATTTGCGACCAGGCAGCGCGCATTCTCGCCTCCTATGGCTACGCCATGGAGTTCCCGGTGCAGCGTTACCTGCGCGACGTGCGCTTCACTTTGATCGGCGGTGGCACGAGCGAAATTCTCAAGCTCATCATCGCCAAGGAGGTGTCGCATTGAGCGCGCACGCACGGCCGCCCGAGGGGCGCGCAAGCCAAACACCGGAGCGGGCTCAGCCCGCGAACCAGGGTCACCCCCTCCCGCGGGGAGGGTGTGGAGGGAAGGTACCAACATGAACCTCGGCGCTCAGACAAACTCCGGCCCGCGCATTCGCGTGCTGCTCGCCAAACCCGGCCTCGACGGTCATGACCAGGGCGCCAAAGTGGTCGCCAGGGCGATGATGGATGCCGGCTTCGAGGTGATCTACACCGGTCTCAGACAAACCCCGGAAAACGTCGCCCGCAT
The DNA here is from genome assembly GCA_016192065.1 of Betaproteobacteria bacterium. Lineage (GTDB taxonomy): Bacteria > Pseudomonadota > Gammaproteobacteria > Burkholderiales > Casimicrobiaceae > JACPUX01. The sequence continues at coordinate 62,833 of JACPUX010000032.1, forward strand.
GGCTATGGAAGAAGACGTGGATGTGATTGCCCTGTCCAGCCTCGCGGGTTCGCACCTGCCTTTCTGTCGCAAGCTGAAACCGCTCCTGGAAGCCCAGGGTCTTAACGACAAGCTTTGGGTGATCGGCGGCAACCTACCCGCCCAGGACCATGAAGCCCTGCGTCAATTGGGGTTTCAGGGCGTGTTCCCCACCGGCTCCAAGCTCGATGCCATCGTCGGCTTTATTCGGGAGCATGTGAAATGAGCGAGCGCAAGCCCAGCGAAATTCGGCCCGTGGTGAACGAATCCGGCATCGCCATCAAGCCGCACTACACCGCGGCCGATGTCGAAGCCTCGGGCGGGCTCGCCATGCTCGGCAAGCCGGGCGAATTCCCCTTCACCCGCGGCATCCACGCGCTGATGTATCGCAAGCAGCCCTGGACCATGCGCCAGTACGCTGGATTCGGCAACCCTCAGGAAACCAATCAGCGCTTCAAGTACCTCATCGCCAACGGCCAGACCGGCCTCAACGTGGCCTTCGACCTGCCCACGCAAATCGGCCTGGATTCCGACGATCCGCTGGCCGAGGGCGAAGTCGGGCGCGTAGGCATGTCCATCGACACCTTGCGCGACTTTGAAATCGCCTTCGAAGGCATCGATCTGAAAGAGATCACGGTGTCGCTCACCATCAACGGTGCTGCCGCCATTCTCATCGCCATGTATCTGGCCATGGCGGAAAAGCGCGGCTACGACGTGAAGCAACTGCGCGGCACCGCGCAAAACGACATCCTCAAAGAATTCATCGGCCGCGGCACCTGGATTTTCCCGGTCGAACCCTCGATCCGGCTGGTGGGCGACACCATCGAATATTGCGCCGAGCATGCGCCCAAATACAGCCCGGTATCGGTCTGTGGTTATCACATCCGTGAATCCGGCGCCAACCCGGCGCAGGAGATGGCCTACGCCTTTTGTATCGCCAAAGCCTATGCCGACGAGGTCATCAAACGTGGTCTGGCGGTGGACGAGTTCGCCGGAAGGCTTTCCTATAACTTCAACATCTTCGGCAACCTCTTCGAGCAAGTGGCCAAGTTTCGCGCCGGACGGGGCCTGTGGGCCAAGATCATGAAAGAGCAATACGGCGCCGAAAAGCCCGGCTCGATGTGGCTACGCATGATCGCCGCGGGCGGCGGCGGCGGCCTCACGTTCGAGCAGCCGGAGCTCAACATCGTGCGTGGCGCCTACTACGCGCTGATCTCGGCGCTTTCGGGCACCCAGACCATGGCGCTGTGTTCCTACGACGAGGCCTACACCATTCCCACCGAATATTCGGCCCGAGTCTCGCTGCGCACCATGCAGATTCTGATCGAGGAAATGGGCCTCACCGAAACCGTCGACCCCCTGGGCGGCTCGTATTACGTCGAGACCCTCACCAACCAGATGCGCGCCGAAATGGAAGGCATCATGGCCGAAGTCGACGCTTTGGGCGGCATGGTCAAGCTCGTTTCCGAAGGCATCGTTCAAGCCAAGGTGTCGGCTCAGGCCTATCAGATGCAGCGCGACCTCGAGTCGGGCAAATTCCCCAAGGTCGGCGTGAACAAATACCGCATTCCCGAGGAGGAGCACAAGGTGGAGTTTCACCCCTATAGCGAGGCCGACGCCCAAAAGCAGATCGCCAGCCTCGACGCGGTGCGCGCCCAGCGCGACCCGGCCCAGGTAGCGCAATGCCTCGCGCGCGTGCGCGAAGACGCCGCCGCCCGGCGCAATGTCATGCCGGCGCTGGTGGCAGCAGTGAAGGCCTACGCCAGCGTGGGCGAAATGACCCGCGAGTTGGTCGGCGTCTTCGGCCGCTACCGCGAGCCCATCCGTTTCTGAGGTCGCATTCATGAACCAAGGCATCGAACGTTATCTCGCCCCGCAAAGCCTCGACCAGGCGCTTTTCGCCTTGCAGGAACTGGGCGAAGTCACCCTGCTCGCCGGCGGCACCGATCTGATGCCCCAGGCCAAGGCGGGACGCGCGAAATTCAAGCGCACACTGATGAATCTGCGCGGCATTCCCGAGCTCAAAGGCGTCAGCCGCGAGGGAAACACGCTGCGCCTGGGCGCGCTCGCCACCATCACCGAGCTGCTGCACGACCCGCTGGTCGGCGAGCATCTCCCGGTGCTGCGCGAGGCCTGCGACCATTTCGCCAGCGACCAAATCCGCAACGCCGCCACCCTGGGCGGCAATATCAACAACGCCTCGCCCGCGGGCGACACCCTGGTGCCGCTCCTGGTGCTCGACGCCGAAGTGGAACTGGCCTCCCGGCCCGACGAGGCCATCTACCGCCGGCGCATGCCGCTCTCGGAGTTCTTCGTCGGCCCGGGCAAAACCCGCCGCGCCCCGGCCGAACTCCTCTCCGCGGTGCTCGTGCCCTGCCCGGCGCCGGGCCATGTGGCGCGCTTCTACAAATTCGGCGCGCGGCCGGCGCTCGACATTTCCACCATCTCCATCGGTCTCGCCGGAGTGCGCAAGAACGGTCACCTGGAAAACGTGCGCGTCGCTTTCGGCGCGGTGGCGGCCACACCGCTGCGCGCGCTGGCTACCGAAGAAGCGCTGGAGGGTCGGCAACTCGACGCCCAAACCATCGCCCGTGTCGCCGCCACCGCGCGCCAGGAAGTGCAGCCCATCGACGACCTGCGCGCCAGCGCCTGGTATCGCCAGGAGCTGGTGCACAACATGCTCACAAGGATGCTTGAACATGTCGCTCAAAACTGAGATCGAATTCACCCTCAACGGCGTCAAGCGCCGTGCCACGGTGCCCGTGGAAATGAGCACACTCGACCTGCTGCGCGACGTGGTCGGCCTCACCGGCACCAAGTACGGCTGCGGCGAGGGCGAGTGCGGCGCTTGCACCATCGAGGTCGATGGACTGACGGTCAATTCCTGCCTGATGTTTGCCGTCGATTGCGCCGGACGCAGCGTCAACACCATCGAGAGCCTCGCTGGCGAGCCCCTGGGCGAGCGCCTGCGTGCCGCTTTCGTCGAGCAGGGTGCGGTGCAATGCGGGTTTTGCACGCCGGGCATGATGATGCAGGCCGCGCATGTGCTCTCGGCTTGCGGCGCCCAGGACGACAAAGCGATTGCCCGCGGTATCGAGGGCAATCTGTGCCGCTGCACCGGTTACAAGAAAATCGTTGAAGCCATCGCCGTCGCCGGCAAGGCGACAGGAGCCTGACCATGGCCGTATTGGAAAAGTCCCGCAAAGTGGTCGCCGAATCGCTGATTGGCCAGCGCATCCCGAAAATGGATGCGCCCGAAAAAGCGAGCGGCAAAACCCGCTACATTCATGATCTCGATCTTTCCGGCCAGTTGCACGCCCGCATCCTGCGCTCGGCGCGTATCCACGCCCGCATCAAATCCATTGACACCCGCGCCGCCAAGGCTCTGCCCGGTGTGCACGTGGTGCTCACCGCCGCGGACCTGCCCGATCAGCGCCCGATCGGAGTGGCCAAAGATCACTTTCCACTCAAGGGCGAAGTGGTGCGCAGCCAGCGCGACGAAATCGCCGCGGTGGCGGCCGAATCGGTGGAGATTGCCGAAGCCGCGCTGAAGCTCATTCGCGTCGAATACGAAGACCTGCCGGTGGTGGCCGATGCGCGCGCGGCCATCGCTCCCGGCGCACCCCTCATCCACCCGCCGCGCCAAGGCGCGCCCGCCGGGGCGGCCGTGGCCTACACCGGGCGGCCGGACAATGTGGCCATGCGCTTCGACTACAGCCATGGCGACGTCATCCAAGCCGAGGCCGACAGCGACGTGGTGATCGAAGACAGCTTCAAGCTGCATTACGTCACCCATTGCTGCATGGGCGTGTCGGGCGTAATCGCCGAGTTCGATGCCTCGGGTTATCTCACGCTTTACTCCAACACCCAGGTGCCCTTTCTGCACAAGCGCGAATTCGCCGAATACCTCAACATGGACCCGGCGCGCATCCGCATCATCCAGCCGCCCATAGGCGGTGGCTTTGGCTCCAAGCTCGACGTCTACCCCTTCGAAGTGATTTGCGTTTTTCTCGCCCGCGCCGCCCAGCGGCCGGTGAAACTGGTGTTCACCCGCGAAGAAGAGTTTCTCGCCTCACCCACGCGTCAGCCGGTGCTGCTGACCCTGCGCTCGGGCTGCAAGAAAGATGGCACGCTGACCTTCCGCACCGTGCACACCCTGCACGACAACGGGGCCTACACCTCGTGGGGCGCAACCACGCCTTTCGTGATGATGCAGACCTTCTCTTCGCTCTACCGAGTGCCGCATTGCGATTACCACACCACCGCGGTCTATACCAACAACCCCTATGCCGGGTCTTTCCGTGGCTACGGCAATTTGCAGGCCACGTTCGCCATCGAGCAACACATGGACATGCTGGCTGACGCCATCGGCATGGACCCACTGGCTTTCCGTCTCAAGAACGCCCAGGAGTCCGGTGAAGTCACCGGGCAAGGCATGGTGTTCAAGAGCTGCGGCTTCAAGGACTGCCTCACCACCGCGGCCACGCGCAGCGACTATGTGGTCAAACGCGCCGCATACCGCGCCCGGCAAAAGGACGCCGGTGCGGTGAAGCGCGGCATCGGCATGGCCTCGATGCTGCATGTGGGCGGCGGCGCCAAGATCTACCCATCGGATGGCTGCGGCACCATGCTCAAGATGGACGACTTCGGCGCCCTGACGCTGATCACCGGCGCTTCCGAAATCGGCCAGGGGTCGGAGACGGTGCTGGCGCAATTGGTGTGCGAAGAACTGGGCTTGCCCATCTCCGCGGTAACGGTGGTCAACAACGATACCGACATCACGCCCTGGGATGTGGGGGTGCATGCTTCGCGCACCACTTTTATCGCTGGCAATTCAGCGATCGGCGCGGCCAAGAAAGCCAAGGCCAAAATTCTCGCCGCCGCGGCCAGAAAGTATGAGTGCGCCGAAGAGACGCTCGACCTCAAAGGCGGTTTCATCGTGCGCAAGGAAAGCGACGAAGCGCTGATCGAGTTGGCGAAGTTCATCCGCGGCCTGCATTTCTCCGACAAGGCCGAGCTGGTCATGACCACCTTCTATTACGAACCGCCTTCCGTGCATCAGGACAAGGGCTTCAAGGGCGATGTGTCCGCCACCTACGCCTGGGCTACGCAGGTGGTGGAAGTGGAAGTGGACACCGCCACCGGCATCGTCAGCATGACGCATGTCACCGGCGCGCACGATGTCGGCCGAGTGCTCAACCGCCTCGGACTGGAAGGGCAGATCGAAGGCGGTGTGATCATGGGCCAGGGCTATGCGCTCACCGAGAACCTGATGGTGGAAGACGGGCGCATTCGTAATCCCAACTTCCGCGATTACAAGCTGGTGACCGCGCCGGAAATTCCCGCCATGGACGTGAGCTTCATCGAATCCATGGACGGCGAAGGCCCGCAAGGCGCCAAGGGCGTAGGCGAAGCGCCGGCAATCTGCATCGCCGCGGCGACCGCCAATGCGATCGAGAACGCCACCGGGGTGAGGCTCTTCGAGTTGCCCTTCACGCCCGAAAAGGTCTACCGCGCCTTGCACGGCCAGACCGAGAAACTCTATTGGGCGCCCTGGAAACCAGAATGATCCAGGTCCCTCACTTTTACGCCCGGCGGCGGCAGTTTTTGCCCCGGGCTTCCGGCTCCGTAGGGTGGATGTTGGCGGGTCAGGCCGCCTCCGCCATTTTCCCCGCACCGGCGGAACAGGCACGAATCGTCGCCATCCACCCTACGGCCCTTTTTGATTGCGAAATGCCGGTACCTGCCTCGGTGGGACCGAGGCGACCGCTGGGAGTGCGCCCATGAGGCGGCGTACGGTCTTGTCTTTGGAACAGGCGTTGTCATTGCCTTATGCGACGCTGCGCTTCGCGCAACTGGGCTGGCGGGTAATACGCATCGAATCGACGCCCAGCGGCGACGGGTTGCCGGGCGACCCCAATCGCTACATCGGCGCGCAAGTTCTCGATGACGACCGGCGCAGCTATTTTCTCGCGCCCAATGTCGGCAAAGAGGCGATCGCCCTCAATCTCAAAGCGCCCGAAGGTCAGGCAGTCTTGCATCGCCTGATTCGCGAACTCGAGGTCGATGTTTTTTGCTGCAACACCGTGCCACGACGCTACCGGCCCCTGGGCATCGATTACGACACACTCGTGAAGATCAAACCCGATCTCATCTGGGCGGGCATTTCCGCCCTGGGCCCGGACTACCCCGACGCGCCGGGCTACGACCCGGTGATCCAGGCCATGGTCGGCTACATGGAATTGACCGGCCCCGCCGACGGGCCGCCCACCTTGTCCGGCGTACCGCTGGTGGATTTGAAGGCGGGCGACGAGGTCTACGCCAATGTGATGCTGGCTTTGGCCGAGCGCGCCGAAACCGGCCAGGGTTCGCGCATCGACGTGTCGATGCTGCAAGCGGCGGCCTCCTGGCTGATCACCACGCTGCCGCTCTTGGACTTCAATTGCCAGCCCAACGAAATCACCCGCTGCGGCAATGAACACCGCAAGTTCATTCCCACCAATGTCTATCCCACCGCCGATGGCTTCATCTACGTCGCCATTGGTTCGGATGTGCAATGGAAGCGCCTCACCGAAAGCCCCAAGTTCGTCAGTGTCGCGAACTCGGTGCGCGTCACCAATGCCGGGCGCCACCAGGAGCGCGAGGCCATTCATCGCGACCTCGCGGCGGTGACTCGCCAATACACCACCGCGGCCCTCGCGGCCGACTTCCGCGAAGCGACCATTCCGCACGCGCCGATTCACGACATCCCAGCGGTGCGCGACATGGCGGCGATCGCGCAGCACTTGACCCTCACGCATCTGCCCGACGGCCGCGCCATCCGCATGCAGCCGCAGGCGGTGGATCGAGCGCAATCCCGCCAGGAACTTGCCTTTCCGGCCAAGTATGGCCAGCACACCGCCAGTGTCCTGGCCGAGGCGGGTTATGCCCCCGCCGCCATCGACGATCTTCTCGCCCGCGGCATCGCCGCCGCCGGACCCGCCCTTCAGCCACGACCATGACCAGCGCTCTCGCCAACCCTTTGCTTGCCACGCCTGCGCGGCCCCTGCCCCGACATATCGCCATCATCGGCGCCGGTACCATCGGGCCGGACATCGGCTATTACCTGAAAAGTGCCCTGCCGCAGTTGCGCCTCACCCTGATCGACATCGATGAGAGCGCCACCAAGCGCGCCGAACAGCGCTTTCGCGACTATGCGGCCAAGGCCGTGGCACGCGGCAAGATGAATGAGGCTCAGGCGACCGCGGTGTGCGAAAACCTCCACACCACCACCGATTACCAGGCGCTTGCCAACTGCGACTGGGTCCTCGAAGCCGCCACCGAAAACCTGCAACTCAAGCGCCGCATTTTCGCGCAAGTGGAAGCGATCGCCCCGACCACCGCGCTCATCACCTCCAATACCAGCTCCCTGCCGGCCGCGCGCATTTTCAGCGCCCTCAAGTGCCCGGAGCGTGCCACGGTCACCCACTTCTTCGCCCCGGCCTGGAAGAACCCGGTGGTCGAAGTGATCGACTGGGCGCCGCTCGCGCGCGAGAACCTGCACTTTCTGCGCTGGTTTTTCTGCGCCACGGGCAAAGTGCCCCTGGTCACCGCCGATGCGGTATGTTTCATGCTCGACCGCATTTTCGACAACTGGTGCAACGAAGCGGCGCTGCTGCTCGCGGGCGCCACCGCCGCCGAAATCGATTCCGTGGCCAGCGAGTTCGTGCATGCCGGTCCTTTTTTCGTGCTCAATCTCGCGCGCGGCAACCCCATCATCGTCGAAACCAACACCTTGCAGGCCGAAGAGGAAGGCGCGGTGTATGAACCCGCGGCGATTTTCCGCTCGGTGGAAAACTGGATCACGGTGAAGCCGGGCAAAACCGTTCCGGTGTCGCCCGAAAAAGCCGCGGCGATACGTGACCGTTTGCTGGGCATCTTGTTCTCGCAGGCGGTGGACATCCTCGACCGGCACATCGGCGAACCCGCGGATCTCGATTTGGGTTGCCGTCTGGCGCTGGGCTTTCGACAAGGCCCGCTGGAATTGATGACCCAACTGGGCGAAGGCGAAACCCGGCGCATTCTGCAGCGCCTTGCCATTGAGCGCGCCGGCCTGCCGCAGCCACGGCGCCCGCTGGCCGCTTATGGCGACTTCCTCAAACACTTGCGACTCGATCTCAGGGAGGGCGTGCGCATCATCACCCTCTGTCGGCCCGAGGCGATGAATGCCCTGCACGACCAACTCACCGACGAAATTCTCGCCGTCTTGCGCCGCGAGGAAAACGACCCCGCGATCCGCGGCTTCGTCATCACCGGATATGGCGCGCGCGCTTTCTGCGCCGGGGCGGACATCGGCCGCTTCCCGGCCATGCTGGGCGACGCGGTCGCCGCGACACAATACGCCCGCGACTGCTCGCGCCTCCTCAGGCACCTCGATGGCATGAACAAGCCCGTGGTCGCGGCGCTCAATGGCATGGCCCTGGGCGGCGGACTGGAACTGGCGATGCGCTGCCACGGCCTGGTGGCGCTGGAATCGGCCTGGATGCAGTTTCCCGAAATCACCCTGGGGATCGTGCCGGGCATAGGCGCCATGGTCGTGCCTTATCGGCGCTGGCCGCAGGCGGCGGAGGTCTTTCACGGCATGCTGCGCCGTGCTGAGAAACTCAAAGCGGCCGAGGCCAGGGAACTCCATGTTCTCGACGGGCTCGCGCGTGACCTCGATGAATTGCTCGCACTGGCCTGTGCCCGCGTCAATACGCTGGCCGAGGGCGTGCCGCGTATTGCCGAGGACAGTGTGACGCTTCCCGCTCTGGTTTCCGGCGATGCCCAGAGTGCGAGCGGACAGGCGCTTTCGCGCGAAGTGCTGACGCTGCTGGAGGCGGCGGTGCGCAACGCGGCGGGCCAACAAAGCCTCGAAGCCGCGCTGGAAATCGGGTATCGTGCCTTTGGCGCCTCGGCCTGTACGGCGGCGGCGCGCGAAGGTATTTCGGCATTTCAGGAGGGGCGCAAACCGGATTTTTCGCGCACCGGTTGAGGCGATTGGGTTTTAAGGCGTTGGTCTAACCAGGAGGACGATCATGAAATTGGCAAGAATCAGTTGTGTGCTGTTGGGTATGCTGTTTGGGGCTGGGGTGGCGCTGGCGCAGGTGAAGATTGGCGTCATCGCCTCGGCCAGTGGACCGACAGCCTTCGTCGGCACGTCGCAAAAGAACGCGGTGGCCTTGTTGCCCAAGAAGGCGGGCGATCTCAGCATCGAGTACATGATTTTCGATGACGCCAGCGACCCCACGCAAAGCGTCACCCTGACCAAAAAGCTCCTGGCCGAGAGCAAGGTCGACGCGATCATCGGACCCTCGGGCTCGCCCAACGCCATGGGCATGCTGCAATTCGTCGCCGAAGGACAAACCCCGCTCCTGGCGCCGGTAGGCACCACCGCGGTGGTGCAGCCCATGGACGACAAGAAACGCTGGGTCTTTCGCACCCATCCGTCCGATGATGTCATCGGCGAGGGCATCATCCAGGCCATGCAAAAGCGCGGCGTCAAAACCGTGGGCTTCATCGGCCGTAATGATCCCTACGGCGAGAGCTGGCACCGAACCATCTCGGGCATGGCCGCCAAGGCGAACATCCAGATCGTCGCCAACGAGCGCTACAACCGCACCGACCAAAGCGCCACCGGGCAAGTGTTGAAACTCATCGCCGCCAAGCCCGACGCGGTGCTGATCGCCGGGGTTTCCGCCGACGCCGCCACGCCGCACACCGGCCTCTCTGATGCCGGCTTCAAGGGCATGATCTATCACACCCACGGCGCGGCCACCCCGGACTTCATCAAGATCGGCGGCAAGAAGGTAGAAGGCACGCTGATCGTCGGCCCCTTGCTGATCGTGCCCGATGAAATTCCCGACAGCGCGCCGTCGAAGAAGATGACGCTGGAATTCGTCAACAGCTACGCCAAGGAATTCGGTGCCCGGCCGCCGATCTTCGGTGCCGGCGTGTTCGATGCCGGCCTCATGCTGTCGCAAGCGATTCCGGTCGCGGCCAAGAAAGCCAAGCCGGGCAGCGCCGAGTTTCGGGTTGCGCTGCGCGAAGCGCTCGAAGGCGTCAAAGAACTGGCCGCCTCGCAAGGCGTGATCAACATCACACCGACCGACCACTCCGGCTTCGATCATCGCGGCCGGGTGCTCTTGACCGTGAAGGACGGCAAGTTCGCGATGGTCAAAGACTAAAGCACGCCATCCCCACTTCATCGCGGCATCTTCGAAGAGCGAAGTTCCCTCCCCCAAGCCCCACGAAGAGTGCCCCCCCCACCACGCCCCTCGAAGCGAGAAATCCCCTCCCCCTCGATGGGGGAGGGTTAGGGTGGGGGTGGCGATGAGGGTGGCGATGAGGGCTGGAGTGAGGGTGGCGGTGAGGGTGACGGTGTAGGTTGTAGTGAGGGTGTCAGTGAGGCCGATGCAAAACACCGAGCCCTTGGCTCCACCCCCATCCCCGCCTTCCCCCATCGAGGGGGAAGGAGTAGAGCGGGTACGCCAGCCATCACCCGCTCCCCGAAGAGAGAAATCCCCTCCCCCTCGATGGGGGAGGGTTAGGGTGGGGGTGGCGATAAGGGCTGGAGTGAGGGTGGCGGTGAGGGTGTAGGTTGTAGTGAGGGTGTCCGTGAGGCCGATGCAAAACACCGCCCCCTTGCATCCACCTCCATCCCCGACTTCCCCCGTCGAGATGAAGCAGTAGAGCGGAAAAGGCGGCTTTCGCCCGCGCGTGCGCAAAGGATGTTTTCATGACCCTGGCCCCAGTCAGCCTCGACGACAAATACCGTCTCGATCACGGCCGCTTCTTTTTGACCGGAGTGCAGGCGCTGGCGCGCCTGCCCATCCTGCAACATCAGCGCGACCTGGCGGCGGGGCTCGATACCTCGGGTTATGTTTCGGGCTATCGCGGCTCGCCCCTGGGCGGACTCGACACCGCGCTGCACATCGCCGAGCCCTACCTCAAAGCGCACCACATCGCTTTTCATCCGGCGGTGAACGAAGAGCTCGCCGCCACCGCCATTTGGGGCTCACAGCAGCTGCATCTTTTTCCCAAACCGCAGCGCGACGGCGTTTTTGCCATGTGGTACGGCAAAGGGCCGGGCGTCGACCGTTGCGTCGATGTCTTCAAACACGCCAATTACGCCGGCACCGCCAAACACGGCGGCGTGCTCTTGATTGCCGGCGACGACCACGGCGCGCGCTCTTCGGCCGTAGCGCACCAAAGCGAGCACGTGTTCTCCGCTTGCGGTATTCCGGTGCTCGCCCCTTCGGGCATACAGGAATATCTCGACCTCGGACTGCACGGCTGGGCGATGTCGCGTTATTGCGGCTGCTGGGTGGCGATGAAAACCACTTCCGACACCGTGGAGAGTTCCGCCACGGTCGAAGCCGATCCGCAGCGCTTGCAAATCGTGCTGCCCGAAGATTTCATCCTGCCCAAAGACGGCGTGCATATTCGCTGGCCCGACCCGCAGCTCGCAGCCGAGCACCGCATGCAGGAATTCAAGATTTACGCCGCGGTCGCTTACGCGCGAGCCAACAAACTCAATCATTTGGTGTTCGATTCGCGCCGCCCACGCTTAGGCATCATCGCCTGCGGCAAAGCCTATCTCGACTTGCGCCAGGCGCTCGATGACTTGGGCATAGACGAAAAACTCGCCGACGAAATCGGCATTCGGCTCTACAAAGTGGGCATGCCCTGGCCGCTGGAATCGGAAGGTGTGCGCCAATTCGCGCAAGGCCTGGAAGAAATTATGGTGGTCGAAGAAAAGCGCCAGATCATCGAATACCAGTTGAAAGAAATGCTCTACAACTGGCGCGAAGACGTGCGCCCGCGTATCGTCGGCAAGTTCGACGAAACCGGCGAATGGCCCAAGCCGCCGCATCAGTGGCTGTTGCCGCCAACCGCCGAACTGACGCCCGCCATCGTGGCCCGCGCCATCGCCGCACGCCTGCGCCGCTTTTTCACCTCCGAGGCGATCGAGCATCGTTTGGCCGTGCTCGACGCCAAAGACACCGCGCTCGCCCGCCCGCGCCTCACACCGCTGCGCACGCCCTATTTCTGCTCCGGCTGCCCGCACAACACGTCGACCAAAGTGCCCGAAGGTTCTTGGGCCTTGGGTGGCGTGGGCTGCCATTTGATGGCCGTGGGCATGAACCGCCACACCCTCACCATTTGCCAAATGGGCGGCGAAGGCGCCACATGGCTGGGCATGGCGGAAGCGAGCGGCACGCCGCACATTTTCGCCAACATGGGCGATGGCACTTACTTTCATTCTGGGCTGCTGGCCATTCGCGCCGCCGTTGCACAGAGTACGAACATCACCTACAAGTTGCTCTACAACGACGCCGTCGCCATGACCGGCGGCCAACCCGTCGATGGCCCCTTGACCGTGCCGCAGCTCACGCGCCAGCTCGCCGCGGAAGGGGTGAAGCGTATCGTGGTGCTCGCCGAAGACCTCGACCACTACGGCGCCCAGCCCGATTTCGCGCCGGGAATCGAATTGCGCCCGCGCGAAGACATCGACGCGGTCATGAACGAACTGCGCCAAACGCCGGGCGTCACGGTGATGGTGTACGACCAAGTCTGCGCCGCCGAAAAGCGCCGGCGCCGGAAACGCGGCAGCTTTCCGCAAGCCACCGAGCGCGTGTTCATCAACGAACTGGTGTGCGAAGGCTGCGGCGATTGCAGCACCAAATCGAATTGCCTTTCGGTGGTGCCGGTGGAAACCGAGTTCGGCCGCAAGCGCATCATCGATCAATTCAGTTGCAACATGGATTACTCCTGCGTGCAGGGCTTCTGCCCCAGCCTCGTTACCATCGAAGGCGGGCGCTTGCTGCGCGGCACGCCGCTCTCCGTGGAAGGCGCGGGCCTACCCGATTTGCCCGAGCCCACGCCGGCGAGCCTGGACCAACCCTTCAACTTGTTGATCACCGGCATCGGCGGCACAGGTGTGGTCACCATCGGCGCGCTCTTGGGCACCGCCGCGCATCTCGAAGGCAAAGGCGCCACCGTGCTCGACATGACCGGCCTGGCGCAAAAAGGCGGGGCCGTGCTCTCGCATGTACGTTTCGCGCGCGAACCCAAGGCCTTGTACGCCGCGCGCATCGCCACCGGCGAAGCGCATGCGGTGATCGCCGGCGACTTGGTGGTCACCGTGGGCAACGACGCGCTCTCGAAAATGCTGAAAGGCGTCACGAGAGTGGTCGCCAACACCGGCCAATCGATCACCGGCGACTTCGTGCGCAACCCCGATTACGCGCTGCCCTTTGGCGCCATGCAAGCCCAAATCGTCGATGCGGTCGGTGAAGACGCCGCCGATTTCTTCGACGCCACGCGCTTGGCGTCCTTGCTCCTGGGCCACTCAATCGGCACCAACATGTTCCTCTTGGGTTATGCCTGGCAAAAAGGTTTGGTGCCGGTGTCGCAGACCGCCATCCATCGCGCCATCGAACTCAATGGCGTGGCGGTGCCCGACAACCAAATGGCGTTTCTGTGGGGGCGCCATGCCGCAGCGCATGGCGAAGCTGTGGCGCGCCTGGCCGACGGCCTCGAACCCGAGCTACGCACCCATCGCCTGGCGCTCAACCTCGACGAAGCAATTTTCCGGCGCCGCGAATACCTCGCCCGCTATCAAGACGAAACCTATGCGCGGCGTTATCTCGCGCTGGTAGATGCCGTGCGCGAAGCCGAAGCGCGCGTTGCCCCAGGGCGCGACGAGCTCACCGCCATCGTGGCACGCGCCGCCTTCCGGCTCTTTGCCTACAAAGACGAATACGAAGTGGCGCGGCTTTTCACCGACCCGGAATTTGCCGCTGCCCTCGAAGCCACCTTCAGCGGCGACTATCGTTTGCACTACCACTTCGCCCCGCCCTGGGCCGGAAAGAAGGGCAGCGCCAAAACGAAAAAGCGTCGCCTAGGGCCCTGGATCGCCCCCGTGCTGAAAACCCTCGCCAAGCTGCGCTTCCTGCGCGGCAGCGCACTCGACCCCTTCGGCTACACCAGCGAACGCCGCCGCGAACGCGCCTTACGCGACCGCTACGAAGCCGACCTTCTGGGCCTCGCCGCCAACCTCAGCCCAGCGCGCTACGACCCAGCCCTCGCCTTGGCCCAATGCGTCGAAGGCGTGCGCGGCTTCGGGCACATCAAGCGGGCGAGTATGGAAGCGGCGGAGAAGAAGCGGGAGGAGGCGTTGGCGGGTTTGGCCGAGGTGCGCAGGGAGCAGCAGGCGGCTTGAGGGGGTGGGTGGTTGAGCGGTTTGCAACGATCCCGCCTTGCCGGGCGCCAGCGACGAAATGGTCGAGGTATGCTTTGCGGCTACAAGGTTTTTACCAGGACCAACGGAGAATGTCCGAGGTGCGCGCCCTCAAGGAAACCCAACGATGGGCGGGGCAGTGGCGTCTCCGTGATCGTCATCTTTTCACGCGCAGCCCCGAATCCAATATTCGAGACGCGCGATTGTAGGAAGGGGAGACTTTGATGCCTAACAGACTTCAGCCGAGTGTTCGAAACCTCCGCGGCCAAAGGGGCATGCCGCAACGAACGGCATACCTGCTTTCGTGCATCTCGATTCTAGCCGCCGTATCAAAGCCGGTGCTGGCGATCAACAAGTGCGTCGGAGCAGACGGCAGGGTGGTGTATCAGGACGCGCCCTGCATGGCGGGAAGCAAACAGATTGACACCGGCATCGCGAACAGTCCTGAAGCAGAGGCCGAGCCTGTATCGGCGCCAGAAGAGCGCAAGGGAGAAACGTCAAAAGTGAGCTTGCGCCATGCGTACATATCAAAGACGATCAAGCGTGATGGCGCCTATGTCTCGTTCGCAATGCACTCGGCCTGGCTGAACAAGAACAAGCTCCCAGTCCGTATCAATTACAAGATCGAGCTACTCGACTCAGCAAAGACCGTCCTCAAAGCATATACGTATTACCTGGACGTAGGCGCAATCGCGCGGAACGAATCCCCAAGGCCTTTCGAATCCTTTGCTGTGCCAAAGCTTGGCCTGGGGCACAAATATGCTGGAGGAGAATTTGATCACCGCCGAGCCACTCGCGCGCGCGTCACCTACCACCTGGAATCGGATCGGTCCGAGCAGGTGCTAGATAACATCCGCGTTGTTACCGAAGAGCGGTAGGCGGAATGGCACAGATGCGTCTTGAAAGTGCGTCTTGAAAGCGATGGCGGTTTGGTTCCCGAGGAAAGACACTGAGCAAGAATATGAACAGAATGAATTCTCTTCGGTCTGCATTTGGACCGGCAGCCCGCCTGGGCTCCCGCCGATCGCTGGGCGATTGCGCTCATTGACCGCGTCGTGATTTTCGGTGTTCTGGGAAATCCCCACTTGCCCTTCGATCAAGCAACGTAAACCACTTCCCTTAACGTCACACGGAAAGGAGTATTCACGGTGGCCAGTGTCTATCTCATGCAAAATGACGGAACGACTACAGAAATGGAGACCCCATACGGAACGAATTTCCAGCGAATTCTTTGCCTACCAGTCACAGAGCCCATACGGGAAGAGCTACTTCCTTTCTGTCGCGCACAAGACCACAAATCTCGCGTGCATCAACACCACAAAGCTGAAGGCTTTTCCCGTTCTCCTGCCGCCTCAGGATCAGCAAGAGGACATTGTCGAGGCATGTAGCAGCATCGACGGAAAGATTCGGAACGCGACGAACAAGAAGACCCAACTCCAAGACCTCTTCCGCACTCTCCTTCACCAACTGATGACCGCGAAGACCCGCGTTCACGAACTAGAGATTGGCGAATAGCTTGCAACTTCGCCGCCAGGAAATCGAAGACTTCCAAGGGATCGTCAGGCCCGACTTGCTGGTTGGCGACACGACTGTTCTTGTCGGCAAAACAGCAGGCAAACAGTTTATATCGCAATATATTACGACTAATAACGCTAAACGATAGCAAATCGTTACTTATTGCGACTTGCCAAAATTTGTCTACTGAGTTATATATCGCAATAACTGACGATATATGGCAATCTAACGGATATATTCGCAATGCATTACGACTATGAAAATCACTGGCCTACTCACCGATGATGTCGTGCTCGCCGAACTGGGTGCGCGGATTGCCGGTCGCCGGGTTGAATTGCAGCTGACCCAGGCGGCGGTGGCCGAACAGGCGGGTATCGCCAAGCGCACAATCGAGCGCATGGAGGCAGGGCAAACCTCGCAGTTGGGCACTTTGGTTCGTGTGCTGCGGGTGCTGGACGCCGCCTCCGGGCTGGATGGCCTGATACCGGAGTCCGGGCCTAGACCGATGGATTTGTTGAAGCGCAAGGGCAAGGTCCGGCAACGCGCATCGGGCCAACGTGCCGCAAAGGCGACCGGCAAACCATGGCGCTGGGATGAGAAGCCATGAGCACGCTTGCCGAAGTCAGGCTGTGGGGCAGAACCATCGGCGCGGTCTCGCTGCAGGATGGGGAGGATGTCGCCAGCTTTGAATACGATGCGGCCTTCGCGCAAAGCGGCATTCAGGTCGCGCCGATTGCGATGCCGCTTTCCCGGCGCGTATACCGCTTTCCCGAGCTTTCCCGCCCGACTTTTCTCGGGTTGCCCGGCCTGTTGGCCGACTCATTGCCCGACAAATTCGGTAACGCCCTGATCGATGCCTGGCTGGCATCGCAGGGGCGGCAACCGGGTTCCTTCAACGCGGTCGAGCGGCTTTGCTATACCGGTGAACGCGGCATGGGTGCGCTGGAATTTGCCCCTGCCATCGGCCCCAGGGCGAAGCAGACAACACACATCGAAGTCAGCAAGCTGGTTGAGCTTGCGTCGGAGGTGTTGACCCACCGGAACAATCTGCAGGCGTCTTTTGCGGCTGAAGGCAAAAGAGATGCGCTGAGGGATATTCTGCGCGTGGGCACCTCCGCCGGTGGCGCGCGGGCGAAGGCGGTCATCGCATGGAACCCGAAAACCAATGAAGTGCGCTCGGGCCAGGTCAAGGCCGGCAAGGGATTTGAATACTGGCTGCTGAAATTCGACGGCGTCAGCGGCAACAAGGACAAGGAACTGGAAGACCCGAAAGGCTACGGGTTGATCGAGTATGCGTATTACCTGATGGCGCTCGACTGCGGCATCGATATCAGTGAATGCCGGCTGTTCAAGGAGAACGGCCGGTCGCATTTCATGACGCGCCGCTTTGATCGGCTTGCAACCGGCGAAAAACTGCACATGCAGTCGCTCTGCGCCATGGCACACTACGATTTCAACATGGCAGGAGCGTACAGCTACGAGCAGGCCTTGCTGGTGATGCGGCAACTGCGGTTGCCCATGCAGGCCATCGAGCAACTGTTCCGGCGCATGGCGTTCAACATCGTGGCCCGCAATCAGGACGACCATGTGAAGAATATTGCGTTCCTGATGAATCAATCCGGCGAGTGGTCACTGTCCCCGGCTTTTGACATGACCTACAGTTTTAATCCTTCGGGCGCGTGGACGGCAAGCCATCAGATGACGATGAACGGAAAACGCGACAACTTCATGATGGAAGACTTCAACGCCTGCGCAAAAACGGCATCCATGAAACGCGGACGCGCCGCGAAAATAGTTGCCGAGGTGCAGGCGACCGTATCGAAATGGCAGTCGTTTGCAGAAAAGGCCGGCGTGCCTGATGACGTGCGCAAAAAAATTCAGGGCGCGCTGAACCTGAAACCCTATTCATGAAACCCGGCGAGATCAAAACCGTCCAGGCCCGCATCCTCGGCTATGCCGAGGCCATCGGCTGGACCTTTGTGCCCCGCGAGGAAGCCGAGCAGCGGCGCGGGTTTGATCCGTACGTGCCGCCTGCCGAGCGCGCCAAGAACCGCTCGCTTTTCTTCGACGACCTGCTCGACGCCAAACTGCGGGAGTTCAACCCGCGTTACGCCGAGGCCGAGGGTGCTTTGCTCGGGCAGTTCCGGCATCTGCACACCGACATCTACGGCAACCGGGAATTCGTCGAGCACCTGCGCAACCGGGGCAAGTTCTTCGACCACGAGGAGAAGCGCGAGCGCGACCTGATGCTGATCGATTACGACGATCCGGCGCGCAACGTTTTCGAAGTCACCGAGGAGTGGGCCTTTCACAACGGCCACTACGGCACGCGGGAGGATGTGGTCTTTCTGATCAACGGCATCCCGGTGCTGGTGATCGAGTGCAAGAACGCCAACAAGGACGAGGCCATTGCCCTGGGGGTGGACCAGATCCGCCGTTACCACCGCGAGACGCCCGAGCTGTTCGTGTCGCAGCAGTTGTTCACCGCCACCGATGCCATCGGTTTTTCCTACGGGGTGAGCTGGAACACCGTGCGGAGGAACATCTTCAACTGGAAGATTGTGAAACCGCAGATGTCCCAGATGGGCGCAGATGAAAAAGACCCAAAGAACAATCTGCGTAAATCTGCGTCATCTGCGGTTAAAGAAATCCAGGGCCGCCCGGATCGAAAGGCCAACGAACCCATAACCCCACAGGCGCGTGCGGAATTGAAAAAATCTGAATTCAAGCAGCGCGTCCGCCACTGGGCCGACAAGCTCGACGTCAAGATTGTCTGGTTGGGCGTGCGGCCGATGCGGAACAAGTGGGCCTCGTGTTCAACCGCGGGGCGTTTGAATTTCAGCGACGAACTGCCCGCCCTGAAACCCGAGCTGTGGGACTACGTGATCGTCCATGAGCTGCTCCACTTCTCTGTGCCCAACCACGGCAAACTCTGGAAAAGCCTGATGCGCTCGCATCTGGGTGAATATGAGGCCAACGAAGGCGAGTTGAAGCGCGTCGCGGGTAACAAGGCGCGACCGCGTGCGCGCTGATGAACGCTGCTGAACTTGTCGTTGAACGACGGGTTTGGAGCAAACCCGAGGACAGCCCTGGCCGCGAAGCGGCATTCTTCTGGAGAATCCTGACCACAGGGACACCAGCTGAAACGCAGCCCACGCCGGAGCACACCTTCCAGTTCGGCCAGCCAGAAGCCATTGTCCAGCTCGTCAGCGCGCTCTATCTGTCGGTGCTGATCTTTGGCGGCGCCCGCCTGGCGCAGCAGTTCCGGCAGCGGCGCCGGCTCTCGGCCGGTGCCACCGGTGGGGTGGGCGCCCTGTTCATCGGCTTCGGCGCCAAGCTCGCCAGCGCAACCCTGAATTGATGTCCCCGAGACACCGGGCAGGCGACCGACAGGCCCGGCCGCTCTACTCGTAGCCGCCCTCACGTTGATGCCGGATGGCGAGGATCAGCGCCGTGTCGGCGGCAACGTCATAGCGATAGAGCGCAACGTAGCCGCTGCGCCCACGCGAGATGACCAGTTCGCGCAAACCGGCTTCGGCCTCGCGGCAGATCAGGGGGTGTTGCCTGAGGAGGGCGAGGCCGTCGATCAGCACCCGCGAGGTGGCTGCGGCGGAGTGCGTTTCCTGTTCGATCAGGAAGTCGGTCAGGCGCTCGATATCGCGCTGAGCGCCGGGGGCGAGGACAAGGCGGGTCAAGATGCCGCTACAACTTGCGGGGTTTCGGCTTGCTCGCGCGTTTGCCTTCGGTCTTGGCGAGGATGTAGCTGAACACCTCGTCGGCGTCGTAGACCAGCCCATACTGGGCCACTTCCTGTTCGGCTTTCAGCGCCGACGCAAGGAAAGCCTGCCGCCGCTGGGCCAGTGCGGCCTGGGCTTCGATGGCTTCCACCATCCAGGCATGCGGCGTCTTGCCGCTGGCGGCGGCGGCGGACGCGACGCGCTCTTTCAGGTCGTCGGGGAGCTTGATGGTGGTGGTGACGGTCATGGCGGCTCCGGAAAATCAGGTAATACGAAAGTAACACCTCGACGGCGAAGCGTCAATTTGCCCTTATCGTCCCTTATCATCCCCGCCAGGCTGACCTATCCCCAGATCGACCCCAGCGCCTTTTCCCTCGGCCCGCTGTCGGTGCGCTGGTACGGGCAGACTGATGTACCTCGCCGGATTTGTTGCCTTCGTGATGCTCGGCCGCCGGCGTGGCGATGGTGATCTGGTCGAGAAAGGCTACGGCCAGGTAAGCCCCAAGGCTTCATAGGGGCGAGGGTCTTTACAGATATTCCAGCGCGCTGTTGTACTCCCCGACGATGGCCAGCAGAGCCTGGGCTTCGTCTCCGGCGAGATCGCGGCGCCGTGCCGTGTCGGCGATGAGCCGCACCGCCTGGCGAAGATCGCGCAGGCGTGCCGCATTGACCGAATAACCCTTGACCAGGTGGCCGCGCAACACCCGCGTGGCCCAGATGCCGAACTGGGTACCGCGCAGCGACTTGATGCGGTAACCGACGGAAATGATCACGTCGAGGTTGTAGGCGTCGACCTGGTAGGTTTTGCCGTCGGCGGCAGTAGGTGCAAATTTTGCACATACTGAATCCGGGTCGAGCTCGCCCTCCCGAAACACGTTGCGGACGTGCTTGGTGATGACCGACCGCTCGCGCCCGAACAGCTCCGCCATCTTTGCCTGCGTCAGCCATACCGTGTCGCGCAGGAGGCGCACCTCGACCAGCGCCGAGCCGTCCTCGGCCTGATAGACCAGAACCTCGCCGCCGTTGCTCGGGCCCATCCCGCTCATGCCTCGGTCTCCATGGGTCGTCTTGCGGAATCATTCTGAATGGATGAAGTGTAACAGCGTGCAGCCGCCCCTCGCCGGATGCGGCCTCCGCTGTCAGTAATACGGCTCGTCGCACCCCGCCGCAGCGCTCAAACCACCTTGACCCCGAACCCCTCGCCTCCTTCGTCGGTGAGATGCACCGCGCAGGCGATGCAGGGGTCGAAGCTGTGGAAGATGCGCAGTACTTCGAGCGGCTGCTTGGGGTCGTGAATGGCGTGGCGGGCGAGCGCGGCCTCGTAGGCGCCGGACTTGCCGTCGGAGTCGCGCGGGCCGGCGTTCCAGGTGCTCGACACGACGCACTGGTAGTTGGCGATCTTCTCGTTGTCGATGACGATCCAGTGGGCGAGGCCGCCGCGCGGGAAGAAAGAACCCGAGGGGTCACCCATGCCCTTGGCCGGCAGGTCGCCGAAAGTCATGAAGTTGCCGCGGCCGGGATGCTCGGGCCAGATGCCGATGGCCACCGGCACGCCGCCGACAACGAAATTCGGATGCGGGTTCTTGCCGCCGAGGAGGGTGTGCAGCGCCACCACCTCGCGCTGCCAGGCGAGCGCATCGAGGTCGTGCGCCACCGCCATCAGGTTGGTTTCCGGCGGCAGCGTGTAGGCCGGATGGCCCGTGTAGCCGTTGCGGAAGAGGCCGAGCTGGCCGCTATCCACCTGTTTCTTCGGTATCGCCTGCACATTGGCGAAACACCTTTCTTGATTTTCCAGCCTCCCATGGCTAACATCGCCCCGCGCCGCCATATTCGGCTCGCGTTTCTTTTCGAGGTTTGTATGTTGGAGATTGCAGTCGTCCGATAACCCGATCCCCGCGCCAGCGGGGCGTTCAGGTTATCGCGAGCACAAACGTTTGGCAGGCCGCCCCGCGGGTGGTTTGCTGGTTCTGTTCGTTTCGATGACTGCAATTGGATTTCCAACATGACCTCTTCCAAGTCGAAGCAATCGCTTCTTCACACTCTTACCCAGCGGGACGGCATTGCCGATGCCCGCCCTGATTCGGAACCCACTGCGCCGGTCGCAATTGACCACTATGCAGGCTTTGCGCCGCCAAACCGGCTTTGTGATTCGGGCGAATCCATCGCTCGGGTGACGGCGGTCGATCGCGATCAATACCTCATCAGGAACGCGGCGGGTGAGCGGCCCGCGAAGCTCACCGGCCGGGCCGCCTATGCCTGCGCATCCGCTGCCGATATGCCTTGCGTCGGCGATTGGGTACGCGTGAAGTATCACGATGCGGGCGAACACGCGAGCATTCTCGAGGTGCTGCCGCGGCAGTCGTTTCTGCGCCGGAAACGGCCGGGCGATACCGTGGAGTTCCAGATGATCGCCGCCAATATCGACGTAGCGTTCATCGTTCAATCCTGCCACTTCGATTTTAATGTGCGCAGGCTGGAGCGCTATTTGGTGATGGCGAGCGAAGGGCATATCGAGCCCGTCGTCCTGCTGACCAAGACCGATCTAATCACCGCGCAGGCGCTGGAGCAATTGATTGCGCGGATTCGCTCGGCCGGCATAAGCGCCCGCATCATCGCGCTCAGCAACGTCAGCGGCAAAGGCGTTGACCAGCTCCGCGGGCTGATTCAGCCCGGCAAAACCTACTGCCTGCTCGGATCATCCGGGGTCGGCAAAACCACCCTCGTCAATCGTCTGCTCGCAGACTCCGATCTAGTCACAGGGGCGGTGAGCCTCACCGGAGAAGGCCGGCATACGACTACGCGGCGGCAGCTTTTGGTGCTTGAGTCCGGGGGTTTCTTGATCGACATGCCGGGCATGCGCGAGTTGGGAATGCTCGGGGTCAGCGAAGGAATCGATGCGAGTTTTGCCGACCTTCAAGCGTATGCGCGGCAATGCCGCTTCGCCGACTGCACCCACAGCAGCGAGCCGGGTTGCGCCATTCAGAGCGCCATAGCGCAAGGGGAGCTGGATGCGGGGCATTTTCAGAACTACCTGAAGCTCAAGAAGGAAACTGAGTTTCATGACCTGTCGCAACTCGAAAGGCGCCAGAAGGAACGGGCCTTCGGAAGGCTGGTGCGCTCGGTCAGCAAGGCCAAGGGGAAGCGAAAGGAGACCTAAGTCCCCGTCGCCATGACTCGCGCGACTCTAGCCAGCAAGGCCGCGCGAGATCAACCCGTCGGCCAGTTCCCGCCCTTCATGACCTCGAGATACCGATCGACGATTTCTTTCGGGCTCAGGCCCGCGGGTTGATAACCCGCGAATTGCATGACGATGTAGCCGGCATGGTTGCGCAGGAGCCAGGCTTCGGTGGAGTCGGTGGATTTTGCATCGGCGCGCGCGACGAGGTATTGCACGAGATTCATGCCTTCGTCGTCGAGTTCCGCGTCACTGCCCAGCGTGGTCTTGCCTGGGGTGAGGTTTTGCGCGGCTTCGAGCGTGCTCAGCAGCGCCGTGGGAAGATCGCGCGTGCCGCTTGGCCGTGCGCGGTTTTCGACGCTCGGCACGTCGCTGCGATGGCGCGGTGCGTCGCCGGACAAGCGATTTGAAAAGCCTTGCAACACAGACTGAAAGGCATGCGCGAGCGAACGCTGGCTTCTGCCCGCGTTGGGTTCCAGGGATGTTGCCAGGCCAAGGTCGAAATGAATGCTGCTCATGCTGTCGCTCCTGCGCTTTGCCGCGAGCACCCGACGGGCCCTGGGCATGAACGGCACTTTAGCGCCAGGCTCATCGGCGCAAGGCCTGGAACAATCGGTCGAATCGGCCTCAATTCCGCTCGCCCAGGAACCAGGGCCGGCCGCAAGCCCTTCTGCCGCCCTTGTTGCGCCCTGCCCGCCCGCGTTAAGCTGCGGGCTTACGGCCATTCCACCAAGCATCTTGCGCTTTACCGCTCCGCTCTGGGCAGCACCCTTTCGTCCTTTCTACCTGCTCGGCGCGATTTATGCCCTGCTGCTGGCCGGCGCCTGGGTGTTCGCGCCGCAAACACCGGCCCAGGCCGCGGCCTGGCATGGCCACGAAATGCTTTTCGGTTTTGCCGCGGCGATCGTCTCCGGCATCTTGCTCACCGCGCTGCCCAGTTGGGCTGGCACCCCGGAGTGGCAAGGACGGCGGCTCGCGGCACTGGTGGCCTGTTGGCTCGCCGGGCGCATCGCGTTCTGGTGCGAGGCGCTGCCCCTGCCGCTACGCGCCCTGCTCGATGTTGCCTATTTCCCCTTGCTGGTGCTGTTGCTTTCGCCCCAGCTCCTGCGCCTGGCCGAGCGGCGTTTTCTTTGGTTGCTGCCCATCCTGGGCGGTTTTGCCGCGGCCCAGATCATTTTCTGGCTGGGCCAATGGCATGCGGCCACGACGCTCGCCCAGGCCGGCTTGCAGTTGGGCATCCACGCTCTGCTCCTGCTGTTCGTCGTCAAAGGCGGGCTGCTCACGCCCATATTCACCGGCAACGCCTTGCGCGAACGCCGGCTGGGCGACGCGCCCAAGCTCCTGCCCGAACTCGAATATGCCCTGGGCGTGGCGGTGTTGCTGCTGGCGCTGGCCGAGCCCCTGGCCACGCCGCCGGCATCGCTTGCCGTGGTTTGCTTTGGCACCGCCGTGCTACTGGGCTTCCGTTCCTGGCGCTGGCGCGGCTGGCAGGTGGCCGACTTGCCCATGCTCGCGGCCATGCATGTCGCCTTCGTTTGGCTGATCGGCGCTCTGGTCTTGCGCGGCTGGGCCGCGCTCGATGCGCGCCTGGCGCCCGGAGCCTGGCAACATGCCTTTCTGGTGGGCGCCGTGGGGGCGATGATGCTGTCGCTGATGAACCGCGTCAGCTTGCGCCACACCGGCCGGACGCTGGCGGTCAGTGCCACGATGCGCGTGGCGCTGGCGCTGGTGTCGCTGGCCGCGGTGCTGCGCGTCGCCGCGTCGCTGCTGCAGCTCGACAGCGCTTGGGCGGCCGGCGCCATGACCCTTTGGGCCAGCGCCTTTGGCCTCTACCTGTTCGAATTTGGCCCGGCGCTGTGTTCACCGAGCCGGCCGCGCGCCAGCAGCGCCCAAGAGGCGGCCAACCTCAAGCGCGAAACACCTTCTTAAACCTCGCCGCTCAGGGCGCCCGCCGCGCCGCCACCAGCCCCGCCAATACCAGCAGCGCGCGCTCGCCCAGGGTCAGCGCGGCGTCACCTGGGGGAAGTACTTGCCGCAGCAGCCCCTGCGGCGAGTGTGGGAGCGCGGCCAGGGCACGCGCGCTGCCGCGCCCCGCCGGAAGCAGCAGCGCACCGCCTGGCAAGTTTGCGGCCGCAAGCAGCGCGCCTTCGAGCAGCTCGCGCTGGCGCGTGCAAACGACGACGGCGCAGGCCTTGTTCCCCGCGGCCCGGGCTATGGCCGCAGCGCAGTTTTCACCGGTCACCGTGACCCCGGCGAGCACCGGCCAGCGCGCCGGTGGCAGGCGCGGCTCGACCAGCAGCACCTCAAACCCGGCGGCGGCGGCAATGGGTCCCAGGGCGCGCGCGAACCGGGTGGCGCCCACCAGCACGAGTGGCATGACGCTAGGTCGTGCAGGCCAGGTGCCTGCACTCGCCAGGCGGCGGCCACGGCCCGCCACCTCGACGTGCGCTGCCATGGCCTCGACCAGTTCCGCGAGGCCCGCGCCTTGTAACGCCACCACGGGCAAGACTTGCACCGTCCATTCGCCTTGCCGCCGCCCGGCGAAATGAACACGGAGGTCGAGCAGCGTTTTCGCGGCGGTGGGCTGGTCGGCCTTGCTGACCACCAAGATGTCGGCGATCTCCAATACCCCGGCCTTGATGGCCTGCACCTCGTCGCCCAGACCCGGCGGGCAGATCACCACCCGGGTATCGGCCAGGCCGGCGACTTCGACCTCGGACTGTCCGGTGCCCACGGTTTCGACGATGACCAGATCAAAACCGGCGGCGTCGAACAGATCGATGATCCGACCGGCGCTGCGGGAGAGGCCGCCCAAGTGCCCGCGGGCGGAGACCGAGCGGATGAATACGGTATCGCTGGCAATTTCGCCCATACGCACGCGGTCTCCGAGGAGCGATCCGCCGGTCACCGGGCTCGAAGGATCCACCGCGAGCACGGCGACGCGTTGGCCGCGCCGCAAGTACTCCTGCAAAAGTGCGGCGATGAGCGTGGACTTGCCCGCCCCCGGCGCGCCGGTGATGCCGATAATTTGCGCCCGCCCGCAGTGTTTGCGCACCGCACGCCAAAGCTCCTCGGCGCCCACACGCTCGTTTTCGATGCGGCTGATGGCGCGCGCCAGGGCGGCGCGGTTTCCCGAGAGCAGCGCTTCGAGTTCGCTGGAACGAGGATTCAAGAGGGCTAGTAGAACGCAGGGCGCGGGCGGGGTTGCGCCGCTTCCCTGATTCTACCAGCCGAAGTGCACGAGGGCTTCAGAGCGGCTCGGAGATACCGTACTTCTTCACCATGCGGAAGTGGAAGTACAAGAACACCGCGAGCCCGATGGGAATGGCCAGGATGTGAACGTAGTAGATGAGCTTCAGGGTGAAATGGTCGAGCAGCCATTGCTGGATTTGCGCGCCGCCAACCCAGGTGTTGACGTAATCGAGCCACATCGCGTAGGACCAATAGGAGCGCCAGTCCCAAGGCAGGATCAGGCCGGTGGCGACGAGCAAGAAGACCAGCAACAACTGGAACACGCCCGTCAGCCAGGTGAACTGTCGCGGGCTCTGATAGGCCTTGAGATAGAACACGATCAGCATGTGGGAGAACACCGTCGCCAGGAGCAGCGTCGAGCTCCATCGGTGCAGATTTCGGAACAGCCAGCCCAGGGGGACTTCGTTGCTCAGGACGACGATGCTCTGCAAGGCCTGGTCGGGCTGAGGCACATAGAAGAACAGCATGAACAGGCCCGAGACCAGTTGAAGGAGAATCAGGAAGAGCGAAATCCCCCCAAAACAATAGAAGAAGTTGACGTGCGCCGGAATCGGCCGCGCCTTCTTGAGTCGAATCCGCTCCCTGATCCATTCGGCCAGGTCTGGCACGCCAGCCATGATCAGTCCTTCTTGGGCACCGCGGTTTCGGGCGCCGTCTTGCTGGCGAGGGCGTCATCCTTTTGCATGCCGTGGGTATCGCCGGTGAAGTCGATCTTCCAGGTGTTGGTGGCCGGGTCCAGATTGAGCGGAAGCTCCTGCTTGACCTCGTATTCGTCGCCGAAACTGGAAGGCATCTTGAAGCTGATCGCCACCAAGGCCTGCTTGCCTTTGATCTGGGCCGCCCCCACCGTTACCTTGAACCCAGGGGGATAGTTCTTGATGATTTCCAGGAACTGATTCAGGTTCAGATTGGCCGAGGCACCGGTGGTGAGCTTGTAGGCTTCGCTGGCGGGTGTGGTGCCGCCCTCGACTTTGGAAGTCGAAATCAAATCATAGAAGCGCTTGGCCACCGCCTCGGGGCTTTCCTCGGCTTGCCCGGTGCCGCCGCATCCGGCGAAAACCAGCACGACCATCAGAGCGAAGATTCCAGATATTGCTCGGCCAAACCCTGGGTTCATTTATGCCACCTCATCCACGTCATCGCAAATTCTCCTCTTGTGCTCGGAAGACCTTACCAGACCACTTGCGGGTAGAACCAGTGCTCAACCATGAAGGTATTGTCCTTGAGGTTGGGGTTCTTTTCGCGATCTTTGAAGGTCGCGGGCGGCACGCCCATGCGCACGCCAGCGCCAATATTGTGGCAGGAGTTGCAGCCCAGGGTCGGAGAGGGATAGTTCACCGCATAGAACGGCCCGAAGAACGCCAGCGCGACCAGAAGCACCGTCACCCCGCCGAACACTTTGGCCAGCATGCGTTGGCCCAGGATTTTGCGCCCATGGGCAAGCAACTCGGTTGCGGCGAGGCGGTCTTTGAGCGAAGGGGCCTCTTGCCCGCTGCGTCGCAACAGACCCTTGGGCAAGAAGTAGGGTAGCCCGGCCAGAACCAGCAGAATGGCCAACGGCACATAGAAACCGAAGAACGTGGCCCAGAAGCCCTTGAAGTACAAGTACGGCGCGTAGAAGATCAGAATGAACCACTCGGCGGTGGGAATGCCTTCGCCCTCCAGAGGCATAGGCACGATCGCCGGGTCCTCGGTGGGCATAGGCAGCAGGAATGCCAAGAGCCCGATCACCAGCAAAAACGGCAGGGCGAAGAGTCCATGCTCGACGAAATAGAGATGCAAGCCGCCATCGCGCTTCTTGATCCGCGACAGGGCGTGAATGTCGATCAGCACCAGGGTGAGCACCGGTAGCAAGATGACGTGTACGACGAAGGCCCGGCTCATGGTGAAGGCATCGAGCAGGAATTGGCTGAACGCCGGGCCGATCAGGGGAATTTCCGCGACATAATTGGGCACCATCTCCATGAACCAATAAGCGCGCCATTCCCAGGGCAAGATCACGCCGCTGATGAGAAAGCCCATCATCGGCAGGAAGAGCAGCACACCGGTGAGCCAGAGCGTCTTGCGGTCGCGGCTGAGGAAGTCCTTGCGCAGCACGCTGCGAATCAAATGCAGAGCCACGGCAACGGCCAGAAAGAGCGCTGCCCAGCGGTGCGAATCACGCATCCAGGCGACCGGCTTGAGTTCGGTGTAGAGGCTTTGCACGCTGGCATAGGCCTCGTTAAGGTGGGGGGCGTAGAAGAGCGCGAGCACCACCCCGGTGACGAGTTGAATCACCAGGAGGCATAACGCGATGCCACCGAAAAAGTGGTGCCAGTGATATTGCTTGATCTTCATGTTAAGGGATCTGATGTTTGCGCGCCGCTAGGATGTCAGCGCGTCATTGGCGCCCTCAAGCTCTTCCGGGCCGGGGCTCCGGGTGGCAAAAAAACGGGCGATCGGACAGTTTCGCCGCGAACCTGCTGGGCCGGCCGCATCGCCAGACGCCGAGCGACGCGGCCCGCGGCGGCAAGCCGGTCACTTCATGCTCTTGACACACCGGAAGCCGACATAATCCTTGCTGTCATTGGGAATGCTGAGCAGCCGACTGGTGGCCGTGGCGTAGTCCCGGTCCTCGAAGAACGATCCGCCCCGGAGCACGAAGTACCGTCCGTCATTGCTGTTGGTCCACTCCCAGAGGTTGCCGGCCATGTCCATAGCGCCGTAAGGACTCTTGCCCTTCTGGCGCGAGCCGACTTGAAACGGATGCGGCGGATGCGCACCGAATTCGGTTTCGCTGGTGACCGCGGCGGCGGGATCGAACTTGTTTCCCCAAGGATAGATCCGTCCATCAGTGCCGCGGGCCGCTTTTTCCCATTCCTGCTCGGTGGGAAGCCGCTTGTCGAGCGCCTCGCAATGATTGCGCGCGTCGATTTGCGAAACCATGCTCACCGGCAGATCGCCGGTTCCGGGCTCGTACTTGTGGTCGAGATTGAAGCGGGCGAACTGCCGGTTGGTCACTTCATACTTGTCGATCATGAATGCCGGCAACTCGATTTCGGCCTTCTTGTCGTCCTTGCCAAAGACGAATTTTCCCGCCGGCACGGTCACCATCTCG
This sequence comes from Betaproteobacteria bacterium, assembly GCA_016192065.1. Lineage (GTDB taxonomy): Bacteria > Pseudomonadota > Gammaproteobacteria > Burkholderiales > Casimicrobiaceae > JACPUX01. The sequence continues at coordinate 91,890 of JACPUX010000032.1, forward strand.
TCATGATTGATGGCGGCAGGCTTTTTCTCCGCTTGGCGACTCGGCGCCGCACCGACAGTGGTGGCGGAGGCCATCAACAGTGCCATGAGGCAGAATCCAGCCTTGATCCCCTTGCTACGACTCGTCATCATCGATCTCTCTCTTGACTGATCCAGTGTAAATTGTTTGGGGCGGGTCGGCACGACCCACCCTGCGGCCCGGAACTCTACCTGCCAAGCCGACACGTCGTCTGCGGCGATGGCAGATGGACCTTCCACGCCAGACACCCTTCCCCCATCCACGGCATCCGCAACGCGGGAAACTCTGCATGCGCCGGGGAGGGCATGGTGCCGATCAACACCCGCCGCGCGCTCGCGTGCTCCTTGCTTCCCGCGCGCGTGTTCCTGCTCCCTCGTGCTCGCCGGAGACCAGGGCGAGCGTACTCCATCGTCGAGCGGCTGTCGACCTTGCGAGCCCCCAACAAAAGCAAATTCGCCCCCCAATTGCCGGTGTTCTTGACCAATATCAAGCCGTCCGAAAAGTGGCTGCAAGCAAGGCACCCCCAGCCCCTCCACGCCGGGCCGGAGAACCGCTGATCAAATCAGGGGCGGTCTCATCGACGAAAGCCTATGGAATCGACGAGATTCGGCGAACTGGACACCGATCGCTGCCGGTGCGACGACGTCGCTCCGCGTTTCCCTAGGGTTTTGCCGCAGCCGCCGAGGCCTGCCCGGCCGCCGCGGCGGCGTCCGGTCCCGCCTTGAGAGCAAAGTGGCGTATCCCACTCTCGCCCGGTTCGACTTTGAACAGCAACGGGTGCTTGATTGGCAGATTCTGGGCGGTAAAACGCGTGCTGCCGGTGACCCCGGCGAAGCTCCGTGGTTCGATCATCGCTTCCCTGAGCTTGGCCGCATCGCCCGTGCCGCCAAACTTGATGGCTTCGGCCAGCAGCAACAGCGTGTCGTATGCCAGGGCCGCGAAACGATCCGGCTTGGGCTGCCCGTAGTCCTTGAGAAACTGCTCCAGCTCCGGCGCTTTGCGATCAGCGGAAAAACTGCCGTACACCAGAGCGCCATCGATCACCTCGCCACCGGTCAGGAATTCCTCGCTGAACAGATCCTCGCCGCCCAAGAGCGGCAGGGCAATGCCGGACTTGCGCATCTCCTGGGCGAGCACTAGGGCATCGCCGACGCCGCCGGTGTAAATCACTCCATGCAGGGGCTCCGAACTCTTGCGCAGCGCGGTGATCACGACCCCCATGTTGCGCGCCCCGGTCAGGGTGTCGTAGCTGTCCGACTGCACTTTGATTGCCCCGCCATGCTTGATCAGTGCCTTGCGAAACATCGAACTCAAGTCCAGCGAGTAGTCGTTGTCGGCGGCGGTGATCAGGGCGAAATTGGTGAGACCGGCGCCTACGGCATGGCGAATCAAATCCTCGGTGGCGATTTCATCCGGGACGGCGTGACGAAACACAAAAGGACCGGTGGCCTTGAGATGCCGGCGCGAGCCAACAGAAATGAACAGCGTCTTCGAGTCATTGACCAGGTGCAAGGGCGCAAAGGTCGAGGAGCCGGTCGGCGCCGCCAGGATGGCGACCACCTTGCGGTCGATGAGGCTCTGCACCTGTCGGATGCTCATCTGAATGTCGCTCTGATCGTCGAGCGCGAGCACTTCGATTGGCTGTCCGCCGAGGCCACCCTGGGCGTTGACGCGCCGAGCGGCCGCGCGCACGCCCTCTGCCACGCTGGTGCCGTAGCTGGCCTCTTCTCCAGTCATGGGCCCGACCACACCAACCACCACCGGCCCACTGATGCGGGCCGTCATTCGCCCCTTCGTATCGCCCTGCTGATCGGAACAACCGGCCAACGACAAGAGCAACGCCAGCGAACCGGCGGCAATGCACTTTCCATGGTTAAGCATGAGCGCTCGGGCCTTCATGATGGCCGGGCAACGGCCGTTTACAGAAGTCGGTCAATTTCGTGCCGCATCAGTTGCTCGCCCATGGCACCGGCATGCATGTAGCGAACCTTGCCCGCCTGGTCGATGAAAAAGGTCGTAGGCATGCCGTAAATGCCGTAGGCATCCTTGATCTTGCCCGACTTGTCGAGTCCAGCGGGAATGTTGAGTCCGGCCTTTTTCAAATAGTCGCGGGCCTTCTGTTCGGTGTCATCGACGGCCACCGCCAGAAAGGCGACGCCGCGCGGCAAGTAGTCCTTGGCGACTCGTTCGATCATCGGTGACTCTTCGCCACAGGAAACGCACCAGGAGGCGAAGAAATTGATCACGATCACCTTGCCCTTGTTCTCGGCGAGGCTGAAACTCCCGCCACTGAACAGCTCCAGAGTGAACGGAGCGGCATCCTCCAGCACTGCGTTGGTCTGGCCGTCGTGCTCGCCACAGCCGTGAGTCAGCAACAGGCCGACGATGAGGGCCAGCGTGGCCCAGGGGCGGAGGCTAGTGCGCATGGCTGGCATGACCGGAGTGATTCTGGTCCCGATGCGGTTGATCGGCGCCCGCTGGGGCGCCGCGTACGATTGCGTCCACGCTCAAAGTGCTCCCGTCCTTAAGACTCAGCGTCAAGGGAACCACGTCGCCAGCTCGCAGCGCCTGCTTGGCACCGATCAACATCAGGTGCAAGCCTCCGGGCTTCAAGGCCAGCGTCTCCTTGGGAGGAAGCCTGAGCTCCCCGACTTTCTGCATACCCGCCATGTTCTCACGCAAGACCGTTTGATGCAGCTCCACCCTTTCAAAAACCGGACTGCTGACTGCGCTCAGGGTGTGCGGCCGTGTGCCGGTGTTTTGGAACCGCAAGTAGGCGGCCAGCACCTTCGCGTTAGGCGGCGCCGCCTGCACCCAGGGCTCGAGGACGCGAATTTCCGGGCTGGCCGCGCAGGCCGCCGCGGCGAAAAACCAGAGGCTCAGGCTGATCAGTGCTCTCAAAACAATGTCCATCGGCTCTTCGCCCCTTCGCTGTGAATGGCACGGATTTTCGAAAATGCTTTGACGATTTCCTCCGCGTTCTGCGGTGGCGAGAACTTCCCCACCAGCCTTGCCTCGGGATCGATCAGGAAGATCGTGGCGCTATGCGTCACCAAATAGTCGTCAGCGGCTTTGCCCGATTCGGGCTTTTCCAGCGCATGGAACACGCCGATCTGCCGGGAGAACGCTTCCAACTCGGCCACGCTCCCGGTGGCGCCTATCAAACGGGGATGGAAATAGGCCGCATATTCGGCCAGCGCCTCGGGCCGGTCGCGTCCTGGGTCGACGGAAATGAAGATTCCCTGCGTCTGGCCGAGCCGTTCCGGCGTCTGATCAATGAGGCGAAAAGCCTGCCCCAGAACCGCCAGGCTTACCGGACAAATGTCCGGACAATGCGTGTAGCCAAAAAAGACGAAGGTCCATCTTCCGCGCAAATCCTTGAGACCCAGGCTCCCGTTTCCGGCCCGGAGGAGCTGAAACTCCGACAGGTCTTTGGCTTGCCAGAACAGGTAGTCCTCGATCTCGGCGGGAGCGCGCACAACACGATTCTGGCTCATTCTCCAGCCAAAGTAGCCGGTGACGGCAATGACAGCGATGAGCAGCGCGAGCACGCGCCTCGAAGGCAGGAATGAGCGCCAGTTCATGCCCTGCCCCGGCGCTCCGAGTTCGCCGTCCGAAGGCTGCCCGTCCGCCCTCGGTCTGCCCTGTGGCGCATTGAACCGATCAGAAACAAAAAGACCCCCAGCACACCAAGCATCACAAAAAAAGGATCGAGTTCAAACCCAATGCCGCGCGAGAGCAACGCGATCAGCGCGCTCAGCGCGACCAGCACGCCACCGATGATCCGTTGCTTGGTGCCCGAACGAAGCGGAATCACAATGCCAGCCCAAGCAGGAAAGCCTTGTAGAACGTCATTAGGCCGGAGATGTTCATCAGGCCCAGGACCACCAGCACGAGAACGCAGGCATCACTGATCCAACGCGCCTTGCGCCATACCGCGGCGCTGCGGCTGAGGACGGCGATCAGCGCCCAGGCGAAGGCGCACATGGCGATGCTGGTGCCCAGACCGTACAGGAACGCGAGGTACCACCCCTCGCGGGCGGTGCCGCGCTGCGTCGCCAGCCCCATGATGTCGGAGAGCATCGGCGTGATGCAGGGCGAATACATCAGGGCAAAGGAGATTCCGATGACCATCGCCAGCACAATCAGCGTGCTCGGCCTGTGCCACTTGGCCAAGGAAGCCCTGCGCCCCATCAGGAAGATGTAAAGACTGACCAGCAGAATGAGCACTCCGGCGATGATCCGCAAGCTGCCGAGGTTGCTGATCAAGGGCCGGCTGAGCGGCAAAGCCGAGGCAATCAGGAGCGAATAGAGCAACGTGAAGCTCAGCGTCCAGGCCAGCGATGCCGGCAAGGTCGCACGAATGACCGGCGGCGCGTGGCGTTGCCCGGGCGTGCAGAAGAAAGTCCCAACTATGAAGGCCAAGAAGAAGGGACTGAACTGCAGAATGCAAAGCTGCCAGATCGAAAAGAAGGCGCTGAACCCGCCCCAGACCGCTTCGCCAGCGCCGATCACAGAACCTCCTTGACCCATTGCCGGAACTCCTCGGGCTTGACCGAGATGTCCCCATAAAATGCCCGCTTCACGATCCCGTTCCGGTCGATAAAGAAAGTGGTCGGCGGGGCACTGACTCCGTAGTCCTTGGCGATACGATCGCCTTTGTCGTAACCCGCATCGAAAGGCACGTTCCACTTCTTGGTGAACTTGTCGAACTTCTTGCGCGAGTCCTGAATGCCGACCAGGAGAAAGGCGATTTGATCGCTCTTGTGCGCGACGCTTGCCTGCTCCAACAGGGGCATCGAGTTGTTGGAGCAGGGGCACCAAGAGGACATGAAGGTAATCACCAGGCCCTTGCCGGCGTAGTCTTCGAGCCGGCGCGCGCCACCACCGAGCATTTCGAGCGAAAAGGGTGTGGCTTTCTCGCCGACCTGCAACAGCGGCTTCGCCTCCTCACTGCAAGCGGAAAATAGTGCGACGAGCAGGAGCGCGGCGCAGAGTCGCCTACAAAAGCTTATCAAGTTCATGTCGAAGCAGTTCCTCGGTCACGGCACCGGCGTGAAAGTAGTTGATCACGCCCTGTTTGTCGATGAAATAGGTCGTCGGTATCCCATACAGCCCGAAGGACTTCTGAATCACCGCGCCTTCGTCAAGCCCCACCGGAAAGCTCACCTGATACCGGGTAACGAACTCCCGCATTTTCGCCTCGGTATCGTCTACCGCCACCCCCAGGAACACCACCCCTCTGGCACGATACTCCTGCGCGATCTTCTCGATCGCGGGCATCTCTTCGCGGCAGGGCAGACACCAGGAGGCGAAGAAGTTGACGAGTATGGGCTTGCCCTTGATTTCGGCGTAGCGCAAGTTCCCGCCACCCAGCAGCGCGAGCGTGAAATCGGGGGCGAACTCCTTCACCATGGCCCTCGACCGGGTGGGTGTCTCTTCGTCCGCGTCCTGCTGGAACAGCAGCAGAGCGGCGACGCCGGCCGCCAGGATCAATCCGGCGAGGGAGGCGAAGATGAGGAATTTGTAGAATCTGAGACTCAAGTTGGTTCACTCCGGAAGAGGCGGAATCGGCAAATTCCATTGAAAAGTCCTGGTCCCCAGGCCAGCGAGTCGCATCACAACTTTCAGTTCAGTGGCGCCGCTGAATTCGGGCACCGGAAAACTGAGCAGTCCCTGATCGTGGTGTTGTTGACCATCGCGGTAGAGGATCTGCCAGCCCGAGGCGGTATGCACCGCGCCCTGATCGAGGCGCAAGGACGACATCGCCGCGAGATCCCATTGCGGCACCCGACCCTGATGGGTGTTGATGTAAACGATGAATAGGGCCTCGCGCGCATCGCCCGGCGTCTTGCGCACGCCCAGATAGGGCAGCAGCCGGGCGTGCTCCGTGGGAACATAAATGATGTCGAGGAACAGATCGCTTTCGCCGAAGTCGCTGCGCCACAAATGCTGCTTGACGAACTTCATGGTCGCCGGCGGCAGCACTGTCGGCACGTTGCTCAGGAAGTGATTCTGCAAGTGCCGGGTGATGGCTTCCGCCCGGCGATCGTCGAGGGCCGCGCGATCGGGTGCTTTCATCCTCGCCATCACCGCTTCCCACTCGGCGGCGGTCCGCGGACCCTTTTCGATCACGTCCTTGCCATGGCACCGCCGTGTGCAGCTTTGCTGATAGAGTCGCCGAGTGTCCGCGGGCGAGAGTTTCTCGATCAGTCCGTGGCGGTAAAGAGCCAGCCGACCATCTTCCTGGAGGCTCTCGATGGCATCGGAAGGCGTTTGCTCGGTCAGGGTCATGTAGGCAACAAAAGCGATTGTTCCAAGAAGCGCGACAAAGACGCCCAGGCTGACCGACAGTGACCGGATCGAAGGTCTCATGCCGCGCCTCCACCAAGCTTGGGCGCCCGTCCGCGTGCGGTCGTCCGTACCGCGTACGAATCAATCAGCTCGACCTCCCGCCCGCGGCTCCGGCGCGCCGGCGGTCGCCCCGGGCAGCGGCGCCACGGCACAAAAGCCTTGCGCGGCCACATCGAGGGCCGAGTTAAATTTGCTGGAGAGATTCTGAAAAGCAATCAGCGCGGTCAGTTCAATGATGGCCTCGTCGTCGAATTCGCTCTTGAGACGATCCATCAGCGCGGCATCCACCCTACCGTCGGTGCGCGTGACCGTCTGGGCGTAGGCCAAAGCGGCCTTGCTGCGGGCATCGAAGAGCGGCGAACTCTCAAAATCGGACAAGGCGGCCAACTGCTCTTTGCTAAAACCACGCTTGAGCGCAAGGGCGGAATTGATGTCGACACAGAACGCGCACCAGTTGATCTGCGAGATCAACACCGTGACCATGGTGCGCAATTTCGGCTCGAGCGGCGAAGATCGGCGATCCAGGGCGCCATAGAGCAAGGACAGCGCCGCGAAGACCTTCGGAGAGCGCGCCCAGAGTCGGGCCGGTTCTAGTTCGCGGCCATAGCGCCGCCGCTGGTTGGCAAGGAAAAGACGTACATACCAGGGGAAGCGATGACCAGGGGGAGTGGTGATGAAACTCATGACTTGACTTCCTGACCACCCACGGATGCATCCTGCGGCCGGTCGAAAAAAACCTTTCTCACGCCGACATAGACGCCTGCAAACATCAACCCGGCCCAGACCGCCAAGGCCCCCCACAGCAAGGCCCAGTCCAGGTCATCGAAGCTCCTGGTGTATTGGTAGATTTTGCCGTTGATCCGCTGGGCGGGGGTAATGCGTGCGGCGTCGCCGTATTTGCCGACAAAGTAGTCGATGATCTGCTGCTTGCTCATGCCTTGTTTGATGAACTCGCCGACCTGGTTCTTCCATTCCAAACCGCAGGTCATGTTGCAATCCTCCAGGATCAGCGGGCATTCGCAGGGGCAGGCAAGATCCTTGGCGACCTCGTTGACGGTGAGCGCTTGCGCCCCGGCACCAAACAGGAACAACGCCGCGAGCAGGTGCGCGCGCAAGCCCCGTGCCCATGCAGCAGGGTTGACCGCGCCGCTTGACGATCTCTCCCCCCGGCCCCCTTCCCGCGGAAGGGGGTGAGTGCGGTTCGCGGGCTCCGCCCGCTCCGGTACTTGGCTGGCGCCGCCTTCGGGCGGCCGGGCGGCGGCCGTTGGCAACCCTTCCCCCCAGCCCCCTTCCCGCGGAAGGGGGTGAGTGCGGTTCGCGGGCTCCGCCCGCTCCGGTACTTGGCTGGCGCCGCCTTCGGGCGGTCGGGCGGCGGCCGTTGACAACCCTTCCCCCCGGCCCCCTTCCCGCGGAAGGGGGTAAGTGCGGTTCGCGGGCTCCGCCCGCTCCGGTACTTGGCTGGCGCCGCCTTCGGGCGGTCGGGCGGCGGCCGTTGACAACCCTTCCCCCCAGCCCCCTTCCC
>JACPUX010000031.1 GCA_016192065.1 Betaproteobacteria bacterium
ACCGGAGCGGGCACAGCCCGCGAACCGCGCTCACCCCCTCCCCCCGGGAGGGGGCTGGGGGGTGGGGTCCATCCAGCCCGCCGGGCCGTCCCAAGGGGGCGCAAGTCCACCACCGGAGCGGGCGCAGCCCGCGAACCACACTCACCCCCTCCCCCGGGGAGGGGGCCGGGGGGTGGGGTCCATCCAGCCCGCCGGGCCGTCCCAAGGGGGCGCAAGTCCACCACCGGAGCGGGCACCGCCCGCGAACCACACTCACGCCGTTCCGCTGGAAGGGTAATGGGGGAAAATATGCCCGTGAGCACTCCTCGCCATCTGCTGTTCGATCTCGACGGTACACTGACCAACAACCATGCCGGGATCAGCCGCTCGATCGTCTTTGCCTTGGGCCGCCTGGGATGCCCCGAACCCGGCGCGGAGGCCTTGCGGGACGCCGTCGGCCCGCCCCTGCGCCAAACCTTTGGGCGTTTGCTGGGCACCGCCGAAACCGCGCCGATCGAGCAGGCCCTGCGCCATTATCGCGAGCGCTATGCCACGGTAGGCTGGACCGAAAACGAGATCTATCCGGGTATCGCCCAGGCTCTAGAGGAACTCGCGTCGCGCGGCCATGTGCTGTTCCTGTGCACCAGCAAACCACGTGTGTTCGCCGAACGAATTCTGGCGCACTTCCAACTCGTGGCCCTTTTCGCCGGAATCTACGGCCCTGAACTTGATGGCCGCTACGACCACAAGGACGCGCTGCTCGGACACATCCTTAGCCAGAAGGAATTGGCTCCACACTCCTGCCTGATGATCGGCGACCGCGAACACGACGCTCTCGCCGCGCGTGCGCACGGCGTGTCGGCCCTGGGGGTGCTTTACGGTTTCGGAACGGCCGAGGAATTGCTGGCGGCCGGGGCGGTCGCGCTCGTGGCTGAGGCCGTCGAACTGCCCGCGGCCATCGCTCGGTTGGGCGGGGTACCGGGCAAGAGTCGGTAGAGTTTGTTGCGGCTGATGCCCAGCGCGCGGGCCGCCGCCGAGATATTGCCGCCCGCTGCCTTGAGCGCTTGCTGGGCGGCCCCACGTTCGATGTCACGCAGACGCGCGGCCGGATCGGCGGCATCGGCCAAGCCCCTTTGCCCGAACGCGGCACCCGGTTCCGGCTCCAGCAAAGCCAGGGCCTGACGCAGGACACGCCTCAATTCGCCGAATTGGCCGCTAGGCTCTGGCGCCCTACCGCCTGCCGCCGCGCCCGGATCGGGGTCGAAAAGTCGGGCGGCCTCAGTGCCGAGGAGCTCGCGTACCTGATCGAACAGTGCCGCGGAGGTCCCCCGGACGGCCTCGGCCGCCAGCGCCCCCGAACCATCCAGGGCGGGCGGGCCGACCGGTGCGACACCATTCTCCATCATAGCGGTATCGAATACCCGCACCGGCACACTGCTGAATGCGGGCCACTCGCCAAAGCGGCGCAGGAAGTAGTGCTGACCGTTGCGCGCCCGGAGCTGGCAGCTCGCCTGGGGCGCGCGGCGCAAAAGGTCGAACAGGGCACCCAGGGGCAGATCGAAGAGCAGCGTGCTGGGTCCGTCGATCACGGCGTTCGCCGCGGCACCGAGCAGGCGCAGGCCGGCGGCGTTGACCGCCAGGATCCGTCCCTCGGGAGACAGCGCCAGCAGTCCTTCTCCGGGGCCGCCCAGAAATTCCTGGTGGGGATGGAAGGCTACCCGCAGGGCTTCTCCGGGGAGATTTTCGAACAGCCGCTTTTCCACCATCTGCGCGGCCATGCCCACCAGCCCCAAAGTGTGGCTCTGATAGGCGCGGTGGTCGCCGGAAATGTCCAGCACACCTACCACCTCGCCGCGCGGATCAAACAGCGGCGAAGCGCTACAGGTCAGGAAGGTGTTGCGGTCCAGGAAATGCTCGGCGCCGAAAATCTCCACCGGCCGGGCTTCCACCAGCGTGGTGCCGATGGCATTGGTGCCGCGTCGCTCTTCCCGCCACGACGCACCCGGTGCCAAGGCGACGCGACTGGCGCGATCGACGAATTCGGCGTCGCCGAGACTGTGCAGAACGGTCCCCTGGCGATCGGCGAGGATCACCATGGAACCGCAATGCCGGATCTGCTCGTACACGTACTCCATCACCGAGCGCGCCTGCGCCAGCAGATGCCGGTTGCGTTCACGGTGTTCGGTCAACTGCGCCGCGCTCATGCCGTCGCAGCCGGCGTGACGGCTGGCTGGTTGCAGGCCGGCGGCCCGACAGCGGTCCCAGGATCGGAGCACGGTCTCGCTCAGCAGATTGCCCCCTGATTCGCCCTCGGAAAAGAAGCGCCGCCGCGCCTGTTGCAGGCGGATGCTGTTCATCCGCTCGGATGAGCGGGTGGGGAAGTATTCGTCCATGGACCCTCCGATTGAGCGCTCCGCCGCGCGCACGCTTCACCGACGGCAACCCTAGTGTCTCAACCCATAAGTTTGCGTACATGCCCAGACGCGTATCCGCGCGCCGAGGGCGCGAAGCGAACCGCAGCCATAGCTATGGCGAGGATGAGCGACCAAGCCATCGGCGATGCGGGAGGCGTCGAACAGAGCGAAACCTGTGGGTTGAGACACTAGCACATGCGGTGGCCGCGAGCAAAAGCCGTGCCTCGCCGAGTCTTATGGGGGCGCCCGAAGGGTGGGGAGATCCAGACGGTTCAACGAACTGGACACCGGCTCTGGTCGGTGTGACGGTTTTGTTCGGTGCTTCCCCTGGTCCGCCGCGGCCAGTCCCGCAGCCCGCCCCATCACGCTCAAACGGCGCGGCCCGCCCCTGGGTCGGGGTTCAGATCGGGTCCCAGGAAAAGACATCGGTGGTCTTGTCGAGCGGCGTAAAGGCACCGCGTAGCGAGGCCATGCCGTGCTCGTGCAGACTCTCCGGCGTCCAGCCTTCGCTGCGATGCACCGAGCGCACCGGCCGGGGCTGGCTCATGACAAAGACTTCGTTATTGCGTACGGCGAAAATCTGCGCGTTGACGTCTTTGGCGGCGTCGCTCGCCAGGTAGATCACCAGCGGAGCGATCTTGGCCGGGGTCATTTGCTTCAAGCGCTCGATACGCGCCTGCTGCGCCGGCGTGTCGGCAGGTATCGAGGCGATCATCCGGCTCCAGGCAAAGGGCGCGATGCAGTTGGAGCGCACGCCGAAGTTCGCCATGTCGAGGGCGATCGATTTCGACAAGGCGGCGACGCCGAGCTTGGCGGCCGAATAATTGGCCTGGCCCACCATGCCGATGAGGCCCGAAGTCGAGGTCATGTGAACGAAGGCGCCGGAACCCTGCTCCCGGAAGTGGGTCGCGGCGGCGCGGGAAACATGGTAACTGCCGTAGAGATGGACTTTGATTACGGCATCCCATTCTTCTTCGCTCATCTTGTGGAAAAAGCGGTCGCGCAGGATGCCGGCGTTGTTGACCACCGCGTCGATGCGGCCGAAGTGATCGAGCGCGGTCTGGACGATGCGCCCGGCGGAGGCCGCGTCGGAGACGCTGTCGGTGTTGGCCACCGCGTCGCCTCCGGCGGCCTTGATTTCCTCGACCACCTGCTGCGCCGGGCCGGCGCTCAAGCCTTCGCCGCCCAGAGAAGCGCCGATGTCGTTGACCAGCACCTTGGCGCCATAACGGCCGGCCAGAAGCGCGATGTCGCGGCCGATACCGCCGCCGGCGCCGGTGACCACGAGGACTTTGTTGGTAAGCGTAACAGGCGAAGACATGAAAGGACTCCGTAAGAGAGGTGCGCAGCGCCCAGCAAGCGCTCAGGAAGGCAGCATCGCCGCGTCGCGCTCGGCGGCCTTGCCCTCGCGATCGATTAACTTGAGCATGGTGTCGATGGAGATCGAGCGAAAAGTGGCCTTGGCGGTTTCGTCCACTTCGGAGAGCACGTTGGCGATCGCCCGCCCGACGTCAGTGGTGTGTTCCTTATCGCCGCTTTCGGCTGGTCGCGCGCTGATGTCCTCGAAAAGCTCGATGATGTCATAGAGGGTGAGGCGCTTGGCGTTGCCCTTGAAGCGGTAGCCGCCACCCACGCCACGCGCGGCCTCGACCAGCCCCATGCGCCCAAGGTGACGCAGAACTTTGGCCAGGTGATGGGGCGAGACGCCGTACTTCTCCGCGATGTGCGCCGCGGCGATCTGCCGCGACGGGTCGATAGCCGCCTCCAGAATGCTGCACAGCGCGATGGTGGTGTTCTTTTGCAGTTTCATGACCGGCCTCCCACGCGCCGCGCTTCAATCAAGATCACGTTCCAGGGCGATGTAGGGCGCCGCCATCATGCCTTGGCTGCGAAAGAAAGACATGATCAGTCCGTTGTCGCGGGCGAGCATGGTGCGCACCTTGGTCACCCCGCTGCGCTTGAAGCCAGTGCAAATGGCGTCGAGCAACAAGGTGCCGATGCCGCCCTCGCGCGTCTCTGGGCGAACGTTGATGCCGAAAACCCAGCCGCAAGGCGGCGAACCGAATTCCCAGTCGCGCACCTCGCCGATGATGTAGCCCTGCAGGATGCCCGCGTCCTCGGCCACCAGAAACAGGCGGTTCTGATGCGCGCGCATGCCGTAGCGGTGGAACAGTTCGTACCAATAGTCGACCTTTTCGATCCCGGTGATCTCGGTATCGATGGCGATAACCTGATCGAGGTCATCGGCCTCCGCCGGACGTACGCGCAGACCGGACCCGGCCGCTCTCGCCACGACCGCGGGCGGATCATGGCGAGCAGCCACGCCAGCTTTGCCGGATGCCTTTCGAGACCTTTTCTTCGCGAGGGGCATTTACAAGAAGCCTGACTTTGGTCAAAATAGATTGTGGTATTTAAGTACCATATTACCATAATATACTGGTTGCCGATCGGGTCAAGTGACCCGGACGGCTTCCACAATGGCGTTTCGAGCCTAACCCCCCTTTGGAGGATGGATTATGTCACAGACCCTTAGCACGCGATCCCTGCGCTGGTGCCTCGCCGGCCTGGCCCTGGCCGCGCCCTGGTTCTCCGCCCCTACGCTGGCCCAAGAGCCGATCAAGATCGGCAGCTTCCTGTCGGTGACGGGGCCCGCCTCCTTTCTGGGCGACCCGGAACTGAAAACTCTGGAGATGTACATCGAACGCGTTAACGCCGCTGGCGGCGTACTCGGACGCAAGCTGCAATTGGTGAGCTATGACGATGCCGGCGACGCCGAAAAGGCGCGCACTTTCGCCACGCGCCTGATCGAGCAGGACAAGGTCGATGTGATCGTCGGCGGTTCCACCACCGGATCCACCATGGCCGCCGTACCGCTGGCGGAAAAAGCTGCCATTCCGTTCATTTCGCTCGCGGGCGCGGTGGTGATCATTGAGCCGGTGAAGAAGTGGGTGTTCAAAACGCCGCACACCGATCGCATGGCCTGCGAAAAAGTGTTCGTCGATCTGCAAGCCCGCAAGCTCTCGAAACTGGGCCTCATTTCCGGCTCGGGGGGCTTCGACAAGTCGATGCGCGCGGAATGCCTGAAAGTGGCACCGAAGTACCAGATCGACATCGTCGCCGACGAGACCTACGGCGCTGGCGACACCGACATGAGCGCTCAACTCACCAAGATCAAGAACACCGCCGGTGTGCAAGCCGTGCTCAACCCTGGTTTTGGCCAAGGCCCGGCGATCGTCACCAAGAACTTCAAGCAACTAGGCATCACCGTGCCGCTCTACCAATCGCACGGCGTGGCTTCCAAGGAGTTCATCAAGCTCGCCGGCGATGCGGCGGAAGGCGTGCGCCTGCCCGCCTCGGCGCTGTTGGTGGCCGAAGCGCTGCCCGAAAGTGACGCGCAGAAGAAGGTGCTGGTCTCCTACAAGCAGTCTTACGAAGGGAAATTCAAGTCCGATGTGTCGACCTTCGGCGGCCACGCCTACGACGGTCTGATGCTGGCGGTGGAAGCGATGAAGAAAGCCGGCTCCACCGACAAGGCCAAGGTGCGCGACGCGCTCGAAGCGACCAAGGGCTATATGGGCACGGCCGGCGTGGTGAACATGTCCGCCAACGACCACATGGGGCTGGACCTCACCGCCTTCCGCATGCTGGAAGTGAAGGGCGGCAACTGGGTGTTGGTCAAGTAGTCCCACCGCCCAGCGTCGACGAAATGGAAGCCAAGGAATGAGCGCCGAACTCGCACAGTACCTGACCACGGGCGTTACCGTGGGTGCGGTGTACGCGCTCGTGGCGCTGGGTTTTTCTCTGATCTACAACGCCAGTCACGTGATCAACTTCGCCCAGGGCGAATTCGTCATGATCGGCGGCATGAGCGCGGTCTCCCTCGTGGCCACGGGCATGCCCCTGATCCTGGCGGTACCCCTAGCGATCGGGATCACGGTGCTGGTGGGCATGTTGCTGGAGAAGTTCGCGGTCGAACCCGCTCGGGGCGCCTCGGTGGTGACACTGATCATCATCACCATCGGCGCCTCGATCTTTCTGCGCGGTCTGGCCGCCATCGTCTGGGACAAGAAGCTCCACGCCTTGCCGGCGTTCAGCGGCAATGAACCGATTTCCTTTGTGGGCGCCAGCGTGCAGCCGCAAAGCCTGTGGGTGCTCGGCGCCACCATGCTGATCGTGTTGGCACTGGCCTGGTTTTTCGGGCGCACACGCGTCGGCAAGGGCATGCTGGCGACATCGCACAACCGCCTCGCCGCGCAACTGGTCGGCATCAACGTGCGACGCGTACTGCTGCTCTCCTTCGCGGTGTCCGCGGGTCTGGGGGGTGCCGCCGGCATCTTGGTCGCACCCATCACCACCACCTCGGTGGACGTGGGTGTAATGCTCGGCCTCAAAGGCTTCGCCGCGGCCGTGCTTGGTGGCCTGGGCAGCGGTCCGGGCGCGCTGGTTGGGGGCTTCGTGCTGGGCATCGTCGAGAGCCTCTGCGCCGGCTATATTTCTTCCGCTTACAAAGATGCCATCGCCTTCGTGCTGATGCTCGGCGTGCTGTTCTTCCTGCCCAGCGGTCTCATGGGCAAGCGCGCCGCCGACCGGGTTTGATCCATGTCCCACTACCGTAGCTCGCGGCACCACGGCCTGATCGCGCTTGCCGCCATCATCGCGCTCCTGCCCCTGGTGCTCTCGAACAAATATTTCTACGACGTGGCCATCCTCATCGGCTTCAATGCCATCGTGTGCATCGGCCTCAATCTCTTGATCGGCTATGCCGGGCAAATCAGCCTGGGGCATGCCGGTTTTTTTGGCCTGGGCGCGTACGCCTCGGCCATACTCACCGGCAACTATGGCTGGCCGCCGGTGATCGCCGCCCTGGCAGGCATGGCCGGGGTCGGTAGCTTGGCGTTTCTGGCCGGACGACCGATCCTGAAACTCAAGGGCCACTATCTCGCCATGGCCACGCTGGGGCTGGGCATCATCATTTCGTTGGTGATCGTCAACCAGGACCGTCTCACCGGTGGACCCGACGGCATCACCGTGGGGCCGTTCTCGGTGCTCGGTTTTGCGCTCGAGAACGAGCGCGCCTGGTACTGGTTCATCGGCGGACTGCTGCTGCTCACCGTCTGGCTGTCGCAGAATCTGATTGATTCACCCATGGGCCGGGCTCTGCGCGCTTTGCACAGTTCCGAGGTCGGCGCTCAAGCCGCGGGCATCAACGCGGCCGCGCACAAGTTGCAGATCTTCGTGCTCTCGGCCACTTTCGCCGCCGGCGCCGGCAGCCTGGCGGCGCACTATTCCGGGTTCATCACGCCGGCCAAAGCCGGCTTCATTCATTCCGTTGAGCTCGTGACCATGGTAGTCCTCGGTGGCATGGCCTCGATTTACGGCGCGGTGGTCGGCGCGGCGGTACTGACCCTGCTGCCGCAAATCCTCACCGTGCTCAAGGATTACGAAATGGTGGTACTCGGGGCGGTGATGATGGCCACCATGATCTTCCTGCCGCGAGGACTGGTGCCCAGCCTCGCCGCCCTGTGCGAGAGATGGCGGGATCTGCTGCCCCCGAGCCTGGTGCTGCGTCTGGAAGCGCTGATCGGACGGGGAAGGAAGCCGTGAGCGCCCCCGCCCGGCCGCCCGAAGGGGGCGCCAGCCAATCCCCGGAGCGGGCGCAGCCCGCGAACCGCACTCACCCCCTTCCCCAGGAAGGGGGCCGGGGGGATGGTTCGTCCACCCCCGCCCGGCCGCCCGAAGGGGGCGCCAGCCAATCCCCGGAGCGGGCGCAGCCCGCGAACCGCACTCACCCCCTTTCCCAGGAAGGGGGCCGGGGGGAAGGTCCAAGAATGACCATCCTGTCGGTCCAGAACCTCAGTCGGCGCTTTGGCGGACTCACCGCCGTCGATGACGTGAGCCTCGCCGTGTCGCCCGGTACGGTGCACGCCGTGATCGGCCCCAACGGCGCCGGCAAGACCACGCTGCTCAATTTGATGTGCGGCATCTACACGCCCTCCTCGGGCAGCATTTGGCTTGATGACCATGACCTCAGCGGCGCGCCGCATTACGCCTTCGCGCGCCTTGGTCTGGGACGCACCTTTCAGACGCCGCAGATCTTCAACAACATGAGCGCTCTGGAAAACGTCATGGTCGGCCGCTACATGCACGAACAGCGCGGGCTGTTCCTGGGCCTGGCCGAGGCCCTGCTGCGGCTACCGACGCTGCGCGCCGCCGAGCGCCGAAGCCGCGAGGAAGCGGCCGAGTTGATGCGGGTAGTGGGGCTTGAGCGCTATCTCGACGCCGAGGCCGACGCCCTGCCCTACGGCGCGCTCAAACGTCTGGAAATCGCGCGCGCCTTGGCCCTGAAGCCGAAACTGCTGTTGCTCGACGAGCCCGCGGCGGGGCTCAACCACAGCGAGGCGGTGGAGATTGAACAACTGATCGGCCAGCTCGTCGAACGGGGCATGACCGTGGTGCTGGTCGAACACAACATGCGTCTGGTGATGGAAGTCTCCGACGCCATTCTCGTTCTCGATCACGGCCGCAGGCTCGCCGAGGGCCCGCCCCAAATGGTGCGCGAGGACCCGCGGGTGATCGAAGCCTATCTCGGAAAAGAGGCTGCAGAAGATGCTCGAAGCGCAGTCGCTGTCTAGTTTCCACGGCCACGTGCAAGCGGTGGCCGAAGTCAGCCTAAAGGTCCAGCAGGGGGAGCTGGTGGCCTTAGTCGGCGCCAATGGCGCGGGCAAGACCACGCTGCTGCGCACACTGTCCGGCGTCCACCATGCGGCCAGCGGCAGCGTGCGCTTGCACGGTGAAGACATCACCCGAGCCAACCCGGCCAAGCGGGTCCGTCTTGGCATGGCCCAGGTGCCCGAAGGCCGCCAGGTGTTTGGCCCCTTGTCGGTCGAGGACAATCTGCTGCTGGGCGGCTATCTGCGACGCGTCGAAGAGTGCGCGCCAGACCTCGAAATGGTCTATGGCATGTTTCCCATTCTCAGGGACAAGCGCAAGGAAGCGGCCGGAACGCTTTCCGGCGGCCAGCAGCAAATGCTCGCCCTGGGCCGCGCCTTGCTGGCCAAGCCGCGCCTGCTGTTGCTCGATGAACCTTCGATGGGCTTGGCGCCCAACCTGGTGGCGGAAATTTTCGCCCACATCGCCGCGCTGAAAAGCCAGATGACCATTTTGCTGGTGGACCAGAACGCCCGTGGCGCCCTGAAGATCGCCGACCGTGCCTATGTGCTGGAAACCGGCCGCATCGTGCTCGAAGGCACGGGCAGCGAACTGGCCGCCGACCCGCGCGTTCAGGAGGCCTACCTCGGTTTGTGAAATTGTGATTTCCGCGGCCAGGCACTCGAGCCTTGCCGTCAACGTCAAGGAGCAAGTCATGAAAGCCACGCTGCAAGCAGGCGTCACCGAAACCCGGCGCTACCTCATCGATCGCGAGCGCACCATCGATTTCATGGGCGAGAACGCGCGTGTCTACGCCACGCCGATGCTGGTGCGCGATATCGAGGTCACCTGCCGCGAGCTGCTGCTGCAACACCTCGACGCCGGTGAGGATTCGGTCGGCACCCGAGTCGAAGTGGACCACCTTGCCGCCACCCTGATGGGGCAGCAGGTGGAGATCAGCGCCACCATCGCCGAAGTGAAAGGTCGCGCGGTCACTTTCGAGTTCACTGGGACGGACGGCGTGGACACCATCTGCAAGGGCCGTCACGCACGCTTCGTGGTCGATGTCCGAGCCACTGAACAGCGGCTCGCGGCCAAGCGCGCCAAAGCGGGCCTAGTGTGATCGCAATGGTGCTGAATTCGCGGCAAGAGCCTGGAGAACGCGCATGACCCGCTGGGTGATGGTCGCCGACCTGCGCCGCTGCATCGGCTGCCAAACCTGCACGGCATCCTGCCGGCAG
Organism: Betaproteobacteria bacterium; assembly: GCA_016192065.1. Lineage (GTDB taxonomy): Bacteria > Pseudomonadota > Gammaproteobacteria > Burkholderiales > Casimicrobiaceae > JACPUX01. Next base: position 10,283 of record JACPUX010000031.1, read on the forward strand.
GCCAATGCCACGCCGGTGGGCGTGCAGTGGCGGCGGGTGCTGGACATGGAGTTCGGTGAGTATCCCGAAGTCAAGCGCGCCTTCGTGCCGGTCGGTTGTCAGCACTGTTCGGACCCGCCCTGCATGGAGGTCTGCCCCACCACCGCCACGCGCCAGCGGCCCGACGGCTTGGTGACCATCGACTACGATCTGTGTATCGGCTGTGCCTATTGTGCCGTCGCCTGCCCCTACCAGGCGCGTTACCGCAGCGACGAGCCCGCCTATGCCTATGATGAGGCGATCCCCGCTGAGACCGTGCGCCTCGATCCCAAGCGCCTGGGTGTGGCAACCAAATGCACCTTCTGCGTCGATCGCATCGACCAGGGTCTGGCGCGCGGCCTCAAGCCTGGCGTCGACCCGGAGGCGACACCAGCTTGCGTCAACGCCTGTATCTCCAAGGCGCTCTCGTTTGGCGACCGCGACGACCCGCAAAGCAATATCAATCAACTCCTGGCGGAAAACCAATATTTCCGCATGCATGAAGAGCTGGATACCGATCCGGGCTTCTATTATCTGTGGGATGCGCGATGAGCTACAGTCCGCCGGTGTACGGCCCCAAACCCTGGCTGCAACGCAATTGGGATGCGCGCGCCGCAATGAACTTCATGTGCGGCGGCGCCGGTTCGGGACTGCTGATCGCCAGCGCCGTGTTCGATTGGGCCGGCACCATGCCCTGGGTCTGGCTGACTGGCCTGGCGCTGATCGGCCTGGGCCTCGCGGCGGTGTGGCTGGAAATTGGCCGCAAGCTGCGCTTCCTCAACGTTTTCCTCAATCGCCGCAGTTCCTGGATGACTCGGGAGGCCTGGATCGCGGCGATGGTCTTCGCCTGCGGGCTGTTGGCCTGGTGGCTGGTTGCACCGGTGTGGCGCGCACTCGCCGCAATCTCGGCGCTGGCTTTCGTCTACGCTCAGGCGCGCATCCTCACCGCCGCCAAAGGTATCCCGGCCTGGCGCGAACGGCGGCTGGTGCCGCTGATCGTGATCACCGGCCTGGTCGAAGGGCTGGGGCTTTTGCTGCTGCTCGCGCGCGATGCTACGCCGGTCGGCGTGGCGCCGGCTTTCATTCTCGCCTTGCCTTTGCGCTGGGTCTTCTGGACCCGCTACCACCAGCGCGTTGTGCCCACCTTGGCGCGCCGCGCCCAGGACGCATTGCGGGCGGTATCAAAGCTTGGCCTTTGGGCGGGCACGGCGCTGCCGATGCTGCTGATGGTCCTGCCGATCATTTGGCCGCCCCTGACCCTTCCGGCTTTTATGTTGGCCGGATTCCTCGGTCTGGCCACGGGCCTTGGCTTCAAGTTCGCCCTGGTACGCCGCGCAGCGTACAACCAGGGCTTCTCCCTGCCGCATTTGCCCAAGCGCGGGCGGGAATGAATACCCACCATTGCCGGCGGACTGCGCTCGCGTGGACGCCAGTTGAATCAGGATTCGTAGGAGGATCACCATGAGCAAGACCAAGCGCGCCGAGTTCTTCTTCGATGCCGGCGTGGAAACCATGTCCCGCGACCAGCTCGCCGCACTCCAATTGACGCGCCTGCGCGCGACCCTGCAAAACGCTTACGACCACGTCGCGCTGCACCGCCAGCGTCTCGACGCGGCGGGCTTCAAGCCGGGAGATCTAAAGACCCTTGCCGATGTCGAGCGCCTGCCGTTCACGGTCAAGACCGATCTGCGCGACAATTACCCCTTCGGCATGTTCGCACGACCGCTCTCCGAAGTGATCCGCGTCCATGCTTCCTCCGGCACCACCGGCAAACCCACGGTGGTCGGGTACACCCGCGGCGACATCACCAACTGGTCCGAGCTCATGGCCCGCTCCATGGCCTGCGCCGGGGCGCGACCGGGGGACCTGATCCACAACGCCTACGGTTACGGGCTCTTTACCGGCGGGCTGGGGGCGCACTATGGTGCCGAGCGCCTGGGGGCCACGGTGGTGCCGATGTCCGGAGGCAACACCGAGCGCCAGATCGTGCTCATCACCGATTTTCACGCCCGCGTGCTCTGCGCGACCCCCTCCTATGCGCTGGTGATCGCCGAAACCGCGGAGCAGCAGGGTGTGGATTTGCGGAAGAGCAAGCTCGCGATCGGTCTGTTCGGCGCCGAGCCCTGGAGCGAGGCGATGCGCAAGGAGCTGGACGAGCGCCTCGGCATCAAGGCGGTGGACATCTACGGCTTGTCCGAAATCATGGGGCCGGGCGTAGCCTGCGAATGCGTCGATATGCGCGAAGGTCTACACGGCTGGGAGGATCATTTCCTCTTCGAGGTGATCGATCCTGAAACCGGCCGGCAAGTGCCAGAAGGCGACGCCGGTGAACTGGTGATCACCACGCTGTCGAAAGAGGCGCTGCCGATGATTCGCTATCGCACCCGCGACATCACCCGCGTTACCACCGAGCAGTGCGGCTGCGGCCGCACCCATGTGCGAATCAAGCGCATCACCGGCCGCAACGACGACATGCTGATCATCCGCGGCGTCAATGTCTACCCCTCGCAGATCGAGGCGGTGCTGGTGGGTCTGCCGGACCTCGCGCCGCACTATCAGCTCGTGGTGGAACGGCGCGGCGGCCTCGACCACATGACCGTGGAAGTCGAGGTGGTGGCGGCGCTCAACGACAACCTCGAGGCGCAGAAAAACGCCGCGGGGCATGCCAAACACCACATCAAGTCGATGATCGGCATCACTACCGAAGTGGTGGTCAAGAAGTCCGGTGAAATTCCGCGCTCGCAAGGCAAAGCCGTACGCGTGCGCGATTTGCGCCCAAAGATGGTTTAAGCACGACCAGCGCGAAGCACCGCGTGGTTGCCGCCGCCTTCGCGTGGCCGAGGGCGGCACCGACTCCCTCTCTCAGCCGGAAGCGAAATGCCATGAAACGCCTTTTGTCCTTCATTCTTAACGGCCGCCCCCGCGAAGATACGGTGGCCGACCCGCGGCTGCGACTCGATTACTTGCGCGAAAAAGCCGGCCTCACCGGCACCAAGCGAGGTTGTGACGGCGGCCAATGCGGCGCCTGCACCGTGCTGGTCGATAGTACTCCCCAGCTCGCCTGCCTCGCCCTCGCGGTGGCTGGCGAAGGCAAGTCCGTGGAGACCATGGAGGCGCTCGGCGAGAAATTCCGCATGAATGATCTCCAGCGCGCCTGCCGCGAAAAGCTCGGCACTGATTACGGCTATTGCACGCCGGGCATGATCATAGCCACCGAAGGCCGGCTGTTCGCCAATTGCCGGAGCGGGCAGAGCCCGCGAACCGCACTCACCCCCTCCTCCGGGAAGGGGCCGGGGGGAAGGTCCACAATTCCCCAGGGCAAATGGCGCGGGAGCTTGCGCCGACCGCAAGCGTCACGATCATTTACCCAAGTTGGAGGAATACGGTCATGAAAACCAGAGTCTCAATCTTCATCGTGGTCTGCCTCAACCTGCTCGGTATCACCCCGGTTACGGCCGAAAAAGGCGTAAGCGGCGACACTGTGCTGATCGGGCAGACCGGTGTGTTCACTGGGCCGGTGGCCGAACCGGCGCTGCAATACCGGGTCGGCATGCAACTCTATTTCGACGAGGTGAATGCCAAAGGCGGGGTGCATGGACGCAAGATCAAACTTGCTTCCTACGACGACCAGTTCAATCCCAAGATCGCCGCGGAGAACACCCGCAAGCTCATCGAGGAGGACAAGGTCTTCGCCATGGTCGGCTACATCGGCACCGGCGCGGTCGTCGCCTCGATGCCGCAAATCAACGAGCAGCGCGTTCCGATCGTGGGCGCGCTGTCGGGCGACGAGGGTCTGCGCGATCCCAAGAACAAGCTGATCTTCCACACCCGCGCCAGCTACGGCTCGGAAACCGACAAAATGGTCGCCCAACTAAGGTCCACCGGGGTGCAGGCGATCGCGGTGGTGTACCAGAACGACCCGTTCGGCAAGGCGGGCTTAAAATCGGCGCAGGCCGCCTTTGCGCGGCATGGCGTCAAGCCGACCATCGAAGCGCCGCTCGACATGACCAAACTCGAGGCCCTGGACGGAACCATCGCCGCGGTGAGCAAGACGCAGCCCGGCGGCATCATTATGATCACCGCCGGCAAGGCCTCTACCGCCTTCATCCGTGCTTATCTCAAGACTGGCTTGCGGCCCTGGTTCTTCGGCGTTTCCGTGCTTTCCGCCAAGGCCTTGATCGCTGCGCTGGGTGAAGACGCCCGCGGCATCGTCATCGCCCAGGTGGTGCCCGCGCCCACGCGCGGCACCTTCGGCATATCGCGGGAGTTCATGGCGGCGGCGGCGCGCGCCAAGAGCACGGACACTACCTATAACAGCCTCGAAGGCTACATCACCGCCAAAGTCTTCGTTGAGGCTCTGCGCCGCGCCGGCAAAGACCTCAGCCGCGAACGTCTGGTCAGCGCGCTGGAGTCGCTCAATGCCATCGACCTGGGCGGCTATGTCATCGATTACTCCGGCGGACGGCGCTACGGCTCCAACTTCGTGGACTTGTCGATTATCAGCAAGAGCGGGCAATTCTTGCATTGAGGCGATCGAGGCCGGCGGCGCTGCGCCGATGGTCGTTGTGGCCGTGCGCAAGCGCTGTCTATGATCGGGGCAGCGCGGCAGGGCGCGGCGGCTGTCCGGCCGGTGGTGGGGTCGAACCGGAAGTGCAGCAGGGAACCTGCGAATCGCCGCGGCGACGCCAACGCCCTCGGGGTTCTACGGAAAGCAGCCGGCTTGATTCATCGGCGCTCAAACCGCCAAGGCGATCGCCAGCACCAGACCATGCACCAGCGCGCTCAAGATGGTCAGGCGAATCGCCGCGGCTAGGAGCGCCGGGTGCTCGGCGTGGCGCCACAGGACGATCCCCGCCAAAAGCGCCGGCGGCAGGCTCAACAGGGAGAGCAAGGCGGCTGGAGGGAGCATACGCCCCGCCACCGCCAGCAGCACCGCGGCATGTGCGGCCAGGGCCAACACCCAATATCCCCAGCGCGCGCCCCGCAAGCCCAGGCGCACCACCAGAGTGTGCTTGCCGGCCTGGGCATCGGCCCGGGCATCAGGAAACTGGTTGAGGTACAGAAGATTCGCCACCAGCAGGGCGAAGCCTGATCCGGCCACCAGCGGTTGCGAGGAAAACGCGCCGCGTTGCACATAGTCCGCGCCCACTACCACCAAGAGCCAGCCGGCCGCCACCGCCAGTTCCCCCAGACCGCGACTGGCAAGCTTCAAAGGCGGTGCCGAGTAGGCCCAGCCGATGGCCATGCCCAGCGCACCGATCCAGAGTAATCCCGGCCCACTGCTCCAGACCAGAGCCAGCCCGCCGGGCACCACCGCGGCGAATAGCAGCAAACCGAACCGCCGCGTCGTTTCGGCGCTGATCACACCGTTCTGAATGAAGCGACTGCCCCCGGTAAAGGGAAAGACCCGCGCGGTGTTGGCGGCGTCGCTGCCGTTCAAATGATCGAAGTAATCGTTAAGCACATTCGCGGCGGCGTGGGTCAGTAGGGCCAGGAGCACGGTAAGCGCAGCCGGCGCCACCAGGAGCGGCACGCCGCCCTGGCGGGCGGTGGCCAGACCGAGCACGCAGCCGACCAGGGTGACACTGAGAAAAGCCGGGCGAGTCGCGGCGAGATAGCGCTTGATCGGGTTGGCGAAGGCGCTGAGGGACGGTTCGGTGAGCGTGGACATGGCTGGTTTCCTCGACTGCTGCGGAGACGCTGATCACATCATGGTTGGTCCTCCCGGCAAAGGCCGGAATCCGGGAGGTTCAACGAACTGTACACCGGCCTTTGCCGGTGACGGCGTCCATCAGCGCTTCCGTTGCGTTTTGGGTGGCGGGTAATGGTTCGGTCGCCCCTTATGCCATGGGTCTGGGGGATCTGGCTTTGCGCCGGGTCAAGCGCTGAATGCGACTGCGGGGGTGGGCCAGCGGGCGGCGCCAACCGTGCCAGGAACTGGGGCACACTGCCTATTCCAGCACGATCACGAATCCGGGAAATTCCACGAAATGAGGCCCGGCCTTCGCCGGTGCGACGGCGCAATTCAAAGGTTCCAGAACGAAAAAAAGGGGCCCCGCCTTCCAGTCCGGTCGCGCAATACCGCGCCTACCGAAGGCTGGGGACGGGGCCGTTCGAGGACTCCTGATTCAGCGTCGCGTTGCGTTCACCGCGAGGGTTGACACCAGCGCTCCGGCATCGCGGCCGCGGGTGCGACGCCCCGGCATCAGGGGCGTCGCCACTACGATCGCCGTAACTTTGCCAGGGCTGGTCGGTTTAGCGAGCCTTGCCGGCTTTCCAGGCGTTGAGCAGGGTGTCATAGGCGATGGTCTCGCCCTTGGGCTTCTCGTTGGCAAGTTTCTTCCAGGGCGCACTCTTGTCACTGAGCCACTTGTTGGGATCGCCCTTGGGATTGAGTTTCGGCGCGCAACGCGCCATGCCGGCTCGTTCCAGCCGCGCCATGACCTGGTCCATTTCTTCCGCCAGATTGTCCATGGCCGCCTGCGGAGTCTTCTCGCCGGTGACCGCGACCGCCACGTTCTTCCACCACAATTGCGCGAGTTTTGGATAATCCGGAACGTTGGTGCCGGTCGGTGTCCAGGCGACGCGCGCCGGGCTGCGGTAGAACTCCACCAGACCGCCGAGTTTGGGCGCCAGTTCGGTCATGGCCTTGGACTGGATATCCGACTCGCGGATGGGCGTGAGGCCGACGATGGTCTTCTTCAGCGAGGTGGTCTTGGCGGTGATGAACTGCGCATACAGCCAGGCCGCCGCGGTCTTGTCGGCATCGTGGTTGGCGAAGAAGGTCCAGGAGCCTACGTCCTGGTAGCCGTTCTGCATCCCCTGTTTCCAGTACGGGCCGTTGGGGCCGGGAGCCATGCGCCACTTCGGCGTACCGTCCGGATTGACCACGGGCAGACCGGGCTTGGTCATATCGGCGGTAAAGGCGGTGTACCAGAAAATCTGCTGCGCGATCTGGCCTTGTGCCGGGACCGGGCCGGCTTCACCGAAGGTCATGCCGATCGCCTCCTTGGGCGAATACTTCTTCATCCAGTCGACGTACTTGGTGAGCGCATACACCGCCGCCGGCGAGTTGGTGGCGCCACCGCGCGAGACCGAAGCGCCCAAGGGATTGCAGCCGTCAGCCGAGGCCCGGATGCCCCACTCGTCGATCGGCTTGCCGTTCGGGATGCCGATGTCGGCGGTACCCGCCATCGACAGCCAGGCGTCGGTGAAGCGCCAACCCAGCGAGGGGTCCTTCTTGCCGTAATCCATGTGTCCGTAGATCGGCTTGCCATCGATCTGCTTCACGTCCGTGGTGAAGAACTCGGCGATGTCTTCATAGGCGCTCCAGTTCAGCGGCACGCCCAGCTCATAGCCGTACTTCGCCTTGAATTTGCTCTTCAATTCCGGCCGGGCGAACAGGTCGGCGCGGAACCAATAGAGGTTGGCGAACTGCTGGTCGGGCAACTGATAGAGCTTGCCGTCCGGGGCGGTGGTGAAACTGGTGCCGATGAAATCCTTGAGATCCAGGCCGGGATTGGTCCACTCCTTGCCTTTTCCGGACATGTAGTCGGTCAGGTTCATGATCTTGCCGTACCGGTAGTGCGTGCCGATCAAGTCGGAGTCGCTGATCCAACCGTCGTAAATGGACTTGCCCGATTGCATGGAAGTCTGCAATTTCTCGACCACGTCCCCTTCCTGGATGAGGTCGTGCTTGACCTTGATGCCGGTGATCTCTTCGAAAGCCTTGGCCAGGGTCTTGGACTCATACTCGTGGGTGGTAATGGTTTCGGAAACGACGGAAATCGCCTTCACACCTTTGCCCTGAAGCTTCTTGGCGGCGTCGATAAACCACTTCATCTCGGCCATTTGCTGATTCTTGCTCAGCGTGGAGGGTTGGAATTCACTGTCGATCCATTTCTTGGCCTCGGCCTCTCCGGCCCAAGCCCGGCCCGCGAGCGCGCAAGTGAGCGCAAGGGCCAGCGTGGTGTAGCGCAACTTCATCATGCTTCTCCTCGTTGATGCTTCCCCGTTTTCGGAGTGTCGGTCACCAGGGCCCCGGGAAAGCTGTGGGCCGGGCCTCCAAGCAGCGATTCAGCCCTTCTTCATGATGAGCAGCAGCGCCCCCATGGAAACCACAAAGCTGATCCAGACGCTCGGTTCCTGTTCGAGCTGAAACCAGGCGGCGAACTTCGCGGCCAGCCCGATGAAAGCAAGATTGAGATAGGCCGCGCTGAGCAAGCCGATGAACAGACGGTCGCCGCGCGTCGTGGCGATCGGCAGAAAACCCTTGCGCAGGGTGGTCGGCGACTTGATTTCCCAAATCGTCATGCCCACGAGGGTGAGCGCGATGCAGGCGAAGAACACCGCCACTGGGGTCGTCCACACCATCCAATCAAACATCGTCGGTCTCCTGTGCCTCTTGCCCCGGGCTCAAACCCGCCCCATGGCGAAGCCCTTGGCGATGTAGTGCCGCACGTACCAGATCACGATGGCGCCTGGCACGATGGTGAGCACACCGGCGGCGGCTAGGGTCGCCCAGTCCATGCCCGAGGCCGAGACCGTGCGGGTCATGGTGGCGACGATTGGCTTGGCATCGACACTGGTCAGGGTGCGCGCCAGCAGCAGTTCCACCCAACTGAACATGAAGCAGAAAAAGGCGGTTACGCCGACCCCGGCCTTGATCAGGGGCAGGAAGATCGTGAGAAAGAAACGCGGGAAGGAATAGCCGTCGATATAGGCAGTCTCGTCGATCTCGCGCGGAACGCCGCTCATGAACCCCTCGAGAATCCAGACCGCCAGGGGCACGTTGAAGACCAGATGCGCCAAGGCCACGGCGATGTGCGTATCCATCATGCCAAGCGTACTGTAGAGCTGGAAGAAGGGCAGCAGGAACACCGCCGGAGGCGTCATGCGGTTGGTGAGTAGCCAGAAGAACAGGTGCTTGTCACCCAGAAAACTGTAGCGGGAGAAGGCATAGGCCGCGGGCAGCGCCACCAGGATCGAAATCGTCATGTTGATGGAGACGAAGATCAAGCTGTTGAGGTAGCCGGAGTACCAGGCCGGGTCGGTGAAAATGGTCAGGTAGTTTTGCCAGGTGAACTGTTGCGGAAAGAAGGAGAAGCTGGAAAGAATCTCCTCGTTGGTCTTGAAACTCATGTTGACCATCCAGTAAATCGGCAGCAGCGCAAACACGATGTAGGCGATCAGGAACAGCGTGCGCTTGCGGAAGCGCTTTTCATTCATGGCCGGCGCCCTCCTTGCTGGCCGTGCCGACGCGCTGCATCCAGTTGTAGAGGATGAAGCACAGCAGCAGGATGATCAGGAAGTAAATCAGGGAAAACGCCGCCGCTGGTCCGAGATCGAATTGTCCCACCGCCTTCTGCGTGAGGTACTGGCTCAGGAACGTCGTGGCGTTGCCCGGACCGCCGCCGGTCAGCACGAACGGTTCGGTGTAGATCATGAAGCTGTCCATGAACCGCAAGAGCACCGCGATCATCAACACGCCGCGCAGCTTCGGCAGCTGAATGTAGCGGAACACCGCGAAGCGCGAGGCGCCGTCGATGCGCGCGGCCTGGTAATAGGCGTCGGGAATCGCCCGCAGACCGGCGTAGCAGAGCAGCGCCACCAGCGGTGTCCAATGCCAAACGTCCATAATGAGCACGGTGATCCAGGCGTCGGTGGCGTTGCCGGTATAGCTGAATTCGAACCCGATTTTTTGCAGCATGGCGCCCAAGAGGCCAATGTCGGCGCGCCCGTAGATTTGCCAGATGGTGCCGACCACGTTCCAGGGAATCAGGAGCGACAGGGCGACGATCACCAGCACCGCCGAAGCTTTCCAGCCCTGCGCCGGCATCGACAGCGCGAGCATGATGCCCAATGGAATCTCCACTGCGAGCACGGCGAGCGAAAACCCCATCTGCCGCCACAGCGCGGCGTGCAGTTCCTCGTCGCGCATCACCGCCACGAACCATTCGGTGCCGACGAAGACGCGTCGCTCGGGCGAGATGATGTCCTGCAAGGAGTAATTCACGACCGTCATCAAGGGGAGCACGGCAGAGAAGGCGACGCAGACGATGACCGGCAGCACCAGCCACCAGGCTCTCTGGTTGATGGGTTTGATGGTCTTGCTCATTGGTGTACCTTTCCCCCGCGCCTTTCCAGCCGGGGGTGAGTGCGGTTCGCGGGCTGCGCCCGCTCCGGGGATTGGCTGGCGCCCCCTTCGGGCGGCCGGGCGGGGCTCGCACAACCTTCCCCCCGGCCCCCTTCCAGGGGAAGGGGGTGAGTGCGGTTCGCGGGCTGCGCCC
>JACPUX010000036.1 GCA_016192065.1 Betaproteobacteria bacterium
CCCCAGGACCAAAATCCCAAAGCCCTCAGCACCCCCACATACCAGTGCCCACACTTATCGGCTGTTACTTGTTAAAGAGCGTACCGCTTAAAAAGCAGCAAAGAGGGTGAATTATACAGCACCTGAAAAACACGTCAACAGCGGTTTTGCTTCCTACTCTTTGCGCTCGACCTTGCATTTACCCGGCGCCGTTCGAGTCATGCGTAGGGGGAAATCCGCGCCGGCACCACAATAGGCGGCGGCGTTTTTCGAGGCTGAATTTCACTTCCATCTGCTTGCTCGACGTATTGATTTCGACATTCGGCACCTCGGCGTTGCTGTTCCCGGCCAGCCAGATGCGGGTTCGTTGACCCTGGACCTCCCAGCGGGTCTTGCCGTCCTGGCGATTCACCTCAAATTCGCAGGTTTGCGGCCCACCAACCGCCCCCTGATCGTACAAACCCGAGTACTCCACGCGCTCCGGCACCCCTTTCACCACGGTCACGCCCAGTTGTGACTCCCAAGTGCCTTTGGGCTTCAAGGGGCCATCGGCGTCACAGCGCAGAACCTCGCCCGACGGCGCCGCCCCAACTGAAGCAACCGCGAGGGCGAGTGTCAGGCCCAAGCCAGCCGAGGTAATCGCGCCCCCTCGGGGCCGGAGACTGGGCCATCCAACCGAATCCCCGATGGACTCAGCACGCAATTGACGCGGTGTTCGCATATCTGCCTCCTGGAGTCTGCGTGTTGCCGAACAGGCCGCCGCTATCCTGAGCGCATTCCGCGCGGGCCACAAGACGGAACGCCAGGCTCGCTGATGTTTACAGCCATTGGGAAGCGGCGTAGCATTTGCCTTGGCATGGACTCGCTTCGAGTCATTCCGAGATTCGGACGCCTTGCCCGGCGGGCTTCACCCCCGTCCGCAACAAGTTTCAGAGACGTGTCTATATCCTTGGCCACCGCCGCTCGCGGTGGCCTCTTTCTTTTGCACGCATGCCTCGCTGGCGGATCAACCCGCGCATCCAACGATCTCTCAACCCTTGCGGACCGCGCCAGGAATCGGCAAGCGGCTGCTGGCCTTCACCTCTTTGAGCGAGAAGCTGGTGTTCATTTCTTTCACCCCAGGGAGCGTGCGCACTCGGTTGAGGACGAGATACGAGAAGCGATCGAGGTCCTCGGCCACCACTTGAAGAAGAAAGTCGAAATGTCCGGAGACGTTATGGCAGGAAATGATTTCGGAAATCGCCGCGACACCGGCTTCGAATTCCCGGGCATTCTTTTCGCTGTGGTTGTCGAGCAGCACGCTCACGAACGCCGTCACCCCCAGGCCCAGTTTGCGGCGGTCCAGTACCGCCTGGTAGCCGCGAATCACGCCCTCGGCTTCGAGGCGCTTGAGACGCCGCCAGCAAGGCGACGGTGACAACGCGATGCGCTCGGCCAGTTCGGCATTGGTCAGGCGACCTTCGTCTTGCAGGGCCTCAAGGATCTTCACATCGATGGCATCAAAGACGCTTTCGGGCATGATGCTCTCCTAAATCGGACGGTTGCGGGCAGATCGTTCCTCATTCTAATCAAAATTCAGCACAGGACGAAATTATCTTGTCGGAGGCCCCGGGTAGCATTCCTCTCCATGAACCCCGGAGGAACCACCATGAGAGCACCCACGCGCCGTCCCGGCTTCAGCACCAGTGCCATCCATCACGGCTACGATCCCATCGATCACCAAGGCGCGCTGGTTCCACCGATCTACCAAACGGCGACTTTCGCCTTCCCCACCGTGGACGAAGGCGCCCGCCGTTTTACGGGCGAAGCGCCGGGCTACATCTATTCGCGCATCGCCAATCCTACGCTCGAACTGTTGGCCGGACGCTTGGCGGCGCTCGAGGGTGCGGAGGCGGGCCTGGTCTTCGGTTCCGGCATGGGCGCCATCACCGGAACGCTCTGGACCTTTCTTGCGCCGGGCGACCAGATCATCGTCGATACCACCCTCTACGGTTGCACCTTCAGCTTTTTGCATCAGGGCATGGCGAAGTTCGGGATCGAGGTCACGCACGTCGATCTGACTCACCCGGAGAACCTCGCTGCCGCCATCACCCCCCGTACCCGGGTGGTGTATTTCGAGACGCCGGCCAACCCGAACATGCGTCTCGTCGACATCGCGGCAACCAGCGCGCTCGCCCACCAGGCCGGCGCCCTGGTGGTGGTCGACAACACCTATTGCTCGCCCTACTTGCAGCGACCGATCGAATTCGGTGCCGATCTGGTGGTGCATTCCGTGACCAAGTATCTCGGGGGCCACGGCGACGTTACCGCCGGTGCCCTGCTCGGGCCACGCGAAATCATCGAACAGGTGCGTGTTTATGGCCTGAAGGATATGACCGGCGCGGTGCTCTCGCCCATGGATGCGCACCTCGTGCTGCGTGGTTTGAAGACGCTGGCCTTACGCATGGACCGACATTGCGCCAATGCACAAGGTATCGCAGAAATGCTGGCCAGCCATTCTGCCGTAGCCTCGGTCGCCTTTCCGGGGCTCGAATCGTTTCCGCAACACCAACTCGCCAAGCGGCAGATGCGCCTGCCGGGCGGCATGATCGCCTTTGAACTCAAAGGCGGCGTTCCGGCGGGTCGGGCATTCATCGATGCGCTGCAATTGGTCACCTGTGCGGTCAGCCTGGGCGACGCCGAAACGCTGGTGCAGCACCCGGCCAGCATGACGCACTCGACCTACACCGAGCAGGAACGAGCCGCGCACGGTATCACCCCCGGGCTGATTCGGCTCTCGGCCGGACTAGAGGATCTCGACGACCTCTTGGCCGACCTCGGCCAGGCGCTATCCCAGACCGTCGCGGTTTCCTGAAAGCGGCACCGGAGCAGACGAAGCGCGAACCGCACTCACCCCTCCCGCCGGGAGGGGGCGGGGGGGCTCGCCCGCCCCCGCCCGGCCGACCGAAGGGGGCGCGAACCAACCTATCGGAGCGGGCAAAGCCCGCGAACCGCACTCACCCCCTCCCACGGGGAGGGGGCGGGGAGGGGGGCGGGGGTGGGCTCGTCTACCCCCACGCCTGGCCGTCCGAAGGGCGGCCAGGCGCCAATCACTCCGTAGTGCAATGACAGACTCGGTTACGCCCGTTGGCCTTGGCCTGATAGAGGGCGCGGTCGGCACACTGAATCAGCCGCGCGGTATCGGGAAAATTGCCGGGAATCGCCAAGCCGGCCCCCACGCTGATCGTGACTGCGTGCTGGGCGCCGTTCACGACGATTGGCACCTCCTCGATCGCCCGACGCAGCCTTTCGGCCAGAGCCAAAACAGTTTCCGGCCGCGCGGCGCCGACCACGATTAAGAATTCCTCGCCACCATAGCGCCCGACCGTGTCTTCGGCACGCAGATGCCGCGCCAAAGTCGCCGCGATGCCCTGCAACACGGCGTCGCCGGCTTGGTGCCCGTGCTGGTCGTTGATACGTTTGAAATGGTCGACGTCGATCATGATCGCGCCGCAGTGCTCACCAGCCAGTCCCAGTCTGCCGAGCTGCGCCTGCAGCGTTCGCAGGATCGCGCGTCGATTGTAAATTCCGGTCAGGGCGTCGTGCGTGGCCTGGCGTTCGAGTTCCCCTTGCGCTTGGATGAGGCGCTGATTGAGCGATTCCAGCCGATCATGCAACCGACTGCGCTCGATCAGGCAGGAAATCTGCGTGGCAATGCGAATGAAGATCTCCTGGTGCATGCTCTGATAAGTGAACTTCTGCCAACTGGAGAAGAATAGGAAACCCAAATGCTTACCCTGCGCGATCAGCGGACAGGTGAGACTGGATCGTATTCCCTCCTCGAGCACCAGGCGCGTGGTGACGGATTCCGGATGTTCCCCCAAATACTCTTCGAGATCATTGATGATGCGTGGCTTTCCGGTCTGGAGGATTTGGCGCAGGCTGCTGCCCGCCATCGAGGCCGAGAAGCCCTGCTTGATTACGGTTTCGGAGGACATCGGCTTGGCCCAACGGGCAACGGCGCGAGAGCCGTCGTCGGTGAGCAGGGCACAACCCAGGCGGTCGAAGGGAATGCTGTCGCGAAAACCGGTGAAGATGTGCTCCAGGGTCTCCTCGAGTGACAGGCCTTCCACCGCCAGATCGGCAATATGCAGCACCTGCTGCGCCTCGCGCCGGGCGCGAGTTTGCTCACGCGCGAATTCCAGGGCGGATTGAAGCAGTGCCGCTTCTTCGCTCTGGCCAGAACTAGGCAAGTCGAACTCGGTATGGCCAGCACGCAGGCCCGCGAGCGCGTCGCGGTAAGGCTGCAAGTATCCCGTGTTAACGGGTGTCGCTGACTTCGGCATGGTCGCTACGCTGCAGGTTACGCTGTCCCCCCGGACCCCTCAACCCGCTGATAGTACTAAGTCGAACTTTCTCGGCATGATGCGCCAGAGCGGCGCACCAGGTCAACAGCAAAGCGCAAACATCCCCACACCCGGAATGCGGCCATGGAAGCGCCGTCGCGAGCCTCAGGTCGTTTCCGCGATCATGGAAATGGCGCCGCAAGGGCATTCGGCCACACAAATTCCGCAGCCCTTGCAGTAGTCCAGATTGAAACGGAAACGCCGACCCGGTCCCAGCTTGATCACGGCGTTGTCAGGGCAGACACCGTAGCAGTTGTCGCATTCGAAGCAGTTGCCGCAGGAGAGGCAGCGGCGCGCTTCGAAAAGCGCCGTCGATTCGTCGAGGCCACCCTGCACTTCGTCGAAACTCGACTGACGCCGGATGAGGTCGAGCATAGGCCGCACCATCTTGGGCGCATCGGCGTAATACCAGGGATTGAGTTGCTCGTAAGTCGCCAGTTCGTGTTTGGGGGGCGCCTCATAAGTCTCGCCGCGCAGCCAGGCGTCGATATTATTCGCGGCTTTCTTGCCGTGGCCCACCGCGACAGTGACGGTGCGCTCCGAAGGCACCATGTCGCCGCCGGCAAAAATGCCGGCATAACCGGTCATCATTTGCGCGTTCACCTTGACCACACCTTTTTCGATCACCAGCCCGGGCACACCATCGAGCAGCGACAAATCCACGTCCTGACCCAGCGCCAGCACCAGCGAATCGGCCTCCAGGGTTTCGAATTCGCCCGTGGGCACCGGCTGTCCGTGTTGGTCCAGCGCCATCTTCTCAATGGTCAGGGTGCCGCCGTTGCTGGCCTGCTTGATGGTGGAGAGCCACTTCACCATCACGCCTTCCTGCAACGCTTCCTCGACTTCGAAATCGTGGGCGGGCATTTTGTCGCGGGTGCGGCGATAGACGATGATGGCTTCGGTGGCACCCAGGCGCTTAGCGGTGCGGGCCACATCGATGGCAGTGTTGCCGCCGCCGTAGACCACCACGCGCCGCCCCAGCATAGGTTGATCTTCGCCTTCCATGGACCGCAGCACCGCGACGGCATCGAGTATGCGAGCCGAATCGCCCGCGGGAATGAAGGCGCGCTTGGCAATGTGCGCGCCCACCGCCAGAAACGCCGCGTCGAAGCCGCCCTCCCCCATGGTCTCGAGAATATTGCTCACTTTGCAGTTGAGCCGCAGTTCGACACCCAGATCGAGGATGCGCTGCACTTCGGCATCGAGCACGTCGCGTGGCAGGCGGTACTTGGGAATGCCAAAGCGCATCATGCCGCCGGCGAAAGGGCCGGCTTCGAAAATACTCACCTCATGGCCGCGGCGCGCCAGGTGATAGGCTGCCGACAGCCCCGAGGGACCGGCGCCCACCACCAGCACGCGTTTGCCGCTCGCTTGCGAGGGTCGTTCGAAGAGCCAGCCGCGTCTGATGGCCTCGTCGCCCAGGAACCGTTCCACCGCGTTGATGCCCACCGCCTGATCGAGCTTCCCGCGGTTGCAAGCACCCTCGCAGGGGTGGTAACAAACACGCCCCATCACCGCGGGCAAGGGATTGTCACGCGTGAGCACCCGCCAGGCGGCTTCGTATTCCCCCGATTCGGCGTGGTAAAGCCAGCCTTGGATGTTTTCGCCCGCGGGACAGGCATGGTTGCAAGGCGGCAGTCGATCGAGATACACCGGCCGCTTGGTGCGCCAGGACCCCGTGCGGTTGGCGAGCGAGGAATTGGGGTCGAGGGTGATGGCGAAGGGCTTGTCCATGAGTTTTTTTGCTCCCTTCAGGCGGCGGCGTCGAGCAGGCCGAACTTCTTGATGTTGCGGTCGGCGATGGTCTGCAAGCGGGCAATCACCTCGGCGGCGGGCTCCTGGCCGAAGAGATGGGCAAAACGCTTCTGCGGCCTGAGGTACTCCTCCACCGGGATAGGGCGCCGGATTTTCGAAACGCTGGTGACCTCGCCGTGCTCGGCTTCAAACACCGGAAAGAGCCCGGTCTCTTTGGCCAGGCGCGCGAGCTTGATGGTGTCCTGGGAGGCCGCGCCCCAGCCCAAAGGACAGGGCACGAAAACGTGAATGTAGCGAGCGCCATGGAAGCCCATGGCTTTTTTTACCTTGTACTCGAGATCGTGCAATTCGGCCACAGTGGCGGTGGCGACATAGGGGATGTCGTGAGCCATGGCGATCGCCGGCACGTTTTTGCCCTGCCCGAAGACATTGCCAGGCTGAGCCCCCACCGCCATGGTGGTGGCGGTTCGCGCCGCCGGCGGCGTCGCCGAAGATCGCTGCACGCCGGTGTTCATGTAAGCCTCGTTGTCGTAACAAATATAGAGCACGTCGTCGTTGCGCTCGAACATGCCCGAGAGGCAGCCAAAGCCGATGTCGGTGGTGCCTCCGTCTCCGCCCTGGGCGATGACGCGCACCTCCCCCCGCCCTTTCACCCGCAAGGCCGCGGCGATGCCGCTGGCCACCGCGGCGGCATTGCCAAAGAGCGAATGAATCCAGGGAATCTGCCAGGATGACTCCGGGTAAGGCGTGGAGAAGACTTCGAGGCAGCCGGTGGCATTGGCGGCAATGAGTTGGTTGCCGGTGGCATGCATGGCGGCATCGATCGCGTAGCGCGCGCCCAGCGCCTCGCCGCAACCCTGGCAGGCGCGATGCCCGGAGTTGAGGGAATTGCTGCGCTCCTCTTGAGCCTGCACGCTGCGCTGCTGTTCGTCCAACAGGCGGTTGCCGACGGTGAAGGTGCCGGTCTGGTAGAACTTCACGGGTTGAAAGGCCATGCCCTTGCTCCTTTAGCCGATGCGCGAGGCGACTGTGCCGAGGTCCTTCAAAATGCCCTCGGCGATCGGCCCGGAGCGCCGCACCGCTTCTTCGCGCTCCAACACCCGCGCCACGCGCTCGCGCTGCAAATCGAGAAAATGCACGGCTTCCAGCCGATCGGCGATGGCTTCACCAAAGACCCGATGCAGCGAGGCGCGGGTGATCGCACGCCCACCCAAACCCGCCACGATGGTGTAGCCCTTGAGGGCGAGTCCGTCGAGCGCCAGCCGCACGTTGGTGGCGACGATACCGCCGATGCCCACCGCCAGGCTCTTTTCCAGCACCACGAAGCGCTTGGCCCCGGCCAGCGCCGCGCGCACCGCGGCCAGCGGGAAAGGCCGAAAGCTCGTGATCCCCAGCACGCCGATCTTCACGCCGCGATCGCGCAGTTCATCGACCGTATCCTTGATCGTGCCCAGCACCGATCCCAAAGCGACCACCACCGTCTCGGCGTCTTCCAGGCGATAGCCGCGCACCAGCCCGCCGGAATCGCGACCAAAAACCGCCCTGAACTCCTGGGCCAGTTGCGGAATGCGCTCGATCGCGCTCATCTGCTTGGCGTGGGCGAGGTAGCGCACCTCGGTGAAGGCCTCGGGGCCGACCATGGCGCCAATCGACACCGGCTCGCGCGGGTCGAGCACCTGGCGGGGTTCATAGGGCGGCAGGTAGGCATCGACCAGGGCCTGCTCGGGGACATCCATTCTTTCGTAAGCGTGCGTCAGGATGAAACCGTCCATGCACACCATCACCGGCAGCGAGAGTTCTTCGGCCAGCCGAAACGCCTGGATATGCAAATCGAGCGCTTCTTGATTGGTTTCGGCGAAAAGCTGGATCCAGCCGCAATCACGCTGCGACATGGCATCGGTGTGGTCGTTCCAGATGTTGATCGGCGCCCCGATGGCGCGGTTGGCCACGGTCATGACGATGGGTAGGCCCAGCCCCGCGGCGTTGTACACCGCTTCCACCATGAACAAGAGCCCCTGGCTGGCGGTGGCGGTGTAGGTGCGCGCACCCGCCGCCGAGGCGCCGATAGCCACCGACATCGCCGCGAACTCCGATTCGACATTGATGAATTCGCAAGGCGATAGGGCGCCGGTCTTTACCATTTCGCCCAGCGCCTCGACGATGTGGGTCTGGGGTGAGATCGGGTAGGCGCAAATCACCTCCGGTCGCGCCAGGGCCACCGCTTCCGCCACGCCGTGGGAGCCTTCGATTTGTTTAAGCATGATCGGCCGCTTCTTTCATTTCTCGCAGGACATATTCGAAGGCCGCGCTCGCCGCCGCGATGTTGGCTTCGGCCACCTTGCCACTGAACTTCTCGCTGATCGCGGCGTGTACCGAAGCCAGTTCGATGACCGAGGAAATCGCCGCGAATCCGCCGAGCAGCACCGCGTTGGGCAAGGGCCGCCCCAGATGCTTCATGGCGATCTCGGTGGCCGGAACGGTGCAAAGCCGCTCGGCGTGCCAGCCGCGCACGAAGTCACCCACCCCCAGCTCCTCGAAACTGCGATTGGTATTGATGAGGATGTAGCCGTCTTGCTTGAGCCCCCCGAACACCTCGACCTGATGCAAGAGCGTAGGATCCTGAATGATGATCGCGTCGGGCTCCATAATCGGCTCGCGCAGACGTATGGTTTGGTCGGCGATGCGGCAGTAAGCCACCACCGGCGCTCCGGTGCGCTCCGAGCCGAAACTGGGAACCGCCTGGGCGTGCTTGCCCTGGAGAAAAGCGGCGATGGAGAGCATTTCCGCGGCGGTGACGACACCTTGGCCACCGCGTCCGTGAATACGGATCTGGAACATCAATGGGTTCCTCCTCAATGTCCGCGCGAGAGGCTTCAACGATCGCGGCGCAAAAAACCGCAACAAGCTTATGGAAAAGCGCCGGCGCCGCGTATTGTCGACATCCCTAACCCGGAGGATGTCGCGGCGCCGGCCGAAGCGACCGGGGCGAGCCCTTGCCCGCCCCCTGATGCCTTACTTCGACGTAACCGCCGCCTTGATCTGCTCGATGCCGGCCTGATCGTCAAGGGTGGTCAAATCCCCCGGATCGCGCCCCTCGGCGATGGCTTGGATGGAGCGGCGCAGCACCTTGCCCGAGCGGGTCTTGGGCAACTGATTGATGAAATGAACGCGCGAGGGCCTGGCGATAGCGCCCAGTTCCTTGTCCACCACGCCCATCACTTCTTTCTCCAGGGCGGCGCGCTGCTCGGATGTGGCCACTTTCGAAGCGTCTTTCACCACCGCGAAGGCGAGCGGCATTTGCCCTTTCAGTTGATCGGCCACACCCACCACCGCCACTTCGGCAATCGCCGGATGCGCGCTCACCGCCTCCTCGATTTCGCGCGTACCCAGGCGGTGGCCGGCGACGTTGATGACGTCGTCGGTGCGCCCGAGGATGAAGTAATAGCCGTCCTTGTCGCGTATGCCCCAGTCGAAGGTGGAGTAGATCAGCTTGTCCTTGAAGCTCGTGAAGTAGGTCTGCACGAAGCGCTCGTCCTGGCCCCACACCGTGGTGAGGCAGCCCGGCGGCAGCGGCGGCATGATGCCGACCACACCTTTGTCTTCGGGCGTGGTGATCTCCTCGCCGGTGACTTCCTTCAGCAGTTTCACGTTGTAGCCATAAGCCGCAAAGGAGGGGCTGCCTGGCTTGGTCGCTGCTTTCTCGATACCGGGCACGCCAGTGAGAATGGCCCAGCCGGTTTCGGTCTGCCAGTAGTGGTCGTAGATGGGCACGCCGAGGGCGTCTTCGACCCAGCGCGCGGTCGGCTCGTCGAGCGGTTCGCCGGCGAGAAACAGGTGCCGCAAGCTGGAGATGTCGTATTTCTTGAGCCAGGCGGGGTCTTGTTTTTTCAGCACGCGGATCGCGGTGGGCGCGGAGAACACCACGCTGACCTTGTGATCCTGGACGATCTTCCACCAGATGCCCGGATCGGGACGAATGGGCAGGCCTTCGTAGACCACGGTCGCCATGCCGTTTAACAGCGGCCCGTAAACGATGTAGGAGTGCCCCACCACCCAGCCGATATCAGACGTGGAAAAATAAGTCTCGCCTGGTTTCGCGTCGTAGACATGGCGCATCGACGCTGCCAGGGCCACCGCGTAGCCGCCGGTGTCGCGCTGCACGCCCTTGGGTTTGCCGGTGGTGCCCGAGGTGTAGAGAATGTAGGACGGATGCGAAGATTCCACCCAGGTGACGGGCACCTCCGCCTCCAGGTGTTTGGCGCGCAAGCTGGCGTAATCGATGTCCCGTCCGGCGGTCAAGGGCATGCCCGGATCGAGGCCGCGATTGACGATGAGCACGCTCTTGGCCGGGTACTGCGCCAGGCGCAGCGATTCATCGACCAAGTGCTTGTAAGGTACCGCCTTGCCGCCACGCATACCGGCGTCGGCGGTGACCATCACCTTGGGCTGGGCGTCGTCGATGCGGGTGGCCAGACTTGCCGCGGCAAAGCCCCCGAACACCACCGAGTGGATGGCGCCGATGCGCACCGTGGCGAGCATGGCAAAAATGGCTTCGGGAATCATCGGCATGTAGATCAGTACCCGGTCGCCCTTGCCCACCCCCAGGCTTTGCAGCATGGCCGCGACGCGGTTCACCTCGCGATACAGCTCGCGGTAGGTGTAGATCTGCTGTTGCTCGGTCTCGGTGGAGATATAGATCAGCGCCTTCTGGTCGCCACGCTCGCCCAGATGCCGATCGACCGCGTTGTGGCACAGGTTGGTCTCGCCGCCGACGAACCACTTGGCAAATGGCGGCTTGGAGTAATCCAGCACCTGCGAAAAAGGCTTGTGCCAATCGATGAGCTTGGCTTCCCGGGCCCAAAAGGCATCCGGATGCTCGATCGACTCGCGGTAAAAAGCTTCATATTTGGCGCCCATATTGCCTCCTTCGTACCTTCGCGGCTCGCCGCCGCGCCATGAAACGCGGAGCAGGCTTCGCCCCGCGCGCGGATTTCAAATCACATAAAGATCGACGTACTCATGCACGGGCATGCTTTCGAGCTTGTCCTGATCCAGCGACACCTCCAGGATGGCCTGCTGCTGCTTCACCGGGAAGCGCCGCGCGAGGTTGACCTTAAACTTGGCTTCCAGGAGCGGAATGCCGTCCTTGCGCCGGCGCTTGTGGCCGATGGGGTATTCGACGACAACTTCCTTCAGTTTCTTGCCGTCCTTGAATTCGACGGTCAGGGCATTGGCGATGGAGCGCTTCTCGGGGTCGTGGTAATCCTTGGTGAAGGCGGAATCCTCGACGCAGACGATCTTGCCCCGCAAGGCGTCGATGCGCGCGTCATTGGCCACCGAATCTTCGTAATCGGCGGCGGTGAGGCGGCCGAAGATGAGCGGCACCGCGACCATATATTGCACGCAGTGGTCACGATCGGCGGGGTTGTTGAGCGGCCCTTTCTTGTCGATGATGCGAATGCAGGCTTCGTGCGTGCGGATGGTGATCTTCTTGATGTCCTCCACGCTGCGGCCTTGCTTGGCAAGCTCGTGATGCAGGGTCATGGCCGCCTCCACCGCGGTTTGCGAGTGGAACTCGGCGGGGAAGGAAATCTTGAACAGCACGTTTTCCATCACATACGAACCATAGGGCCGTTGGAACTTGAAAGGCTGGCCTTTGAAGAGCACGTCATAGAAGCCCCAGACTTTGGCGGAGAGCACCGAGGGGTAGCCCATTTCTCCCGTCTTGGCGATCAGCGCCAGGCGCACCGCGCGGCTGGTGGCATCCCCCGCCGCCCAGCTTTTCCGCGATCCGGTGTTGGGCGCATGGCGATAGGTGCGCAAGCTTTGCCCATCGACCCAAGCAAGTGAGACCGCGTTGATAATCTCGTCGCGCGTGAGGCCCAACATTTCGGCGACCACCGCGGTCGAGGCCACTTTCACCAGCACCACATGGTCCAGGCCCACCTTGTTGAAGGAGTTCTCCAGTGCGATGCAACCCTGGATTTCATGCGCCTTGATCATGCCGGTCAACACGTCTTTCATCACCAGGGGCTTCTTCCCGGCGGCGACGGCGTTGCGCGACAGCCAGTCGGCCATGGCGAGGATGCCGCCCAGGTTGTCCGAGGGGTGGCCCCATTCGGCCGCCAGCCAAGTGTCGTTGAAATCGAGCCAGCGAATCATGGCGCCGATGTTGAAGGCAGCCTGCACCGGATCGAGCTGGAACTGAGTGCCGGGCACCTTGGCGCCGTTGGGCACCACCGTGCCGGGCACGATCGGCCCCATCAGTTTGGTGCAAGCCGGATACTCCAGCGCTTCGAGGCCGCAACCCAAGGTGTCGATCAGGCAGTTGCGCGCGGTGTCATAGGCGAGCTTGCTCTTGATCTTGTACTTCTTGACGTAATCGACGATGTCCACCAGGACTTGGTCGGGTTTGGGGCGGACGTTGCTGATGTGTGCACTCATGTTTTTTCCTAGTTGCAAAAGATGCGAGATGCGTTAATGGCGCGCGGCGCCTCTCACGGACGTTGTGCCATGGGCACGAAAGCAAGATCTTCGGGGCCGATGTAATTGGCGCTGGGCCGAATGATCTTGCCGTCGATGCGCTGCTCGATGATGTGCGCCGACCAGCCACTGGTGCGCGAAATCACGAATAGCGGCGTGAACATCGCAGTGGGCACACCCATCATGTGGTAGCTCACGGCGCTGAACCAGTCGAGATTGGGAAACATCTTCTTCTCGTTCCACATCACGCCTTCCAGGCGCTCGGCGATGTCGAAGAGCTTCATGCTCTTGGCCTCTTGGGAGAGCTTCCTGGCGACTTCCTTGATGACCTTGTTGCGCGGGTCGGACACGGTGTAGACCGGATGCCCGAAGCCGATAACGATTTCTTTGTTGGCGATGCGCCGCTTGATGTCCTCTTCGGCCTCGTTGGGGTCGTTGTAGCGGCTCTGAATTTCATAGGCGACCTCATTGGCGCCGCCGTGTTTGGGCCCGCGCAGCGCGCCGATGGCACCGGTGATCGCCGAGTGGAAGTCGGAGCCCGTGCCGGTAATCACCCGAGCGGCGAAGGTCGAGGCGTTGAACTCGTGCTCGGCGTAAAGCACCAGCGAAGTGTGCATGGCCCGCTCCCACAGCGCCGAGGGCCGCCGGCCGTGCAAGAGGTGCAGGAAGTGGCCGCCGATGGAATCGTCGTCGGTTTCGACTTCGATGCGCCGGCCGTTGTGGGTGAAGTGGTACCAGTACAGCAGCATCGATCCGAAGGAGGCCAAGAGCCGGTCGGCGATGTCGCGCGCGCCGGAAAGGTTGTGATCATCCTTCTCGGGCAGGGTGGTGCCGAGCACCGAGCACCCGGTACGCAGCACATCCATGGGGTGGGCCGCGGCGGGCACACACTCCAGCGCATCTTGCACCGCCGCCGGCAGACCGCGCAGGCCACGCAGCTTGGTCTTGTATCCGGCAAGTTCCGACGCCTTGGGCAATTTGCCGTAGATCAGCAAATAGGCGACTTCCTCGAATTCGCAGTGCTCGGCGAGGTCGAGAATGTCGTAGCCGCAGTAGTGCAAATCATTTCCGGTCCGGCCGACCGTACACAGGGCGGTGTTCCCGGCGGTGACGCCGGAGAGTGCTACGGATTTCTTAGGTTTGCCGACGGTGGCTGGGGTGTCATTGCTCATGATGTTCTCCTCTGGTCGATCACGCGCGCCGGGTTATGCGCGGTCCTTGCTGTAAAGTTCATCGAGTTTCTTCTCGAAAGCATGATAACCGAGATACTCGTAGAGCTCGGCGCGCGTCTGCATGGTATCGACCACGCCTTTCTGCGTACCCTCGCGCCGCAGGGTCTGATAGACGTTGAGGGCGGCCTTGTTCATGGCGCGAAACGCCGAGAGCGGATACAGGACCAGGCTCACGTCGGCCCCGGCCAGTTCCTCGGTGGTGTAGAGCGGGGTCGCGCCGAACTCGGTGATGTTGGCCAGCACCGGCACACCCACTGCGGCGGCGAACTGCCGGTACATTGCCAGATCGGTCATCGCCTCGGGAAAGACCATGTCGGCACCCGCTTCTACGCAGGCACAGGCGCGGTCCACGGCGGAGTGCAAACCTTCCACTGCCAAGGCGTCGGTACGTGCCATGATCACGAAATCCGGATCGATTCGGGCATCAACCGCGGCCTTGACGCGATCGACCATTTCGTCCTTGCTGACGATGGCTTTGTTGGGCCGATGGCCGCAGCGCTTGGCCAGGACCTGGTCTTCGATATGCATGGCGCCAGCGCCGAACTTGATCAGGGATTTGACCGTACGGGCAATATTGAAGGCACCGCCAAACCCGGTGTCGACATCCACCAGCAAGGGCAGATCGCAGACATCGGTGATGCGCCGCACGTCGGTCAACACATCATCGAGGGTACTGATGCCGAGGTCGGGCACCCCCAGGGATCCGGCGGCCACACCACCACCAGACAGATAGAGGGCGCGAAAGCCCGACTTCTGCGCCATGATGGCGTGATAGGCGTTGATTGCGCCGACCACCTGCAAGGGTTTTTCCGCGGCGACCGCAGCCCGAAACTTGGCGCCGGCTGATGTGAGTTGGTTCATTTGACCCTCCTGGTCGGTATGTAGGGAAGCTACAGCAATGCCCGTGCCAAGCTGCCTGGGTTTCCGAATAGCGCGATCAAACCTTTGAATTCGCGGCACTGTGCAAGGGTCGCTGGCAAATTCGAACAAGTTGAGTGTTGCATTGCTGAAACACATCGTTGCAGTGTTGGCACACCTTCGCTACACTGCCACCATGATCGCCACCGCCCTGCCCTTTGACCCGCAGCAAACCCGCAAGCCGCGCGTTTGCGTGATGGGCTTCAGCCTTACCGGCATGCTGCCGGGTATCGTGCCCAACTACAGCAACCAGATCGAGATTCGCATCATCAACAAGATTTTCGGTGAGGCGCTGGAAGCCGCGCGCGAACTGATTCGCGCTGGCGAACTGGATATCTTAATCGCCGCTGGCGCCAATGGCGCCTTCCTGCGCGGCAACCTGCCGATCCCGGTCGTGCTGATCAAAGTGAGCGGCTTTGACATTCTGCACGCCCTCGCGAAGGCCCGCGAGGAGAGTGACCGCATCGCCATCTTCAGCTACCAGACCATTAGCGCGGAGCTCGAAGAGGTCAAGGCGCTCTTGAAGATCGACATCGAGCAGTGCTACTACACCACGCCCCAGGATGCGGCGCAGCGCGTGGCCGAACTGGCCGCCGCCGGCTTTCGGGTGATCGTCGGCTCCAGCATGATCACGCGCCTCGCGGAAGAAGCGGGACTCACCGGAGTCTTCCTCTACTCGCCCAATTCGGTGCGTCAGGCCTTCGACGACGCCGTGGAAATCGCCCGGGTGGCACGCCTTGAAGAGGGGCGCCGCGAGTGGCTGAACAGCATCTTGCAGCACCTCGATGAAGGGGTGGTGGCGGTGGATCTCGAGGAACGAGTGCAGGCGATCAATCCGGCCATGGCCCTACTGCTGGAGGTGAGCGATCAATGGGCGCTGGGGCGCAAGCTCTCCGAAATCGCACCACAGCTATCTCTGGCACGCGCCTTGCGCAGCGGCGAAGCCGAGTTGGGGCAGATCGAGCGGGTGCAGCGGCGCCTCTTGGTTATTAATCGACTGCCTCTCGTGGAACAGGGCGTAGCCAGCGGGGCGGTGCTCACCTGTCAGGATTCCAATGCCATCCAGCGCGCCGACCGCAACCTGCGCCAACAGGCGCCCAAGAGCCAGCGCGCCGCCAAATATAGGCTCGAAGACATTCTCGGCGATTCGCCGGTGATGCGCGCGACGCGCGAACTGGCCGAACACTATGCCCGCACCGATGCGACGGTACTGATCACCGGTGAATCGGGCACCGGCAAGGAACTCTTCGCCCAGGGCATTCATCAGGCCAGCGGCCGCAAGCGCGAACCTTTCGTCGCCATCAATTGCGGTGCATTTCCCGAAAGCCTCCTGGAGAGCGAGCTCTTCGGCTACGAGGAAGGCGCCTTCACCGGTTCACGGCGGGGCGGAAAACCGGGGCTGTTCGAGGCGGCGCATCGTGGCACGATCTTTCTGGACGAAATCGGCGAGTTGCCCTTGGCTCTGCAAGCGCGGCTCCTGCGCGTCTTGCAGGAGCGCGAAGTGCTGCGCCTGGGCAGCACCGAAGCGACCAGCATCGATGTGCGGGTGATTGCCGCCACCAACCGCAGACTCCCCGAGGAAATCGCCGCGGGACGTTTCCGCCAGGATCTCTACTACCGCCTCGACATCCTGGAACTGCAACTGCCGCCGCTGCGCGCCCGGCCCACGGACATCGCCGGCCTGAGTGTGCATTTCCTCGCCGCCGCCTTGCGTCGCCATCATGCGGTGGTTCGGGCGGAGGAGCTTCTGCCCCAATTCCTGCCCCGCTTCGAAGCCCACACCTGGCCCGGAAACGTGCGTCAACTGGAGAACCAGATCGAGCGCATCGCCGTGGTGATGGCCCAGCTCCCGACCGCAGCGCTCCTGCCCCAAGGCGTACTCACCGGGCTCACGCCTGAGCCCGCCGGCGCGCCAGTGGAAACGCTTGCGCCGGGCACCCTCAAGGCCAGCAAGCGCGAAGCCGAAGTCGCCGAAATCCGCCGCATGCTCGCGGCGACCGAAGGCAACCAGAAGGAAGCCGCCCGCCGTTTGGGGATCAGCCGCAGCACGCTGTGGCGCAAACTCGACCGCGCCGGCGGCTGAGGGGACACTGATCAAATCAGGATTCGTCATTGCGGCGAAAGCCAGTGCGCAGGCCAGATCCCGGAGGGCGTAGAGCCCGCGAACCGAACTCACGTCTCCCGCGGGGAGGGGGCTGGGGGTTGATCCCAGACCGGGCGGAACGGCCCACCGCCTCGGCGGCCGGCCGCGTCGCGCCAGAAAAACCTGCATTTTCGGCGCCACACGCCGTTATATGATAGCGGGCAAAGACCACCGACCATGGCCAACTCCGACCTCCCCCAGGCTTCCCTGCGCCAACTGGCCGAGAGCCGCTATCCGCCGCTGGCCATCGGCGCGAGCGGATTCCTGCTGGTCGCGGTTATCTGGGCCGCCGTGCTCACCCGCATCGATACCGAGCATGAGCTGACCACCAGCGCGATCCATACCCAGAATACCAACCTCGCGCAGACCTATGACGCTGCGGTCAGCGCCTCACTGCGCCGCGCCGACGATCTCCTGCAACTGGTCGCCGAGCGCGGCATCGCGGCGGCCGCGGAGCGGCTTCGCCCCACCGCGGAACTCGCCGCCCTGATCCCCTATATGGCTCTGCTCGGCCCCGACGGTGCGGTGCTCGAGTCGACCGCACACGATGGTCCGGCGAATCTCGGCGACGCGGCGTTTCTGGACAGTTTGAACCGGGCTGATCCGCGCGCGAGAGTGTTTGCCAAACCCTACTCGGCCGGGTCGGACGAGCGCCTGCTCTTCGTCCTCGCCCGCGTCGTCGCCGACCCCCAGGGGCGCGAACTTAGAGTCGCCGCCGCGCTCGATCCGCGCTACTACTACGATCTCTTCGATCGTGCCAGCTTGGGGCGCGATGGCGTGGTGGCGCTGACCGGCCTGGACGGTATCGTCCGCGCCCGCGCCGGTGATCCCAAAGCGATTGCCGGGCAGAATATCGCCGGCAGCGTGCTCTTTGAACGGCTGCAAAGTCGGCCCCAAGGACACTATCTGGCGCACAGCCGATACGATCACGTTGCGCGCCTGTTCAGCTACCGTCTGCTCGCCGACTATCCCCTGGTCATCACCGTGGGGGTGAGCGAAGAAGCCGCTTACGCCGATTGGCGGAAGCGGCGCGGCCACTATTTTTTGGGGGCTGTCCTGGCGACGCTGCTGATCGCCGCGGCCACCGCCGGATGGATCTACCTGGTCCTACTGCAACGCCGCTGGGCGCGCGAACTGGAAGCCGGCGCCGGGAACTACCGCCGCATCTTCGAGGACAATCCCTTGCCGATGTGGGTGTTCGACCAGGCGACTCGCGCCTTCCTCACCGTCAACCAAGCGGCGATCGCCCACTACGGATACAGCCGGGAGGAATTCCTGGCCCTGACCATCGATCAGATTCGCCCACCCGAGGACATTCCCAGGCTCACGGAGTACCTGGATTCCCAGCGCAGCGGCCGAGGCAGCGCCGGCATTTGGCACCACCGAAAAAAAGGCGGCGAGCTGATCACGGTGCGTTTGACCCGTGACGAAATCGTCTTTGAAGGCAGGACGGCGCGCCTGATCGTGGCCGAGGATATCACCGAGCAGTTGCGCGCCGACGAACGCCTCAAGCTCGCCCTCGAGTCCTCCCATACCGCGATCTGGGAATGGGATCTGCTCGCCGACCGCGTGTACCTCTCGGACCAAGTCTATGATCTGCTCGAACGTCCGCAAGGTAGTATCGATCTCAGCCAGGGCGTGTTGCCTCTGGTTGCTCCCGAGGACCACGGTTCGCTGAAGAGCGCCATCGAAGGCGTATTGCACAGCCCTGACGAACACCCCGAGATGGAGGGCGAATTGCAGGTACTCACCGGCGGGGGCAAACGCTGGGTGCAGTTTCGTGGACGGCTTTACCATGATGGCGCGGGCCGCCCGGCACGCATTCTGGGCGTCGTGGTGGACATCAGCCAGCGCAAGCGCGTCGAGCTCGAACTCAAGCGCTCGGAAGAGCGCTTTCGGCATGTCTTTCAGACCATCAATGTCGGCTACGCCCAAACCGATTTCGACGACGGCACCATGCGCCTGGTGAACCCCGGTCTGGTCAGGCTGCTCGGCGCCAAGAGCGAGCGTGAACTTCTGGGACGCAGCTCGCGGGAGTTCTTCGTCGATCCACAGGACCGGGAGAATTTTAAAGCCACGCTGCTGCGCAACGATCAGGTCGACAACTTTCCGGTCATTCTCAAAAGGGTGGATGGAACGCCCGTGCATGTGCTGCTCAGCGATTTTCTGGTGCGCGACGCTGCGGGCGAGCCGGCCTTGGTCGAAGGCGTACTGATCGACGTCTCGCCTTTGAAGCAAGCGGAGCTTGCCGTGCGCAAGAGCAAGGAAGCCTTGCAGGCGATTCTCGACGCGACCTTGGAATCGCTCATCATGGTCGATCCCGAGGGGCGGGTGCTGGCCCTGAACACCACCGCGGCGCGGCGGCTGGGTGGCACGCCGGTAGCGCTACTGGGCGCCAGGCTCGCCGATCGCTATCCGGCCGATATCGCCGCTCAGCGACGCGCCTGGGTCACCGAAGTGCTGCAAAGCGGCCGCGCCCTGATCGGCGAAGACGAACGCGGCGCACGCATCTACTCCACCCACCACTACCCGGTGCGCGACGAAGCCGGAGTGGTACACGCGGTCGTGCTCTTCTCCCTGGATGTCACCGAGCGCCGCCACTCCGAAGCCTTACTGGCGGAGAGCGAGGCGCGCCTGCGCGCTTTGGTCACGGCCTTGCCCGATCTGGTCTTCACCACCGACGGTGAAGGACGATTGGTGGAGTGGCTGAGCGGTCAAGCTCCTGACGGAGCGAAGACCCAGTTGCACGCCGGGCGGGAGATCACCGCGGCGCTCCATGTGGCCGAGGACCGGGGCGTGATCGCGGCCATTCGTTCCTGTGCTCACTATGGCGAAACCGCCACGCGGGAGTTCTCCCTGGCTGCGAACGCGGGCGAGACCTGGTTCGAGATGCGCGCCACGCGGGTGCAAACCAAGCCGGGGACCAGCCCGACCGTGGTCTGTGTGGCGCGCAACATCACCGCTCGGCGAGACACCGAAGCGCAGATGGCGGCGGCGCGCACCCGACTGCTCACCACTCTGGAGTCGATGGTCGTTGGCGTCCTGGAGGTCGGCGGGGATGGCCGCGTCCGCTACGCCAATGGCGCCGCCTGCGAAATTCTCGAAGCACCGGTCGAGGACATCGTCGGCCAACATTTTCGTCACGACCTGGGCAGGCGCTGGCGGCAGATTGATGCCGAAGGCCAGCCGGTACCCCCAGAAGAATTGAGCTTGGCGGTCACCATCGATCAGGGGCGGCCGGTGCGTCAGGCCGATGCCGGCATACGCGACGCTGAAGGAAGGGTGAAATGGCTGAACCTCAACTCCATGCCGATCATCGATGGCGAGGGCCGGGTCACCGGCGCGGTGGTCAACTTCGAGGATGTCACCGAGGCGCGTCGCGCCTTCCGGGCCTTGCGTGAAAGCAATCGGCTCAATCGCCAGATCGTCAGCAGCGCGCGCGAAGGCATCGTCGTGGTCGACCAGGATCTGCGTTACATCGTCTGGAACCCGGCGATGGAGGAGATGACCGGAGCAAGCGCTGAAGCGGTGCTCGGTCGGCACATCGACGAGGGCCTGCACTTTCCCGGCAAGGATCTGGTTACCGCCGCGTACCGGCGAGCGCTCGCCGGGGAAACCGTCACTCTTCCCGACATGCACTTCGACTATGCCGAAACCGGCCGCAGCGGTTGGGCCGCCGGGCAGCACGGCCCCCTACGTGACTCCGAAGGGAGGATCATCGGGGTGATCGCCATGGTGTCGGACATCACCGAAAGAAAGGCGCGCGAACAAGAAGTCGAAGGTCTCAACGCCACCCTCGAACAACGGGTGAAAGACCGTACGGCCGAGCTCGAAGCCGTGAACCGCGAACTCGAATCCTTCAGCTACTCGGTTTCGCACGACTTGCGCGCGCCTTTGCGCAGCATCGACGGCTTCAGCGAGCTCTTGCTGGCGCAGCATGCCGGGCAGCTCGACGAAACCGGGCGGCGCTTCTTGCAGCGGGTGCGCGCCAATACGCGGCACATGGCCACCTTGATCGATCAGTTGCTGGAACTGGCGCGGGTCAGCCGGGCCGAAGTGCATCGCCGCCGCACCGACTTGAGCGCGCTGGCGAAGACCATCACCCAGGCGCTGCAAGCGCAGTATCCCGCGCGCGTGGTGGACTGGCGCATCAGCGACGGTCTGGAAGGCAATGCCGACCAGCAGTTGCTGCGCATCGTCCTGGAGAATCTCTTGGGCAACGCCCTCAAGTTCACCGCCGGAAAGTCCCCCGCGATCATTGAAGTGGGCGTGGGCGGCGATCAAAACGGGGACTATCTCTACGTGCGTGACAACGGCGCCGGCTTCGACATGGCTTACGCAACCAAGCTTTTTGGCGCCTTCCAGCGGCTACATCGGCCCGAGGAGTTCCCCGGAACGGGCGTGGGACTCGCCTCGGTCAAGCGCATCATCACCATGCATGGCGGGCGGGTTTGGGCGGATGCGAGTCCGGGGGCCGGCGCGACCTTCTTCTTTACTCTGGGCTGAACGCCCTGCGCCGCGCCCCTTTCTTGCCGTAACCAGACCCATGCCCGCCCCGCCTGCCCCTCCCCGCGCCCCCCGGCGCGTGCCCTCGCGGCTGGCGCTGGGCGCTTGGGCGTTCGGCCCGGCCTGGGCGCACGCGCAAACCGCCAGCGGCACATTGTGGCCGGGCCTGATGCTGGGCGCCCTGTTGATTGCCGCGGCCGTGCTGGTTTTCCTGGTGTTGCAGCGGCAGATGGGCCGCCTGCCGCGCTGGATTACCGCCGCGCTGCCCGCCTGCCTTGCCCTAGCCGCAGTCGCGGCCTGGCTGGACGCCCTGGGCGGAGGCAGTGGCGCGCGCCCCTGGCCCGCCGTGGGCCTGGCGGCCGGCGGCCTTGGACTGGTCATGGGTTGGATCGGCCTGCGGCGAACGAGCACACCCAGGGGCTATCACGAGCCCGCGCAGGCCGAGCCTGAGGCGCCCTGGTTCGCCATTACCACCATCATGGATCTCCATGCCCAGTTACCGGACGCCGATGCCCTGGGCACCTCGCAGAGCTACCGGGCGATTCATGACGCCGCCGCGGAGGCGATCATCACCACCAACGCCCAGGGTATGATCCTCTCTGCCAACCCGGCGGCAGAGGCGCTCTTCGGTCAACGCGCCTTGGATATGCGCGGCCAATCGCTCGCCGCGCTGGTCATCGACCTCGATCAACTCACCCCGGGACCCTCCTCGGGGGCACCGCCCACCCTACACGGGCGGCCCTGCGAAGCGACCGCGCGGCGGCGCGACGGCAGGACCTTTCCGGTGGAACTGGTCACTTCCCGCATCGCCAAATCCGGCAGCATCGCCTTCATCACCTTGCTGCGCGACGTTTCGGAACGCCGGCAGGCGGAAAACGCCCTACGCCGGAGTAATGAACTCTTCCGCGCCATCCTCGAAGGCACGCGCGAATCGCTGTTCCTCATGGATCCCGCCGGGCACCTTCTCGCGGTCAACGAGACCGCGGCGAGGCGCCTGGGCCGCCGCGCCGACGAACTGATCGGCGCGATCGTCTTCGAGATGCTGCCGCCCGAGGTTCGAGAACCGCGGCGCAAGGTTTTTTTCGGAGTGGTCACCAGCGGCCAGCCCGCGCAGCTCCAGGAAGCGCGCGCGGGTCGCAATTTTGCCGTCCATTACTACCCGATCCTCGACTCCCTGGGCAAGGTCAGTGCCGTTTCCGTCTTTGCCCAGGACATCACCGATCGTACCCGGGCTGAAGATGAGTTGCGCGAGGCCCACCTGCAATTACGCGAGATGACCAACGAACTGCCCTGCGTGGTCTTCCAATTCAAGAGCGATCGCGAAGCGCGCGGCCGGTTCACCTTCGTGGGCGGACATGTGCGCGAAATCGACCATGTGGATCCCGAAGCGATACTGGCCGAACCGGGCCTCCTGTTGAAGAACATTTTGCCCGTGGACCGACACCCGCATATCGCCTCCTTGAAGCATGCGGCGGGCGCTTTGGCGCCCTGGCGCAGTGACTTCCGGGTGCGGGCCAGCGACGGCGGCATCCGCTGGCTGCACGCGGCGGCGGTGCTGCGCCAGGGGCCGGACGGCACGGTGGTCTGGAACGGCTACTGGATCGACATCACCGACCGCAAACTCGCCGAACAAGCTTTGGCGGAAAGCCGCAATCTCCTGCAAGGCATCCTCGATGGCACCGCCGAGACCCTGGTGCTGCTCGATCCGCTCGGCCGGATCCTGGCGGCGAACACGACCGCGGCACAAAGGGTTGGTGAAACCCCGGAGTCGATCAAGAACCGCGATTTCTTTTCCTTCTTCCCGACGGAAATCAGCGTCGATCGAAGGGCGGCCTTTGAAGCCAGCGTCGCCACCGGACGACCTCAGTCCCTAGACGATCATCGCGACGGGCGCTACTACGCGCTCAATTTCTACCCCATACGTGATCCTCAGGAGCAGACGCAGAGCGTGGTACTTTTCGCGCTCGACATCACGCGCGCCAAAGAGACCGAAGCCAGCTTGCGCGAAAGCGAAGCGCGCTTCCGCCAGCACCTCTACGGTCTGCCCATTGAGATCTCCATCTGCGACGTCAAGGGTCGGGTGGAATACGCCAACCGCCAGTATCTTCTCAACATCGGCTATACCCAGCATGACGCCGGCACCCTGGCCGAGTGGTGGGCCCTGGCCGCGCCCGATCCGGACTATCGCGCCGAAGTGAGCGGACGCTGGCGCGAGGCCACTCTGGCCGTGGCCGGCAGCGATGCGGCCGCGGCCATGCCCCGCGCGCATTTGCGCTGCAAGGATGGCGTGTACCGGGTGTTCGACATCGTGGCCCGGCAGATGGGCGAGCAGTATCTCGTGGTTTTCAGCAACGTCACCGCCCGCGAGGAGGCCGCGGCGGCTCTGCAGCGCGCCAAGGAGGCGGCAGAACACGCCGCCCTGGCACGAGCGCAGTTCCTCGCCACCATGTCGCATGAGATTCGCACTCCGCTCAACGGCATCATCGGCATGACCGAGCTGGCCATCGCCACCGCCACCGACGCCGAACAGCGGCGCTACTTGCAACTGGCACGCAGTTCTGCCGACTCCTTGCTGGGGCTGCTCAATGCCGTGCTGGACTTCTCCAAGATCGAAGCCGGCCGCCTCCATCCCGAGGAGACCAGTTTTGATTTGCGCGAGAACATCGGCGAAGTGCTTGCCTTGCTGCGCCCGCAAGCGGAACGCAAAGGCCTCGCCGTACAGGTCCATCTCGATGCCCGCGTGCCCGAGCGCATCATCAGCGATCCCTTGCGCATCCGGCAGATCCTTACCAATCTGCTGGCCAACGCGATCAAGTTCACCGAGCAGGGTGAGATCAGCCTGAGCCTCGAAGTCGAGGCTCGCGATGAATTCGCTTGCACCCTGCATTGCCGGGTGCGCGATACCGGCATAGGCATCGCCGAAGACCGCCTGCAGAGTATTTTCTCGGCCTTCGTGCAGGCCGACGGGTCGATCACCAGGCGTTACGGCGGCACTGGTCTGGGTCTGGCGATTTGCGCGCGTCTGGCGGAAATCCTCGGTGGATCAATCTGGGCGGAGTCCAAGCTCGGCTCCGGCAGCACCTTCCACTGCACCCTGCGGGCAAAACTCCCGCCCCTGGCCTCCTAGTCCCCAAGGAGGCGCTGAAAGTTCCAAGATTGCTCATTCCGGCGAAGGCCCGGTGTCGCGAACCAATTAGCGGTCCCTAGTTCCTCGGCTGCCCCGCTCCCGCCCGGCGCACCAGTACATCGATGGCGGCGAGAATGCCGCGCAGGATGTTCACCTCCTCTTGCTCCAAACGAGCCCGAGCAAACATACGCCGCAGGCGCGGCATCAGCCGCCGCGGTCTTGCCGGGTTGAGGAACCCCAGGTCGATCAAGGCCTTCTGGGCATGGCTGTGCAAGGCCTCGATTTCTTCGCTGCTGGCGGGAGCAAAGCCGCGCGGCGCGGGCGGCACCTCGCCCAGAGCCATGCGCCGCAGCTCGTAGCAGGCCACCTGCACCGCGGCGGCCAGATTCAAGGACGAGAACTGCGGATCGGTGGGGATGTGTGCCAAGCGCTGACAACGCAAGACCTGTTCGTTGGAGAGTCCGGACATTTCCGTGCCGAAGACCAGCGCGACTTGGCCGCGCACCGTCCAGGCCACCGCCTCGCGCGCCGCTTCGGCGAGGTTGCTGGCCACAGCGCTCAGTTCGCGCTCCCGCGCTGTCATCGCCACCGCGAGCACCGTGCCCGCCAGAGCCTCCTCAAGGGTGGCGCAGACTTGCGCCTCGCTCAGGAGATCGGCCGCACCGGTGGCCAGGGCGGTCGCTTCCGGAGCCGGAAAGACCTTGGGTGAGACCAGCAGCAGGTGCCGCAGACCCATGGTTTTCATGGCGCGCGCGGCCGCTCCGATATTGCCGGGATGGCTGGTTTCGCAGAGCACGATGCGCAGGCGGTCAAGCGCGAGAGAGGCGGACACGTTAAAATCGCGGGTTTAGGCTTGTGCGCGGCGAACCGGGTTCGCCGCCGGGAAGGAAGTCATGCATCCTATGCTCAGTACCGCGGTCAAGGCCGCGCGCCACGCCGGCAGCGTCATTCAGCGCGGCGCCCGCGATCTCGATCGCTTGACCGTCACCCGCAAGGGCCATAACGATTTCGCCAGCGAGGTCGATCACGCGGCCGAGCGGGTGATCGTCGAGACCCTGCTGGAGGCCTATCCAACGCACGGGATTCTAGCAGAAGAGGGGAGCGGCAAGGACCGCGAGAGCGACCCCGAATTCCTCTGGATCATCGACCCGCTCGACGGTACCACCAATTTCCTGCACGGCTTTCCGCAATACTGCGTGTCGATCGCCCTGAAGCATCGCGGCAAGATCACGCAGGCGGTGATCTACGATCCGGTGCACAATGACCTGTTCACCGCTACCCGCGGCCGAGGCGCATTTCTCAATGATCGCCGGCTGCGCGTCTCGCGCCGCATCGAACTCAAGGACTGCCTGATCGGCACCGGCTTTCCCTTTCGCGAGGGGCGCCACCTCGATGCCTATCTGGCGATGATGAAAGCCATGGTCGAGCGCACTGCCGGCCTGCGTCGTCCCGGCGCCGCTGCCTTGGACCTGGCCTATGTCGCCGCCGGTTATTACGACGGCTTCTGGGAACTGGGACTTTCGCCCTGGGATATTGCCGCGGGCAGCCTGCTGGTGCAGGAAGCCGGGGGCCTGATCGGTGACCTGCAGGGCAACGACACTTACCTGGACAGCGGTCAGGTCGTCGCCGCCACGCCCAAGGTCTTCGCGCAGATGTTGCAGGCGCTTGCGCCCTTCATTCCTCCTGCCGAAAATTGAATCGCGGCGCACCCGGGCGTTTTCGGCCGGGACGCGCCGGTTGGCCGGGTCGCCAGGGTCCGGCCCGCCGGTTGGCCGGGAACGGTGACCTACCGCCGGTGTCGCCCCGCCCCATCGGCGCCATCCGAATTAGGGCTATTTATTGCGATTGCTATAATTTATCCGCATCGTATAATTCACCCTAATCTCGCAACGACGGCACTCCCATGGCGGCTGGCGCGCAAGACCAGAATCGCTTCGCTTTTCATCGACCTGCCCTGGCCAGCGATTTGTGCCACAGCCTCGAAGGTCGTGGCCTCATGGACAGCTCTTCCGGACTGTTCCTGGCGGCGCCGCGCCGCACCGGCAAAAGCACCTTCTTGCGCGAGGATCTGTTGCCCGAGGCGCGCCGGAGGCATTGGCGATGCATCTATGTGGACCTCTGGTCGGACCGTTCACGCGACCCGGCACAGTTGCTCGCCGCCGCGGTCAAGCAGGCCATCGCCGAGCAGCAGGGGCTGGTGACGCGCATGGCGCGGTCGGCGGGCCTCGACAAAGTGAATCTTATGGGTACGCTGAGCTTCGATCCGGCGAAAGTGGCCGAGCGCGGAGGCATCACGCTGGCCGATGCCTTGAGCGATTTGGCGGACAAACTCCGGCATCCTATCCTGCTGATCGTTGATGAAGCGCAGCACGCCTTGACCAGCGAGCCCGGTATCAACGCCATGTTCGCACTCAAGGCGGCGCGGGACCGCATCAATTCCGGCGGCCGCGCGGCCCGGCTGCTGTTGGTGTTCACCGGTTCGCATCGCGACAAGCTGGCGCATCTGGTGGTCAAGAAGGACCAACCCTTCTTCGGTTCGCAGGTAACTTCCTTTCCGCTGCTCAAGCGCGACTTCACCGATGCCTACACCGCCTGGGTCAACGCCCACCTCGCACCCGACAACCAGTTCGATCAGGACGACATGTTCGAGGCTTTTGTCTGGGTGGGCCACCGGCCAGAAATGCTCAAGGCGCTGATCAGTGAAATCGCCCTGGAGCGCGGCCAAGCGCGGCGTTTGGGCAAGTTGCTCAAAGACGGCGCCAGCAGCCTGCGCAACCGCGTTTGGGAGAGCATGGAAAGCGAGATCTCCGGCCTCAGCGAACTGCAGCGCGCCGTCCTGGAGGTGATGGTTCGCAAGGGCAAGGATTTCTCGCCCTTCACCGAAGACTCGCTCAAGGAGTACCGCGCCCTCCTGGGACAGCCGGAACTGGCGGCCCACACCGTGCAAGCCGCGCTGGAAGGACTGCGCGAGCGCAACCTGATCTGGCGTTCGGCGCGCGGCGCCTATGCGCTGGAGGACGAAGCCCTGGCCGAGTGGTTCGCGGCCAAGCCTGCGCCGACCAAGCGCGCGTAGCACGCTCCGGGCCACTCATCAACGCATCGGAAGACGCCAAGCCTTGCCCAAACACAGCCCCGCCGCCGCCCCAGGCTCCCAGCACACACCGATGATGCAGCAGTACTTGCAGCTCAAGGCGCAACATCCGGATCAGCTCCTGTTCTATCGCATGGGCGATTTCTACGAACTATTCTTCGAAGACGCCGCCAAGGCTGCGCGGCTCTTGGACATCACGCTTACCAGCCGCGGACAGTCGGCGGGCCAACCGATACCCATGGCGGGCGTGCCCTTTCACGCCCTGGAGCAATACCTGGCGCGGCTGGTCAAACTCGGCGAGACCGCGGTCATCGTCGAGCAAATCGGTGACCCTGCCCTGGCCAAGGGGCCAGTCGAACGCAGGGTGACCCGCGTAATCACCCCGGGCACCGTGACCGACGCCAACCTCCTGGAAGCGCGTCGCGAAAACCTCTTGCTCGCCCTCGCGCCGGACCGGCAGCGCTGCGGCTGGGCGGCTCTCAATCTGGCGGCCGGGCGCATCGACCTGGGCGAAGTGCCGCTGGCGCGCCTGGCCGGCGAGCTCGCACGGCTGGCACCCAGCGAATTGCTCCTGCCCGACCACGCCGCAGAACTGCCGCTCGACACCACCGTGCCATTACGGCGCCTGCCGGCCTGGCAATTCGAGGCCCAGGCCGGGCAACGCGCGCTTTGCCGCCAAATGGGCACTCAGGATCTCGCCGCTTTCGGCGCGACCGGCCTAGGCCCCGCGCTGGCCGCCGCGGCGGCCTTGCTCAGCTATGCCAGCGGCACCCACGAAGGCGCCCTGGCCCATGTGCAGACGCTTTGCGTCGAGCGCGGCGAGGCGAATGTGCTGCTCGACGCGGCCACGCGGCGCAACCTCGAAATTGTCGCGACCCTGCGCGGCGAGCCGGCGCCCACCCTGCTGTCGCTCTTCGACACCTGCGCCACCGCCGCCGGCAGCCGCCTGCTGCGCACCTGGCTGCAAAATCCCACGCGTGACCAGAAATTGGCCCGCTCTCGGCATGAAGCGGTGGCGGAATTGCTGGAACGCGACCGCGTCGGCGAACCTGGTGCGACGGAACTCCATCGGCAATTGCGCGAGTTCGCCGACCTCGAACGCATCGCCGCGCGCGTGGCCTTGCGCACGGTGCGCCCGCGCGAGCTGGCGGCGCTGCGCGACAGCCTCGCGCGGACGCCGGTTTTGCGCGAGGCACTGCATGCCGCGGCCGCACCGCTGCTCGGTCAACTGGCGGCGGAGCTCGCCACCGAAGCCTGCTGGCGGGAGCGACTTGCCGCCGCCATCGCCCCGGAGCCGGCCACCATGCTACGCGAGGGCGGAGTGATCGCCGCCGGCTTCGACGCCGAACTCGACCAACTGCGCGATCTCGACGCCCACTGCGGCGACTTCCTGGTCGGCTTGGAGGCGCGCGAACGGGCGCGCACCGGCATCGCCAACCTCAAGGTCGAGTTCAACCGGGTGCATGGGTTCTATATCGAGGTCACCAACGCGCAGGCGGAAAAGGTGCCGCAGGATTATCGCCGGCGCCAGACACTGAAGAACGCCGAGCGTTACATCACCCCCGAGCTCAAGGAGTTCGAGGACCGCGCGCTGTCCGCGCAGGAGCGTGCGCTGGCGCGCGAGCGCCAGCTCTTCGAGCAACTGCTGAACGACCTGCTGCCCGCGGTGAGCGAGTGGCAGCGCCTGGCGCGGGCGCTGGCCACGCTGGACGTGTTGGCCAGTTTTGCGGAACGCGCCGCCAGCCTCAAGCTCGTCTGCCCCGAACTGGTGGCAGCGCCCGGCATCACCATCGAAGCCGCGCGACATCCAGTGGTCGAGGCTCAGGTGGAGCACTTCATTCCCAATGATCTGGAGCTTTCAGCGAACCGCCGCCTGCTCTTGATCACCGGCCCCAACATGGGCGGCAAATCCACGTACATGCGCCAGACGGCGGTGATCACGCTCCTGGCCTATTGCGGTTCCTTCGTGCCGGCAGGGCGCGCCGTGCTGGGGCCGATCGATCAAATCTTCACGCGCATCGGCGCCGCCGACGACCTGGCCGGAGGGCGTTCGACCTTCATGGTGGAAATGACCGAGGCGGCCTACATCCTGCATCAGGCCACCGAGCAGAGCCTGGTACTGGTCGACGAAATCGGGCGCGGCACGTCCACCTTCGACGGCCTGGCGCTGGCCTGGGCGATCGCCCGCCACTTGGCGCAGAAGACGCGCAGCCTCACCCTCTTCGCCACCCACTACTTCGAATTGACCCGTCTGGCGGCAGAGCTGGCGGGATGCGCCAACGTCCACTTCGACGCCGTGGAACACGGCGAGCAGGTGGTGTTTCTGCACGCCCTGGAAGAGGGCCCGGCCAGCCAGAGCTATGGCTTGCAGGTGGCGCGCCTGGCCGGCTTGCCCGCGGACACCGTGCGGCGCGCCCGCGCCTATCTCGGTGAACTTGAACAAAACGCTGTGCGCGACGAACGCCAACCGGATTTGTTCGATTCCGCACCGGTTGGTGAGGTGCCTGAGCCGGGCCAGGGCATCATCGAAGAACTGCGCGTGCTCGACCCTGACTCGCTTTCGCCGCGCGCAGCGCATGAGCTGTTGCGGGAGTGGGCGGCGCTAGTTGCAAGAGACTAGTTGCAGAAAACTAGTTTCTAGACACTAGTTTCTAGACACTAGTGATGTCCGTGCGCCCCGTGGACGTGCCCGTGGCTGATCTCTTCAGCGGTGGCGGAGCGCACTTCGGTGACCGTGCAGTCGAAGCGCAGGCGCTCACCGGCCAGGGGATGATTGCCATCCACCACCACCTTGCCTTCGGCGATGTCGGTGACGGTGAACACGACGGTGTCGGTCGGGTCCTTGCCGACAGCCGCTTCGAACTGCATACCCACGGTCACTTCGCTGGGAAAACGCTCCACCGCCTCGACCCGCACCAGTTCCGAGTCGTAGTCGCCAAAAGCGTCTTCAGGCTCCAGACCGACCGAGCACTGGTCCCCGACATTCTTCGCGGTCAGCTCCTGTTCAACCTTGGGGAAAATACCGTCATAGCCGCCGTGAAGATAGCTGACCGGCTCCTCGGAACGCTCGATCAACTCGCCGTCGGCGCGATAGAGTTCAAAGGTCAGCGTGACGACGGTATTGGCGGCGATTTGCATAGCGAGCTCCTGGGAGGGGAAGGTAAAAAACAGCAACCGCTCTGGCGCTCGCGGGTGTCGCCCACGGCATCCTGGGCGGGCTGGCGGGGTTGCCAAGCGGGTCGAAGACGGCGAAACTGGCTGCGAAAAGTATTGTACCCGTTTCCCGCCGATCCATGCTTCGAGTCGACCCTGAAAGCGCGCAGTGCCTGCCTCTCGAAGGCCGGCTTGCGCACGCCGAGGCGCTCGACCTGCTGCTCGGCTGGGCACAGCTCACGATCGGCGTATTCGATTTCGATTTGCTCGATACCGGGTGGAACTCGCCACGGCGCATCGCGGTGTTGAGCGATTACTTCCAGCGTTCGCGCAACGCGCGCCTGGAGATCTTTCTGCGCGACGCCAGCCGGATCAACTTGCATCTACCGCGTCTGCTCGCCCTACTGCGCACGCACGGACACGCCTGCCGGATTCTCGAAGTCGGCGAGGACGCACAAGCTGTGTACGACCCGTTCGCCATCGTCGATAACCGCCATTACTGGCACCGCTTTCACTTCGCGCAGCCGCGCGGCGAGTTGGGCGTGCAGCAGCCGGCCTACGCCGCTGAGTTGGCGCGCCGGCTGCGGGAGATCAAGGAAATATCCGTTCCGGCCGCGTCGCCGACGATTCTTGGGCTCTAGGGAAGCGCTGCGCAAATCCATCACACGGGCGAAGGCCAGTGTCCAGATCGTCGCCTTGCCGGAATTTCGGCCTCGGCCGGAACCACCCATCCACGCACGGTCGGCGCCGACCAGTTCCCGTCCGAAGCGTCCCTCATTGGCCAGCACCTTCGCGCGCCACCAGGAGGAGCGCCGAATTCGCGGCAGCGGCGCGAGACCTGCCACCAGGGTTGCGAAAACTGGCGGGACGCCAAGGGGCACGCCTGAACTCGCCGCCCACGCTGCATTGCAGCGTGCCATAACGAAATAAATCTGCTAAAATCTTGCGCGTTTATGCGCGTGTCCGCTTGCCTTGATGCGCGTGTCCGCCTACCTCGCCCAACCAGGCCAGGGGAGCAGGTCGCGACCTTGGCGGCAGCAGCGCGTGAACATCAACCATTCCTCTCGACACTAGTGTAAGGACCAACAATGAAATACTCGCTCATTCTCGCCGCTCTGCTGGGTGTGACCCTCGCCGCCTGCGGTGACAAGCCCGCGCCCGCCCCGGCCCCCAAAGCTGCCGCGCCGGCCCCGGCCGCCACCCCGGCCGCACCCGCTGCTGCCCCCACCGCCGCTCCGGCTGCCGCTGCCGCCCCGGCGCCTGCCGCGGCCAGCGATGCCAAGCCCGCCGAAGCGCCGAAGAAGTAATTCGCGCCAGAGCACAAAAAAAGCCGGCCTTCGGGCCGGCTTTTTTTTCTTTCGTGCGCCCCGCCGATTTCAGTCCGGAACCGGTCCCTGGCGCTCACCACTATGACGAATTTGACCAGCGCGGCCTTGGCGCCCGCGATCCGATAACTCCGCTTGGCATTGCAAACGGTGTCTCAGAGTGGTACGCCAATGCGCCGCCCGACTTCGCGGTAGGCTTCGATGACGTTGCCCAAATCGCGACGAAAGCGATCCTTGTCCATTTTCTCCTGGCTGGAGCTATCCCAGAGGCGGCAGCCGTCGGGGGTGAATTCGTCCCCCAACAGCAGCGGCGCCTGCGGCTTGGCCGCCTCGCGGCCGAACTCCAATTTGTAGTCCACCAAGGTGAGGCCGGCCTGCGCGAACAGTGGCTTCAAGACGCCGTTAACCTTGAAAGTCAGCGTCTTCATCGCTTCGATGTCGGCGGCACTGGCCCAGCCCAGGGCGAGGATGTGATAGTCGTTCACCATCGGGTCATGCAGGGCGTCGCTCTTGTAGAAGAACTCGAATACCGGGTTGACCAACGGCATCCCCTCGGACAGGCCCAGGCGCTTGGCCATGGAACCGGCAACCACGTTGCGCACGACGCATTCGATCGGGATCATCTTCAGGTTCTTGACCAGCGATTCGCGCTCGTTCAGGAGCTTCACGAAGTGGGTGCCGACACCGGCCGCCGCCAACTGTTCCATGATGAAAGCGTTGAAGCGGTTGTTGGTTTCGCCCTTCATGGCGAGCTGGGCGATCTTTGCGCCGTCGAACGCGCTGGTGTCGTCGCGGTAGTGCATGACCAGGTACGCGGGGTCATCGGTGGTGTAAACCGTCTTGGCTTTGCCGCGGTAGAGTTCCTGTCGCTTTTCCATGTGATGCTCCTCGTTCAGATTTGACGCCAGTCTAAACCATCTTCCGCGTTCGCCACGCCCACCCATTCTGGGGCGCAATCCAAGGCTCCGGCGAGCGCCGCGCGGGCAAGCTCGGCGGTGTTGTTCTGTTGACTCAAGTGCGCCGCGATGACGTGCTTGAGCCGGCCACGCTCAACACGCGCCAGCAGGTCGGCGGCGGCGGCGTTCTTGAGATGCCCGAAGCGCCCAGCGATGCGCTGCTTCAGGGGATAGGGATAGTCACTGCGCGCCAGCATGTCCGGGTCGTGGTTGCATTCCAGCACCAGCGCGTCGCAGCCCCCGAGGCTGGCGACGATGTGCGCCGTGACCTCGCCCAAATCGGTGACCTGGCCGAGGCGCCGGTCGCCGTCACCGACCACGAACTGCGCCGGCTCGCGCGCGTCGTGCGGCACCGGAAAAGGCTCAAAGCATAGCTCCCCGACCTGGAAGCGCTCACCGCAGTTGAAGCCGTGCTGGGCGAACACGCCATCGAAGCGTCCGTTCATCGCCGCCAAGGTCCCGAAGCTGGCCCAGACCGGCAGCCTGTGCCGCGCGGAAAATCGCGCCACCCCGCTGACATGATCGGCGTGTTCGTGAGTGACGACGATGGCGGCCAGGCTTTCCGGCGCCACACCGAGCCTGGCCAGGCGCCGCGTGCTCTCGGCAAGCGTGAAACCGCAGTCGATCAAGACCCTCGTCCGGCCGCTTTCGACCAGCAGGCCATTGCCTTCACTGCCGCTGCCCAGGCTGGCGAAGCGCATGGCTTGCCGGCGCGCCGAACCCGCCGTCCCCTACTTCAACTGGCCGTGCAGCAGCGCGAAAATGCGCTCGCCGGTGGGTGTGGTGTCGGGCGCGCCGTTGCGGTCCATAATGGTCAGGACGCTGCGTCCGGCGGACTCGACCACGGCGATGCGGTATTGCTCTTCCTTGTCCTTGGGGTCTTCCCCTTTCCAGAACATGAGCTTCGACAGGAAGCCCTCTTCCTTCTTGTTCTCCTTGGAATCGGGATCGACATAGCGCACGTAATAGATGCCCTTGGAGCGATCACGATCGACCACGGTGAAGCCGATGCGGTCCAGCGCCAGGCCGACGCGTCGCCAGGCGCGGTCGAAACTGTCCTCAATACTCAGGGTCGGCGAGCCATTGGCGGACTTGCTGAGCCGCGCCTGCTCGACTAGGGGTGACTTGGCCACCGCGACCTGGGTCTGCGCCTGTTGCTCCGGCAGGCCGATGCGCACCATCAGGCGCCGCAGCATCTCGGTTTCGAGTTCCGGGTCGGACGGACGCGCCGCCCAAACCCAGCCCTCGGCTCCGGTCGGGCCGGAGGATTTCGGCACCTCGCGCATGCCACGATGGCTGATGTAGATCTCGGTGGTGCCTGGCGCCGCACCGGGTTCCAGGCGAGTGCGGAACTTGTCGCGCTCGCTGGTGGACCAGAGAAAATCCAGCACCTTGCCAACCGAGCGGCGCAGCAAGTCATCGGGAATCATGGCGCGGTTTTCGGCCCAGTCGGTTTCCATGATGCCCAGCTCCGGGCGCTCAATGGAGATGGCAAAACCCAGGTTGCTCCAGAAGTCGTGCGCCGCGCTCCAGACTT
The DNA here is from genome assembly GCA_016192065.1 of Betaproteobacteria bacterium. Lineage (GTDB taxonomy): Bacteria > Pseudomonadota > Gammaproteobacteria > Burkholderiales > Casimicrobiaceae > JACPUX01. The sequence continues at coordinate 34,591 of JACPUX010000036.1, forward strand.
TTTCGGGCGGCATCTGCACCACCAGCCAGCGTTGGGTGCCGGCGCGCTCCATGCTCACTTTCTCAACCGCCGGCAGCAGCGTACTCTGTGCCGCCTTGGCGGCCCCGCCGCGACCGCGCTCATAGCCGGAAAAGGTCGCCGAACCAGGCGCCCCATCCTTAGGCAAATACCGGTCGTCATAGACCGGGGTGTTTAGATCGGGCGGCACTTCCAGTGCCGCCGAGCGCGTCGCGCTGCGGTAATCGATTTTGCTCGACAGCACGTTTTCCATGCTGAAGCCCTGGCAACCGGCCAGGGCCAGCAGGGCGAACGTCAGCGGCAACACGCGCGCGGTTGTGGCAAGGCTCATGCCCCCTCCAAGAATGCGGTAATCAGGCTAGGACGCCGGCTTCGCGCAAGGCCGCGCGAACCGTCTCGTGATGCGCCGCGGACAGCGGCGTCAGCGGCAGGCGAATGCCGCTGGGAATCAGCCCCATCTCGGTCAGCGCCCATTTCACGGGAATGGGGTTGGCCTCGACGAAGAGCTTGAGATGCAAGGACAGTAGTCGACGATTGATGTTCCGGGCGCGCTCGATCTCGCCCGAAAGCGCCGCGACGCACATCGCCTGCATCAGCTTGGGCGCCACGTTGGCGGTGACCGATATGACGCCATGCGCACCCATGCAGAGCAGCGCCAGCGCGGTGGCGTCGTCGCCGCTATAAACGGCGAAATCCGCTGGCAGGCGCCGCAGCAAGTCGCTGCCTCGGCCGATATCGCCGGTGGCATCTTTGATGCCGACGATGCCTGGCACCTGCGCCAGGCGCAGCACCGTGTCGTTGGACAAATCAGCCACCGTGCGCCCGGGCACGTTATAGAGAATCAAAGGTAGATCGACGTTTTCCGCAACGCGGCGGAAATGCTGGTACAGGCCCTCCTGGGTGGGCTTATTGTAGTAAGGAACCACCGACAGACAATAGCGCGCCCCGATCTCCTTGGCATACGCGCTCAATTCAACGGCCTCAGCGGTCGAATTCGCACCCGTGCCAGCGATGACCGGCACGCGCGCGCCGGCATGCTCCACGGCGGTCCGGATCAGGAGCTGGTGATCAGCCACCGAAACCGTCGGTGATTCGCCCGTGGTGCCCACGACCACGATGCCCGCGGTACCCTCGGCGACGTGATAATCGATCAGCCTGCGGAAACCCGCGAGGTCCAGGCTCCCATCCGGGTGCATGGGCGTCGCGATGGCGACGATACTTCCAGTCAACATGTTGGCCGGCGCTTTGAAAAACGCGTAGTTTACCGCAAAAGCGGGGGGATAAACGAACGCCCCATCCTGCGTTCCACCGGCGCTTCGCAGTGCGCCTCCCCGTTCAGAACCAATACCGTGGCACCGCCCGTCGTTGGACCTCGGTGTCGGTGTCGGTGGAGGTCCGAGCTATTCCTGGGCAGATGAAAGTTTTCGCCTGCTACGGCGAGATTTGTGCCCACCTTCCGAACGGCGATCACCGGCGAGTCTCCCCGTCCACCTCCCGACGGATGGTCCTGAGTGCGGTTCACCAGCCCACTGCGGTGGTTGGCTTGCTCCTACGGGTTCCGGACCGAGCGCACGCGCTGGCCAACCACGCACGGCATGAATTGTCAGAGCTCGCGACCAACCGTATTGCCAGAAACATACGAAAATGACAACATCGCAACAGGCTGTTGGACTCAGAGAAACTTAAGAACGTGACACTCCGCTTTCGGCAATTGGCAATTCTTGCGGTCTTGGCATGTGGATGCACATTGCCGGCCCAGTCCGCGGAGCATTGCCCGAACATCACGACCAACACCGAGCTTGGCAATCGGCTGGGGAAACTCCTGAAGGAAAGGGCCTATTCAGGGTTGGAAGACGAGTTGAAGTTGCGTCTCAATCGAGTCGACCGAGGGGCGGAGAGCGACGAAACGCTCAGAATGAGCCTGTCCGGAATTTTGTGTGCGAGGCATATCATGAAGCCTGAAAGGAGCATGTATGCCAAGCAAGACGAGCAAGAAGAAGGCGGCGGTGGAGCTGCCACGTATCCCCAAAGAGGTCATTGACCAGCTGGTGAGCGGG
>JACPUX010000039.1 GCA_016192065.1 Betaproteobacteria bacterium
CGCGCCGGCGGTCGCCTTCCAGGTCCTCCTTGCTCGCCATCAGCACCGACGCGTTCGGGTAGAGTCGGACGAATTCCGCCGTGTACTGCGCCAGCATGTGGTTGGGGACCACATGGCAAGGCTTGCTCGCGAAACCCAGCCGGCGTAATTCCATGCTGGCGATGACGCACACTGCCGTCTTGCCGGCACCGACTACGTGGAACAGCCCCGTGTTGCCGGACTGCACGATGCGCCACACCGAATCCAACTGGTGCGGATGCAGCACGAAGCAGCGGGAGAATCCCGGCAGCTTCAGGTGGGAACCATCGAAGCGCCTCGGCCGCGTAGCGTTGAACAGGTCGTTGTAGATCCTGCACAGCTTCTCGCGACGTTCGGTATCTTCGAAGGCCCAGCCGGCGAACCGCTCCTTGATCAGGCCCAACTTCTCCCGCGCCGCCAGCGTCTCGTCGGGATTGACGAAATACTTGTCGGTCAGGGGGTCGCGGTCGCGCACGGTCGGCACCTGCACATTGAGCGCGCACTGCACGAGTTCGATCGCGTTCATGCGCGAGGTGCCGAATTCCTGGGTCACCTTCACGTTCTGCCGCGCTTCCCACTCGCCGTACTTCACCGACCAGGCGCCGGCTTCGGCCGAATAGCCCACCTGGCAGTCCTTGAGTTCCAGGACCTGCTGGATGAACGCCTCGACATCGAGGGCCGGAATCCACACCGCCCCCAGGCGCGGCTCGATGGCCGCCGGTGGCAGGTCTTCGGGTTGCACCTGTTCCAGCGCGTCGATGTTGCGCTGATAGCTACTCCCGGACAGCACCGCCTGCTTGAGCTTCGCTTTCACGTTGCCTGACAGGTAGTCGTCGGCGGTCTTCCATGCCCGTTCTGCCGGGTCGAGGAAAACCTGTCCCGCTTCGGCCAGTGCCTCCAGCACCGCCGCTTCGGGTGCCCCAAGTAGTTCGGCCATGTAAGCCGGATCGACCCGGCCACGCCATTGGACGGACGCAGCCAGCGCTTCGGCCGGCTCGCCCGCGCTAATCGGTTCGACGACCCGGGTCAGCGTACGCCGGGTGAACAGCGCAGCCTTACGGGCCGTGTCCGACTCCTCGTCGTAATGCTCCAGCGACAGCAACAGCGGATAGTCCGGGTCGCGCCGGAACGCCAGCGCATTGGCGCGCGTGGACAGGCAACCGTAGCGCGACACAAAGCGCTCGTAGGTCCCATTGAGCATGGCTCGCAGGTGACCC
>JACPUX010000034.1 GCA_016192065.1 Betaproteobacteria bacterium
AAACCCGAAATTGCGCGCCCGCCGAAAGCCTTTGGGCAGCACATGCTGGAGCACGAGCCACAGAAACTGCGGCCCCGGCAGGGTGCGCACTTGCACCCGCCCACTCTTACCCTTGCGATACCTAAAACTCACCTGCCCCTCGCGACAAGCGAGGCTGTCTTCTTCCCGGATGACCCCGCGATAGAGATAGCGCCCGAGGTAAATGAGCGCCTTCTGGCCGCTGCCCACCGCCTTGCAGTCCACCACCCACGCTTTAGGGTAGCGGGCGGGCAAGTGCAGTCCGGCCGCCGCGAGGGCGGCCAGTAGCTTGGCCCGAAACACCTTGGCGAGCGCTTTGTGGTTGAAGAGATAGCTCTTCTTGCTTAATTTCGTGCGCCAGCGCTGATGCTTCGCGTCGACCGCCGCCGCCGGCTTCCCCTGATGCACATGGGGGTGATAGTCCAAAGCGCGGGTCTGAGTGTGCAGCACCGCAATGGCACCCGGCGTGCCTTGGAGTTGCCGGTCTTTCTGGCTGAAGGCAGCGGCCGCACCAGACCGCGAATGTTAGAATTCCCGGTCCAGCTCCCGGACCGACCATGAATTCCACCGCTCCCCGCCTCTCCGCCCTCTTGCGCGAACGCATCCTCTTTCTGGATGGCGCGATGGGTACCATGATCCAGGGCTATCGCTTGGACGAGGAGGGTTTTCGCGGGCAGTTGTGCGCGCACCACGACCATGCCTTGAAAGGCAATAACGATTTGTTGTCGCTCACCCGTCCGGAGCTGGTGCGCGAGATTCACCACGCCTATCTTGAAGCCGGCGCCGACATTATCGAGACCAACACCTTCGGCGCCACGCGCATCGCCCTGGCCGACTATGGCATGGCCGAGCGCGCCCGCGAGATCAACTACGCCGCGGCACACCTGGCGCGCGAATGCGTCGATGCGTGGAATCTGCGCACGCCACAGCGGCCGCGTTTTGTCGCCGGCGCTCTGGGGCCCACCAACCGCACGGCGAGCATTTCGCCGGACGTGAACGATCCGGGCAGACGCAACGTCAGCTTTGCCGAGCTCTTTTTCGCCTACCGCGAAGCGGCGCAGGGCTTGACGGAGGGCGGGGCGGACCTTCTGATGGTGGAGACCATTTTCGACACTCTCAACGCCAAGGCGGCGCTGTTCGGCATCGAAGATTACTTCGCGAGCAGTGGGCGCCGACTGCCGCTGATCATCTCCGGCACCATCACCGACGCGTCCGGCCGCACGCTGTCCGGGCAGACCGTCGAGGCGTTTTGGAATTCGGTGCGGCATGCCCGGCCCCTGGCCGTGGGAATCAATTGCGCCTTGGGCGCGGCCTTGATGCGACCCTATATCGAAGAGCTGGCGCGCCTGGCGAACACCTTTGTCAGCTGCTATCCCAATGCCGGCCTGCCCAACCCTTTGGCGGAAACCGGCTACGACGAAACGCCCGCCACCACGGCACAGTTGCTCGCGGATTTCGCACGCAGCGGTTTCGTCAACATCGTTGGCGGCTGCTGCGGCACCACGCCCGCGCACGTGAGGGCGATCACCGAGGCCCTGCGCGAGTTGTCGCCGCGCCGCGTGCCGACGATCAAGCCGGCGTTGCGCCTGTCCGGGCTCGAAGCCTTGAACATCGACGAAGCGAGCTTGTTCGTGAACGTGGGCGAGCGCACCAATGTTACCGGCTCGCGCGCCTTCGCCCGAATGATCCTGGCCGGGCAGTTCAGCGAGGCGCTGGTGGTGGCGCGCCAGCAAGTGGAAAACGGCGCCCAAGTGATCGACATCAACATGGACGAGGCGATGCTCGACGCCGAGGCCACCCTGGTGCGCTTCCTCAACCTGCTCGCCGCCGAACCCGACATCGCACGGGTGCCGGTGATGCTCGATTCCTCGAAATGGGAGGTGCTGGAAGCAGGCCTGAAGTGCCTGCAAGGCAAAGGCATCGTCAACTCGATCTCGCTCAAGGAAGGCGAGGACGAGTTCCTCCGCCGGGCGGGGCTCATCCGTCGCTATGGCGCCGCGGCGGTGGTGATGGCCTTCGACGAACAGGGCCAGGCCGACAGCTACGCACGCAAGATCGCCATCTGCGAACGCAGCTACAGGCTGCTCGTGGAACAGGCCGACTTTCCCGCCGAGGACATCATCTTCGATCCCAACGTCTTTGCTGTCGCCACGGGCATCGAAGAACACGCCAACTACGCGGTTGACTTCATCGAGGCGACCCGCTGGATCCGCGCCCATCTGCCCGCCAGCAGGGTCTCGGGTGGAATTTCCAATGTTTCTTTCAGTTTTCGCGGCAACGAGTTGGTGCGCGAAGCCATCCATACGGTGTTTCTGTATCACGCCATCCGCGCCGGCCTCTCCATGGGCATCGTCAATGCCGGGCAACTTGGCGTGTACGACGAAATTCCGCCTGAACTGAAGGACCGGGTCGAGGACGTGGTGCTCAATCGTCGGCCCGACGCCACCGAAAGATTGCTGGAGATCGCCGACAGCTTCCGCGGTGAAGGGAAGAGCCGCGCCGAGGATCTCTCCTGGCGCAAGACTCCGGTGGCCGAACGGATCACCCACGCCTTGGTGAAAGGCATCGCCGACTACATCGAGGAGGATGCCGAGGAGGCGCGGTGTCAGGTCGACCAACCGGTGGCGGTGATCGAGGGTCCGCTGATGGCCGGCATGAACGTGGTGGGCGACCTCTTCGGCGAGGGCAAGATGTTCCTGCCGCAGGTGGTGAAAAGCGCCCGCGTGATGAAGCAGGCGGTGGCCTACCTGGTGCCGTTCATCGAGGCGGCCAAAGCCGCGGGCGGTGGCACAGCGCGGGCCAAGGGCCGGCTGGTGCTGGCCACGGTCAAGGGCGATGTGCACGACATCGGCAAGAACATCGTCGGCGTGGTACTCCAGTGCAACAACTACGAAGTGATCGACTTGGGCGTGATGGTGCCAGGACAGAAGATTCTCGACACCGCGCGTGAAGCCGGCGCCGACGTCATCGGTCTGTCCGGGTTGATCACCCCCTCGCTCGAGGAAATGGCGCTGATCGCCGCGGAAATGCAGCGCCAGGGTTTTACCATCCCGCTCCTGATTGGCGGCGCGACCACGTCACGGATGCACACCGCGGTAAAGATCGCGCCGCACTATTCCGGGCCGGTGATTTACGTGCCCGATGCTTCACGCAGCGTGGGGGTGGTGTCGCGCCTCTTGGCCACGGAATCGCGCGCGGTCTATCTCGATGAGGTGCGCGGCGACTACGCACGCCTGCGCGAGCAGCACGCGGGCAAGAAGGGTTTGCCGCTCCTGCCGCTCGCCGTGGCACGCGCCAACGCCGCCCGCCCGGATTGGACGAGCTATGCGCCGCCGCGCCCGGCGGTGTTGGGGCGCAAGGAATTGATCAATTACGACCTTGCCGAAATCGCCCGCTACATCGACTGGGCGCCGCTCTTCCAGACCTGGGATTTGGCCGGAAGCTACCCCGCGCTGCTCGATGACGCCCGCGTCGGTGAAACCGCCCGGGGCATCCTGCGCGATGCCCAGATCATGCTCGACAAGATCATTCGTGGCCGCTGGCTCACTGCCAACGGAGTGTTCGTACTGGCACCGGCCAATCGGCGCGGCGACGACATTGAATTCTTCGCCGATGAGGGCCGCGGCAAGGTGGCCTACACTTCACGCCAATTGCGCCAGCAGAATGAAAAACCCGAGGGCCGCCCCAATCAATGCCTGGCGGACTTTCTCAAGCCTTTCGAATTGGGGCCGGATTATGCCGGCGCTTTCGCCGTGACTGCCGGCCTGGGCATCGAAAAGAAGCTGGCGGAATTCGCCGCCGCGCATGACGACTATTCGGCAATCCTGCTCAAGGCGCTGGCCGACCGGCTGGCGGAAGCTTTCGCGGAACTTCTGCACGCCCGCGTGCGCCGGGAATTCTGGGCCTACGCGCCGGACGAAGCGCTGGCGGTCAGCGCGCTGGTGCGCGAGCAATATCGAGGGATCCGGCCCGCCGCCGGTTATCCGGCCTGTCCGGACCACACCGAGAAGGGGCCGCTTTTCGAATGGTTGGACACACCGCGCATCGGCATGGGCCTGACCGAAAGCTACGCCATGACCCCGGCGGCATCGGTCAGCGGCATGTACCTTGCCCATCCGCAAGCGCAGTATTTCGCCGTGGGCAGGATCGGACGCGATCAACTCGAGGACTACGCCCGGCGCAAAGCGCGCCCGGTGGAGGATTTGGCGCGTTGGCTCGCGCCCAATCTTTGATTGCCGGGCGGCGCGCCACCCGCAGAAGGGGAATCAAAGGCCATGGAATACCGTATTGCGGCGCTCACCCCGAAACTTGGCGACGCCTATCTCGCCTTCTTCGACGGCCCGGCTTTTGCCGATAACCCGGATTGGTCGAGCTGCTATTGCCACTACTACTTCTGCCCGCCGGTGCTCGACTGGAAAGCGCTGGGCGCCCAGGAGAACCGCCAAGCGATGGCGGCACGGATCGCGGTGGACGAGCTCGAGGGGTATCTCGCCTACGCCGATGAGCGGGTGGTCGGCTGGCTCAACGTACAGCCCCGTCACCGCGTTCCGCACGCCTTTGCCCGGCTGCCCATCGAGCCTACCTCCATCCAGGTGGCGAACAGCGACGTCGCCATGATCCTGTGCTTCGTGGTGCATCCTGAATATCGCCACCGGGGGGTGGCGCGCGCTTTGTTGCAGGGCGCTCTCGCCGCCTTGCGCGCGCGTGGCTTCCGCTTGGCGGAGGCCTATCCCTTCAAGGGCGGCGGCAGCGAAGCCACCGATCATTACCATGGTCCGCGCGCCCTGTTCGAGGAGGCCGGCTTCAGCGTCTGGCGCGAGGACGGCACCCTTACCGTCATGCGCAAGGCCCTGGACGTGTGATGACCCCACGCTCGCGGCTGCCCCATTGGCTCGCCGCGATCTATGCGCTCTTGCTGGTCTATGCCAGCCTGCAACCCTTTTCGGGCTGGTCGGAGAGCGCCCTGGAGTTCTTTCTGTTCGCCCCGCCGGGGCGTTACACCAGCTTCGATTTCGTCGCCAATGTGGCGGCGTACCTGCCTTTCGGGTTTTTCACCTCCTTGATGTGGTTGAGCAGGCGTCGCGCCGTGGTCGCCACCGTGGCCTTGGCCCTGGCCTTGAGCTTCGCCTTGGAATCCCTACAGACCTTTCTGCCCACCCGTGCCGCCAGCAGCGTCGACCTTCTGGCCAATGTCCTGGGTGCCTTGAGCGGAGGCCTGGCCGGCGCCTTGTTGCGGCGGCACCCCTTCTGGGCGGTGAATCTGCATCGCTGGCGCCTCGCGCTTTTTGTCTCCGGGCGCGGCGCCGACGCCGGGCTGGCGCTCTTGGTGATTTGGTTGATGCTGCAGCTCAATCCGGCGATTCCCCTGTTCGGCGCCACCTACTTGCTGCCCGAGGAAACCACCGTCGATGCCGCCGGGGCCCTGATCGAGGCGGCGCAGTCCGCATGCAACGTGCTGGGAGTGGGCCTCTTTCTCGCTTCCCTGCTGCGACGCCGGGCCCACCTGGGTGCCGGAGTACTCTTGCTGGTCGGCTCTGGTCTGCTGCTCAAGGCGGCGGCGGCGCTGGTGCTGCTCCGCCCCACCGCCTGGGAGTACTGGCTTCGTCCGGGAGTGGCGATCGGCGTCGCCATCGGCACCGCGCTTTTGCTCGCGCTGGTGTGGCGTACGCGCCGCACCCTGACTCTGCTGGGGGCGATCGCTCTGCTCTCCGGCCTGTTGATCCCGCTGATCGCCCCGGAACTGGCGCTCGCCCGTGCGCCTCTGGCGCTCTTCAGTTGGCACTACGGACATCTGCTCAACTTCAATGGCCTCACCCGCAGCGGGCTCTTGATTTGGCCCCTCGCCGCCGCGGCGCAACTCATCGTGGCCGGCACCGCGGCGATGGGCCGCCGGAGCGATCCGGTATAATCTGGCCCTTTCGCGCGCCCCGCCCGCCTCGAGCCATGAGCCACTTTCATCATCACGTGTTTTTTTGCTGCAACCAGCGACCCGAGGGGGAGACCTGCTGCAACAACCATGGCGCGACGCAGGTGCAGGCCTACGCCAAGGATCGCATCCGCGAGCTCGGGCTCAAGGGTCCAGGAAAGGTGCGCATCAACAAGGCTGGCTGCATGGATCGCTGCGACCAGGGTCCGGTGCTGGTGGTCTATCCGGAAGGTGTTTGGTACACCTATGCCGATCGCGAGGATGTCGAGGAGATCATCAGTTCGCATCTGGTCGGCGGCAAGGTGGTGGAGCGCTTGAAAATTTGATCTCGCGCCCGGAAACCTTGTTGATCGACGGCCCGGCGGGCAAGCTCGAGCTGGCGTTCAGCGCCGCACAGACCGATATTCTCCGGCCGGCGCCGCGCGGCCTAGCCTTGATCGCGCATCCCCACCCCCTGCACGGCGGCACCATGGAGAACAAAGTCGCGCAGACTCTGGCCAAGACCTTTGCGCTGCTGGGCTATACCGCGGTGCGTTTCAATTTTCGGGGCGTGGGCCAAAGCGAAGGCGGCTTCGACGATGGGCGCGGCGAAACCGAGGACGCCTTGGCCGCCTTGAGCCATGCCCAGCAGCGCTTTGGCGCCGGCCCAGTGGTGTTGGCTGGATTTTCCTTTGGCGCCTTTGTGCAGACCCGAGTCGCCCAGACCGTCACGGCTGAACGTCTGGTGCTGGTCGGCCCGGCGGTCAACCGCTTCGAAGCGGCCGCGGTACCACCCGGCACCCTGGTGATCCATGGCGAGGAGGATGATGTCGTGCCGCTCGCGGCGGTGTTCGAGTGGGCCCGCCCACAGCAATTGCCGGTGATCGTTTTCCCCGGTTGCGGGCATTTCTTCCATGGCCGATTGACGCAGTTGCAGCAAGTCCTCACCGGTAACTGGCACTGAATTCGCGCCCTCCGCGCTCCATAACCGTTCGCGCCCATGCTCTGGATCAAATCCCTTCACATCGTTTTTGTCATCACCTGGTTCGCCGGCCTGTTTTACTTGCCGCGGCTGTTCGTCTATCACGCCATGGCCGAGGACACCATCAGCATCGAGCGATTCAAACTCATGGAGCGTAAACTCTATTTCGGCATCATGACCCCTTCGGCCGTACTTACCCTCATCCTGGGAACCTGGCTGTGGCTGGGTTATGGCGTCACCGGCGGCTGGATGCACGCCAAACTCGCTCTGGTGACGGTACTCGTCGGCCATCACCTCTATTTGGGGCGCCTGATGAATGACTTCCGCCGCGACCGCAACCGCCACGGCCATGTCTTCTATCGCTGGCTCAACGAAATCCCAGCGCTGCCCGCGCTCCTGGGCATCGTGGCGCTAGTGGTGGTCAAACCTTTCTAGGTCACTTTTCCTTGGATCATTTTTTCGCCCCCTGCCCGCGCGGACTTGAAGCCTGTCTCGTCGATGAACTTGGCCAACTGGGCGCCAGCGGCGTCGTGGCGGCGGAAGGCGGCGTGGGTTTCACCAGCACCACGCTCGCGGCTTGCCGCATCAACCTCTGGAGTCGCTTGGCCAGCCGTGTGCTGTGGCGCGTTGCCCAGGGGCAGGCGCGCAACGAAACCGAGCTGTACGACTTCGCCCGCAAGCAGGATTGGGGCGCTTGGTTCGCCCCCGAGCGCACGCTGCGGGTCGACGTCACAGCCAGGAATTCGCCCCTCAAGAGCATCGAGTTTGCCACCTTGAAAATCAAGGATGCGGTCTGCGACGCCTTTCGCGACGCGCGGGGCCTGCGCCCCAGCATCGACAAACGCGAGGCGCAAGTACGGGTGCATGCCTTCCTGGACGGTGAGGCGGCCACCCTCTATCTCGACACCTCGGGCGAGGCACTGTTCAAGCGTGGTTATCGCAAGCGTGGCGAGGATGCGCCGCTGCGCGAGAATCTCGCCGCCGGACTTCTTGCTCTGGCCGGCTGGAGGCCGGGAACGCCTCTGCTCGACCCGATGTGCGGCAGCGGCACCATCCTGATCGAGGCCGCGCAACAAGCGCTCGAGATCGCCCCCGGATTGGGCCGGGAATTTGGCTTCCAGCATCTCGCCTGGTATGCGCCCAAGGCCTGGCGCGCTTTGCTGGACGAGGCGCGGGAACGGCGTAAACAACCGGAGTTCGCGCAAATCTGGGGCTCGGATCGGTCCAGCGCGGCGATCGCCGCGGCCAAGACCAATCTCAATGCCGCGGGCCTGTCGGCAGCGGTGCGCTTGGCCCAGCAGGACGTCCTGGATTGCCAGCCGCCCGCCCCGCTGGGCATCTTGGTCAGCAACCCGCCCTACGGGCACCGCGTGACCATGGAAGACGCGCTGCTGGAGCTCTACCCGCGCCTGGGCGACACCTTGAAGCAGCATTTCAGCGGCTGGACGGCCTGCCTGCTCTCCGCCGATCCTAACCTCCCCAAACTCTTGGGCCTAAAGCCTAGGCGACGGATACCGTTATTCAATGGAGCCCTGGAGTGTCGCTTGCTGGTCTACCCCTTGGTGGCCGGCGGCATGCGCAAACCGTTTCGCGACCCCCCAAGCGGGCATTGAGCATAGGCGCACCGGACGCTTACCGGCAGTCGGCTAGGGGACAGGAGCCTCGCTCCGGGGCGTAGAATTTTTCCGGACCTGACCGCAACACAACACCAACACCAAGGAATTACCGCCATGTACGAATCGGAACACACCCTGTTCATGCGGGAACTGTTCGCCAAGCAGCCCCAACTCGCCGACGACCAGCAGCGGGGCCGCGCGATTTGGTGGGACCGCCCGGCGCAAAACCCGGAAGCACGCCGCCGGATCGCGGCCGCCAGGATCAAACAGAAGGCCTATCCCTACCAGGTGTAGCCAGGCCGACCATGCGCGCTGCGCGTGGAGCTTCGTCGCTGAGTCAAAAAACAGGGGAGTGAAGATGCGCCGCGACGCCAACCAGATTCTGCCAGTGCCGATGTACCACCAGATCTATCTCGTCTTGCGCGAGCAGATTTTGGAAGGTCGCTTCGACCCTGATCAGCCCTTGCCAAGCGAGCACCAGCTCTCAGCGCATTTCGGTGTGTCGCGGGTGACGCTACGCGGCGCCCTGGAACGGCTGGAGGAAGATGGACTGATCTCGCGCCAGCGCGGGCGCGGCACCTTTGCCTTGATGGAGCGGCGCGGCGAGGTGCGGCGTGCCGAGATCTCGGGGCTCCTGGCCAATCTTCTGAGCCTGGGCCTCAAGACCACGGTGCGGGTGGTGGACTTCGAGCTGGTGCAGGCGCCGGGAGACGTCGCCGATGCCTTGCAAGTCAGCCCCGGCGCCGAAGTGCAAAAGGCCGTGCGGGTGCGCAGCTATCGCGGCGAGCCGTTCTCGCACCTCACCACCTTCGTGCCCCAGGAGATCGGACGCCATTTTGGCCGCAAGGAACTGGGCGGGAAGCCGATGCTGGCGCTGCTCGAGGAATCCGGGGTCAAAGTTAGCGCCGCGACCCAGTGGATCGGCGCCAAGCTCGCCGATTCCGTGGTCGCGCCGCTGCTGGGCATAGAGCTCGGTTCGCCGTTGCTGTCGGTCACGCGCGTGGCCCGCGACACCCACCGGCAACCGGTGCAGCTTCTGCGCGGCCTCTACCGACCCGACCGGTACCAGTACGAGATGCAGCTTTCGCGCGCCAAGGACGATGGCACGCGGGTGTGGGTCTCCGAGACCTAGTGTCTCAACCCATCGGCCAACGCTTTCCCATTTGCCAGCGTCCGGCGGCTCAGGCGGCTTGCCGTGGCGCGCTTGGTCAAATGCCCTGCAGGGTCTGAGTAACGGTCTGCGGCGCCCGGTACCAGGGCGTGAATTCGTGCTTTCCGGAAGGCACCAGATGATCGAGGTTGTTGAGCAGCCGCGAGACCTCCGCCGTAAACGCCGGCAGGGTGAAGCGTGCCAGGTGCTCCGGGTGGGTCAAGGGGTCGGGCAGATCAACCCCTTCCTTCAAGCCGGCAAGCTGACGCTCGAAGTCGGCGCCGCCATCTTCGCGCGGGTCGCGATAGAAATAACCGGTCTTGCCCTCGAGCACGGTTTCGGTGAAGGGCGGCGAGTGAATCGCCAGCACCGCCGCACCGCACATCTGCGCTTCGACCACGTTGCGCCCCAGGCCCTCGCGCTCGGGTAGCCCGGTGAACAGGAAGTCGATGCCGCCATAGACCGAGCGCATGTCGGTCTGCTGCCCCCAGAAGCGCACCCGCTCGCCCAGGGGTTCCAGCGAGCGTTTGAGCGCCTGCACCGCACTCGCGGTGCCGCTGCCGAAGATCTCCAGGTTCACTTCCGGATAGCGGGCGATGATCGGTGCCACCAGCGAAAAGAGCTTCGGAAATTGCTTCATCTCGACAATCGGCGAGACGATGCCCAGAGTCAGGCCGCGGCGCCGATGATAGACCTCGGGCGAACGTAACGCGCTGGTCATGGGCTCCAGAAAACCCAGAGCGCGGCCGCGCAGGGAGCCGCGGTCGTGGGCGTATTCATTGCCGCGATACAGCGGCTGCAAAGGCCGCCGCTCGACCCGGTCGACATCGGCTACGCCATAGAGCGGGCGGGCATAACACGCCAGTCCTGCGGCACGCACACTGGCCAGCACGTATTCCGAGACTCCCAACACCAGGCGAAAGCGACGGAACGGTGCGAGCGCCTTAAGGTACAGCGGCTGATGGGCAAAGCCCACGTAGCGGTGCCGCTTGGCCAGGGCGTCGCCCAGGAAGCCGTCGATCGCGGTGTGGCTGAATACCAGCGCGTCACGGTCCGGTAGCACGCGCAACACTTCGCGGCCATTGGCGACTGGAACCAGATCGGCCTGGCCGAGGTCCAGAGTACGCCAATGGTCAGCCTTGGAATTGACCAGGATGGTGGACTTCAGGCCAAGCTTTTGCAGCGCCAGCGAGAAGAAGCGCGTGTAGACCTCGCTGCCGCCGAAGGCTTCACACAGGTTGATCTGATAGACGCGCATGTTCATTCCGATACTCCGTTACCTGCCTCTTGCCGCAGGTCTTGGCGACTAGGCCTTGCCACGAACTTACTTTACTCCTGGCCAAGCGGCTTGGCAGCACCGAAAGGTAAAGAAATGTTGCGCTTGCCCCTCGATGGACCCAGCTCCCCATGGTTCGGATCATCGACCCAAATGCCGAGGCGCTTGATTCCGCTTGTCGGAAGGCGATCGCCGGCCAACGCCTGGGATGGGTTGCCAAGCCTGCCCCAGGGGTTCGAGCCAAACTGTAAGCAATTCTTCAAATGGCTTTTTCTTTTGCGCTATAATCTTTTGCAGTCAATTCGTTGTGACGTTTTTTTGAAGTAGATTGCAGGTTATTTCCGCTTTCTTTGGACCTCCTGATCATGTGCTGTCATCCCCGCGTTTTGCTGCTCGTGCTGATGCTTTTTCTTGCCCGGCCGGGCCTGGCACAACTCACCATTGAAATCATCGGAGGCGGCGCCAACCAGATACCCATCGCCATCGTTCCCTTTGGCAATGAACTGTCCTACCCCCTGGGCATAAGCGGTGTCGTCGGGGCGGACCTGCAACGCAGCGGCCTGTTCCGTCTGGTCGACAGCACCGGCATCTCCCCCAGGCCGACCGATGCGCCGGAAGTCCGCTACCCCGATTGGTCGACCCGCGGGGCGGAAGCGCTGCTGATCGGCCAGATCCTGCCGCTGGCGGGCGGGGAAGTGGAAGTGCGCTTCCGACTGCTTGACGTGATCAAGCAAACGCAGCTTGCCGGCTACAGTTTCGTGGTCTCGCCCAAGCAGTTCCGCGCCACCGCGCACAAGATCGCCGACGTGGTCTATGAAGCCCTTACCGGGGACCGCGGTGTCTTCAGCACCAAGATCGCCTACATCACCAAGGCGGGGCGAAGGTTCGAACTGCAGGTTGCCGATGCCGACGGCTATAACGCCGAGACCGTGGTCACCTCCAACGAGCCCCTGATGTCTCCGGCCTGGTCACCGGAAGGCCAACAGATCGCCTATGTCTCCTTCGAAAACCGCAAGCCGGTGGTTTATGTGCAGCACCTCGCTACCGGCAAGCGCAGCATGGTGGCGAGCTTTCGCGGCAGCAACAGCGCGCCGGCCTGGAGCCCGGACGGACAGAAGCTCGCCGTGACACTGTCTAAAGACGGCGGTTCGCAGCTCTTCCTGATGAACGCCGACGGCAGCAACATCGAGCGCCTGCTGAGTTCGGGAGGCATCGATACCGAAGCCTATTTCTCGCCCGATGGCGAATCGCTGGTGTTCACCTCGGATCGCGGCGGCAGTCCGCAGATCTATCGTCTGAGCTTGGCGACCCGGTTGGTCGAACGGGTTACCTTCGAGGGCAGCTACAATACCTCGGCGCGCTACGCTCCCGACGGCAAGAGCATCGTGTTCGTGCGCCGCGAGGGAGGCCGCTTGAGCATCGCGGTACAAGATCTCGCGAGTCGTCAGGTGCAGGTTCTGACTTCGGGCCACGCCGACGAGTACCCAAGCTTCGCGCCCAATGGCAAGATGGTCCTCTATGAAGCCGACTCTGGCGGGCGTGGTATATTAGCCGCTGTCTCCAGCGATGGGCGCGTGAAGCAGCGCCTGGTCGCAGCCGGCAGCGATGTGCGGCAACCCGCCTGGGGACCACTACCCAAAAACCCCTGAACCGGATCGAGGAGAGATCATGCCAAAGTTTTTACCCGCCCTGCTGGCGAGCCTGCTGCTCGCCGCCTGTCAAAGCACGCCAACCACCACCGCGCCGGTGGACGAGCGCAGCACCGCGCCCGGCACGACCGCTGTGCCGGCGGCATCGAGCAGCACTCCGGCGGCGAGCGTAACCAGTCTGGGGATCAATCCGCTCAAGGATCCCAACAACATTCTGTCCAAGCGCAACGTCTACTTCGATTTCGATTCCTTTATCGTGAAGGAAGAGTACAAGGCCCTGGTCACCGCACACGCCAAATATCTGGCCGGCAACAAAGGCGCGAAAATGACCATTCAAGGCAATGCCGACGAACGCGGCACTCATGAATACAACCTCGCGCTTGGGCAAAAGCGCGCCGATGCGGTCAAGAAGATGATGATCCTGCTGGGCGCCACCGAAGCACAGGTCGAGACCGTGAGCTTCGGCAAGGAAAAGCCGCGCAACCCCGGACACGACGAAAGCGCCTGGGCTGAGAACCGCCGCGACGATGTTGTCTATCAAGGCGAGTAAAGTCGATGCGCGCAGCTCTTGCCCGTCTGGTCGTCGTCGTCATGCTCGTGGCCGCAGGCAACACCATGGCCGGCCTGTTCGATGACGAGGAGGCCAGGCAGCAAATCGCCGATCTCAAGAAGCAGGTCGGCGAGCTGCATCGGGCCATGGATGCGCGTGTGGTCTCGCTGGAAACGGCCCTGCGCGCGCAGGGCCTGATCGACCTCTTGAATCAGGTCGAAGCCTTGAAGAGCGATTTGTCCAAACTGCGCGGGCAGATCGAAGTGACGAGCTACGAAATCGAGCAGGCGCAGAAACGACAGCGCGATCTCTATGTCGATCTCGATACGCGCCTGCGCAAATTGGAGACCGTGCCCCAAGAGCCGGCCCAAGCGCCGGGTGCCGCGGTCGATCCGAACACACCACCGCCTTTGCCGCCGACCATTTCGCCCAATGTCGCGGCAACCCCCATGCCCAAGCTGCCGCCCTCGGGAAATACCAGAACGGTGGCGGAGGCTGCGGTCTCTTCGGAGCAGCAGGCTTATGATGCCGCCAGCGAGCAGTTCCGGGCTGGCAAGTACCCCGAGGCGCTGGCGCAGTTTCAAGCCTTTCTGAAGACTTTCCCCAAGAGCCCCTTGGCGCCCAGCGCCCAATATTGGGTGGGCAACGCCTATTATGCGCAGCGCGATTTCGCCGCGGCGATCGCCGCACAGCGCGCATTGATTCGTGGTTTCCCGGATAGCCAGAAGGCCCCGGACGCCTTGCTCAACATCGCCAGCGCGCAAACCGAGCAAGGAGACGCGGCGGCGGCGCGCAAAACCCTGGAGGAATTGCTCGCGCGCTATCCGCAAGCGGAAGCCGCCGACAAGGCCAGGAAGCGTCTGGCTGGCGCGCGCTGATTGCCGTTTAGAAGTACTTCACCCGCATGAGCCCCGCCCCATCTGCCGCGCCTGCCGCGGTGATCCTGCTTTCCGGCGGGCTTGATTCCGCGACCGTGCTCGCCGCCGCGCTGGCCCAGGGTTACGCGGCACATGCCCTGAGCTTCGATTACGGACAACGGCACCGGGCCGAACTCGTCGCCGCCAAGCACCTGGCCGAAGCGCTCGGGGCATGCAGCCACCGCTTGGTCCAGCTCGATCTGTCGCAACTCGGTGGTTCGGCGCTGACTGATGCGCGCATGGCCGTGCCCGAGACTCCCGCGCCAGGCATTCCGGTAACCTATGTGCCGGCGCGCAATACCGTGATGCTTTCCTTCGCGCTCGCCTACGCGGAAGTGCGGGGCGCAGGCGACATTTTCATCGGCGTCAACGCCGTGGACTATTCGGGCTACCCGGATTGCCGCCCGGAATACATCACCGCCTTCGAGCACATGGCCAACCTGGCGACCAAGGCGGCCATCGAGGGCCGTCCACTGCGCCTGCACACGCCCTTGCAGCATCTCTCCAAGGCCCAGATCATCGGCTTCGGCCATCGCCTGGGCGTGGATTATTCGCTCACCGTTTCCTGTTACCAGGCCACCGAGTCGGGCGCTGCTTGCGGCCGTTGCGACGCCTGCCGGCTGCGCCGCGAGGGTTTTCGCGCGGCCGGTTTGGCCGATCCGACGCGCTACGCCACTTGAGCCAGAAAACCTCCTTTGCCGGGCAGCTCATCGCCTGGCAGAAGCGGCATGGGCGACGAAATCTGCCCTGGCAGGGGACGAACGACCCCTACCGCATCTGGGTGGCCGAGATTATGTTGCAGCAGACCCAGGTTGCCACGGCGATTCCCTATTACCAACGCTTCGTCCGGCGCTTCCCTGACCTCGCCAGCCTGGCGATGGCCCCGCTGCAAGATGTGTTGGCCTTGTGGGCGGGCTTGGGGTACTACACCCGCGCGCGCAATCTGCATCGCGCCGCAAGCCAGGTCGAGCAAGAGTCCAAGGGACAATTCCCGCGTGACTTTGCCGCCCTGAAGGCGCTCCCCGGGGTAGGACGATCCACCGCCGCGGCCATTGCCGCCGCCGCGTTTGGCGAACGGCAGGCGATTCTCGACGGCAACGTCAAGCGCGTGTTGACGCGCTGTTTCGCCATCGCCGGCGACCCCGCAGATCGCGCCGTGGAAAACCAACTCTGGGAACTTGCCGAGAAACTGTTGCCTGAGCGCGAGATCGTCGTTTACACCCAAGCATTGATGGATCTGGGTGCCACCGTCTGCACCCCCAACAATCCGGCCTGCGGGCTCTGTCCGCTCGCCGCGCGCTGCCAGGCCCGGGCTCGGGATCTGGTCGCGTTCCTGCCAGCACCGCGGCCAAGGAAGACTTTGCCTGAGCGTGAGCTTACGCTGCCGCTGGTGGTCGCTGCCGGAAATGTACTCCTGGAGCAAAGACCTCCCACAGGTATCTGGGGCGGGCTGTGGTCGCTTCCTGAGCTATCCGCCGACACCTCAGCCGCCACCATGCTCGCGCCGATACTGAGAATGGGCGCCGTCGCGCCGCAGCCCTTGCCCGTCATTCGACATCGCCTCACCCATTTTCGGCTCCTGCTGCACCCGGTCTTGTACCGCCTCGACCAGCCCCTCATGGCGCTCGGAGAACCTGGACGGGCCTGGTTCAGCAAGACGGCGCTCACTCGTATCGGTATGCCCACGCCGATCGCCAAACTGCTGCGCGGGGTGCTTTGATGCCTGGACGCGCAATTATTCTTCGCAACCAGCCAGTTGCGCGCGACGGCACTTCCCTAGCGGCTCGCTTCCCAGTCATGCCCATGGGTATGCACGTGGGTCAGCCCCGCGTGGCGGTGCCGATGCCGGTGCACTAAATTGGCCGCTTCGAGCAACTCGCGGTCGCGCAGCACCTCGGCCACCGTGCCGTCATGCAGCAAGCGTCCGCGTTCGCCCAGGACCAGCGCGCGATCTCCCAGTTCGGCCGCCATCGACAGGTTGTGGGTGCTGACCAGCACGGTCTTGCCGCAGTCGAGCAGATAGTCGACGAGCCATCCGGCAGTGCGGGGGTCCAGGCTGGCAGTGGGCTCGTCGAGCAAGAGCACTTCAGGATCGAGGGCGAGAATAGAAGCCAGCGCCACCTTTTGCTTTTGTCCGCCGGAAAGCCGAAAGGGCGCGTGCTCGAGCAAGGCGTCCAAGCCCAGCGCCGTCGCCCAACGGACGGCGCGTTCCTGGGCGTCGGCCCAAGCCAGTTGCCGCGGCCCATAGGCGATTTCGTCGCGCACCGTGGGATTGAATAACATCGCTTCCGGGTGCTGAAACAACAGCACCACTTCGCCGCGAAAGCGTCGCGCAAAAGCCCCAGTTCGCAATCGCGTCGGCGAGACCTCGTCACCGCGGTAGCGGCAACTCCCCGAGCTTGCCGGCAGCAAGCCGTTGGCAATCTTGAGCAGAGTCGATTTGCCGCAGCCATTGGCGCCGAGCAGAACCACTTTCTCGCCGGCCAGCACCTTGACCGAGAGATCCTCGATCACGCATTGACCTTCCGGCCAACTGAAGCCGAGGCGTTCGAATTCGATCATCGCCGGAGCACTCCGAAGCGGCGACGCGGGACGCGCACCGCCCGCCAGCTCGCCGCCCGCGGAGTCCCGGGAGCGGCAAGCGTCGTCGCACCCTCCGCGAAGGCACCGCGCGACCGCATGGCCTGTGCCGCTTCGTTGGCCATGGCGACCGACTTGTCGAGCAGATGTTGGGCCTGGGCGGCGGCGTGCCGGGTGCGATCGGTGAACGCCGGCTCGCGTATGCTGCGGCTTCGCAGAGCCAGACCAAAATCCGCCACCAGACGCGTGAAGACCTGCACCTGTCCAGCCGCCAGGGTGAGCACCAGGCGCAAGGTGGGCGAGAACGATGCGGCCTCCAGGAGATTCACTCGGGCAACGAACCAAAACCCCAGGAAGACCAGCAAAAGCACTCGCAGATTGATCAGCAGCAAATAGCGGGCCGAGAAATGGTCTTGCGAAAACGCCAGCAGCAAGTAGCCGACACTCACCACCAGGTTGAATGTCAGCACGCCCAAGCAAGCGCGTCGAAGCAAGATCCAGCGTTTGGAGCCGCTTGCGACCAGGACCAGCATCAGCAAGCTGGCCAGCAACCAAGGCTGCTGGAGCAAGCTCACGGCCAGTACCGCGGCGAGGTAAGCGAGCAATGCCAGGCGCGGCTTCCGCGCGGCGCCATCCCGCCAACCCGGCGCAAAGCCGCTGCCGCCGGAGCTTTTCGCGGCCGGCAAGCACCAGCGACGCGTCTGGGCAAAACGCCAAACCAGAACGGTCAGCATGGCCTCGCCCAGAGCGATGGCGAGGTGGGGCAGAACCACCGCAGGCAAGGTGATGCCGGGGCCAAAGGGAAAGAACAGTGGGCTGCCATCGTCGGCAACGGCGATCAGGGGCTGCGCCCCCAGGACCAGCGCGACTATGATCGCCGGCAGGACCACCGAAACCCACGCGGCCAGCGCCACCGCGCCGGTCTCATGCAGGCCACGCAGCGCTCGGAAGACCGCCGCGGCACTGGCCGCCCCAAGCAAACCCAGGCCCAGGGCATTCACCGGCAGTGCGGTGATGCCGCCCGCACCGAAGAGTAGCGCCTGCATGAGCAGTACCAGGCTATAGGCGAGAAATGCCAGACGCACACCGAAGAGCAGCGCCAACATTGCCACCCCCAGGACGTGGCCGGAGGTGCCCCCGGGGATGGGAACCATCATGAGACCCAGGCCATAGGCCAGGGCGGTCATGGCCGCCAGCCGCGGCACCAACTCCTCGTCCAGGCGGTCGCGCAAGCCGCGCGCGGCCCAAGCCCAAGCCGCCGCGGCCAAACCGAAAGCCGGCAGATAGGTCTGGGGAGCAAGGAAGCCGTCGGGGATGTGCATGTCTTTGGAGTAAGGCTCGTGGATTGGAGACGGACCGGAGTCGTGGACTGAAGTCGGCGTCAGAAGAGCAGGGAGGCCGCGAGCAAAAGGCGGTATTTCTCCAGGCCCTCGGCGCCTTGCTGGGTACTAAGCTCGTTAAGCCCCTTCCAGATCGCCTTCTTCACACCCATGGCGAGGCTGAGCTTGTCCCAATAGACGCGCACCCCGGGCACCGCGTAGAGCATGCGCCCGCCGGTGCCCTGCTCGCCGACGCCGTCGACCACGTCGCGGCCGAGCTGAAGGTATTGCAGCTCCAGGCTGAGGTCGGCGCGCAGCTTCTTCTCCGGGTTGGTGTGGATCCTGTAGGCCAGCCCGCCATTCAGTCTCACTTCGCGGCCGAAGCGCGTAGCGAAGTCGGTGCCGTTGGTGTGCTCAGTGTGGTAGCGGTAGGTCTTGAACCAAAGGGTCGATGCCTCGGCATTGAAGGTCAGCTTGTCGCTCACCATCTTCGTCGCGGTCAGGCCAAGCGTGTACGACGGCTTTCCGAAACCGGTGGACATGCCCGGGTCGATCGAGCCGTCGGGCAGGCGAGTGTTGGGCCGACCGGTGGGCAGAGTCAGTCCGCCGAAAAAAGTGAAGTGCCAGTCCTCGAGTTCGTCGAGGCTCTCGTTCTTCGGCACCAGCGAGAAGGCCTTGCCATCGTGGCGCAAGCCGATCTGGCCAAGCATGGAGAGGTCGGCGAAGCCGCGCGTCTTGAAGCCGCCAGATTCGTCCGCCTTGAGGTTGTGCGGCAGGAAGAAATAGCCGGACAACCACGGTGTGAAACCGTGGCCGATGCCAAGCATGGTGAACCGCGCATAGTCGCCCTCGACTTCTGGCGGCGCCAGGCGGTCGCGCGCGAATTTGGCGTGATCGATCTTCACTGCCAGCAGCGTAGCTCCCTCGGGGAGTACCGCCGAGGTGGCTGATTCGACCGGCGCGCCGGGCCCCTCCAGCGCGGCGGCGCCCACACCGGCGACGCCGTGGTGGGCCAGGGACGGCGCGGCAGCGAGCGACAGCAACAGGGCGAGCGCGCTCCTCATGGATGCTTCTTTCATGGATGCTTCTTTCTACGCAGAACAAGTTGCACGAGACCGAACAATGCCAGTAGGATGCCGACGCCGAGGACCAACTTTGAGCTGCGATCTTCCTCCTCGGCGGCCGGCACGGATTCCGCGGCACGCGGCGGGTTCAGCTTCAGATCGACGCCGTGGCCGTCCGCAGCAAAGGCACGGAATCGCAGCTCTGCGCTCGCTGGCGGCAGGAACACCGCGCGGCCTTCGGCATCGGTACGGCCAACCTGTTGCGGCTTCTCCGCGCCCTGGGCGAAGACTTCGTAGGCCTCGAAAGCAAAAGGCTGCCCATCGGCGTAGCGCAAGCGCAGCACCACCGCTTGCTCGGCAGCCACTTGGTGCCGCACTTCATGCGCGAAACTCGCCGGCACCACCGCGTACAACAGGATCAGTGCGGCCCAGGGCTTCATTGCGCGGGCAGGACAAAATTGAGCGTACTCGCCAACAACAGGGTGTCGGCCAAGCCGTCCTCAAGGGGCAATTCGATACTGGCGCTCAGGCTTTGCAGGCCGCCACGGCGCAGGCTCAGTACCACCACGCCATCCTCGCCGCTGGCACCGCGAGTATGCCCGTCGTAAGCCACCGGCACCTGTGCCCGCGGTTTACCCTGGTAGCTGACCCGCAGTTTCAGTTTGTCTCCAGGCTTCAAGGTCAAGGGGTTTTCAAGTGGGGAGAGCTCCAGGCCCGCACTCAAGGTCAGCGCCAGGGCCGCACTCCACCGATCGATGCGCTTGACGACTTCATCGGCGCGCCAGCTCCTGAGCACACCGGCGATTCCGGCCTTGGGCACGGCGCGTGTCTCCCAGGCGGTCTTGGTCCAATAGCCGGAAGAGACCTCCAGCAGCACCGCGGCACAATCGCCCAAGAGGCGCACTGGGTATTCGCCCACTACCGGAAGCGGGTGCTGCGAGCCCTGCTCATCGGCGCAGAAGGCGGTTCGGACAAAACCTCGACCATAGGGCACGCGCTCCTCACCCACATGGGCGCCGCTGCGGTGGCCGCGATGCAAAACATAGGCTCCGGCCTCACGATCCAGCCAGAGCTCGTGGGCTTGAGCCGGGCTGGCCGGCGCGAGCAGTGCCAACACCGTAAGGCCGAGGCACCCCCAGAGCCGTGTGGCGGCGCCCTGCCGCGGGGCGCGCGGCGGCTCTGGGGGCACGCCGCCGCCGGAAGAGTTCAAGAGGTCGGTATGAATCATTTGCAAAACTTCATAACAAGATCGGTGCCAGCCAGGCCGTTCTCTTAACCCTCTAATTTAATGCAAGTGTTTCTCCTCGACCCCGGGTGCGACTGGAAGGTCGGTGAGCGAGTTACTACGAATTGTGAAAACTTCTTACTCACCGTCGCGAAGCTGAAGGCGCGCATCGCCTTCGGTGTTCCCTGGTCGGGGTTGTTTCATCGGTGCGGACCCGGTTGCCCTGGCCGGACAAACAGTGCATGAGGCACGCACCCTTACTGGAGGACCCCGTCAACGGTGTCTGCCAGGCACGCTACCGGGAGGTGGAGACCTCGGGGAAACGCTGGTAGCGTCCGTCGCCCTGGCGAAAACCGGGGTCCCATACGTTCAACTTCCTGGCTTCAGATTTTCGCCGCGCCGACCAATCCCGCTTTGCTCCGCGTCTCCCTAGGGGGGCGAAGCGGGAAATGCGCGCGGGCGAATCGGCTCGATGCGCGGGAGCGCTTCCTGAAGCCGCGGTGGAAGGGGGTGGCGGGGATGGGCAGCGCGGAAAGAAGCAAACTCCTTGAGAAAGAGTGTCTCCGGTCCTTCAGCCTGCAGCCGCAACAGTTCCTGGATCCAAACATTGGCGTCGCGGGTCGCGGGGCTCACCGGAACACGGCTTGCGACGCCCGCCTCGTCTGGCGCGGCGACGCCAGGCGCTCGGGGGGCGGCGGCGCGCGGCGCGGTGCCCCCCGTCTGGTCAGCCAAGCGCTGCTCCTGCTTGGCGGCGCTTCCTTCGGTCGATCGCTCAGGCGCGGGCGGTTCCGCGACACGTTTGGCAAACGCTGGAACAGCGGATTGGCGGGCGCCTTCAAACCGGAGCGCGGGCGGCTTCGCGCCAGTTTCGTTGACCTGGGTCGCACCACCGGGCGAGGCCGAGGCCGCTCCGGCTGGTTCCGGCGCCACCACCGCACGGGGCGGGGCAAACACGGCGGGGGCAGGTCCCGCCGAATCAGCGCCGGTCTGGAATTGCTCCCTCCGCGCCCGAAGCCGCTCCTCTTCGCCCGCCGCCAAAGGCCCCTGGGCCAGCGAACCCTCACCAGATCGAGCTGCGGTTTTCGCGCGCGCGAGCTCGTCATCCCCGGTCAAGCCGCGTTTGGCGAGCGTCGCCGTTGGTGGCTCGGCGCCGCCGGTTCTTCCGGCGGCGCCCTCGCGCGCTCGGGTCGCCGGCAATACTGGTGCGGGCTGGGCTGGCGCCGCTGGCTCCGCTTTTCGCCCTGACTCGGTGTCCGCGGGCGCACTCGGCACGGCCTCCCGCGGTCCGGGCGCGGCGCTTTCGGCGGGACGCGGAAGTACCTCCTCGGTGGGGGTCAGACGCAACACCGTCACACTCAGTACCAGTACCGCGGCGGCCGCCAAGGGCATGAGCCAGGGCGTTCTGGGTGGGCGCGGCACCGCCACCGGGCCAGCCGCCACGGCGCGATGCGCCGCCGCCAACACCGCAGCATCGAGTGCCGCCGGGGGTTCCTCGGTGGCCGCGTTGCGGTACCAGGCATCGATGTGCGGGTCGCGGGTCGCGTTCATGGTGCCAGCTCCGCCAGTTCGCCACGCAGTTTGCTCAACGCATAACGCAGGCGACTCTTGACCGTTTCGGCCGGGACGCCGGTAAGGACCGAAATGTCGGCCAGGGACAAGCCCCCTTCCTGTTGCAGGAGAAAGGCTTCGCGCTGCGGTGGCGGCAGCCGGCGCAGCGCGGCACGCACTTGCTCCGAGGCTTCGCGGGCGAGGGCGCGTGCCGCCGGATCTTCGCCCGGATCCGCCGCCAGAGACTCGATCAGTTCGCTCGGTCCGTCTTCGTCATCGATCGACAGCTCAAACACCTTGCCCTGGCTGCGGTAATAGTCGATCAAGCGATTGTGGGCGCACCGGTAGATAAAGCTCGCGAAGCGCGCGCTGGGCAAATAGCTTGCACGCGTTTTCACCAGGTTGAGCCAGACCTCCTGGAACAATTCCTCGGCGGCGGCGCGGCGCCCGCAATGGTGCAGCAGGTAGCGAAATACGCCGCCGCGGTGACGGGCGTAAAGACGATCGAAGGCTCCAGCCTCACCGGCGGCATACCGAAGCATGAGATCCTCGTCGCTCGCCTCGTCCAGTTGATCCATGCCCGCAGTATGAAAGCTGGCGCATCCCGGGGCAAGCATGGCGCGGCTCGGCGTCTGGACGGCAGCGCCCGCCCAGACACGGTGTCGCGCCAATCCGCGTTCAGCGCCAGGGGTCGGGCGCAAATTGCTGCGGAAAGGGCCGCGGCTCGGGGCGCTCGCCGTAGTGGCGCCGCGGCACGATGCCTCGCGCGGCGAGGTTGGCCCAGGAGTCGTATTCGACCACCACGATTTCGTCAGGCGTGGCCGAAGCCCGCTCGAAGCGGGTGTGCTCGGCGTAGGACTCCTCGCGCCGGCCATGGCCGGTGCCGAGTTTCTCCTGTTTCTCCATGGCCCCGGCCGGGGCGTCCTTGGGCGCCATGCGGTAGGGCGCGTAGGGCACCGGGCGGGCGCGCTCACGGAAGACCGCCACGCCGATCACGCCGACATCGAACGGCCGGTCGGTGCGCGCGGCATAGGAGTGTCGCGGCTCGGTGAAATAGAAGGAGGCGGTTTCATGCATGCTCTTGCGCCATCCCTTGACGCTCATCGACGCATAGGGTTCGAGCACATAACCGGTTTGCGCGGGCGCGGCGGTTTCTCCGGAGATGACATTGACCCCGTCGACGCTGGTCACCGCCAGAATGCGCTCGGCACTGCGATTGCGCAGCACGATTTCATATTCCGCCCCCGCCCGTCCGGCCAGGTAATACCGCCCCTGATGGGGATAGACCGGCAGATAGCGGCCCTCGCGTCGATCGTACACCTCGACATCCACCCAGCGGCCCACGGCCCAGGCACTGCTGGAAAGCAGGCTGGCAAGCACGGCTCCAACGAGAAACTTCCACATGGTCTTGCTCCTTGGCGATATGACGCCGCAAACGCGGCGGACCTCTCCTATAACGCCGGAATGACCGTTTCGGGGTTACGTCGCCGGAGGTCGCCCTTGCCACACTCAACTGGATTACCCCAGGGGAGTATTGGCGGCCCCCGCCGGGCTGGGTTAGAGTTTGGCCCCATGTCTTCCGCGATGACCACCGCCACCCTGGTTCCCCTGCTCACTTTCGGACTGGCCTTCGTCTTTGGCGCCGCCGCGCAACGCACCCACTTCTGCACCCTGGGCGCGGTGGCCGACATCAACGCCTTCGGCGACTGGCGACGCATGCGCATGTGGGCACTGGCCATCGCCGTGGCCATCGCCGGAGCGCACGCCCTGCAACAGATGGGCCTGTTGAACCTGGGCAAGAGTTTTTATACCGGCACCGCAGTGCCCTGGGTCTCCCACTTGATCGGCGGCTTTCTCTTCGGCGTAGGCATGGCGCTGGCATCGGGATGCGGGGCCAAGAGTATCGTTCGCGCCGGCGGCGGCAACATGAAATCGTGGGTGGTGCTGCTGGTTTTCGCGATTTCTGCCTACATGAGCTTGAAGGGGCTGTTCGGGGTGTGGCGCGTCACCGCGCTTGATCCCTGGCGGTGGCAGACCGGCGGCCTGGGTGCGACGCAATCGGATTTGTCTTCGCTCCTGGCGGCGGTGGGCGGATGGCCGAAGGCCACGATCTCGGGCTGGCTTCCCTACCTGATCGCCCTGGCGCTGGCGGCCTGGGCTTTCGCCTCGCCGAACTTCCGCGAACAGCGCGACGGTGTGGTCGGCAGTGTGCTGATCGGCGCGACCGTGGCTGGTACCTGGTATGTCTCCGGCGTGATCGGTTACCTCGCCGAAGATCCCAACACGCTCGAAGAGGCTTTCGTTGCCACCAATAGCGGCCGTTTGGAAAGCCTGAGTTTTTCCGCGCCCCTGGCTTACACCCTGGAACTCCTGATGCTCTGGAGCGACAAGAGTCGCGTGGTCACTCTGGGCATCGCCGGGGTCTTGGGCATGCTGGCTGGTGCCACCGTGATGAGCCTGCTCACCCGCGAATTCCGCTGGGAAGGCTTTACCACTCGCGAGGATCTCGCCCACCACCTGGTCGGCGGCGCGCTCATGGGCTTCGGGGGCGTGACCGCCATGGGCTGCACCATCGGCCAAGGCCTCACCGGCATTTCCACTCTGGCCATAGGCAGTGTACTGTCCCTCGCCGCGATCATCGGTGGCGCGTTCTGCGCTCTGCGTTACTTGGCCTGGCGCGCCGAATACGCGTGAGCGGGGGCAGCCCGCAAACCACCCTTGCCCCCTCGGGGAAGGGGCCGGAGGGTACAGCACACCAATTGGCGCTGCGCCCGCCCACCGGCGCGCTTTGACGCCCGAAAGCGCTCTGACGTATAATCGCGCACTTCGCGTTTTTCGCCGTGGGTCGTTAGCTCAGTTGGTAGAGCAGCGGACTTTTAATCCGTTGGTCGCTGGTTCGAATCCAGCACGGCCTACCACCGGTCCCTGAAGGCGCGTTCCTTGTCCGTCCCGTGGGTCGTTAGCTCAGTTGGTAGAGCAGCGGACTCTTAATCCGTAGGTCGAGTGTTCGAGCCACTCACGACCCACCACTCCGTCCGATGAGAATTTGGTTTTCCTTCTCCCGACGACCTCGACGGCCAAACCGTCGAGGCAGGGGAGAAAGCCTTCTTTGGGCTTGGGCGGGTATGGCTCGAGTCTTGGCGCCCGCCATGGGCGCCGCCGCATGGCTACCCGAAGGGTGCGCAAGTCAAACACCAGAGTGGGCAGAGCCGGCGACCCGCGCCCGCCCGCTGACGCCAGAACGGAGCGGGGGGAAGGCGCACCGGTGAGCTTCGCCGTGCAATTGACGCCCAAGGGACATCTGCGGTTCGGCGCGCAATCGGATGCGCCCGACCTGTCGGAGCCGCTGGCCGAGCGGCTCTCCGCAAACTTCGCCCAGGGTACGGGACACGCCCTGCTCCACCTCGGCGCGGCGGAATTCGCCACCGCGCTGCCGCCACTGTGGGCGTACTGGCGCGACTTCGCGACGCGCTATGTGACCGCGCTGACGGCAACCCCGGAAGACGGCCCGATTCAAGTCGCCGCCCCCGACGCCTTGACCCTCGAGACCCTGTGCCTGGACGCCCCGCCGATGACCGGCGCCGAGTACCTGAGGCCGGAAATCTTGCTCGCACTCTGGTCGGACATCGAAACCGCGGTCCAGAAGCAACTGGCCGCTTCCGGTCAATCGCTGCCGGAGTTCCTCAAGGCGAAACACCCGGCTTGGAATCTCGTCGGGCGTGTGCACTTCAACCTGGCGGAAAACCGCAAGGACCCGGACTATCCCTTCGCCTTTCTCGCCACCTATACCTCGCACCTGTCCGCCACCGGCGCAGCGCAGCACCTGCCGCTGGCACGAGCACTCGCGGAGTTTTCCGGCGGTCGAAAGAAGGCGCAACTGCTGTCCCTGCTCCTGCCGGTACAAAGAGCGGCGGAATCCTGTGCATGGCTGGCCACCATGCTCGCCGAGGGTGACCTCTACCACCCGCTGGGCTGGCAAGTCCCGGAGGCGGTCCGATTTCTGCGCGACGTACCAAAGCTGGGGGCGGCGGGAATCATCGTGCGCACGCCCAAGACCTGGGCCACGGATCGACCCGCCCGGCCCAAGGTCACGGCATCCGTCGGCGCGAAAAGCCCCTCGCTGCTCGGCATGGAGGCCCTGCTCGACTTCCAGATGTCCGTAACGCTGGACGGCCAGCCGCTGAGCGCCGACGAAATCACCGCGCTGCTGGCCGGCAAGGAGGAGTTGCAATGGATTCGCGGCCAGTGGGTCGAGGTCGATCGCCACCGGCTGGCGAACCTCATTGCCCGCTTTCAGGGCCTCGAGGACGCGGCAGCGGGCGGTCTGCCCCTTGGCCGGGCGATGCGCCTGCTCGCGGGTGCGGCGATCGAGGACGCGATGCCCGTCGATCGGGACTGGTCGGAAGTCGTCGCTGGCGCCTGGCTCGCGGACTTGCTCCAAGGCTTGCGCTCCCCGGACGGCCTGGCCGCCGTCAAACCCGGCCCGCAACTGCGCGCCACCCTGCGCCCCTATCAAGAAGCGGGCGTGCGCTGGCTGCACCTGCTGACCCGCATGGGGCTGGGTGCATGTCTGGCCGACGATATGGGATTGGGCAAGACCATCCAGGTGCTGTCCCTCTTGCTCACCCTCGAACGCCCCCGTCCCAGCCTGTTGGTGGCCCCGGCTTCGCTCCTGGCCAACTGGCAGCAGGAGGCCGCGCGCTTCACCCCCAGCTTGCGCTGTTTCATCGCGCATCCCTCGGCGATGCCCCAAGAGGAATTGCGCGCCCTGGATGCTGGGCGGCTGTCGGGTGCGGATCTGGTCATCACCAGCTACGGCACGCTGATGAGGCTGCCCCAACTCATGGAAGCGCACTGGCATCTGGTCGTGGCCGATGAAGCCCAGGCGCTCAAGAATCCGTCTGCCCAGCAAACGAAGGCCGTGAAGAAGCTGCGCGCTGATGCGCGCATCGCACTCACCGGCACACCGGTTGAAAACCGTCTCTCCGATCTTTGGTCCCTCTTCGATTTCACTCACCCGGGCCTTCTGGGTTCGCACAAGGCCTTTGCTGCGTACACTAGAAACCTGCCTCATTACGGCCCGTTGCGCGCGCTGGTCAAGCCCTACATCCTGCGTCGTCTGAAGAGCGACAAGGGCGTCATCGCCGATCTGCCCGACAAGACGGAAATGACCGCCTGGTGCACCCTCGCCCCCACCCAAGCCGCCCTCTACCAGCGCGCGGTCAAGGAGTTGGGTTCCGCTCTGGCGCGCTCGGAGGGCATTGCGCGCAAGGGACTGGTGCTGGCCTTCCTGATGCGCTTCAAGCAGATTTGCAATCACCCTTCGCAATGGCTCGGCGACGGCGCCTGGAGTCCGCAAGACAGCGGCAAATTCGCGCGGCTGACCGAGCTCGCGGAAACCATCGCGGCCAAGCAAGAGAAGCTTCTGGTCTTCACCCAATTTCGGGAAACGACCACGCCTCTGGCGGCCTTTCTCGGGAATGTGTTCGGGCGCGAAGGACTCGTGCTGCACGGCGGCACGCCGGTGGGCCGCCGCCGTGAACTCGTCACCCGTTTCCAGGAGGACGAGCGGATTCCGTTCTTCGTGCTTTCGCTCAAGGCGGGCGGAACGGGGCTGAACCTGACCGCGGCATCCCATGTGATCCACTTCGACCGCTGGTGGAATCCCGCCGTGGAAAACCAGGCGACCGACCGCGCCTGGCGCATCGGCCAGCACCGCAACGTGCTGGCGCACAAGTTCGTCTGCCGTGGCACCATCGAGGACCGCATCGATCAACTGATCCGATCCAAACAGCAACTGGTGCAGGACGTGCTCGAAGGCGGCGCGGAGATCAACCTGACTGAGATGAGCGACGCGGAATTGCTCGAACTGGTGAAACTCGACATCCATTCCATCGGAGAATGAAGGCATGAGCTGGGGATACTGGAAACCCTATGTGCCAGTCGTCGAACGGCGGGCGAAGGCGGCAAAGGAGGTTGCCAAGGCGAAGAAGTCCGGACAGAAAATGCGCCCAGTGTTAATTGAGGGCCGGACGATCGCCCGGACGTTCTGGGGCAAGGCCTGGTGCGACAATCTGGAGGCCTACAGCGACTACGAGAACCGTCTGCCACGCGGGCGAACCTATGTGCGCAACGGCTCGGTCATCGACCTCGCGATCGAGCCGGGCAAGATCAAGGCGCGGGTGGTGGGGTCGGCGATCTACCAGATCGAAATCGGCATCGCCGCGGTGCCGAACGCGCACTGGAAGTCGCTGGCGAAGGAATGCACCGGCTCCATCGCCTCGTTGGTGGAACTGTTGCAGGGCAAGCTTTCGAAGGCCGTGATGGAGCGCATCTGTCGGCCGAGATCGGGGCTCTTCCCCGCACCGCAGGACATCCGGCTCGACTGCTCCTGTCCGGACTGGGCAATCATGTGCAAGCATGTCGCCGCCGTGCTTTATGGCGTGGGCGCGCGCCTGGATCAGCAGCCGGAACTTCTGTTCACGCTCCGTCAGGTGGATGCCGGCGATCTGGTACCCGAGGCGACGGAACTGCGCGTCACGGCGAAGAAGGCGCCGCCCAAGGGCAAGGTGCTCGACGATGCCCTGCTCGCCGATGTCTTCGGCATCGATATAGCCGCCGCCGACCCTCTCCCCGCAACCAAGAAGAAGGTCGCGCCGCGGCGGACCAAGCGCGCCGCCGAGGCAGTGATCGAACCGGCAATCCTGGCCAAGCCGGTGACCAAGCTAAATACCGTCGGCGCAAAGACGAAGAAGATGGCTCCGCCCCCTCCTGAGAAAGCCCCGCCACCCGGAGTGCCCAAGCCACCCACCAAGCGCAAGGTGGCCGAACCCGCGATTACCAAGAAGACCGCGCGGCGAGCGCGATCCACCACTCCAGCTTCGCGCAAGCGCAAATTGGAACCGGTCTGATGTTGAGTCGCACGCCTTCCGGTTCTGCGCCGCGCGCAGCGGCGCGGCGCAGAACCCTCGCGCCCATCCGGCGAAGTTGGCTCGTGGCCTCCCGCCGGCGCCCCGGCGGCGCCCTCAGTAGCGCAGCGTCCCGTCCTTCGAGAGTACGCCGATGTCGATGTATTTCGACCCGGCACGGTTGTTCTGGGAATAGCTGATGATGAAGTCGCCCAGGTCGTAGTCGCGCAGACCCTCGAGTGCTTTCATCACCCCCTGGCCGCTAGCGTTGGCGCCGGCGCGGCGCAGGCCTTCGGTGAGTACGCGCGCGGCGATGTAGCCTTCGACGGTATTGGGATTGGCGGGTTCGTTCTTGGGTCCGTACTGGGCATAGACACGCCTGAAGTCGCGGCAGACCGGTCGATAACAATGGGCGGGGTCGGGCATGACCTGGGTGAAACCGGTTCCGCGGGCGTTGTCGAGTCCGGCCACTTTGACGATGTTGGCGTAGTCGTTCACCGAGTAACCCATCACCGGCACGTGAATTCCCGCGGCCCGCAGATCGCGCAAGAAGTTGGCACTCACGCTGCCAGCCGTGGCCATGACGATGCCTTCGGGTTGTTTGGCCTGGAGCAGCTGAATGGCGGCGCTGAGGTCCTTGGCGCCGCGTTCGACCACGGCGCGCGCGCCGGCCTCGAGGTTGCGCTTCCTGGTGGCGGTCTCAAAAGCGGTGAGCCCGGCCTGGCCGAAGGCGTCATTTTCATAGAACACCGCCAGACGCTTGAATCCGGTGCGGGCGAATTGATCGACCATTTTTTCGATTTCGTCGCCGTAGCTCGCCCGAATGTGGAATACGTAGGCATTGAACGGTGCGCGCAGATGGTCGGCACCGGTGTACGGCGCCACCAGGGGCACCGCGGCATCGGTCAGGACGGCGTGCTTGAGCAGCTCGCCGGTATTTGCGGTTCCAAGGATGCCGAGAAAGGCGACCGGGCGGTCTTTTTGCAGCGACTCGCGCACCAGTCTCAGGGTTTCTTCGACCTTGTACTGGTCATCGTGTGCGACGAACTTGATTTTGCTGCCGTTGACTCCGCCTTGGGCATTGACGTGCTCGAACCAGGCCCGGGCACCGTGGTGCATGGCCTTGCCCAGCACGGCGCGCGAGGCGGACAGATCCGCCACCTGCACGACGACGATGTCCTTGGCCAGCACTTGCGTCACCAGCACCAAGCCGGCGAGTAGCACCAGCGAACGTATCCCAAGCATTTGATCCCCCTGCGATGGTTTGTGGCCAGACCTTAGCACTTTGCCCATAACGGCAAGATTGGGGAAAACCTGAATGGGCGGCAAAGGGGTGTCCACCGAAATGCCCCGCGCCACCTGGGCGTTTGTCAGTCCCAGGCACCTCCGGTATAGTTGCCCCTGCCGTCATGTCCCCCGACGGGAGAGCGTGGCCCCGCCAGGAGCCGCCGCCGAAGGCGTATCACCCGAAAACGCTCAGGCCCCCAGGACCGCGGGAGACGAGGTTGCTTGGCGCGCCCCCGGGCGCGGCTCTGGACCCGC
Source organism: Betaproteobacteria bacterium (assembly GCA_016192065.1). Lineage (GTDB taxonomy): Bacteria > Pseudomonadota > Gammaproteobacteria > Burkholderiales > Casimicrobiaceae > JACPUX01. The sequence continues at coordinate 30,250 of JACPUX010000034.1, forward strand.
GGCAACTCTGGAGAGCGATGCGTCGAGCATCCACCGAAGGGGCAGCCCGCGACATGCGGTAATCTCTCAGGTACCCGGACAGAGGGGTGATGCGCTGGACCCTGCGTCACTTTACTCACCACGGTGCCCCATGAGCAAAACCACTCCCCTCCACGCCCTTCATCTCGCGCAAGGCGCGCGCATGGTCGATTTCGGCGGCTGGGACATGCCCCTGCATTACGGTTCGCAAATCGAGGAACACCATGCGGTGCGCCGGGAAGCCGGCATGTTCGACGTTTCCCACATGCTCGCCGTCGATCTCGCCGGCCCGGACGCGCGCGCGTTCCTCTTGCGCCTTCTGGCCAACAACGTCGACAAGCTGAAGGAGCCCGGCAAGGCGCTCTACTCCTGCCTGCTCAATGAGGCAGGCGGAGTGATCGACGATTTGATCGTCTATTTCTTCGATCCCGAATTCTACCGCCTGGTGGTCAACGCCGGCACCGCCGAGAAAGATCTGGCGTGGCTGGAGGCGCGGCGCCAGGCGCTGGGACAGCGGCTCACGCTGACGCCCCGCCGCGACCTGGCGATCATCGCCGTGCAAGGCCCCAAGGCGCGGGAGCTGGTCTGGCAGGCGCGCCCGCGATGGCGCGCGGACAGCGAAGCACTAAGGCCGTTTTTTTCCGCCATGCTCCCTGAAGAGACCATGGTGGCACGCACCGGCTACACCGGCGAAGACGGCTTCGAAATTTCCTTGCCGGCCGCGGCCGCGCCTCGCCTTTGGCAGGACCTCGCCGCGATCGGCGTCAAGCCTGCCGGCCTGGGCGCCCGCGACACCTTGCGCCTGGAGGCGGGCATGAACCTCTACGGCCAGGACATGGATGAACATACCAACCCCCTCGCCGCGGGCCTGGCTTGGACCATCGATCGGGCCGGAGATCGCGATTTCATCGGCCGCGACGCGCTCGCCACCGAGCCCGCCCAGCAAATGCTGGGTCTGGTTCTCCTGGATCGCGGCGTGTTGCGCGGACACCAGGTGGTGAACACGGAACGGGGCGCGGGCGAAATCACCAGCGGTGGTTTCGGGCCTACACTCAACCAGTCGATCGCCTTCGCCCGGCTGCCGCGCGGCATCACCCTCGGCGACACCGTGACGGTTAGAGTGCGCGACAAGGATCTGCGCGCCCGCGTGGTCAAGTTGCCGTTCGTGCGGCAAGGAAAGATTCTCGTTTGAACTTTAAGGAGCAGGACATGAACACTCCAGCCGCATTGAAGTACACCAAGAGCCACGAATGGGCGCGCCGCGAGGCCGACGGCAGCATTACCGTAGGCATTACCGACCACGCCCAGGAATTGCTGGGCGACATGGTCTTCGTGGAATGCCCGGAAGTGGGTCGGGAGTTGAAGCAGGGCGAGGAATGCGCCGTGGTCGAGTCGGTCAAGGCCGCCTCCGACGTGTATGCGCCGGTGTCCGGCGTGGTGCTGGAGACCAATGCGCTGCTCGCCACCGAACCCGAGAAGATCAATGAAGACGCCTACGCCGCCTGGATGTTCAAGCTGCGCCCCAACCAGCCAGCCGAATACGACGCCTTGCTGGATGCCGCCGCCTATCAGGCCGCTGCCGACGAGTGATCCAATGAGCCAATGCCAGGAAAGCGCGCGGCCGCGCTGGGACGAACTCGCCGACACCTTTGACTTTCGCGCCCGCCACCTTGGACCACGCGCGGCGGAAGAAGCCGCGATGCTCGCGGCCCTGCGCCTGCCCAGTCGCCAAGCCTTGATCGACGCCGTGGTGCCGGTTGCTCTGAAGCGCAAGACCCGCATGGATTTGCCGCCCGGCACCAGCGAAGAGTCGGCGCTGGCGGCGCTGGCCGGCAAGGCGGCGCGGAACAGCCTGCTCAAGTCCTTCATCGGCCAGGGCTACTATGGCACGCACACCCCGGGCGTGATCCTGCGCAACATCATCGAAAACCCCGCCTGGTACACCGCCTACACACCCTACCAGGCGGAGATCTCGCAGGGTCGCATGGAAGCGCTGGCGAACTTCCAGACGATGATCGCCGAGCTGACGGCCATGGACATCGCCAATGCCTCCATGCTCGACGAAGCCACCGCCGCCGCCGAGGCCATGACTTTGGCGCAGCGAGTTTCGAAATCCAGGAGCATGGTGTTCTACGTCGCCGACGACGTGCTGCCCCAGACCCGCGCGGTGATCGCCACCCGCGCCGCGCCCTTGGGCCTGGAGGTGCGTACCTGCACCGGTGACGAGGCGCGGGACGAAGATTGCTTCGGCGTGCTGCTGCAATACCCCGGCGCGGATGGCGAGGTGCGCGATTACCGCGAATTCGCCACCGCCATGAAAGCCAAGAACACGCTGGTGATCGTCGCCGCCGATCTGTTGGCGCTGACGCTTCTGGCGCCCCCTGGGGAATGGGGCGCCGACGTGGTGATCGGCTCGGCGCAGCGCTTCGGTGTGCCCATGGGCTTCGGCGGGCCGCACGCGGCCTACCTCGCGACCCGCGACGAATACAAGCGCTCCATGCCGGGCCGGCTGATCGGCGTGACCGTCGATGCCCAAGGCAATCCCGCTTATCGCCTCGCCCTGCAAACCCGCGAGCAGCACATTCGGCGCGAGAAGGCGACCTCCAACATCTGCACCGCACAAGTGCTGCTGGCGGTCATCGCCAGCATGTACGCCGCCTATCACGGCCCCGCGGGCTTGAAGCGCGTCGCCCAGCGCGTGCATCGACTCACCGGCGTGTTGCGCGCCGGCTTGGCGCAACTGGGGTACCCGGCGACCAACGCCGCGTATTTCGATACCCTGACCCTTGCCACCGGGGACCAGACCCCGGCGCTCCTCGCCCGGGCCCGTGCCGCCGGCATGAACCTGCGGCACATCGACGCCGGTCATCTGGGCATTTCCTTCGATGAAACCACCACGGTGGCGGATCTGGAGGCACTCTGGACGGTCTTCGCCGGCGACCGGCCGGCGCCGTCCTTCAAGGTGCTGGAACCAACCGTCGGCAACGCCTTCCCCGAGACCTTGGCGCGGCGCTCGGACTACCTCAGGCACCCCAACTTCCGGCGCTATCACTCGGAGACCGAGATGCTGCGCTATCTGCGCCGCCTCGCCGACAAGGACATTGCGCTCGACCGCTCGATGATTCCGCTGGGTTCCTGCACCATGAAGCTCAACGCCACCAGTGAAATGGTGCCGATCACTTGGCCGCAGTTCGCCGCGCTCCACCCTCTGGTGCCGCGCGAACAGGCGCAGGGCAGTCTGGAGATGATTCACGAGCTGGAGGACTGGCTGGCCGCGGCCACCGGCTACGACGCGGTAAGTCTGCAACCCAATGCCGGATCACAAGGCGAATACGCGGGCTTGCTCATGATTCGGGCCTACCACCAGAGCCGCGGCGAAGGTGGGCGCCAGACCTGCCTCATTCCAGCCTCGGCCCATGGCACCAATCCGGCCTCGGCACAAATGGCCGGCATGCGCGTGGTGGTAGTGGCCTGCGACAGCGCCGGCAACGTCGATCTCGAAGATTTGCGGGCCAAGGCGCAGGAGCATGCGCAGGACCTGGCCGCAATCATGGTCACCTATCCCTCGACCCATGGCGTGTTCGAGGCCGGCATCAAGGAACTGTGCGCCATCGTGCATGAGCACGGCGGTCAGGTGTATGTCGATGGCGCCAACCTCAACGCCATGGTGGGCCTGGCCGCGCCGGGCGAATTCGGGGCCGACATCTCGCACCTCAATTTGCACAAGACCTTCTGCATCCCGCACGGCGGAGGGGGGCCGGGCGTCGGGCCGGTGGCCTGCAAAGCGCATCTGGCGCCCTTCCTTCCCGGCCACGGACAAGCACCGGAGATCTCGGGCGATGCCCGCATCGGTGCGGTGTCGGCGGCGCCTTACGGTTCGGCCATGATTCTGCCGATCTCCTGGATGTACATCGCCATGATGGGCGAGGCGGGCCTCACCGCTGCCAGCGAAATGGCCATCCTCAACGCCAACTACGTGGCCAGGCGCTTGGCGGCTTACTATCCGGTGCTGTACGCGGGCGCGAACGGGCTGGTGGCGCATGAGTGCATTCTCGACCTGCGCCCGCTCAAGGAAGCCAGCGACGTGAGCGCCGAGGACGTAGCCAAGCGTCTCATGGATTATGGGTTCCACGCGCCGACCATGAGTTTCCCGGTGGCCGGAACCTTAATGGTGGAGCCCACCGAAAGCGAGTCCAAGGCTGAGCTCGATCGCTTCATCGCGGCGATGATCGCCATTCACGGCGAAATCACCGCGGTGAGCGAAGGGCGCCTGGATCGCCAGGACAATCCGTTGAAGAACGCGCCCCACACCGCCGCCATGGTCACGGCGGTGGCTTGGGCGCATCCCTACTCGCGCGAGCAGGCGGCGTTTCCGCTGCCCGAGCTCAAGGCCAACAAATACTGGCCCCCCGTGGCGCGTGCCGACAATGTCTATGGCGACCGCAAGCTCTTCTGCGCCTGCATCCCGGTGGAAGACCAGCGCTGACCCGGACGCGCCCTGAACCTGGCGACGGGATCCAGCCCGTCCGGGGCGTCACCGGGTGGTCGCGCACCGCCGCTGGCGCATGCTCCGCCGGGGTGTTGGCGCGCCTCCGCCTTCAGCGCATAATGCCCGCACCAGCCAAGCGGTCGGGCGAATCTGACCTGAACCGCGCCTCGCCCAGGAGAGGATGAGGCCCAAGTCGTGCAGGGCCTCGATTAGCGCGAAAGGGGCTTTTGTGCCCGCACTTGATTACGACGGTCCGGTGGCACTCACCCGCGACATCTTCTGGGTGGGCCGGCACGCCACAGAACTGACCCTGCACTGCAATACCTATCTGCTGGTCGAGGATGAGGAAACGGTGCTGATCGACTCCGGATCGATCCCAGATTTCCCGGTGGTCATGCGCAAGATCATCGATGTGGTGAGCCCGCAATCGATTTCGCTGATCGTCGCCAGCCATCAGGATCCGGACGTATGCAGCAATCTGGCGGTCGTCGAAGATGTGATCGAACGACCCGATTTGCGAATCGCCGCGCATGGCGCCACCCTCAGGCTGATCAGTCATTTCGGCCTGCGTTCCGAGCTCTACGCCGTGGAGCGGCACGATTGGTGCTACACCTTGCCTAGCGGCAGGGTGCTCGAATTCATCCACACTCCGCACCTGCATTGCGCGGGTTCGATCATGAGCTTCGATCGCCAGACCGGAACCTTGTTTTCCAGCGATCTCTTCGGCGCCAGCGATGAGGACTGGGCGCTCTATTCGCGCCGCGGCCATCCGCACTCCATGACCGGCTGGCATCAGACCATGATGCCCGCCAACCACCTGCTGCGAGCCTGCATGGAAAAGCTCGAAACCCTGCCGATTCAACGTATCTGCCCGCAGCACGGATCAGTCATCGAGGGCGCCGACATCGCGCCCGCCATCGCACACCTCAAGACCCTGCCGGTCGGCCTCGACCTCATGGATGCCGGCGCATGACCGAAGATCTAGGTGCAACCACGCGGCGCTACGCCGCCGACATCCGCAGCACCAACCGGGTGTTGCTGGAAAAGGCGCTGCACATGCGCTGCCTCGCGTATCTCTCCAAGGCCAAAGCGGGCTTGTTGACCCAAACCATCGTCGAAGTGAATCGGGCGAAGAGGTCGCTCCAGGCGAGCTACGAGCACCTCTCCACGGAGCAGCGCGTCATTACCCAGCAGAAGGCCGAACTCGAAGCGGTCAACGATGAGTTGCGCAGTTTTTCCTACGCCGTCTCGCATGATCTGCGTGCGCCCCTGCGCGCGATCAATGGCTTCAGCCAGATGCTCCACGACGACTACGGTGACCTTCTGGACGGCCGCGGCCGGGACTACCTCAACCGCATTTGCCTCGCCAGCAGCCGCATGTCCGATTTGATCGAGGGAATGTTGGTGCTGGGCCAGGTGGCGCGCGCCGAATTGCACCGCCTGCCGGTCGATCTGAGCGCCATGGCCTGGGAGATCCTGCGCGAATTGCAGGAAAGCTCGCCCGAGCGCCCGGTGTCACTGCAGGTCGAGGAGCACCTCGGCGCGCGCGCCGACCGCAAGCTGATGCAAAGTGTGCTGCAAAATCTCCTGGGCAACGCCTGGAAATACACCGGCCTCAACGCCGCGCCGCGGATCCGTTTCGGACGCACCACCCATAGCGGCGCGACCTGTTTCTTCGTCGCCGACAACGGCACGGGATTCGATCTGCGCTACGCCCAGCGGCTCTATACGCCCTTCTTCCGCATGCACGATGCCAAGAAGTTCCCGGGCGTGGGCATCGGCCTCGCCACCGTCAAGCGCATCGTCGAGCGCCACGATGGCGCGCTCTGGGTGGAATCGGAGGTCGACAAAGGTACGACCTTCTATTTCACCTTGGGCGAAGGCCCGAAAGCGACGCCGGCTTAGGCAAGCGCGCACCTTCCCTGCGGCGCGCGCTGACCGCTAGTGTCTCAACCCATAAGTTTGCGTATATGCCCAGACGCGTATCCGCGCGCCGAGGGCGCCAAGCGAACCGCAGCCATAGCCGTAGCTATGGCGAGGATGAGCGACCAAGCCGTCGGCGATGCGGGACGCGCGAACATAGCGAAACTTATGGGTTGAGACACTAGGGCCACGCCAGGGTGGCCAAGCTCAGTCTTTGCGCAGATTCGCTTCGAGATTCATCGCCTCGCGCACCAACTCCCCGATCCGCCTGGCTTCGGCGGCGTCGGGATAGGGTCCCATTTGCACCCGGTACAGGCCTTCGCGCGGCGCGATGTGGGCGCTCTCCCCCAGCCACACGACCTGCGCCTGAACGTGCTTGAGGAAACTCTCGGCATTGGCGAAATTGCCGAAGGCGCCCAACTGCAGGAAATAGCCCGAACGCTCCAGTGCCATGGGCAAGGGCACCTGTTCCATCGCTTCGGCGGGCGCCTGCGCCACGGCAGGGGTGGGGGCGGAACCCTCGCCTCCGGGCAGCAGGGCCTCCACCAGCACTTCGGCACTGCCCTTTTGCGCCAAGCCCAGCTTGTGGGCGGCGACGTAGGACAGATCGATCACGCGTCCGGGGTGAAAGGGGCCACGGTCGTTGACCCGTACCACCACGCGCTTCTGACTGGCCAGATGGGTGACCCGCGCATAACTGGGCAGTGGCAGGGTGGGGTGCGCGGCGGTCATTGCGTACATATCGTAGGTCTCACCGATGGCGGTCTTCTTGCCGTGAAATTGCCTGCCGTACCACGAGGCGATGCCCTGCTCGCGGTGGGGCCGGTGGCTCTGCGCCGGAACATAGTCGCGCCCGAGAACGCTGTATGGCCGATTGGCGAAGCGGTGCAGTGGTTCATAGCGCGGCTGGGCGTCGGCGATGGCCTCGAGATTCGCGGGCGGATCGTCGCCGGGGCCGTCGTTCTGGTAATAGCCGCCGCGGCGCGGCGTCTGCTCGGTCGGCCGGTCGCGTGGTGCTCCGGCGCAGCCCGCCAGCAACAACGCGACAAGTCCAACCGCCAGCAGTCGTTGGTTCATGACTTAACAAGCTTGCGGTGGGTTTGCACACTCATCAAGATGCCGATGCCCAGGAACAGGGTCACCATCGCGGTACCGCCGTAGCTCACCAGGGGGAGCGGTACGCCGACCACGGGGAGAATGCCGCTCACCATGCCCATGTTGACGAAGGCATAGGTGAAGAACATCAGGCTGATGGCGCCGGCGAGCAGTCGTCCGAAGAGGGTCGAGGCGCTGGCCGTGATCAGCAGACCGCGTCCGATCAGCAGCGCGTACAACACGAGTAGCACGATATTGCCCAAGAGTCCGAACTCTTCGCCGTAGACCGCGAAGATGAAATCGGTGTGCCGCTCCGGCAAGAAATCGAGGTGCGCCTGAGTGCCTTGCAGCCAGCCCTTGCCCAGCACCCCCCCGGAGCCGATGGCGATGGTCGATTGGATGATGTGGTAGCCCGCTCCCAGCGGATCGCGCATGGGATCGAAGAGCGTGAGCACGCGTTCGCGCTGATAATCGTGCAGCAGCGGCCACAAGAGCGGCAGGCCGGCGGCGCCGGCGGCGCCCAGGGCGGTGATGATCTTCCACGACAGCCCGGCGAGGAAGAGCACGTAGCCTCCCGATGCGGCCAGCAGCAGAGCGGTACCCAGATCGGGCTGGCGCACGATCAGCAGCATCGGCGCTCCGATCAAGAGCGTGGCGATGGCGAAATCGCGCAGCTTCAGGCTGGCCTCGTGCTTTTCGAAATACCAGGCGAGCATCAGCGGCAGCGCGATCTTCATGAGTTCCGAGGGTTGGATGCGCGTGACCCCCAGGTGCAGCCAGCGGCGCGCGCCGTTGACCACATCGCCGAACAAGGCGACCGCCAGCAGCAGCGCGATGCCCAGCAGATAAAGCGGAATGGCGGAGCGCTTCAAGGTCTGCGGCGAGAGATTGGCGACCCCCCACATCACCACCAGCGCCACCCCGAGGTTCACGCCCTGCGCGGCGACGCGGCTCAGGTTCTGGTCGCTGGCGCTGTAGAGCACGCCCAGTCCAAGGGCGGCGATGCACAGCGCCACGCTGAGCAGAAAGCCATCGATATGCCGCGCGGCCAGTTGCCAGAGACGGTCAATCATGTCGCGCCTCGCGGGGAGGAGTGGGCGGCGGCACCGCCGTCACCTTGCCCAGCAGGTAGTAGTCGAAGACCTGGCGCGCCACGGGTGCCGCGTGTTGGGCGCCAAAACCGGCGTTTTCCACCAGCACCGCCAGGGCGATGCGCGGCTTGTCGGCAGGCGCGTAGGCGATGAACCAGGCGTGGTCGCGAAAGCGCTCCTCGACCTTGCTGGCGTCGTAAGGGCCTTCCTTCATCGCCACCACTTGCGCCGTACCGGTCTTGCCGCCGCTCAGGTAGCCGGCACCGGCAAAAGCGCGCGCACCAGTGCCTTCGGCGTTCACGCCGATCAGGGCGCGCTTGACGACTTGCACATGCGCTTCCTTGACCGGCACTTGATGCGAAGCTTGTGGCGCAACTTTGCGAACTTCACCGCTGCGGATATTCTCGATCGCCTTGACCAAATGAGGCTGGTAGGCGACGCCGTCGTTGGCCAATGTCGCCATGGCGGTGGCCATCTGTAGCGGGGTGAAGGTGTTGTAGCCTTGCCCGATCGCGGCCGAAACGCTGTCACCCGGCTGCCACTTCGGGTCGCGCTTGAAGCGGTTGCGCTTCCATTCGCGCGAGGGCAGCACGCCGGCCAACTCGCCTTCGATGTCGATGCCGGTGGTCTGGCCGAAGCTGAAGAGCTTGAGAAAAGCGTGGATGTCGTCGATGTCCGATTCGGAGCCCAGCTTGTAGTAGTAGGTGTCGCAGGAATGGACGATCGACGTGTACATGTCCACCCAGCCATGGCCGCCCTTCTTGTCGTCGCGCCAGGTGTGATTGCCAAGGGTGAAATAGCCGGGGTCGGAGATGCCTTGCGCGGGCGTGCGCCTATTGTGCTCCAGCGCCCACAGCGCCATGAAGGGTTTGAAGGTCGAACCGGGCGGATAAGCGCCGCGCATGGGTCGATTCAGGAGTGGCTTGTCGGCGGAATTGTTGAGGGCCTCCCAGTTCTGCGTGTCGATACCTTCGACGAACAGATTGGGGTCATAGCCGGGCTTGCTGACGAAGGCGAGAATGTCGCCGGTGCCCGGCTCGATCGCCACGAGGGCACCGCGACGCGCGCCGAACAAATCCTCGGCGTACTTCTGCAGCTTGATGTCGAGCGAAAGCCTGAGGTTGTTGCCCGAGGTCGGTGGCGTACGCGAGAGAGTGCGCACGGCCCGGCCACCGGCATCGATTTCTACTTCTTCGACACCGGTTTGCCCATGCAGCTCGTGTTCATAGGAAAGTTCGATGCCGACTTTGCCGATGTAGTCGGTGCCCTTGTAGTTCGCGGTTTGCTCGGCACGAGCGATGCGCTCCAGATCCTTGTCGTTGACGCGGCCGATGTAGCCCAGCACATGCGAGGCGACTTCGCCGTAGGGATATTGCCGAAACAAGCGCGCCTTGATGTCCACGCCTGGAAAGCGAAAGCGATTGGCGGCGAAACGCGCCACCTCCTCGTCGGTGAGGCGGGTGCGGATCGGCAGACTTTCGAAATTCTTCGATTCCTCCGAGAGCTTCTTGAAGCGCTTGCGGTCGCGCGGGGTGATCTCGATCACCGCGGCCAGATCGTCGAGCGTGCTCTCGATATTCTTGACTTTGGAGGGCGTGATCTCGATGGTGTACGCGGAATAGTTGTTCGCCAGCACCGTCCCATGGCGGTCGGTGATGATACCGCGGTTGGGCACGACCGGCACAACCGAGATGCGGTTGCTTTCCGCCAAGGTGCGGAATTCCTCGTGTCTCACCACCTGCAGATAGACAAACCGCGCCATGAGGCCAAGGAGGGCGCCCAGGACCAGCACCGCGGCCACCGCCAGGCGTCGGCGAAACAGGAAGAGCTCGCGCTCCGGATTCTTGATTTCGGTGTGCTTCACGACCCTTTTGCCCGCGCCACGACCGAAGCTTCAACGCTCGCCCGGCGATCGGGCCGGTCTTTGCGGAAGCTGGTAGAACACCGAGATCAGCGGCCACAACAAGGCGCCGCTCGCGGCGGGCAGGAAATAGGTCCAGGAAACGCCGGCGGCGCCCCCCATGAGCCGCACGATCAGCACCAGCGCGCCGCAAAGAAAAAGCAGCGCGGCGACGTGCGCGGCCTGATGCCACAGAGGAAAGCGCAACACTCGCCGATGGAAGAACTCGGCGGCATAGGCCAGGGCGGAATAGGCCAGGGCATGCTGACCGAACAGGGTGCCGTCGCCCACGTCCATCACCAAACCGAACAGCCAGGCTACGCCCACACCCAGCATTCGGGGCTGCTGGATGCACCAGTAGAGCAGGGTGAGGGCCAGGAAATCGGGGCGGATGGCCAACCATACGCCGCCCGCCGGCAGAAGGTTGAGCATGAGCGACGCCACCAGCGTACTCAATACAAACCATATTCGCACCGGCAACAGTATTTCTTCGGGGCGAGCGGGGGAAAGCCGGGGCAGGGCAGCCATCAGCGCCTCCGGTGGCGCGGATTCTTGCGCCGCGATTCCGGATCGGTTTCGGCCTCGGGCCGCTCGGGCAGCGCGGCCACCGGCGCCAGCACCAGCAGATGCCGGCTGCGATCCACGCCCGCCGCGGGCTGGCAGACGATGCGCGCGAACATCAGGCCGGTCTCGCGCTCGACGCTTGCCACCGTGGCCACCGCCAGGTCCGGCGGATAGACGCCGTCGATGCCGGAGGTGACCAGCACGTCGCCCGGCTGAATGTCGGCGTTGGCGGCCATGAAGCGCAACTCCGGCAGGCGCCCCGCGCCGGCGCCGTAAAGCACCGAGCGCAAACCGCTGCGCCGGACCCGCACCGGCACGGCATGGTCCTTGTCGGTGAGCAGAGTCACCTCGGCCATACCGGAGAAACTGCGCGTGACCTGGCCGACGACTCCAGTCTCGTCGATCACCGCCTGGCCCGGCTTAACCTCGGCTTCGCCGGCATAGCCGATGACCAGCTTCTGTCGGAAAGGATCGCGACCGCCAAAAAGCGCCTCGGCAGCCACGGAGCCGCCGCCGTAGCGTTCGCGGACCTGGAGCACGGCGCGCAGGCGGGCGTTTTCGCGCACCAGATCCTCATGCCCCTGCACCGCCTTGGCTTGCGCCAGCAATTGGTTTTGCAGCGCCTGGTTCTGCTCCTGCAGATCGCGTTGCGAACTGAAATAGCCGCCAAAGCGCTCGGCCGCGAGACCCGGCCAGGTGGCCACGCTCTGCAAGGGCTGCAAGACGGCGGCGACCGCCTGGCGCATGGCTTCAAGATAGGCGAAGCGGCTGTCGGTGACCAGCAAGGCCAGGGACAACAAGCCGAAAAAGGCGAAGCGCGCCAGTGGACTGGGGCCGCGCCTGAAGAAGGGAGGCGGCTCGTGGGCGTAGGCGGGCACGGCGCTGTGCTCGTTCGGAGACCGTCAGGGGCCGCGCCCGCTCGCTCAATCCGTGGCGAAGATGGTGGACAGCTTTTCCATGTTCTCCAGCGCCTTGCCGCATCCGCGCACCACGCAGGTGAGCGGATCGTCGGCGACGATCACCGGCAGGCCGGTTTCTTCCTGCAAGAGCCGGTCGAGGTCGCGCAAGAGGGCGCCCCCGCCGGTCAGTACCATGCCTTTTTCGGCGATATCGGCACCCAGTTCCGGCGGCGTTCTTTCCAGGGCCGATTTCACCGCGCTGACGATGCTGTTGAGGGGATCGGTCAGGGCCTCGAGGATTTCGTTCGAGGAAACCGTAAAGCTGCGCGGGATGCCCTCGGCGAGGTTTCTGCCCTTGACTTCCATCTCGCGCACTTCGGAGCCGGGGAACGCCGAACCGATGGTCTTCTTGATCATCTCGGCGGTGGTTTCGCCGATCAGCATGCCGTAGTTGCGCCGGATGTAATTGATGATCGCCTCGTCGAACTTGTCGCCGCCGACGCGCACCGAACCGGAATAGACCATGCCTCCCAGCGAGATTACGCCGACTTCAGTGGTGCCGCCGCCGATATCGACCACCATGGAGCCGGTCGCCTCGGAGATCGGTAGATCGGCCCCGATCGCCGCCGCCATCGGCTCCTCGATGAGATAGACCTTGGATGCACCCGCACCCAGCGCCGACTCGCGGATGGCGCGGCGTTCGACCTGAGTGGAACCGCAAGGCACGCAAATGATGATGCGGGGCGAGGGCGAGAAGAGCTTGGAGTCGAGCACCTTCTTGATGAACTGCTTCAGCATTTGCTCGGTGACGGTAAAGTCCGCGATGACGCCGTCTTTCATCGGCCGGATGGCGGTGATGTTGCCGGGTGTGCGGCCCAGCATCTGCTTGGCCGCGGTGCCGACTTCCTGGATCACACGCTTGCCGTTGGGCCCGCCTTCCTGGCGGATGGAAACCACCGACGGTTCGTCGAGAACGATGCCCTTGCCGCGCACATAGATCAGGGTGTTGGCGGTGCCAAGATCGATGGCGAGATCGTTGGAGAAATAACCCTTGAGAAAACCGAACATAGGCACTTTCGTTGAAGATGACCGCCGCGGCTTGAGGGCCACGGCCCGCCCCGTTGGGGCGAGTGAAGAAGATAGCTCGATATGATACTCTATTGCGCTTTGCCGGATAAGCGCAATCTCGCTACAGATATGAACCTGACACTTGCCGACGTACAGAAAATCGCCCATCTCGCACGGATCAGCGTGACCCCGGCCCAAACCGAGGAAGTCCGGATCAAACTGACCGGCATTTTCGCCCTGATCGCCCAGATGCAGGCGGTGGATACTCGGGGCGTGGAACCGATGGCGCACGCCCAGGATGTAAGCCTGTCGCTGCGTGACGACAGGGTGACCGAGAGCGACCAGCGCGAAAAATTTCAGAAGATCGCTCCGCAGGTTGAAAACGGGCTGTATCTCGTGCCCAAGGTCATCGAGTAAACCCTCGCTCCCCGCCGGATTTCCCGCATGCACCGACACACCCTTGCCGAGCTCGCCCGCCTCCTGGCCGCGCGCCAAATCTCCAGCCTCGAATTGACGCGGCATCTGCTGGAACGTGCCCGTTCGCTCAACCCCCGCCTCAATGCTTTCATCACCCTCGACGAAGACAAGACCCTCGCCCAGGCCAGCGCCGCCGATGCACGCCTGGCGAGGGGCGAGGGCGCCGCGCTTACCGGCATTCCGGTGGCGCATAAGGACATCTTCCTCGCTGACGGCTGGCGCACCACCTGCGGCTCGCACATGCTGGAGAATTTCGTCGCACCCTACGATTCCTTCGTGATCGAGCGCTTCAACGACGCTGGCGCGGTGAACCTGGGCAAGACCAATATGGACGAGTTCGCTATGGGTTCGTCTAACGAGACTTCCTACTTCGGCCCGGTCAGAAACCCCTGGGACGAGGCCCGGGTCCCGGGCGGCAGCTCTGGCGGCTCGGCCGCGGCGGTGGCGGCCCGGGTGAGCCCCGGGGCCACCGGCACCGACACTGGCGGCTCGATCCGCCAACCCGCGGCGCTGACCGGGATCTGCGGCCTGAAACCAACTTATGGCGTGTGCTCTCGCTGGGGCATGATCGCCTTCGCCTCCAGTCTCGATCAAGCCGGACCGCTGGCGCGTAGCGCCGAGGATTGCGCCCTGCTGCTCAATGTCATGGCCGGGCACGACGCCCGCGATTCCACCAGCGTGGCACGCCCGCCCGAGGATTACCGCCGCGAACTGGCCAAGCCCTTGGCGGGCCTGCGCGTGGGTCTGCCCAAAGAGTACTTCGGCGATGGCGTCGCCGCCGACGTGGCGCGGGCAGTGCAGGGCGCCATCGAAGAGTTGCAGCACCTGGGCGCGCACATGGTCGAGATTTCGCTCCCCAACGTGAAGCTGTCGGTGCCAGTGTACTACGTGATCGCGCCGGCCGAGGCCTCGTCCAACCTTTCGCGCTTTGACGGCGTGCGCTACGGCCATCGCGCCGGTGATTACGGCGACTTGAACGACCTGTATTGCCAAAGTCGCGCCGAGGGCTTTGGTGCCGAGGTCAAGCGCCGCATCCTCATCGGCACTTATGTGCTTTCGCATGGCTATTACGACGCCTATTACCTGCAGGCCTTGAAGGTGCGCCGCCTGATCGCCGACGACCACGCCCGCGCCTTTGGCGAAGTCGATGTCATTCTCGGCGCCACCGCGCCCTCCACCGCCTTTCGCCTGGGCGACAAGACTGACGACCCGGTGCAGATGTATTTGAACGACATCTTCACCATCGCCGCGCCGCTGGCGGGTCTGCCCGCGATGTCCGTTCCCTGCGGCTTCGGCGACACCGGCCTGCCGGTGGGCTTGCATCTGGTCGGCAATTACTTCGAGGAGGCGCGTTTGCTCAACCTCGCGCATCAGTACCAGCTCGCCACCGACTGGCATCGGCGCGCGCCCAAGGGCTTCGGGGACTAGCATGAACTGGGAAATCGTCGTCGGCATCGAAACCCACGCCCAACTCTCGACCCAGTCCAAGATCTTTTCCGGTTCGAGCACCGCTTTCGGCGCGGCGCCCAATAGCCAGGCCTCGGCCATCGATCTCGCTCTGCCGGGCGTGCTGCCGACCTTGAACCGCGGTGCGGTGGAGCGCGCCATCCGCTTTGGCCTCGCCGTGGGCGCGGTGATTTCACCGCGTTCGGTGTTCGCGCGCAAAAACTACTTCTATCCCGACCTGCCCAAGGGCTACCAAATCAGCCAGTATGAGCTGCCCATTGTGGTCGGTGGAGCACTCGCGATCGTCACACCCGAAGGGGAGAAGTCCATACGCCTCACCCGTGCGCATCTCGAAGAAGACGCCGGTAAGTCCTTGCACGAGGATTTTCATGGCAGCTCAGGCATCGATTTGAACCGCGCCGGCACGCCGCTGCTGGAAATTGTCAGCGAACCCGACCTGCGCGGCGCGGCGGAAGCGGTCGCCTACGCCCGCACGCTGCACGCCCTGGTGCGCTGGATCGGCATTTGTGACGGCAACATGCAGGAGGGCTCGTTTCGCTGCGACGCCAATGTTTCGGTGCGCCCCCGCGGCAGCGACACCTTGGGCACCCGTTGCGAAATCAAGAACCTCAACTCCTTCCGCTTCCTCGAAAAAGCCATCGAGTACGAGGCGCGCCGCCAGATCGAACTCATCGAAGACGGCGGTAAGGTGGTGCAGCAAACGCGGCTCTACGATCCGGACCAAGGCGAAACGCGCGCCATGCGCTCCAAGGAGGACGCCCACGATTACCGCTATTTTCCCGACCCCGATCTGCCGCCACTGGTGGTAGACGAGGCCTGGATCGAGCGCGTGCGCGGCGAGCTGCCGGAGTTGCCCGAGGCTAAGAAGGCGCGCTTCATGCGCCAATATGGGCTCGCCGCTTACGACGCGCACAGCCTCACCGCCAGCCGCGAGATGGCCGACTACTACGAAGCCACCGCCGCCGCGCTGGGGCACGACCCCAAGATCGCGGCCAATTGGGTGATGGGCGAACTTTCCGCCGCGCTCAATCGCCATGAGATCGGCCCCGAGGCTTCGCCGATCGCGCCGGAGCAGTTGGCCAGTCTCTTGGCGCGCATTCTCGATGGCACGATTTCCGGCAAGATCGCTAAAGATGTCTTCGAAGCCCTCTGGGCAGGCGAGTGCGGCGGAAATTCCGATGCCATCATCGCCGCGCGGGGCCTGAAGCAGATTTCCGACACCGGCGCGATCGAGGCGCTGGTCGATGCGGTGCTTGCCGCCAACCCCAGGTCCGTGGACGAATTCCGCGCCGGCAAGGACAAGGCCTTCAACGCCTTGGTCGGGCAAGTCATGAAGGCCTCGCGCGGCCAGGCCAACCCGGCGCAAGTCAACGAGGTCCTCAAGAAGAAGCTCGGCTGAGGGGCCTCAGTCGCGGCCGGGTCGCCGCTGGAGTAGGCGGGGCTCACCTCGACCGGGCGCGTGTGGGCGTAGGAAGGACCCCTTATGAGTGAAGCATCCCGCGCCCTGCTCTTTCGGCTCTTCGGCTTCAAGAGCTTCAAGGGCAGCCAGGAAGAGATCATCGACCATCTTTGCGCGGGTGGTGATGCGCTGGTCCTGATGCCCACCGGGGGGGGCAAATCGCTGTGCTATCAACTGCCGGCGCTGCTGCGGCCAGGCGTGGGCGTGGTGATCTCGCCGCTGATCGCGCTCATGCAGGACCAGGTCGACGCTCTGCTCCAGGCCGGCGCACGGGCGGCCTTTCTTAATTCCACTCTGGACGCGCGGGCGACGCGCGAGGTCGAGCGCCGCCTTTTCGAAGGCGACTTGGATCTGGTCTATCTCGCGCCCGAGCGGCTCACCACCGAGCGCGGCTTCGCTCTGCTCGACCGCCTGCACGCCGCGGGGCGCATTGCGCTCTTCGCCATCGACGAGGCGCATTGCGTGTCGCAATGGGGCCACGACTTCCGACCCGAGTACCTGCAGTTGTCAGCGTTGCACCAGCGCTATCCCGCAATCCCGCGCATCGCCTTGACCGCCACCGCCGACCAGCCGACGCGCCAGGAGATCATCACCCGCCTCGCCCTTGAAGACGCCCGAATCTTCGTCGCCAGTTTCGATCGCCCGAACATTCGTTACACCGTGAACGAAAAGAACGATCCGCGCCGCCAGCTACAGGCCTTTCTGGCCGATCACCGGGGGGAAGCCGGCATCATCTATTGCCTGTCGCGCAACAAGGTCGATGAAACCGCCGCCTGGCTCAACAGCATCGGCCATGCCGCGCTGCCCTACCATGCCGGCATGGAAACCGCGGCGCGCAGCGACCACCAGCGGCGCTTTCAGCGCGAAGACGGGCTGATCATGGTGGCCACGATTGCGTTTGGAATGGGCATCGACAAGCCCGATGTGCGCTTCGTGGCGCACCTGGATCTGCCCAAGAATATCGAGGCCTATTACCAGGAGACTGGCCGCGCCGGCCGCGACGGGCTGCCCGCCGAGGCGTGGATGCTCTATGGGTTGCAGGATGTGGTGTTGCAGCGCTCGCGCATCGATCAGTCCGACGCGCCGCCCCAACAGAAGCTGCTCGAAGGGCAGAAACTCAACGCCCTGCTCGGCTACTGCGAAGCGCCGCGCTGCCGCCGCGTGGTCTTGCTCGACTACTTCGGCGAGCGCCGCGAGGTATGCGGCAATTGCGATGTTTGCCTCAACCCGCCGGAATTGTTCGACGGCACGGTCCTGGCGCAAAAAGCACTTTCCGCTGTCTACCGCACCGGACAGCGCTTTGGCGTGATGCAAGTGATCGACGTGCTGCGCGGCAAGGACAGCGACAAGGTGAGGAAATGGGGGCATGACCGTCTTTCGGTGTTTGGCGTTGGCGCCGACCTGGACGATCACACTTGGCGTGGCGTAATGCGCCAACTGGTCGCCGGCGGCCTCCTGCATGCGGACCTCACGCAGCATGGCGCGCTCAAACTCACCCCCGAGGCACGTCCGGTGTTGCGCGGAGAAACAGCGATCGAAATGCGCCGGCAGCTCGCGGGACGTGTCGCCCCAAGGTCGAAGAAAGGCGCGTCCGCCGCGATCACCGCCGAATTGAGCCCGCCCGCCGCGCTGCGCTTCGTCGCCTTGCGTCAGTGGCGCGCGGACACTGCACGTGCGCAGGGACTGCCGGCTTATGTGATCTTCCACGACCGCACGCTCAAGGAACTGGCGGAAGCCAGACCCCGCGACCGCGCCGCATTGGCGGGCATTTCTGGCATCGGCGCGGCCAAGATCGAACGCTATGGCGAGGCACTCTTGGCCTTGCTGGCCGACGCGTGATGCGATTCTGCGAGACTCCGAAGCAGTGCCGCGAGCGGCGCGCGCGGTCGCCTCCTCAGAGTGCGCTCACCTGCCGCCGCGCATTTCCGCGCCCAGCCGACGGATCATCAAACGCTCGAAGAGCCGCGGCGCCAAGCGCGAGACCCACCAGGACAGACGCGAAACGCGGTCCGGCAACAGCAGGCGCCGCTCACGACTGGCGGCCCGCAGGATCCTTTGCGCCATCATCTCGGGCAAGGCACGCCTTCCCACGATAGCCTGCGGATGCTCTGCGGCGCGGCCGTCGCCGGCCAGCGCGTTCTTTTCGATGCCGGTCTGGATGAACGACGGGCAGACCAGCAAGACCTTGACCCCCAAGGGCTCGACTTCGCTGCGCAAGCTGTCGAAGAACCCGTGCAAGGCATGCTTGCTGGCGGCGTAGCCGGTACGCGCAATCAGCGGCGCGAAGCCGGCGACGCTGGAAATGGCGATCACCATGCCGCGCCGCGCCACCAAATCCTCCAATACGGCGTGGGTGCAATGCAGGGCGCCAAAGAAGTTCACCGCCATGACGCTGCGAATCACTTCCGGGCGGGTCGTGGCGAAGGCGCTACGATGGGTAATACCGGCGTTATTCACCAGCAGGTCGATATCACCGATCGCCTGTCGCACCTTCGCCATTGCGCTCCGGCATTCGTCTTCGCGACTCACGTCACAGGCGGCGCTGACGAACACCGCTCCCGCCGCGCTCAGAGCGGCGGCGGTTCCGGCCAGCCCGGCTTGATCCCGATCGAGCAGCCCGACGCGGGCGCCGGTTGCGGCGAAGCGCAGCGCCAACGCTCGCCCGAGCCCCCCCCCAGCGCCGGTGACGACTACGTTCTTGCCGGAGAAGTCACGCGCCATGGCCGCGGCTTCGGACATAGAGATCGAATACTTGCGCCGAACTGAGCTGCGGCAAGTAGCCGAAGTCACGCTTCAAACGAGTGTTGTCGAGCACCGGCCGGTAGCGCAGGAAGTCCACCTGTTCCGGACCGTAGCGGGTCAGGCCGATTGCCCTCAGCAGGCGCAGGCCGAAACGCAACAGGCCAGGCGGCAATTCGAGGCAGCGTTTGCCCAGTTTCGCGGCGATCTCGTGAATGGTCAGCACCCCGTCGCCAGCGAGATTGTAGATGCCGGTCTGGTCGCTGCCAATGGCACGCAGCAGGCAGCCGACCACATCCTGGTCCCAAACGAAGACGAAGGGGCTGTCGGAGCCATGAATGGCGATGAGAACAGGCTTTTCGAAGAGGGCGGTGATCTGGTTCCGCACCCTCTCGCCGAGGATGGTGCCGATGCGAAAGACTACCTGCTGCAACTCCGGATGTTCGGCGCGCCAGCGCGCCAGCATCTGCTCCACCAGGCGCTTGTGGTGTGCGTAGGCAAAGGATTCGTTGCCGCGCAGCGGGCAGTCTTCGGTGAGCCAGGCCGGGTTGTCGGCGTGGTACCCGTAGGCCGCGCCGCTCGAACTGACGATGATCTTCTTCACGCCGGTGGTGGTAGAGGCGACGAGTACGTTCTCGGTGCCCTGCACGTCGACGGAATACTCGAACTGCCGATTGCTTTCCTTGCCCGGCGTGACGATGGAGGCGAGGTGCACCACGATGTCCACCTGCCACTGCTCGAACAACTTGATCAGCCCGGGCGAGCGCACGTCGGCCTGCGCATATTCGATTCCCGCCAGACGCCGCTCCGGAGGCACCTCGCGCACATCCGCCGCCACGACACGGTTGACTTCTATCCTGCCGGCCGCGAGCGCGGCAACGAGTTGCGAACCAAGGTAGCCGCCAGCGCCGGTGACGAGGACGCTCGGGCCAGTCATGCCGACGGCGCTTTCGCGTCAGGAGAAGGGCCGCCCCGAGCCTGGCGCAGCGTAGAACACGGAGCCGCGCAGCGGCGAATCATTGTCACCCCTTTCATTGGGAAAGGGGGCGGGGGATCGGCGGCTCCTTGCGCGACCAGATCGTCGCCACAGTGAGCCCCGAAATGATGTGCCAGATGCCCCACCAGGCGGTAACGATGGCCATGCCGCCGAGACCGTCGAAGAAGTTGAAGATCAGGATCAGGCCGAGGGCCGAGTTCTGGATGCCGACCTCGATCGAAACGGCACGGCGGTCGCGCTCGGGCAGTCCGGTGAACTTCGCGGCGAAGTAGCCGGTCAGCAGGGCCAGCGCGTTGTGGAGGAATACCGCGAACACCACGAAGCCGACGAAATCCAGGAAATAGCGCCAGTTCGCCGCCAGCGCGCCGATGACGAACAGGCCGAACACGGCAAGCGAGAAGATCTTCACCGGTTTGTGCACCTTTTCGACGAAGTTCGGGAAGCGGCGTCCGGTCCACATGCCCACGGCCATCGGCAGGCCGAGCAGCAGGAACACCGCCAGCAGCATGTCGAGAGGATCGAGCGCGACGATCCTGAGGATTTTCGCCGTTTCCGGATTGAGGCTGCCCCACAGCGACAGGTTGAGCGGCGTCATGACGATCGCCACGGCGGTGGAAATCGCCGTCATGGTGATCGACAGGGCCGTGTTGCCGCGGGCGTAGTGGGCAAGGAAGTTGGAAATGTTGCCGCCCGGACAGGCGGCCACCAGCATCATGCCCAGCGCAATGCTCGGCGCAGGTTTGATTGCCAGCACCAGCAGGAAGGTGAAGGCCGGCAGCAGGATGAATTGCCCGGCCAGGCCGATCAGCACCGGCTTCGGCGTGACCAGCACGGCCTTGAAGTCGGACACCTTGAGGTCCAGCGCGACGCCGAACATCACCAGGCCGATGATGAAGTTCAGCGCCCACAGCGACTGCGGGTTGAAGTTCAGCCGGACCAGATCCATCTCATTCATGGCGTAACCCTCGCTAGCCGCGACGCGCCGGGGGCAGGATCGCCCTAAGCCCAGCGCAGCGTGAAACATGGAGCCGCCCATGGCGGCGGACCACCGTCACCCCCTCCCGCGGGGAGGGGGGAAGATCGTCATGCTCAGCCCTTTGGCTCCTCGTGCATCTTCTTGAAGTGGATCAGGCCCGGCGCCCACATGTGCTTGACCGGATCGACATCGACATGGATCACCGCGCATTTGCCGGTCTGGATCGCCCGCTGCAGCGCCGGCTTGAGCTGCTTCGGGTCGGAAACGCGCTCGCCGTGGGCGCCCATCGCCTGCCCCAGCTTGTCGAACTCGATCTCGCCCAGGTCGGCCTTGATCGTCTCGTCCGGATCGAGGTGCTTGAAAAGCATGGTCTTGAACGGCCGCAGCATGAACTGCTGGTTCATCTTGACCATGCCCCACTGGCGGTCAGCAAGCACGATGTAGATCACCTGCGCCTTGTTGCGCACCGCCGTCTCGACTTCCTGCGAATGGAAGCCCATGGCGCCGTCGCCGATGATGCAGCACACCGGCTTGCCCGGCCGCGCCAGCGCTGCCGCCACCGCCTGCGAGGTGCCGGCACCGAGCATGCCGAACTTGAAAGTCGAGATCACCGTGTTGGGCACCGTCACCTGGTGGTAGAACATCGCCCAGATGGTGGCGTTGCCGCCGTCGGCCACCAGCACCGAATCCTCGGGGAACACCTCGCGGCAGGCCGCGCCGATGTGCGCCGGATGCATCGGCACCGCCATGTCGGCGAGCGCCTTGTCCCAGCCCGCGCGTTCCTCCTGCATCGTCTTGCCGTAGCCGGCGACGCGGGCACGGCGGCCATCGAGCCGCATCTCGCCCTTGCGCCGATCGAGCTCGTCGCCGAGCAGCTCGAGGAAGCGCTTCGCGTCGGCGAGGATGGCGAGGTCGGCCGGCTTGTTCAGACCGAGCATGTCGCCGTCGAGGTCCACCTGGATGGTCTTCTGCTCGGAGGGATGGCGCCAGTACGGCGGCTTGCCCCACCAGTCGGTCTCGCCGACGCGCGTGCCGATGATCAATGCCACATCGGCCTCGTTGCGCACGGTGTGGTTGAGCTTGACGTGCGGCATGGTGATGGCCAGCGGCGAGGTCTCGTCCATCAGGCCGCGCGCCGCCCAGCTCGTCGTCAGCGGTGCATGCAGGAGTTCCGCCACGCGGCGCAGCGCGTCGTAGGCGCCGGCATGGATGATGCCGCTGCCAGCGTGGATCATCGGCGCCTCGGCGGCGATCAGCATCTGCGCCGCGCGCGCCACCTGCTCCGCCGTCGGCGTCACCGGGTCCATGTGGCGGTACTGGTGCGGCGCCCAGAAGGCGACATCGGCCTTCACCTTGCCGTTCATGATGTTCTCGGGCACATCGACATGCACCACGCCGGGCCGTCCTTCGTAACTCTTGCGCAGCGCTTTCCTCACCAGTTCCGGCACGCGGTCGAATGACGAGACTGCGGAACTCCACTTGGCGATCTTGCCGATGACGCCGCTCTGGTCGAAGCACTGGTAGGCGCCGCCGCGGTCCGGATACATGATGCTGGGCCGGCGCGCGCTGGTGATCGCCAGCACGCGGTTGCCGTCGGCCTGCTCGACCACCAGCCCGGGCAAAAGGTTGGCCACGCCGGGGCCGTTGCTGGCCATGCACACGCCGAGCTTGCCGGTCAGCCGCGCGTAGGTGCCGGCCATGTGCGCGGCGCAGGTCTCGTGCCGCGGCGTGACGATCTCGATGCCGAGCCGGTGCAGCGCCGAATAGAAACCGAAGTAGGTGCCGTCGATGATGCCGAAGACCTTCTCGACGCCTTCCTTTTGCAACATGCGGGCGATGACTTCGCCGCCGCTGATTTCCGCCATTCTGTTATCTCCTCACATGCAGTTCTTGTACTTGTCCAGCAGCCGCACCGGCTTCTGCAGCGCGTCGCGGCGGAACGGGTCGCCCAGTTCGCGCGTCACCATCATCTCCAGCACGGTGGTCCTGCCTGCCTTCTGCGCCGCGCAGGCGGCGGCCAGCGCCGGCCCGACGTCGGCCAACCGGTCCACGACGATGCCCTCCGCCCCCATGGCACGGGCGATGGCGGCGAAGCTCGGGTTCTCCAGGTTGGAGCCGAGGTAGCGATTGCCGTAGAAATCGACCTGGTTCTTCTTCTCCGCGCCCCATTGCTTGTTGTGGAACACCACCGCCGTGACGGGAATCTTCTCGCGCACGCAGGTGAGGATCTCGCCGAAGCTCATGCCCCAGGCGCCGTCGCCGACGTAGGCCAAGGCCGGGCGCTCCGGTGCTGCCAGCTTGGCGCCGATGATCGCCGGGAAGGCATAGCCGCAATTGCCGAAGCTCATCGCCGCGAAGAAGCTGCGCGGCCGTGCGAAGCGCAGGTAGCTGTTGGCCACCGAGCAGATGTTGCCGATGTCGGTGGACACCATGGCGTCGGCCGGCATGGCGTTTTCCAGTTCGCGCAGCATCTGGCGCGGATGCATGGCCAGGCTGTCTTTCGAAACCGCCATGCTCCACGGGTCGCGCTCCTGAGGCCAGGCGTCAAGCTCGGCTTCCCATGCGGCTTTCTCTTTCGCGATCTCCGCCGCGCGTTGCTGGCGATTATCGGCGCAGGCCAGTTCGCGCACGGCCAACCGTTCGAGCAGCGCTTCGGCGGCGGCCTTCGCGTCGGCACACAGGCCGACGGAGATCTTCTTCACCAGGCCGAGCATCTTCGCGTCGACGTCGACCTGGATGATCTTCGCGCCCTTCGGCCAGTAGTCGAGGCCGTGCTGGGGCAGCGTCCCGAAGGGGCCGAGGCGCGTGCCCAGCGCCAGCACCACGTCGGCTTTCGCGATCAGCTTCATGCCGGCCTTCGAGCCCTGGTAGCCGAGCGGGCCGCAGCACAGCGGATGCGCCGCCGGGAAGGCGTCGTTGTGCAGGTAGCTCGTCACCACCGGCGCGCCGAGCCGTTCCGCCAGCTTGATGCAGGCTTCGGCGCCGTCCGCGAGCACCACGCCGCCGCCCGAGACGATCACCGGGAATTTCGCCGCGGCCAGCAGATCGGCCGCTACGTTCAGGCTCTTTTCGCCGCCGGCGCCGCGCTCGATGCGGATCGGCTGCGCGATGTCGTAGTCGGCTTCGCCGTAGAAATGGTCGCGGGGAATATTGAGTTGCGTCGGCCCCATCTCCAGCAGGGCGCGATCGAAACAGCGCGCGGCGATCTCCGCCATGCGCTTCGGGCTGTTGACGTGCCCCTGGTACTTGGTGATCTTCGAGAAGATCGGCAGCTGCTCGGTTTCCTGGAAGCCGCCCAGGCCCATGCCCAAGCTGCCGGTCTCCGGCGTAATCACCACCACCGGGCTGTGCGCCCAGTAGGCGGCGGCCACGGCCGTGACGAAATTGGTGACGCCCGGCCCGTTCTGTGCGATGCAGACGCCGTGGCGGCCGGAAACGCGCGCATAGCCGTCGGCCATGTGCGCCGCACCCTGTTCATGCACGGTGGGGATGAACCGGATGCCGGCAGCGGGGAAGAGGTCCAGTGCGTCCATGTAGGCGGAGCCGACGATGCCAAATACATCGCGCACACCCTGGGTCACCAGAGTTTCGACCAGCGCCTCGCTGGGGGTCATGTGTTCCACGCCATTGCGCGCAGCCTCATTGCTGGCCATGCCTGCTCCTCCGGTTTTAGAAGCATGATTGCACGATGCTTGGTTTTTCGCAATAATGGGACCGATCGTTCCATTTATTGCGAAATATGTCTTCTACGACTCCTGGCTCTAGCGAATCCTCGGCGGCCTTGCGCGCGATCAGCGTGCTCGAGAGCGTCTCCCAAGCCTCTCATCCCTTGAGTTTGTCGGATTTGGTCAAAGCGACTGCCCTGCCCAAGGCGACCGTGCATCGCATTGTGCGTTCTTTGTCCGAGGCGGGGTTGCTCTTGCGCGAACTGGGCGACAAGCGCATCGGCCCGGGCCCGCGCCTCGCCGGACTGGCACTCAGCGCACTTACCCATCCCACTTGGCGCGCGCCGCGGCACGCGGTTTTGCAGGGCTTGGTCCAGGAACTGAATGAGACCTGCAACCTGACCCTGCTCGATGGCGCCGAGGTGGTCTATCTCGATCGCGTGGAGGCGAACTGGCCGCTGCGCTTGCACTTTCAGCCGGGCTCGCGGGTGCCCGCGCACGCCAGCGCCAGCGGCAAGCTGCTGCTGGCGCTCTTGCCGGGCAGGGAACGCAAGCGCATTCTCGAGACCCTGAGCTTCACCCGCCATACCGCCAAGACCATCACCGAGCGGCGCGCTTTTGAGGCGCAGTTGACCCTCATCCGCAAGCAGCGCCTGAGCACCGACAACGAGGAATATCTGGACGGCATGGTGTGCTTGGCGGTCCCGGTTGAAAACCAGTCGCGCCGAGTTCACGCGGCCTTGGCGGTACACGCACCGGCTTCGCGCCTATCTCTGGATCAGCTGTTGCGGAGTGAGCCGGCGCTGCGCCGCGCCGCCGCCCGGCTCGCCGAAGCGTTTCCCGCTGTGCCGGACACCGGCGAACTGGCGAGACGCTGATCAAATCAGGGCTTGAGCCACTCCGCCGCCTGCAAGGCGTAGTAGCTGAGGATGGCGTCGGCGCCCGCGCGTCGCATGGCCAGCAAAGCTTCCAGCACGCAGGCGCGCTCGTCGATCCAGCCCTGCAACCCGGCGGCCTTCAGCATCGCGTACTCACCGCTCACTTGATAGACGGCGGTGGGAACGCCGAAGGTGTCCTTCACCCGTCGCACGATGTC
This sequence comes from Betaproteobacteria bacterium, assembly GCA_016192065.1. Lineage (GTDB taxonomy): Bacteria > Pseudomonadota > Gammaproteobacteria > Burkholderiales > Casimicrobiaceae > JACPUX01. The sequence continues at coordinate 56,173 of JACPUX010000034.1, forward strand.
GAGGTAAGGCAGGCCCGGTTTTACCATGACCATGTCGGCGCCTTCCTGGAGGTCCAGGTACACCTCCCAAAGCGCCTCGTCAGTGTTGGCCGGGTCCATCTGGTAGGTGTACTTGTTGCTCTTGCCCAGATTGCCCGCGGAACCGACCGCTTCGCGGAACGGCCCGTAGAACGCCGAGGCGTATTTGGCCGAATAGGCGAGGATGCGCGTCTTCGGTGCGCCGCTCCGGTCGAGGGCCTGGCGCAGCGCCCCCACCCGGCCGTCCATCATGTCCGAAGGCGCCACCATGTCGGCCCCGGCCTGAGCATGGCAGCTCGCCTGGCGGATCAGCGCAGCGACGGTTTCATCGTTCATGACGTAGCCGCTGGCATCGATCAAGCCGTCCTGGCCATGACTGGTGTAGGGGTCAAGGGCGACATCGGTGATCACCCCCAGTTCGGGGTAGCGCTCTTTCAGCGCCTGCACCACGCGCGGCACCAGACCCTCAGGGTTCCAGGCCTCGGCCGCGTCATCACTCTTCCCCTGCGCCGGAATCACCGGAAAAAGCGCCAGGGCTGGTATGCCCAAGGCAAGGCAGCGCTCAGCGTCGACAAAAAGCCGATCCATCGATTTGCGCATGACGCCAGGCAAGGAGCCAACGGGCTCTTCGCGCCGTTCGCCCTCGAGCACGAAAACCGGGTAGATGAAATTGTCTGGTGTGAGCGCACACTCGCGCATTAGACGACGGGAAAAATCGTCGCGGCGCATGCGCCGCAAACGCTTCTGGGGAAAACTTCCGACAAACTGCATGAGTCCCTCGAATTCTTGGCCGGACCAGGAGTTTGCCGACCAGAACCGCATTCTATTGCGGCCGGCGGGGGGGGGCAAATGTTAGGGTCCGAGGAGCGGCCGAGATGCGTGTGGGCAGCTCGGAACCTTTTTTCTTGACCACGGTCATTAGCAGCAGACGCTTAGTTCGTCTCCCGCTTTCCTCCCTGAGCGGGTGCCTTAAATCCAATTTAAGGCGTTTCGGCCCTTGACTGGCTCCCCTTCAGTCAAGGGCCTTTGTTTTGTGGTGCCGCCAAGCCAAGCCAGGGCGCGACGACCGACTCGGCTTGCTCCAGACCCTGTTTGCGACTGGCGGAAAAAAGCTGCGCGCTGAGCGTTTCGGGAAGATGGAGATCGGGCCTATTGATCGTCATTTCCACCTGCGCGAGCGCTCGCTGCCGCTCGCTTTGGGTGAGTTTATCCGCCTTGGTCAACAAAACATGCACCGGCTTGCCAGTGAGCGCGAACCACTCGAGGAGCTGCACGTCCAGCGCGGTGAAGGGGTGGCGGGAGTCCATCACCACCACCAAGCCGGCCAGCGCGCTGCGTTCCATCAAATAGCGCCCCAAGAACCCCTCCCAGCTCTCTTTGATGGGTTGGGGCACTTTGGCAAAACCGTAACCGGGCAGGTCGACCAGAAAGCCGCTTTCGCGCAAGGCGAAGAAATTGATTTGCTGGGTACGGCCCGGCGTCTTACTGACGAAAGCGAGACGAGTGTGGTTGGCCAGGGCGTTGATGGCACTCGATTTGCCGGCGTTCGAGCGGCCGGCGAAGGCGACCTCGGGCTGGCCGTCGGCGGGGAGCTGATCCCAGCGCGCGGCAGTGAGTACGTATCGGGCGTGGTGAAATAGGGGCATTGGCGCCTGGTCGGTCAGGAAGTTGGCGGCCTCAAAGCGGCGCGAAAGCTGCGGTATAATTGGGCGCTTTTTTCTCCGCGCATACCGCAGTTTTCCAGGAGTGTTGTTGATGAAACGAGTCTCGCCCAAGGCCTCGCTGGCACTCGCCTTGCTCGGAGCGTTCGGGCTGGCCGCGCACGCCGCTGACAGTGCCAAACCGGACGACGCTAAAGCCCAACAACTCGCCGCCACGGTTTGCGCCGCCTGCCATGGTGCCACCGGACAGAGCCCGCTGGCGGCGAATCCGCATCTCGCGGCGCAGCAGGCGGAGTATATCACCAGGCAACTCACCCACTTCAAAAACGGCGTGCGCACCAACCCGATCATGTTGGGCATGGCCAGTATGCTCGAACCCGCGGACATGAAAGCGATCGGGCAGTTCTACGCCCTGCAGGCGGCAAGCCCGGCCGGCACCAAGGATGCCAAGCGCGCAGCGCTGGGCCAAAACCTCTTCCGCTATGGCAACACCGCCAATGGCGTGCCCGCCTGCACCGCCTGTCACGCCCCCACCGGCGCCGGCATGCCGGCGCAGTATCCCAGGCTCGCCGGACAGTTCTTCGAGTACACCGTGGCGCAGCTTAAAGCGTTCCGCAGCGGGGAGCGCGGCAAGAACGACAAGGATGTGAACGGCAAGATGATGTCTGCCATCGCCACGAGAATGAGCGAAGAGGAAATCCTCGGCGTCGCTGATTTCCTGGCCGGAATGCGCTGAGTCGAGACATCGCCGACGCGGGCTCCGAAGAGCAATCCGTAACGCTGCGTCCATACAGCGTCAGCAAAAGAACTGCGGCACCCTCGGGTGCCGCAGTTCTTGTTCCATCACACCGCCGAAAGCCAGTGTCCAAGTCCTCGACCGTCCGAATTCCCTTGGCTTTCGCCGGAATCGGGAATTCGGACTTGCTCGGCGTCGCCTCAGGGGGCGGAGCAGAAGGCTATGCCCTCTGGCAGCCACCCGGCGGAAAGCATGTTTTGATAAACGCTGTAACTCGTCATGTACCGGTGATTCGCGCCCGCGCCCGTGATATACCCGTTGTTATAAGCGCGATACACCGGCACCGTGCCGGATGCGCAGCTCGTACCGCTGGGCTGACCAAGATTGAACACCATGCCCTCATATTTCAAGCCTGCTACCGTCATCAGACCAGCGCACTCCGCTGAATTCCCAATATAGAAGTGAGAATTCACCGGCGGCGCGCCGTAGAATCGGCAAACCGGGGAGCCGCTGCTGCCATTGAGCGGATAGGCCTTAAACGTGTAGCCAGTGCGCGACCAGCCAGGACCCGCGCCGCCCGAATCGATTCCGTTGGCCTCAGCGGCCATCGCCGTGACAAAGTAGTGGTTCAGAATGCTGTTATAGAACTCCCAAACCGTGGAAGTGCTTGTGCCGCCGCTGCTGGGGGTCAGATATTGCGAGAGTGAGGCCCAGCCCTGGTCCATGGGCGAAAAATAGTCCAGTCCGGCCATGTTGGTGCATAAGGCGGCACCACCCAATAGACCGCCGCGCAACTGATAGTAGCCACTGGCATTGTAGGTAAACAAGCCGCCGCCGCTGCTGCCTCCTTCGGTGCTGCCGGAGGTGTAGCGCATGGTGATGAAATTGGCGCTGCGGCTGCTGCTGTAGGGCGCATACCCTTGCGTGCCGCCACCTGAGGCGGGATCACCCTGGCTGAACTTCTTGAGGTCGCCAGCGGGGTGATGCAAAATCATGGCCGGAGTGCCGCTGGCCACGGTGGCCGCATTCCATCCCGCGAAATAGGCGCCAGCCGGCGGCGCGCTGTTGAGGCGCATGAAGCTGATGTCGGTGTCGAATACCGCGTAGAGCAGGGTTGCGCCGCCGCCCACGACTTGGTAGCCCGAGGGCACCGCGGTGCTTCCACAGGTTGCCGCCTCAAAGAACCACCAGGTGTTGAGCGTGTTCGCCTCGGTCTGGTTGCCGATGCAATGATAGGCGGTGTAGAGGTAGGGAATCTGCGTCGACGAACCATCGGAATAAACGCTGTTCAGCATCGTACCGGTGCAAACATAGGTGCTGGAGCCGCTCGTGAACACCAGGTGGGCAACCGCCCTGCTGGCATCGGTAAGCGCGCCGGAAGGATTTGCAATACAGGCGAGATCGATGCTGCAGTTCGCCGAATTGCCGATCTGGCTCAGGGTCTTGAGCCGATTGGGATGCAGATCCGTCCCGGCGGCCAAAAGATGCGACAGCCGCGTCAAACTCAGACTGGCGCCGTCCAGGGACCTTGCCTTGGGCAGAAAGATCTCGATCTGCCCGGTCTCGCCTTCCATCACCGGTGACCAGTATTCGCCCTGTGCGACCACCTCGGCCGCAACCACCGGTCCAAAGACCTGCTCCCGGCTGCTGCCCTGGAAGCGCAGCTCCAGGCCCTCCGGTGCCCCGGCGAGGGACATTGCCACGCGCACGGCCGCCGCGCCGGGCGAACTCACCTTGATGCGGGTGACCCGCCCGGAATCGATATCGGCCCAGGCCAGGGCGGCAAGTGCAAGCTTCTCTTGCTTCTCGAGCTCACGTCCGAAGCCAATCTTCAGCGGCTGGCCCTTGCCGGCACTCTGGTTGTGCTGTTTCAGCGCTTCCTGCTCGGCCGCGGCCGGTGCCGGCAAGGCCAGCAGGTAGGTCGGCGTGCGGGCGTCGCCGAGCATCTGTGGCTCGACCACGGCCTTTTCAGGCTGGTAGGCGTGGGGCGGTGCTTCGCGGACTTCGGCGACCGCCGCGAACGGTGCAGTCAGAAGCAGGGCCAGGATCAGGCGGCGCATGGAACTCTCCTTGTCGAATCGAATAGGCACAACGTGCGGACCCTGGCCCACGCTGACGCCCTCTACCGGGGCGGTCAGCCGCGTGGCACCGGGGTCCGCCCCCCCGAGCGCAAAAGGCTCAGTTGCTAGAGGTAATCGTCACCTCGGCGGGGGCGCACATGACCACACCTTCACCATGCCAACCCAAACCGAGCATGCGCTGATACTCGCTGAGGCTGGTGAGATAGCGGTGATTGGAATCATTCTGCACCCAGCGGCCATTGTACGCTCGGTACACCGGGATGGTGTTCCAATCGCAGGCCCCCAGGAAGGGCATGGGGATATTGAACGCGACGCCTTCGTACCACCAGCCGTCGTCGCGACTCACCGCCGCGCACTCGTAAGGCCATCCGGTGAAGAAATGCGAATTGGGTCCGAGCCCAGGGGTGCCGTAAAAGCGGCAAACCGGCCAGGAATTCGCCGGGGCAATCGATAGCGGCCGATAGGCGTGGAAGGAGTATCCGGTGGCCTGCCAGCCTGGACCCACGCTCCCGCTCACCAGGGCGGCGGCCTCGCTAGCATCGGCGGTGATGAAGTAGTGGTTGAGGATGGTGTTGTGGAACTCGCGGACCAGAATTTTGAAGTCATCGACACCCCAGCCGCCAGCAGGCACCGCCAACAGCGCCGCTGCGGCATCGACCATGCCCGCGCCGCAACTGGTGTCGCCGCCACAGGTGCTGCCGGCCGGATGCGCGCGCGCGGTGGCGGTGAGCAGGTTCATGATCTGCCCCGGCATCAGCCCAGGATTGCGCGATAAGAGCAGCGCCGCCACGCCGGCCACATGCGGCGCGGCCATGCTGGTTCCCTGGTATTCGGCGTAGGTGTAGGAGAGCGCCGTGCGCGGCCCGTCGCTGATGGTCGAGAGGACCCCCTCGTAGGACCAGAACTCCCCGCCGGGGGCGGAGAGTTCCACCACCGGACCATAGTTGCTGTAGTACGCCTTGTCACCGGTCACGGTGTGCGACGCGACCGTGATCACGCCGCCGCAATTCGCCGGAGCATAACCGGCAGTGTCGCGATTGGAATTCCCCGCCGCCACCACCACTACGGCACCTTTAAGCAGTGCAGCGTCAACGGCTTGCTGCATGGCCCGAGGGCAACTGCCTTTGCCGCCCAGGCTCATGTTGATGACCTTAGCCGGGTAGGGATTCACCGGTGCGCCGGCCACCGGCACACCCGCGGCCCAGAGCACGCCATCGGCGACATCGGTGAATTCGCCGCCGCAACGGCCCAGCACGCGCAGGGGCAGGATGCGCGCGCCCCAGCTTACGCCAGCGATACCCTGACCGTTGTTCGCCTGCGCCCCGATGACGCCAGCGACGTGACTGCCGTGCCAACTGCTGGCTTCCCAGATTGGGTCTTCTGACCCGCACTGCGGTCCTTCGATCCAGTCACCCGAGTCGAAGGCGTCGGCATCGCGCCCATCACCGTCGAGCGCGATTTCCGGATCGGAAATCATGTCGTAGCCGGGCAGGGTCTTGTTGATGAGATCAGGGTGGGGCAGGATACCTGTGTCCACGACCGCCACCGTCACCGGCCCGCCAGTAGAGATGTCCCAGGCCGCCGGAGCATTGATGCCGCTGGTGGGGTGATGGTAATTCCATTGCAGGGAATAGAGCGGATCGCTGGGGGCACGCATGGGATGGAAGCGGATCACCGGGTCGGCAAACAGCACCTCGGGGTCGCGCTCGATCAATTCGGCCAGGACGACCAGGTCATGCGGCACCGCGGATTCGACGATGTAGGTGAGGGAATCGCCGGCGCGCACCGACTTCAGGGCAACTCCTGCCGCGGCTTGCCAGGCGTCGAGGCGCGCTTCCCAGGAGGTCTCCCCGCCGCGCTTCGCGCTTTCCGGCTTCAGGCGCACCAGCACACGCCGTCCCAGCACCGGCGCCCCGTCTTTCTCGGCCACGGAAGTCATGGGCTGCACCCAGAGCACCGCCGGGTCGGCGCGCAGAGCGCTCATGCGGGCACGCACCGCAGCTTCGCTCCAACCCGCGGGAAGGCTGGTCTCCAGTGCCCCGGTGACGGTGACGCGCTTGACCGCAAGTACCGGAACGACCTGGGCATCCGGTCGCAGCATCACCCGCAGACCGGTGAATTCCGAGGCCGCCGCGGGCGCCATGCACAGCGCGGCAATCAGCCAGCCGCCGGCCCAGGGCTTCTTGTTTTTCAAACTCATTTTCTATTCCTCCTTGCACGCCGCGAGACGGCCCCATGCGAATGGCATGGGCCAGGACTGGTCTGGATTATAGCCCTAGAACCGCCCATCCGGACAAGCCTTGCCGGCACAAAGCCCCGCGCTCCGGGGTGTTCCTTCCCCCCGGCCCCCTTCCCGAGGAAGGGGGCTCGACAACCCTTCCCCCCAGCCCCCTTCCCGGGGAAGGGGGTGAGTACGGTTCGCGGGCTACGCCCGCTCCGAGGATTGGCTCGCACCCCCTTCGGGCGGCCGGGCGGGGGTGCTCAGGGCGCCGCGAGGCAGGCGCGAAGGTCGTCGCGCCAATCGGGCAGGGTGAGTCCAAAGCTCGCTTGCAGGTGAGCGCCGGACAGCACGCCATAGCTCGGACGCCTTGCCGGAAGCGGGTATTCGACCGTGCTTATGGGCAGGACGCTGGGCCGTTCGGCCTCGCCGATGATGGCGCGAGCGAACTCGTACCAACTCGCCACACCGGCTGCGCTCAGGTGATAGATACCCCGCTGTTCGGCCAGCCGGCCCACACCCAAGCCCAGGAGTTCGCGCGTCGCCAGGGCGAGGCGATGCGCCCAGTTGGGCACGCCGCGCTGGTCCGCGACCACACGCAGCTCCTCGCGCTCGCGCGCGAGCCGCTGCATGGTTAGAAGGAAGTTCTTGCCCCGCCGACCGTAGACCCAGCTCGTGCGCAGGATCAGGGCGGCTGCCCCGCTGTCGAGAATGGCGCGCTCCCCGGCCAGTTTGCTTTCGCCGTAAACATTGATCGGCCCCACCGGGTCGGTCTCGACATAGGGTTCCGCCTTGCGTCCGTCGAACACGTAGTCGGTGGAATAGTGAATCAGCAGCGCGCCCAGGGCCCGGGCTTCCTCGGCCAGTACATCGGGGGCCCGGGCGTTGATCGCGAAGGCGCGCGCGCGCTCGCTCTCGGCCTGGTCCACGGCGGTGTACGCGGCGGCATTGACGATCACTTGCGGCGCCGCTTGGCGCAGCACTTTGCGGATCGCGTCGGCGTCCTCCAAATCGAGGTCGCGTCGGTCCACCGCGATCACCTCTCCAAGATCGGTGAGCACCCGCGCCGCTTCCCAGCCGACCTGGCCCAAAGCGCCGGTGACGAGTATGCGCATGCCCGGCTTCAGGAATAGACCTCGGCTTGGCTCAAGCGCAAGCCGGCGGCATCCTTGGCCGCGAGTATGGGCTCACCGACGAGCGGCCACGCAACACCGAGCTCAGGATCATTCCAGAGCAGGCAGCGTTCGTGTTCCCTGGCCCAGTAGTCGGTGGTTTTGTATAGAAATTCCGCGCACTCCGAAAGCACCAGAAAACCGTGCGCGAAGCCGGGCGGAACCCAGAGCATGTGCTTGTTTTCAGCCGACAGCCGCAAGCCCACCCAGCGCCCGAAATTGGGCGAGCCGCGGCGCAGGTCCACGGCGACGTCGAAGACTTCGCCCAAGGTCACGCGCACCAGTTTGCCCTGCGCCTGGCGAATCTGGTAATGCAGGCCACGCAGCACATTCCTGCTGGAACGGGAATGGTTGTCCTGCACGAACTCGGCCTCGAGCCCCGCCTCGCGCAGCGTGCGGGCGTTGTAGCTCTCGTAGAAGAACCCGCGTTCGTCGGCAAAAACCCTGGGCTCGATCAGCAGCACTTCGGGCAGGGCCGTGGGCGTGACCTTCATCGGTATACTTTGTCGCGCAAAAGATCCAGAAGATAACGGCCGTAGCCGTTCTTCGCCAGCGCGCTGCCCAGGCGTTCGAGCTGCTCGGCGTCGATGTAGCCCTGACGATAGGCGATTTCCTCGGGGCAGGCGATTTTCAAGCCTTGGCGACGTTCGATGGTTTCGATGAAGTGCGCGGCCTCGAGCAGCGATTCGTGCGTACCGGTATCGAGCCAGGCCATGCCGCGGCCCATGAGTTCCACGGCCAGTTCGTCCCACTCGAGATACTTGCGGTTGACGTCGGTGATTTCCAGCTCGCCTCGCGCCGAGGGTTTAAGCTCGCGCGCCACCTCGAGCACGCGGTTGTCGTAAAAGTAGAGCCCGGTAACGGCATAGCGCGATTTGGGCGCCTTGGGCTTTTCTTCCAGGCTAATCACCTTGCCCCGGGCATCGAATTCGGCGACGCCGTAGCGCTCGGGGTCGGCCACCGGATAGGCGAAGACCGTGGCGCCCTGGTGGCAGGCATCGGCCCGAAGTAATTGAGTGTGAAAGTCGTTGCCATAGAAAATGTTGTCGCCCAGCACCAGGGCGGCAAGGTCATTGCCGATGAACTCGCGGCCGATGATGAAGGCCTGGGCCAAACCGTCCGGCGAGGGCTGCACGGCATAACGCAGGTTGAGCCCCCACTGTTCGCCATCGCCCAGAAGTTGCTCGAAGCGCGGCGTATCTTGGGGTGTGGAAATGAGCAGAATGTCGCGTATGCCGGCCAGCATGAGCGTGGACAGCGGATAGTAGATCATCGGCTTGTCGTAGATCGGCAGCAACTGCTTCGAGACCACCTGCGTCACCGGATAGAGCCGTGTGCCCGATCCGCCCGCCAGAATGATGCCCTTGCGTTTCATCATGCCGCTCCCTTTCGGCTGGCGTAGTTGAGGTCCACCCACTGCTGATACTCGCCGCTGGTGACCGCGCCAATCCAGTCTTCGTGCGCGAGATACCAAGCCAGCGTTTTGGCCAACCCGGAATCGAAGCTCTCTCGCGGCCGCCAGCCGAGCTCGCTTTCAATCTTGGTGGAATCGATGGCATAGCGCCGGTCGTGTCCTGGTCGGTCTTTCACGAAACTGATCTGCCTGGTGTAGTCGATTCCGGGGCGCAGTTCGCCCAACGCCGCACAAAGGGCATGTACCACCTCGAGATTGGTCTTCTCGCTCTTGCCCCCGATGTTGTAAGTCTCGCCCACTCGGCCCCGATCCAATACCGCGCGGATGGCGCTGCAATGATCGCCGACATAAAGCCAGTCGCGTACATTCTTTCCATCGCCATAAATGGGCAGGGGCTTGCCCGTGATCGCGTGATGGAACATCAAGGGAACGAGCTTCTCGGGGAATTGACGCGGGCCGTAGTTATTGGAGCAGTTGGTGGTCAGCGTGGGCAGACCGTAGGTGTGGTGGTAGGCGCGGACCAGGTGGTCCGATGCCGCCTTCGATGCGGAGTAGGGGCTATTCGGTGCATAGGCAGTGGTTTCGCAGAAGGCGGGATCCGCCGCCCCCAGGGAGCCATAGACCTCATCGGTCGAAACATGCAAAAAGCGAAACGACTCCCGTTCGCCCTCGGGCAAAGCGCCCCAATATGCGCGCACTTCTTCGAGCAAATTGAAGCTGCCGACCACATTGGTCTGGATGAAGTCCCCCGGCCCATGGATGGAACGATCGACATGGCTTTCGGCCGCGAAATTCACCACCGCGCGCGGCCTGTGCTCGGCGAGCAGGCGGCGCAGCAGCTCGCGATCGCCGATGTCACCACGCACGAACTGGTGGCGCGGGTTTCCGGCAGCGTCGGCAAGATTGCCCAGATTGCCGGCGTAAGTGAGCTTGTCGAGATTGAGCACCGGCTCGTCGCCGGAGGCCAGCCAATCGAGTACGAAATTGGCGCCGATAAATCCAGCACCGCCAGTTACCAGTATCATTGGATATCCCTGAAAAGTGGCGCGTATTCTAGCATGCGACTCAGGCGCGGGCGCCCTGTGCGTAATAGCTGCGGTACCAGGCGACGAAACGTTCCAAGCCTTCGCGCAGCGTGGTGCTGGGCGAAAATCCTACCGCCGCTTGCAAGCGCGAGATCTCCGCAAAAGTGGCCGGCACGTCGCCCGGCTGCATCGGCTGGTAGTCGCAGATCGCGCGGCAACCGAGAACGCTTTCCAGCGTGGCGATGAAGTCCTTGACCCGCAGCGCCTGGTGGTTGCCGATGTTGTAGACGGCGTAGGGCGCGGCGCTCTCCGGACAGGGCGCGGGCAGGACGGGCAGGAGACGCACCACGCCTTCGACGATGTCGTCGATGTAGGTGAAATCGCGCTGCAATTCGCCGTGGCTGAAGACCGTGATCGGTTCACCGGCCAGCATGGCTTTGGTGAATAACATCGGGGCCATGTCGGGGCGCCCCCAGGGGCCGTACACGGTGAAAAAGCGCAGTCCGGTGGTAGGCAGGCGGAACAGGTGGCTGTAGCTATGGGCCATCAATTCATTGGCCTTCTTGGTCGCCGCGTACAGGCTCACCGGATGGTCCACGCGGTCGGACTCGACGAAGGGCAGACGCTCGCTGGCGCCATAGACGCTCGAGGTGCTGGCGTAGATCAAGTGCTGCACGGCTTGTGCGCGGCAACCTTCGAGTACATTGAGGAATCCCACCAGGTTGGCCTGGGCGTAGGCCTGTGGATTCACCAGCGAATAGCGCACTCCGGCCTGAGCCGCGAGATGGATCACTTCCCGGGCTCCGCAGCTCGCAAACAAAGCCTGGCAGGCATGGGCATCGGCAAGGTCAAGACGCTCGAAGCGGAATTGCGCGTAAGCAGCGAGTTCGGTCAGTCGCGCCTCTTTCAGGGAAACGTCGTAGTAGGGATCGAGCTTATCGACGCCAATCACTCGCCGGCCGTCCTCGAGCAGGCGCCGCGCGACATGCATGCCGATGAAACCGGCGGCACCCGTCACCAAAACCGGGCTCATGGTCCGCCCCGCTCTAATTCAAGCGCCCGCAGCTTGGCGTATTTCATGAAACTGTTGAAGCAACCGATGACGATATGGACCAATCCCGGCAAACCGTCGAGAAACCCCCGGCGCAGGACATAGAACTTGAGAAATCGGGCCAGCGGGCTCAGCACCATCTTGGCCGAACCGATGCGCCGCCCCAGGCCGAAGAGCGCCTCGGCCTGCAAGCTGGTATAGCGATTCTGCTTGGCCAAGTAGTCGCCCAGAGACTCTGCCGAGGCATGCAGGAGATCGCCGCGCAGAGTACCGACCGCCGTGCGGCAATATACTCTTTCGTGCACGGTGTCTTCACTCCAGCGGGCGAGGCGGCGGTCGAACAAACGCAGACTCCAATCCGGATAACCTTCACCGTGGCGCAGCCAACGGCCCAAGAACCGATTGCACCGAGCCATCCGAAAGGCGCCGTGGCGTGGCGCCAGCAAGGCGGCCTCGATGGCCAGGCGCAATTCGCGCGTCAACTGTTCGTCCGCATCGAGACACAGCACCCAATCGTGGCGCGCCGCCTCGACCGCGGCGTTCTTCTGCGCGCCGAAGCCCAACCAATCCTGATGCAAGAAGTTGGCACCGAAACGGCGGGCGATTTCTGCGGTATCATCGCTGCTCCCCGAATCGACGATCACGATTTCATCCGCCCCGGGAACGCTCTGAAGACACGCTTCCAGGTGGGCGCCGGCATTGAGCGTGATCAGTACCAGGGAAAACCGTTGCCGCGCGGGGGATTCGGCAGCCATGCAGGGCCGGCTTGGAAAAAGTGGATAGTCTAACACGACGCCTCAAAGCGCCGCCCGGGCCGGCGCCAACCCAGCGGCTCCTGATCGTCAAGACCTCGTCGCTGGGCGACATCGTACACGCCCTCCCGGCCGCCACCGACTTGCGCCGGGAACGCCCCGGTTTCGAGCTTGAGTGGCTCGCCGAAGAGGCCTTCCGCGACCTTCCCGCGCTGCATCCAGGTATCGCGCGGGTGTTGCCCTGCGCAGTGCGCCGCTGGCGCCGCAATTTGCTGGCACCCACGACGCGCCGTGAAGTCGCCGCCCTGAAGCGCGAGGTTCGTGCCGCCCAATACAGCGCTGTGCTCGACTTGCAAGGCCTGCTCAAGAGCGCTTGGCTGTCTTCCCTCGCCAGGGTGCCGGTACATGGGTACGATCGAGGAAGCGTGCGTGAACCGCTCGCCGGTCTGGCCTATTCGCATCGCCATGCGGTGCCGCGGGGCCTGCACGCGGTGGAGCGGAATCGACGCCTGGCCGCGGCGGCCTTCGGTTATACGATCGAGGGGTCCCCCGATTACGGTCTGGCGGTTGCGCCCGAGCCGGCGGCCGGAAGTTACCTGGTCTGCCTGCACGCCAGCAGCCGCGAAGATAAGTGCTGGCCGGTCGAACGTTGGCGCAAGCTCTTGCGGGAGCTACACAAGCAGCAGTTGCGTTGTGTACTGCCTTGGGGAAACGCGGGCGAACGGCGCCGCGCCGAGGAGATAGCCGCCGCGTGCAAGTCCGCTCAGGTTCTGCGCGCGATGTCTCTGGCCGAGCTGGCAAGCTTGCTGGCGGGGGCCGTAGCCACCATCGGCGTCGATACCGGCCTGGTGCATCTGGCCGCCGCGGTAGACTGCCCCGTCATCGCCCTGTACCTCGCCAGTGATCCGGGCCTCACCGGCGTCTGCGCCGGGCGCGCCCCGGCGGTGAACCTGGGTGGCCCGGACCAGCTCCCTCGGGTCGAAGCGGTGCTCGCCGAATTCGCCCGCTTGCGGTCCGGCGCGGCATGAGCGGCATGAGCGCCACCGCGCGGCCGCCCGAAGGGGGCGCAAGTCAAAATCCGGAACGGCCACAGCCCGCGAACAACGCTCACCCCCTCCCTCGGGGAGGGGGCTGGGGGGAGGGTACACCAGTGAGCCCGATCCGGCGCTCCAGGCTTTTCTGTTGATGCTGCACCGACTCTATCCTCTGCTGGTCTATTTGCTCTTGCCGGCCCTGCTGCTGCGGCTGTGGTGGCGTGGGAGAGCCGAGCCGGGATATCGCCGATGCTGGCGCGAGCGCTTGGGGCATTTTGACGTCGCGCCTCATCCGGAAAGGCCGCTGCTTTGGATCCACGCCGTGTCGCTCGGAGAAACCCGCGCCGCCCAGCCTTTGATTGCCGCGCTGCTGGCGCGATATCCCGACCTCGAGATCCTGCTTACCCATCACACGGCGACGGGGCGCGAGGCCGGGCAGGCGCTTGGTGGTGAGCGGGTGCGCCAGGCCTGGCTGCCTTGGGACAGTCCAGCGGCGACACGCCGGTTTTTCGAGCACTTCCGCCCGATCGCCGGCATCCTCCTGGAAACCGAGATCTGGCCGATGTTGCTCACCCAGGCACGGCGGCGGGATGTTCCAGTGTTCTTGGTCAATGCGCGGCTTTCCGCCCGCAGCGCCCGGGGCTACACCACTCTGGGAACATTCGCGCGCGCGGCTTTTGCCCGGCTGGCGGGGGTCGCCGCGCAAAGCGAAGTGGATGCGCAACGCTTGCGCGCGCTGGGCGCACCGGCGCCGCTGGTCACCGGCAATCTCAAGTTTGATTTGCCGGTACCGCCCGGCACCGCCGCCTTGGCCCAGCAGTTCCGCGAGCGATGGGGGCAGCAGCGTGTCATCTGGGTGGCCGGCAGCACGCGCGAAGGCGAGGAAGCCTTACTTTTGCAGGCGCTGGTGCGAAAACCCTTGCCGCCAGAGATCCTGGCCGTGATCGTGCCACGCCATCCGCAACGCTTCTCGGAAGTGGCACAAATGATCGAGGCACGGGGCTTAGCTTGGGCGCGCCGCTCCGTGGCCCAACCGGTCGGTCCGGAGGTCCGCGTCCTGCTCGGCGACAGCATGGGCGAGCTGATGGCCTACTACGCCGCGGCTGATTTCGTCTTTATCGGCGGCAGTCTGTTGCCTTACGGCTGCCAAAACCTGATCGAGGCCTGCGCCGTCGGCAGGCCTGTGCTCTTGGGGCCCTCGGTCTTCAACTTCGCCCTCGCCGCGGAACTGGCCCTGGCGCAGGGCGCAGCGCGTCAAGTCGCGAATGCCGAGGCGCTCATCGAAGCAGTGCGCGAATGGGCCGCCACGCCGGCCATCCCGGTGGGTCTGGGCGCGGCCTCACTGGCGTTCGCTCGGGCCCATCGCGGCGCCACCGCTCGCGTGCTGGATTGGCTAGCGCCGGCGCTAGATCAACGCCTCAGCCTGCCGCGAGATAGCGGTTGAACTGCTCGAGATCCGCTTCGCGCAATTCGCCGACTGCAGCCTTGAGGCGCAGGAGGCTCATCAGGTAGTTGTAGGTGGCCGCCGCCAGATCGCGCCGCACCTGAAACACCTGTTGCTGCGCATTGAGCACGTCGACATTGGTGCGCACTCCAACCTCCATGCCGACTTTCGAAGAGGACAGCGCGGTGTCGGCGGAGACCAGGGCCTGCTGCAAGGCCTTGACCTGCGCGATGCCGTTGGTCACACCCAGGAAAGCCTGGCGTGCCGAAAGCGTGGCGCCGCGGCGCGCTCCTTCGAGATCCTGGCGTGACTTCTCCTGATTGGCGGCGGCCTCGCGCACCTTGGAACTGAGCGCCCCGCCGGCGTAAAGCGGAATCGCCAGTTGCAGACTGATCTGCCCAGTCTGACTGTTGCTGCCGAAACTCGATTGGGACGAGGCGCTGGAGCGGGTGTCGTTGTAGCTGGCTACCAGGTCAAGGGTCGGGTAGTGCCCGGCGCGATTGCGATCGATTTCCAGCTTGGCGATCTCTAGCGTCGCTTCAGCGATACGCACCGAGTATCCGGCCTTTTCCGCGCGCTCCACCCAGCTATCCATGAGCGCGGGTTCGGGGGTGCGCAGTTCCAGCTTGGGTCCGAGCGGGCTCAGCGACTTGGGAACGCGCCCGATGATCGATTGCAGCGCGCGATATTTGATTTCGAGATCGTTTTGCGCGGCGATCTCCAGGGCCACGATCTGGTCGTATTTGGCCTGGGCCTCGTTGGTGTCGGTGATGGTCGCAGTACCCACTTCGAAATTGCGTTTGGCCTGCGCGAGCTGCTGACTCACTGCGGCCTTCTGCGCCGCCGCGAGACTCACGCTGTCCCCGGCCAGCAGGGCATCGAAGTAGGCTTGCGCGACCCGCATGACCAGATCCTGCTCCGCTGCGCCCAGCACCCAGTCCGCCTGTGCGACCTGCTGCTTGGTCTGATCATAGGCCACGATATTCTGCATGCGGTAGACCGGGTGGGTGGCCGCAAGGGTGAAGCCTTGGCTGTGGTAGCTGCGCTCAGTGTCGAGCGGTGGTTCGGACTTGATCCTGGTGTCGTAGTTCGTCTGCGTTAGATTGGCCGTAAGGCTCACGTTGGGCAAAAGACCTGAACGGCCCTGCACCCGCTTCTCCTGGGTGGCCAGCCAGGTGGCGCGCGCCGCGGCCACGGCGGCATCCTGCCCGACCGCGACACGATAGATCTGCAGCAGGTCTTCGGCCAGCGCCGAGCCGGCAGTGGTCAGACCGAGAGCAAGAACCAAGAGACGAAGCTTCATAGTGTTTTCCGTTTCCTTGTGGGGTGCCGAGCGAGGGGTCAGGCCCGATCAGAATACGAAACGCTCGGGCGCCACGGCGTTGACCAGTGGCTCAATGCAGGTTTCAAAAAGCGCCTGGGTACGCAGCCCGCCATCGGCGAGCCGCCGGATGAGTTGCGCGGTCATTACCGGCGCCTCGCCGACCACCGCGAACAGGCGCCCGCCCGGGCGCAAGTCCTGAAGCGCGGTTTCCGGCAGGGCCGGGGTGGAAGCCGTAAAAACGATCACATCGTAAGGTTCACCGGCCTTCCAACCGCGCGCCGCATCGCCGACCACCAAGCTGGCGTTGTTGACGCTGTGTTGCGCCAGTCGTTTCTGCGCCGCCGCGGAAAGCTCGGGGTCGATTTCCACGCTCACCACTTGCAAAGCACGCGCCGCCAAAAGGGCGGTGAGATAGCCGCTGCCGGTGCCAACTTCCAGCACCCGTTCGCCTGGTTTGACGGCCAACTCCTGAACCACGCGCGCTTCAAACTTCGGCTGCCACATCTTCTTGCCTCCCGTGAGCGGCAATTCCAGATCGGCGAAGGCGAGCGCCTGATAAACCGGCAAGACGTATTCCTCGCGCTTGATCCGCCTCAAAAGGGCGAGCACTTCCGGATCGAGCACGTCCCAGGTGCGAATTTGTTGCTCGATCATGTTGTGGCGGGCAAGTTCAAAATCCATGCTCATTTGGTTGTCCTGTGGGCGATCGGTCTCACGCAAGGCTCTGAATTATACCAGCTTGTCCGAGGGCACTACGGCCGGCGCACGCGCGCCGCCGGCCGTAGGCTGCACTCTGGAGGAGCGCGTCCAGCGGTCGATGTAGCAATAAATGACCGGCACCACCACCAGGGTCAGTAGCGTCGAGGTGATCACGCCACCGATGATCGCCCGTCCCATGGTCGCGTTGCCCTCGCCGCCCTCGCCCAGACCGAGGGCCAGGGGAAGCATGCCGAAGATCATCGCCGCGGTGGTCATGAGAATCGGCCGCAAGCGCACTTGCCCCGCGGCGGCGATCGCTTCCTTCAAGCCCAGGCCCTCGCGCCGTCCCTGATTGGTGAAGTCCACCAGCAGAATGGCATTCTTGGTCACTAGCCCCATCAGCATGATGAAGCCGATGATCGAGAAGATATTGAGCGTGCTGCCGGTAACCAGCAAGGCGAGGAACACCCCGATCAACGATAAGGGCAGAGAGGCCATGATCGCCAGTGGCTGCAGGAAGCTGCCGAACTGCGAGGCAAGGATGAGGTAGATGAAGATCACCGCCATGCCCAAGGCCATCATCGCGTAGCCAAAGGACTCTTGCATCTCCTTGGTCGAACCGCCAACGTGGAAGCGATAGCCTGGCGGCAATTCCATCTTCTTGGTCAACGCGGTAACTTCGTTGCCCGCGTCGCCAGCCGGGCGGCCCTCAACATTGGCGGAGACCGTGACCATCCGTTGCAGGTCCAGGCGCTCGATCGACTTAGGTGACGAGGTGGCAACCAGTTCCGCCACTTGTCGCAGCGGCACCACTCGCGGGCCGCCAGCGCCGCCGCCGGCCACCGCCACCAGCGGCAAGTCGCCCAGATCGGCGATGCCGCGACGGTCGCGCTCGCCCAGCCGAACCGTGACCTCGTAGTTCTGCCCATCCGGCGCCAGCCACATGCCGACCGCATCACCTGCGATCAAGGGACGCGCCGCGGCGGCGACCTGTCCGACCGACAACCCCAGGTCACTCGCCAGGTCACGATTGACCCGGATGGCGAGGGTCGGATTGGCCGCTTTTTCGCTGGATTCGACATCGGTGATTCCCTTCACCTGGAGCATCTGCTGTTCGACAGTCTTCGCCAGACGCGCCAGTTCGCTCGAATCCGGACCTAACAAAGCCACCTGTACCGGTTTGTTCCAGCCGACCGCCAGTTCCACACCGGCGATCGGCCGCACACGCTGCCGGAATTCCTGCTCCAGCTCCTTCTGCGAGCGTGTGCGGGCGTCTCGGGGCTTGAGCTGCACATTGATGAAGGCGGTGTTCTTGCCGTTGTTGGTACCCACTCGGGAGTAGAGCAGGCGCACTTCGGGAAATTCACGCAGCGCCTCTTCGACTTGCGCGGTCTTGGATTCTGTATAGGAAAGACTGGAACCGACAGGTGTGGTGAGCCGAAGAGTGAGCTCGGACTCGTCCGATTCCGGGATGAATTCGCTGCCGATCAGCGGCACCAGTAGAAAGCTGCCCAAAAAACTCAGCACTGCGATCAGCATTACCTTGCCGCGATGCTCCAGGGCCCACCCGAGAATGCTGCCGTAGCTTGCGTGCGCCCAGACCACCCCAGATTCGAACCCGTCCATCAGACGCGAAAGCCAGGGCAGTCGCTTGAACCGGCTCTCCGGCGGATCGGCCCAGATGCTGGAGAGCATGGGATCGAGGGTGAAACTGACGAACAGCGACACCAGCACCGCCACCGTGACGGTGATGCCGAACTGGTAGAAGAAGCGACCGATGATGCCCCCCATGAAGGCGACCGGCAAAAATACCGCGACGATCGCAAAGGTAGTGGCCATCACCGCCAGGCCTATTTCCTGGGTGCCCTCACGCGCCGCGGTGTAATGGTCCTTGCCCATGGCGAGGTGGCGCACGATGTTCTCCCGCACCACGATGGCGTCATCAATTAGTAGACCAATGCACAGCGACAAGGCCATCAGAGTGAGGAAGTTCAAGGTAAACCCGAAGGCGAACAGCGCGGTGAAGGTGGCGATCACCGCGATCGGCAGGGTCAGTCCGGTGATTACCGTGCTGCGCCAGGAATGCAGGAAGAGGAAGACGATCAGCACCGTCAGCAGGGCTCCTTCGATGATCGTGTGCTGCACGTTGTCGACCGCCGATTTGATGAAGCGCGCGTTATTCGAGAGTACTTGCAGCGTCACGTCGGGCGGCAGCTCCTTCTTGAGCTCATCGACCGCCTCGAGGATGCCCTTGCCGACCTCCACGGTGTTGCTGCCACGAATCTTGACCATCTCCAGACTGATCGCGCGGCGCCCGTCGACACGCGCGATCGAGGTCTCCTCGGCCTTGCCGTCGACGACGCTGGCCAATTGGTCCAAGTAGATCGGCACCGCGTTGCGGCGTGCGACGATGATCCGGCCGAAGTCCTCGGGACTTGCGATTCGGCCCTCGACCCGCACCAACTGCTCTTCGCGCCCGAGGGAGACCGAACCCGCGGGCATGTCCTGGTTTTCGGTGCGCAGCGCCGCGATCACTTGGTCGACCCCCACCCCCAGGGCGCGCATCGCCTCGGGACGAAGCTGCACCTGAACTTCGCGCTTGACCCCGCCGCTCATGGTCACGGTGCCCACACCGCGGACGTTCTCCATGCGCTTGCGCGCCAACTGGTCCGCCAGGGTGGTGAGTTCGCGCAGGCTGCGCTGCTCCGAGGACAGGGCAATGCTTACTACTGCCTGATCGTCGTCACTATTCGCTTTGGAAATGTAGGGGTCCTTGGCGTCGCGCGGAAAGCTCGGGCGGATCTGCGAAACCTTGTCCCGCACTTCCTGCATGGCGACGTTGATATCGGTCTTAAGGTCGAACTCGACGATCACCAGGCTGCTGCCTTCGCGCGAGCGCGAACGGATGTGCCGCACCCCGTTCACCGGGTTAAGGGCGTCTTCGATCTTTTTGCTCAGGTCGGTTTCGATGGCCTCCGGCGAGGCCCCGGGATAGGCGACCCAGACCACCGCGATGGGAATGTCCACCTCGGGCATCTGGTCGATGGCCAGGCGGTTGTAAGAGAACAGTCCCAGGACCAGGAGCGCGACCATCATCATGGTGGCGAAGACCGGGTTCTTGATGCTGACTTGAGTGATCCACATGATGCTGGCTCCGTTGGCTGCGTTGTGTTCTGGTTACTCCCGGGTCGGCGCTACTCCAGGGGTGCCTGGGCCGACCGGGAGCAAATTGCGCCGCGCCGTCGCCCGAGTTGGCGCAAGGCCCCGCGCTCCAGCTTCAGGCCGCCGCATAGGGATCGCTCCCGTGCCTTTTGCTGGAGCAAGAGCGCGGTAGGTCCGCGGTCGGAAAACCTTCTGGTATTGCCCTGGCCTGCCTACTGGGGCTTGGCGCCGGGAGCATCAGACTTGAGCTTTGCCGCTTGGCCTTCCTTGATCAAGTCGAACTTGCCAGCGAGTACCCAAGCATCCGCCGGTATGCCCTTGAGCACTTCGACCCGGCCTTGCGTTTCATCGCGCTGCCCCACGCTGACCGCGCGCCGCGCGAGCTTGCCGTCCTCCAGAAGCCAGGCGAATGTCTCGCCCCCTTCCTTGCGCAAAGCGGTGGCCGGCAAGGTCGGTACCGGCTGCGTGGCGGCCAGCAGCACCTCGCCACTGGCGAACATACCCGCCCGCAATTTGCCCCCAGGGTTGGCGAGCGACACATAGACTAGAATCGAACGCGTGCCGGGTTCGGTCGAGGGATTGATGCGGCTGATTCGACCCGTGAAGGGTTCGGCGCCAAAGCCATCGACCTGCAAGGAAACGGCCATCCCGGCCTGCAACAGGGGCACGTCCACCGCCGGCACCGGCGCCTGCAGCTCGAGCTCGCGCAGATCAACGATGGTGAACAAGGGGGTATCGATCGAAACCCGCTCGCCGGGTTGCACATGGCGCTTGGCGACCATGCCGCCCAGCGGCGCGACCACGGTGGCGTCTCGTAGCGCGTAGCGGGCCAACTGCACTTGCGCTTCCCACACGTGCAGGGTGCCGCGATTGGCATCGAAGGTGGTCGCGGCGCTGTCGTACGCGTTCTGGGAGATGAAGCCCTGCTTGAGTAAAGCGAGATTGCTGGTGCGGGTCTTCTCCGCCAAAGCGAGCTGTGCACGCGCCGCATCGAGATTGCCGATCTTCTCAGCCAGACGGGCTTCCGAATCACTCGTGTCCACTTGGGCGAGTACTTTGCCCGACCCCACGGCCTCGCCCTCGCGCGCCGCCAGGGATTTTATCTCCCCCGGCACTTTGGCCTTGACCACGGTCTGATGCACCGGCTGCAGGGACCCCGAAACTCGCAGACGTGGGCGCAAGGGCTGCGCCTCGACGCGGGTCAGGTCGGCGCTGGAGAACTCCAGCGTCACGGGTGCGTTCTTGGTATCCGAGACTGGTGACTCCTTGCTGGCGCGCGCGACGATACCCCCGCCGACCAGGCCCAGCACCAGCACGGCGCCCAGCCCCCAGATCACACGCTTCTTGGTGAATATCGCCACGGTTCGTTCCCCCTAGGTTGCTCCGGGCGGATGGCCCGGTGGATCAGGACAGCTTTGCGCGTCCACCCGGTTGGATGCGACGGCATGAACTTTTGGATGGCGCAGACTAGACCCGCGCCCCACGCCCCACAAGGGGCAAACGGACGAAATGCCGAAAGCGCGGGTTGAATGCCCAAACCCGCGGACAAAACGCAATAATCGGGCGCGACAAGCTGGATACGGCGGTTTGACAAAGGTGGGGGGCAAGCAGATAATCCCTGCCTTGTTTTTGCGTAGGGAAGGCCGACTTCGCCCGCAAATCACCAACGCGAGGGCCAAGCCGAGATTTCCCCTAGTACATCTACACCCGTACTAGTTCTATAAACTCGGAGAGGAGAACCACGAATGAAGCACGTCCGCACGCTGGGTCTTACCCTGGTTGCCGTCGCCCTGGCTGGGGTTTACGGCTGTGGCAAGAAAGAAGAAGCCAAGCCCGCCCCAGCCCCCAAAGCTGAAGCACCCGCAAAACCCGAGGTTGTCGTCAAACTAGGTCACGTCGGCCCGCTGACTGGCCCCATCGCCCACCTGGGCAAGGACAACGAGAACGGCGCGCGCATGGCGGTGGAAGATGCCAACGCCAAGGGCACCGAAATCGACGGCAAAAAGATCAAATTTGAATTCTTGGGCGAAGACGACCAAGCCGATCCCAAGACCGGCACCGTGGTCGCGCAGAAACTTGTCGATGCCAAAGTGGTTGGCGTAGTTGGCCACCTGAACTCCGGCACCACCATCCCGGCCTCGAAGATTTACACCGACGCCGGGATTCCCCAGATTTCCCCCTCCGCGACTAACCCCAAGTACACCCAGCAGGGCTTCAAGACGACCTTCCGCGTCATCGCCAACGACGTGCAGCAGGGCAGCGCGCTGGGCGAGTTTTCGGTCAAGGAGCTGAAGGCGAAGAAGATCGCCATCATTGACGACAAGACCGCCTACGGCGAAGGTCTGGCGAACGAAACCCAGAAGGCCGCCGAGGCTCTGGGCGCCAAGATCGTGGCGCGTGAATACACCACCGACAAGGCCACCGACTTCAAGGCCATTCTCACCAAGATCAAAGGCAAGCAGCCCGACGTGATCATGTACGGTGGCATGGACGCCCAAGCCGGTCCGATGGTCAAGCAAATGAAGGAACTGGGCATCAAGGCCAAGTTCATCTCCGGCGACGGCGCCTGCACCGCCGAGTGGACCAAGCTGTCGGCGGGCGCCAACGAGAGTCACTACTGCTCGCAGGCGGGCCTGCCGATCGACAAGATGCCCAACGCCAAGGACTTCCAGGAGCGCTTCACCAAGAAGTATGGGCAGATTCAGGTGTACGCGCCGTATGCCTATGACGCCACCATGGCGCTCATCGCGGCGATGAAGAAGGCCAACTCCACTGACCCGGCCAAGTACCTGCCGGCGCTGGCCACCCTGTCGCACGACGGCGTGACCGCAAAGGTCGAGTTCGACGAGAAGGGCGACACCAAGCATGGCCTGATCACCATCTACGACGTCAAGGAAGGTAAGCTCAACGCCCTTTCGATCGTAGGTGGCGCGGCTGCGGCTCCCGCTCCGGCGGCTGCTCCTGCCGCTGCCGCTCCGGCTGCCGCCCCCAAGGCCGAGCCGAAGAAGTAACGGTAGTCAAGGGCAGCCGCAAAGAAGCATCGGCGGCTGGGCAACAAAAAAATAGCAAAAACGGCGCCTCGTGCGCCGTTTTTGTTATCCTGTAGCGATCTGCTCTCTGACGCTGCGGCGAGCGGAATACATTTCAAAAGCGGCTCGGTGCGGAGGAGGAGTGATGGAGATTTTTCTCCAGCAAATCATCAATGGCCTGACCCTGGGCAGCGTTTACGCCCTGGTCGCCCTGGGTTACACCATGGTTTACGGCATCATCGGCCTGATCAACTTCGCCCATGGCGAGGTGGTGATGGTCGGGGCCATGATCGCCCTGTCGGTGGTGCAGGCTCTAATTGGGGCGCAACTCGGGCTGCCCCCGGGACTAGTGATCCTGGTCGGCTTGGCGGTCGCCATGCCGATCTGCATGGGGATCGCCTACACCGCTGAACGCGTGGCGTATCGGCCGCTGCGCTCCGCGCCCCGGCTGGCGCCGTTGATTACGGCCATCGGCGTGTCGATCGTGCTGCAAAACCTGGCGATGATCATCTGGGGCCGCAATTACCTGAACTTCCCCGACATCATCAAGCCCTCACCCATTGAATTCGGCGGCGCTTTCATCACTGATGTGCAAATCCTGATCATCGGGGTCGCCGCCCTGATCATGGCGGGCCTTTTGCTGGTAGTGCACAAGACGCGCTTGGGCATGGCCATGCGGGCGACGGCGCAGAACCAGCAGGTGGCGGGCCTCATGGGCATCGACATCAACACCGTGATTTCGGCGGCGTTTCTCATTGGCGCGGCACTGGCCGCGGTGGCCGGTGTGCTGGTGACCCTCTACTACGGCATCGCTCACTATCACATGGGCTTCATCCTTGGCCTCAAGGCCTTCACGGCAGCCGTGCTCGGAGGCATCGGCAACCTCGGCGGCGCGATGCTTGGGGGGGTTCTGCTCGGTATCATCGAGGCGCTGGGCGCCGGCTATATCGGCGATCTCACCGGCGGTTTCCTGGGCAGCCACTATCAGGACGTGTTCGCGTTCGCGGTGCTGATCATCGTGCTGGTCTTCCGACCCTCGGGCCTTCTGGGCGAGCGGGTCGGCGACCGCGCTTGAGGGGGCAGAACCATGCATTCCATGTTCAATTCGAAGAAGAACCCCGCGCTGGTCTGGGCTGGCGTGGTGGTGATCGGCCTGGCACTGGCCCTAGTGCCCTTTGTCGCCGCCATGGGCGGCCAGGCCTGGGTGCGGGTGGTCAACTTCGCCCTGCTCTACATCATGTTGTCGCTGGGCCTCAACATCGTGGTTGGTTTCGCGGGCCTGCTGGACCTGGGCTACATCGCGTTCTACGCGGTCGGGGCGTATGTGTACGCCCTCCTGGCTTCACCTCATTTCGGCATGCACCTGCCTTTTTGGCTGATCCTCCCCCTGGGCGCCTTGGTTGCCTGCTTTTTCGGGGTGCTGCTGGGTGCGCCAACGCTCAAGCTGCGAGGCGATTACCTCGCCATCGTCACTCTGGGTTTCGGCGAGATCGTGCGGATCTTCCTGAACAATCTCAATACGCCGATCAATATCACCAACGGCCCCCAAGGCATTACCCTGATTGACCCGCTGACCCTGGGCAGTTTCTCTTTCGGTAAGGCTGAGACCATTCTCGGCATCGAGTTCTCCGGCCCGCAGAAATACTATTTCTTGCTGGTCGTGCTCTGCCTGCTGATCGTCGCGCTCAATATCCGCTTGCAGAACTCGCGGATCGGCCGCGCCTGGGAGGCGATCCGCGAAGACGAGATCGCCGCGCGCGCCATGGGCATCAATACGCGCAATGTCAAGCTTCTCGCCTTCGCCATGGGTGCCAGTTTCGGCGGCGTCGCCGGCGGTTTGTTCTCGGCCATCCAGGGCTTCGTCAGCCCGGAGAGTTTCGGCCTTCTGGAATCAATCATGGTGCTCGCCATGGTGGTGCTAGGCGGCATGGGCAACATCGGTGGGGTGATTCTCGGCGCGATTCTGCTCACCATGCTGCCCGAGGCGCTGCGCTTCAGCATCGAACCGCTGCAAAAGGCGATCTTCGGGCGCATGATCGTCGATCCCGAAACGATTCGCATGCTGATCTTCGGACTTGCGCTCATCCTGGTGATGCTGTTTCGGCCTGCGGGTCTCTGGCCCTCGGCGGTCAGGAAGCGTGAACTGTCGGGAGCGCAATCATGAGCGAGGTTCTGTTGCACGCCAAGAGTGTGGGTAAGCGCTTCGGTGGTCTGCAAGCGCTCTCCGAGGTCGCCTTTACCATCCGCCGCGGCGAGATCTATGGACTGATCGGCCCCAATGGCGCCGGCAAGACCACGCTGTTCAACGTGCTGACCGGCATCTATGTGGCGGAAGAGGGCGGTTTCGAGTTCAATGGCCGCTCACTAGCGGGCCTCAAACCCAATCAAGTGGCCGAACAGGGAATCGCCCGCACCTTTCAGAATATTCGGCTCTTCGGCAATCTCTCGGCGCTCGAAAACGTTATGATCGGCCGGCATGTGCGCACCAAGGCCGGGGTTTTCGGCGCGATTTTTCGCGATCGCGGCACCCTGGAGGAAGAAGGTGCGATCGCCAAGCGGGCGCATAGCCTGCTGAAGTACGTGGGCGTCGCGGAGCGCGCCAACAGCCTTGCCAAGCACCTGTCCTATGGCGATCAGCGCCGCCTGGAGATCGCCCGCGCCCTGGCCACTGACCCGCTGCTGCTCGCTCTCGACGAACCCGCCGCGGGCATGAACGCCACCGAAAAGATGGCGCTGAGGGGGCTCTTGGAATCGATTCGCGCCGACGGCACGACCATCTTGCTGATCGAACATGACATGAGCCTGGTCATGGGTCTGTGCGATCGCGTTCTGGTACTGGATTACGGCAAGCGCATCGCCGAGGGCTCACCCGCGGAAGTGCAAAACGACCCGCGCGTGGTCGAAGCCTATCTGGGTGGTTCGCTGGACGAAGCGGAGGCGGCATGAAACCCTTGTTGGAACTCACCGACTACAAGGTTTCCTACGGTGGCATCAAGGCGGTCAAAGGTATCGATCTCGCGGTCAACGAAGGCGAGCTGGTTTGCCTCATCGGCGCCAACGGCGCGGGCAAGACCACGACCCTCAAAGCGATTTGCGGCTTGATCAAGACCGCCGGCGGGCGCGCCTTGTACCAAGGCGAGAACATCACCGGCGCGCGCTCTTTTGAGCTGGTGCGCCGTGGTCTGGCCATGGTTCCGGAAGGGCGGGGCATTTTCGGTCAGCTCACTATCGAGGAGAATCTCGCCATGGGCGCCTATACACGACGGGACTACGGCGCGATCAAGACCGACACCGAGCAAGTCTTCGAGCTTTTTCCGCGTTTGCGCGAACGGCGCAAGCAGCCGGCGGGAACCCTATCCGGAGGCGAGCAGCAGATGCTGGCCATGGGGCGGGCAATCCTTTCCAAGCCCAAGCTCCTGCTGCTTGATGAACCTTCGATGGGTCTGGCGCCGCTGATGGTGAAAAAGGTTTTCGAGACCGTGCGTGCGATTTCAGCGCAGGGCGTGACCATTCTGCTGATCGAGCAGAACGCCAAACTCGCGCTGCAAATCAGTAGTCGGGGCTACGTGATGGAAAGCGGCGCGATCACGCTCTCCGGGCAGGCCAGCCAATTACTCGACAACCCGAAGGTGCGCGAAGCTTACTTGGGCGAACAGGCCGCCTGATGTCGTTCGGCGGCGCGCCCGCCCAAACAGGCGGGCGGAGTCGCGGTGCACGGCGGGGGGGTCGCGCCAGCGGCTATGCGTCCGGCACCCGCTCAAAGGCGGTGACCCCAGCCAGCGCGCCGAGTGGCGCGTCTTCGACCACCACTTTTTCGACCCGCGCCAAGGGTGGTCCCTGCTGCGCCCAAGCGATCAGGCGCCGCACCGCCGCCGCTTCACCCCCCACCATGGCCTCCACCGCGCCATCGCGCCGATTGCGTACCCAGCCTACGGCACCCAGTTCCGCCGCCTTCCAACGCATGGACTCGCGATAGCCGACGCCCTGCACGTGGCCGAAAATCAGCAGATGCCTGGCGTCGAAATCTCTGGTCATGGCCCTGCCAGCGCTGCGCTTACCAGCCCTGTTCCAGCAGGAGCAGGCCAAGCTGGGTCTTGGCGTCGGTGATGCGGCCGGCGCGCATCCAGGCCAGCGCCTCGCGGCGCGAGACGATCAAGGTCTCGAGAAACTCTCCGTGATCCGGTGTCGCCTCGGCGACTCGCTCCAAGTCCTCGGCGAGATAAATGCCGATCTGTTCGTTGGAATAGGACACCACCGGATTCATGTTCAGAAGATGTCGCCAGCGCCCCGCGCGATAGCCGGTCTCCTCGAGGAGTTCGCGCGCCGCGGCAGTCAGGGGGTCTTCGCCAGGATCGAGCTTGCCTGCGGGAAATTCCACCAGCACGCGGGCGAGCGGATAGCGGAATTGGCGCTCCAGGAGCAGCGCGCCGTCGGGCAGGACCGGAATGATCATCACCGCCCCAGGGTGGACGATGTATTCGCGCAGGGCCTCGCCGCCATCGGGCAGGCGCACAGTGTCCTGCTTGACCTCAAGGAGCTTCCCGCGGAAGACTTCGCGCCCGGAAAGCCGGGTTTCGGTGAGGTGGGAATCGGGGGAATTCATGGGTTCTATTTCCTTTACAACCAATCCCTGGGTACCAGGAAGTCGGTCAACAAGCGCGCTTCGGGCGAACCGGGCTCGGGCTGCCAATCGTAGCGCCAACGAACCTCGCGGGGTAGGGACATGAGGATCGATTCGGTGCGCCCGCCCGACTGCAGCCCAAAGAGCGTACCGCGATCCCAGGCGAGGTTGAATTCCACGTAGCGCCCGCGCCGATAGAGCTGGTAATCGCGCTCGCGCTCGCCATACGCGGTGCCGCGGCGCCGTTCGACCAGGGGCAGATAGGCGTTGAGGAAAGCATCGCCGACACTGCGCAGGAGCGCGAAACAGCGCGCAAATCCACCCGCGTTGAGATCGTCGAAGAAGATCCCCCCGACGCCGCGTGCTTCGCCCCGATGCGGGAGATAGAAGTAGCGGTCGCAAGCTTCCTTGTAGCGCGGGTAGAGCTCTTCCCCAAAGGGGAGCAGCGCATCCTTGCAACCACGGTGAAAGTGCTGTGCATCTTCGACAAAGCCATAGACCGGAGTGAGGTCGGTGCCTCCGCCGAACCACCACACCGGCTCCTCGCCCGGCGCCTCGGCGACGAAGAAGCGCAGGTTGAGATGGACCGTGGGGACAAAGGGATTCCAGGCGTGCAGTACCAAGGACAGCCCCACGGCCTGAAAGCCGCGTCCGGCCAGATCCGGTCTTTGGGCACTCGCCGCGGGGGGCAGGCGTGCTCCCTGCACGCGCGAGCAGGCGACGCCGCCACGCTCAAAAACCTGGCCTTCCTCGATGATCGCAGTGAGGCCGCCGCCACCCTCTGGACGTTGCCAGGCATCCTGCCGAAACGATTTTCCGTCGAGCTCGGCCAGCGCGCTGACGATGCGCGATTGCAGGGCCTCGAGATAAGCGGCCACGGCGGGCTGATCGATCGCGTCCGCGGCGCCGCGAGCAGCCATCATCGCGCTCAGTGCTTGGCGCGCAGGGCGCGAAAGCCGATGTCCTGCCGAAACAACATGCCGGCGAAGCGAATTCCGCCGACCGCGGCATAAGCGCGCCGCTGCGCCTGTCGCAGAGTGTCGCCGAGGGCGGTGACACACAGCACGCGCCCTCCGGAAGTCAGTACCTGGCTATCGGCGAGTTGGGTTCCAGCATGGAAGACATGGCAGTCCTCGGTCGCCTCGGGCAGACCCTCGATCGCGTCGCCTTTGCGCGGGTCTTCGGGATAGCCGGCGGCCGCGAGCACCACCCCTAGGGCAGCGCGGCGGTCCCATTCGACTTCGCATTGATCGAGCTTGCCGTCGATGGCATCGTTGAGGAGCTCGAAGAGATCGCTCTTCATGCGCATCAGAATGGGCTGGGTTTCGGGATCCCCCATGCGGCAATTGAACTCCAGGGTACGCGGTTGGCCTTGCGCGTCGATCATCACCCCGGCGTAGAGGAAGCCACTGAAGCGCTCACCCTCGGCGGCCATGCCCGCCACCGTGGGTTGGATGATTTCGCGCATGATGCGCGCGTGCAGCTCGGGGGTGACCACCGGGGCGGGAGAATACGCGCCCATGCCTCCGGTATTGGGGCCCTGGTCGTGGTCCTTGAGGCGCTTGTGGTCCTGGCTGGAGGCCAGCGGCAGGACGTGTTTGCCATCCACCATGACGATGAAACTCGCCTCTTCGCCGATCAGGCACTCTTCGATCACCACGCGCGCCCCGGCGTCGCCCATGCGATTGTCGACCAGCATGGCGGCGATCGCCTGTTCCGCTTCGACGATGGTTTGCGCCACCACCACGCCCTTGCCGGCAGCCAGGCCATCGGCCTTGATCACGATCGGCGCGCCCTGCTCGCGCACATAGTTGCGGGCTGCGCCGGCATCGCTGAAGGTCTGATACTTGGCGGTCGGTATACCGTGGCGAAGCATGAACGCCTTGGCGAAGTCCTTGGAGCTCTCCAGTCTCGCCGCCGCCCGGGTGGGGCCGAAGACGCGCAGGCCTTCGGCCCGAAAGGCATCGACGATGCCCGCGGCGAGAGGCGCCTCAGGGCCAACCACGGTATAGGCGACCTGTTCGCTGCGCGCCAGGTCCAGCCACTCTCTGACCGTCGCCGCGGGCGCGTTCGCCACCCCGGGCTCGCGCGCCGTGCCGCCGTTGCCCGGCGCCACCAACACTTTGGAGACGCGCGGCGACTGGGCAAGCTTCCAGGCTAAGGCGTGTTCCCGCCCGCCATTGCCGACCACCAGGACTTTCATCGCCTTCCCCTACTTGAAATCGTAGCGCCCGAACAGGAAGAGTACGCTGCCGTTGTTGATACCGCCGTTGAGGGTGGGAATAAAGGTGCCCATCAGGCTCGCCTGGCCATAACGAAGCGAAGCCACCGGCAGCAAGGCGGGAATCGGCACACCGCTGGCGATGTCCGGGCGCTGCACGATCATCGCGGTGTAGCCCAAGCCGGCCTGAAGACCACTGCGCGGACCCCAGTAGGTCTGGTAGGCGTAGCCGAGGTTGATTTGCACCTTTCGGTGCGACTCATGAAACGCCATGAGGAAGACGCTGTGACTGTCGCCATCAGGGTCTTCGGTCCACTTGCCCCAGCCTAGCCCAAAGGCGTTCTCGTTGAGATCCCTGAGTTTCTCTTCGGTGTAAGTGCTACGCAAATGATGCGCATATCCGGTGACGATCAACTGGTCCTGCCCCTGCTGGTAGGTATTCACCAGCCGGCGGCAGCCGCGATCGAGCAAGGACCACATGTCGGCGCATTCCAGTGCCTGCGCGGCATTCATGTACGCGGCCAGCAAGAGGCCGCCCAACAGGCGCATCATTCGCAATAACTCCCTGGAGCAAAAATTTGTATGGCCGACGTTAATGGCGAAAATGGCGCACCCCGGTAAACACCATGGCGATGCCTCGTTCGTTGGCCGCACTGATCACTTCTTCGTCGCGCATGCTGCCACCCGGTTGGATGACGGCGTTCGCTCCGGCATCGATGACCACATCGAGCCCGTCGCGGAACGGGAAAAACGCGTCCGAGGCGACCACCGATCCGGACAGGCTCAAGCCTGCATTTGCGGCCTTGATGGCGGCGATGCGCGCCGAATCGACCCGGCTCATTTGCCCCGCGCCCACCCCAACCGTTTGGCCTTCCTTGGCGAAGACGATGGCATTGGATTTGACGAACTTGGCCACGCGCCAGACGAACAATAGATCGACGAGCTGCGCTGCGGTGGGCGCCAGGCGAGTCACCACTTTGAGTTCGGCGGGGGCGACATTGCGTGCGTCCGCTGATTGCACCAGCAGGCCACCGCCCACGCGCTTCAAATCCTGCCGGTTGGCCAGGCGCGCCAGAGGTACTTCGAGCACCCGCACATTGGCTTTCTTGGCGAGGTACTCCAGCGCTTCAGCGCTGTAGGCGGGCGCGATCAGTACTTCCATGAATTGCCCGGAAACCGCTTCCGCGGTGGCGCGGTCCACCGCCTGATTGAAAGCGATGATGCCGCCGAAGGCGGAGGTTGGATCGGTGGCGAAGGCCTTGTGGTAGGCGGCGGCGAGCGTGCCGTCGATGGCCACGCCGCAGGGATTGGCGTGCTTGACGATAACGCAGGCCGGAAGCTCGAAGGTCTTCACGCATTCCCAGGCGGCATCAGCATCCGCGATGTTGTTGTAGGACAGCTCCTTGCCTTGGTGCTGGCGATAATCAGCGATGCCACCAGCAACCGGGTCCTCGTCGCGGTAGAACGCCGCCTGCTGATGTGGGTTTTCACCGTAGCGTAGGTCCTGCACCTTGGCGACTTGCAGGTTGAAACGATCAGGAAAGTCCGCCGCGCGCGCCCCGGTTTGGTCGCGTGCGGTGAGCCAGTTGCTGATCGCGCCGTCGTAAGCGGCGGTATGGGAAAACGCTTTGCAGGCCAGGCGAAAGCGCGTGGCCTCGCTCAAGCCGCCCGCCTGAGCGCGCAGTTCCGCCAGGAGGTCCGCGTAATCGGCCGGATCGACGACCACGCCGACGTGCCGGTAGTTCTTTGCCGCCGCGCGCAGCATGGTCGGGCCACCGATGTCGATGTTTTCGATCGCGTCTTCGAGGCGGCAATCCTCACGGGCCACGGTCTGGCGAAAGGGGTAGAGATTCACCACCACCAGATCAATGGTCGGGATCGCGTGTGCTTCGAGCGCCGCCCGGTGTTCGGCCAAGTCCCGCCGGGCGAGGATGCCGCCATGCACTTTAGGATGCAGGGTTTTGACGCGGCCATCGAGCATTTCCGGGAAGCCGGTGTAGTCGCCGATTTCGGTGACCGCAAGCCCTTCCTGGGCCAGCAGCTTGGCGGTGCCGCCGGTGGAAAGAAGGCGCACCCCGAGCCCGGCGAGGCCCTGGGCGAATTCGATCAGGCCGGTCTTGTCGGAAACGCTCAGCAGGGCTTGGGCGACGGGGGTGGTCATGAGGCTCACTTGATTTCGTAGAGACGGATTTTCGAGCGCAGGGTGTTACGGTTCATGCCCAGCATGGCCGCCGCGTGCGTCTGATTGCCCTCGGTGCGCTTCATCACGTCGCTGATCAGCGCGCGCTCGGCGTGACCGATCACCATTTCGTACAAGCCGCTGGGCACCTCGCCATCGAGACGGCGGAAATAGTCGTCGAGCGAACGCTCGACACTCTTGGCAATTTCACTCTGGCCGTTGTGAAGATGTCTTTTATTCACGCTGCAAGGCCCTCCCAAGCCACCACGCCTTCTTCGGAAATGAGCGCCTCGCGTTCCTGGAGACGCTCGAAAAATTGGGTGATCGCCGCCATCTGCGCGGCGCCGCTGGTCAGTTCATTGACCGAACGGCGAAACGCGGCGGCCCCGCTAATGCCCTTGACGTACCAGCCGATGTGTTTGCGCGCCACCTTGACTCCAGCGGCTTCGCCATAAAACCGGTAATGGTCGTCAAGGTGTTCGATCAACAGCGCCGCGATTTCCCTCAGAGTAGGCGGCGGCAGTTTCTCGCCCGTGGCGAGATAGTGGCCGATCTCGCGGAAAATCCAGGGTCGACCCTGCGC
Organism: Betaproteobacteria bacterium; assembly: GCA_016192065.1. Classification (GTDB taxonomy): domain Bacteria; phylum Pseudomonadota; class Gammaproteobacteria; order Burkholderiales; family Casimicrobiaceae; genus JACPUX01. The sequence goes on from JACPUX010000034.1 coordinate 88,597, forward strand.
GGCGCGGCCGATCATGATGCCGTCGACGCCGGTGTAGTCGAGTACGAAGCGCGCCTTCTCCGGAGTGTTGATGTCGCCGTTGGCAATCACCGGTATGCCCACGCTGTGCTTCACCTCACGGATGGTGTCGTATTCCGCCTCGCCCTGGTACTGGTCGGCGCGGGTGCGGCCATGGATCGCCAGCGCCGCGACGCCGGCATTCTCGGCAAGGCGCGCCACGCGCAAGGCGTTGCGCTGGCTGCGATCCCAACCGGTGCGAATCTTCAAGGTCACGGGAATGCCCCGCGGCTGCGCCACCGCCAGCACCGCGGCGAGTATCCGCGCCACCAGATCTTCGTCTTTGAGCAGCGCGGAACCAGCTTGCACATTGCAGATCTTCTTGGCCGGGCAACCCATGTTGATGTCGATGATCTGCGCCCCGCGGCTGATGTTGTAGCTTGCCGCGTCGGCCATCATTTCGGGATTGCCGCCGGCGATCTGCACCACCTTGGGCTCCACTTCGCCTTCGTGATTGCCCCGCCGCAGAGTCTTCTCCGAACCCCAGAGCAGGGAATTGGAGGCGACCATTTCCGACACCGCCAGTCCCGCGCCCAGGCGCTTGCACAGTTGCCGAAAGGGACGGTCGGTCACGCCCGCCATGGGCGCGACCACCAGATTGTTCCGGAGCGTGTGAGGCCCGATACGCATGTCGAAAGAAAGGCGGGGGAAAGGGATCGAATTATAACTCGACTCGCGCGTCGCGCGGCGCTGTTTATGCTGATTGCATGAGGCGATTTCTCGCCGCGCAACTAGCGCCAACCGTGCATCAGGACTCGGCTCGCGCGCCGCCGCAACCAAGGCGAGGTAGCAAACAACTCCAAGCCCCAGTCGCGAAGCTCGGCCGCTTTCGGCGCCCGCCATTCAAACAACTCGATCAGGCCGTGGGTGGCCAGGGTCGTGCCCCAGCGGTCGGAACCGCGTCGATTCTTGAAAGCACGAAGCTGGCGCTCACTGCCCAATTCTGCAAGCCCGCCCTCGCAAAGCATGCGACTAAGCGCAAAGGCATCACGCAAGCCCAGGTTGTAGCCTTGCCCGGCGACCGGATGCAGGGTTTGCGCGGCATTGCCCAGACGCAGCAGGCGCCGCTCCACCGGTTGTCGCGCCAGGCGCAAGTGAAGCGGAAAAGCGCGCCTCGGACCCGGGTGCGCCAAGCGCTCCGCGTTGACGCCGAATTGCCCCCGCAAGCGCGCTTGAAACGCCTGATCGTCCAGAGCCATCACTTCCTGCGCCAGCACCTCTGGCAGCGTCCACACCAGCGCGTGGCGCTCGCCCTGAGGCAGGAGCGCGATCGGTCCCAGCGGCGTGAACCGCTCGATCGCTAGATGCTTCGCGTCCGCGACAGAAATTTCCGCCACCACGGCGCACTGATGGTAGTCGTGTTGCCAGTAGCCCTCTCCCGCACCGCCGTCGGCGAGGGCGACCAGGGCGGCGCTGCCCGCCTCGCTCTGGTCTTGCGCCCCGCTCCGGCTGGTCGCTTCGAACCAGGCGTAGCTCGCCGTGGCGCGCACGCTGTTGACGCGGCAGTTCCAGGACAGGTCCACGCGCTGCTCGGCCAAGGCCTGATCCAGCACCGCCGCGAGATCCCCGTAACGCAGCACGTAGCCTAGGGCGGGCAGGTCCAGTTCTTCGGCACGGAATCGCAGCAAAGCGCTGCCGCGCTGCTGCGTCACCTCGACCGTGCTGATCGGGGTCAGGCCGCCCGGTGTCAGCGCCAGACGAGACCACAAGCCCAGACGCTCCAGGATCAACCGACTGCCATGCGACAAGGCCAGGCTGCGGTCGCGCTGCGGCGGTTCGCCGGGACCGCGAGCCTCGAACAGCGCCACCCGAAAGTCCGCCTCGCGCAGCCCTAGGGCCAAGGTCGCGCCAACCGGCCCACCGCCGACGATGACCAGATCGCGGTCAAACATCGCCGCGCGCTCGCGTCTTCAGCGGTTGCCCAGGGCGTCGCGCCGCAAGGCTTCGATGTCGGCCACCGTCTTGGGCGCCGCGGCGGTGAGATTGCGGGTGCCGGTGGCAGTGATCAAGAGGTCGTCCTCGATGCGCACGCCGATGTTCCAGAAGCGTTCGTCAACGTTTTCCGCGGGACGGATGTAGCAGCCGGGCTCCACCGTGAGCACCATTCCGGGCGCGAGCGGCAGTGATTGCCCGGCCTCGCGGTAGGCTCCGGCATCATGTACGTCGAGACCCAGCCAATGCCCGGCGCGATGCATGTAGAAGCGCTTGAAGTCGCCGGTCTCCAGCACCGCGTCGAGCGTGCCCTGGCATAGACGCAAATCGATGAGGCCCTGCGCCAGGACTTTCTCGGCGACGTCGTGGTAATCGTGGAAAGGCCGACCGGGCGCCAAGGCCTCGATGCAGGCCGCTTGCGCCGCCAGCACCAATTCGTACACTTCCCGCTGCGGGCCGGTGAACGCCTTGCCCACGGGAAAGCTGCGGGTGATGTCCGAAGCATAGCCCTGGAGTTCGCAGCCGGCGTCGATCAGGCGCAGTTCACCCGCGGCCATCTGGCGGTCATTGGCCCGGTAATGCAGCACGCAGGCACCGGGACCGCTGGCGACGATGGAAGGATAAGCCGGCGACAAGGCGCCGTGGCGCAGAAATTCGTGCGTGAGTTCGGCCTCGACCTGGTACTCGAACCAGCCCGGACGCGTGCGGGCCATGGCCCGCGTGTGGGCGCCGACGGAGATGTCCGCGGCGCGCTGCATCAGGGCGATTTCTTCCTCGTCCTTCAGCAAGCGCATGCGGTCGAGCAAGTCGCGCGCGTCGTGAAGCACCGCCGGGGCGCTGATGCCGGTGCGGATTTGCGCGCGCACACCGTTCAAGGCGGCAATGATGCGTCGGTCCCAGGCCGGATCAAGGCCCAGGGGCGTGAAGATCGTGGGCTGGTCGGCCATTAGTTTGGGCAGGGTTTCGTCGAGCGTGGCGATAGTCTGCGCTTCGTCCATCGCGAAAGCCTCGCGCGCCGCTTCGGGACCGAAGCGAAAGCCGTCCCAAACCTCGCGCTCGGCGTTCTTCTCGCGGCAGAAGAGAATTGATTTCGGGCTTTCGCCGGCAATCAGCACCAGCACCGCCTCAGGTTCGGTGAAACCGGAAAGGTAATGAAAATAACTGTCGTTGCGGTAAGGGAAATGGGAATCGCGGTTGCGCACGGTCTCCGGCGCCGTGGGAATGACGGCGATGCCCCGGCCCATGCTCTCGATGAAACGGGCGCGGCGGGCGGCGAAGGTGGCCTGGCGTATGGTCGGATTCGGCTTATTCATGTGTCCTCGGCTGGTGGCGATGGCAAAGATGGCGTGCAGGGATCTCGTGGATCCGTCAGGGCCAGCGCTGATTATATGCGCCCGCACTTGGGCTTGTCGCGCCGCTGGGCTAAGATTCGGTTATGAACATTGCCGCCCATTCCCGTGCCGCTTCGCCCCTGCGCACCGAGAAGCGGGCTATGCGCTCACGTGTTCTGGCGCGGCGCGACGACATGCCGGCGCTCGAACGCGCGGCGGCAAGCAGCGCGATCTGCGCGGCGATTTCCGCACTGCCTGAGTTCCGCGCCGCCCAGTGCGTATTGCTCACGCTGCCCTTCGGCAGCGAAACCGACACCCGCCCCCTGACCGAACACGCGCTCGCCGCCGGCAAGCAGGTACTGCTGCCGCGGGTCGATCGCGAGACGCGCATGCTCGAACTGCATCGAGTGCTCAACCTCGTCCAGGACATCGCCCCGGGTCGCTGGAATATTCCCGAGCCGCGCCCCGAACACTGTCCCCGCAAGGACCCGCGGGAGGTCGATTGGGTGCTGGTACCCGGCGTGGCTTTCGACGAGGCGGGCGGACGCCTGGGCTACGGCGGAGGCTTCTACGATCGCCTCCTGCCGCTCTTGCGCCCAAATGTGCCCAGGGTCGCCGCTGCCTTCGCCTTGCAGATGGTCGAGCGCGTGCCACGCGGCAAGCATGATCTGGCGATCGATCTGATCATCACCGAAACCGCGGCCCACCCCTTCTTCCAAGCCCCTCCCGAGAGTACGACATGAGTGCACAAATCATCGACGGCAAGGCCCTCGCCGCGACCGTTCAATCCGAATGCGCGACACGCGCGCAGACCTTGCGTGCGCGTGGCCTGACCCCCAGTCTGGCGGTGGTGATCGTAGGCGAAGACCCCGCCTCGCAGGTTTATGTGCGCAACAAGATTCGCGCCTGTGAAGCGGCCGGCATTATTTCGACTCACCACTGTCTGGCCGCGGACACCAGCGAAGGTGAGCTGCTGCGGGTGATCGAAGACCTCAATCGCGCCGCGCCGGTGCATGGAATACTGGTGCAACTGCCGCTGCCCAAGCACATCAACAGTCACAAAGTACTCGAAGCGATTGCGCCGGAAAAAGACGTCGACGGCTTTCACCGCGAAAACGCCGGCCTGCTGGCGCAGGGCAATCCGCGTCTGGTGCCCTGCACCCCCGCTGGGGTGATGCGCATGCTGGCCAGCATCGGCGTCTCCCCCTGGGCCCAGCACGCGGTGATCGTCGGTGCCAGCAACATCGTCGGCAAACCGATGGCGCTTCTGCTGTTGCGCGCGGGTGCGACCGTCACCATCTGCAACTCCAAAACCCGCGATCTCGCGCATCACACCCGCCAGGCCGACATCCTGGTGGCCGCGGTGGGCAAGCCGAAGTACCTCAACGGCGAGATGGTCAAACCCGGCGCGGTAGTGATCGACGTCGGCATCAACCGCGGCAGTGACGGCAAGCTCGTCGGCGACGTAGATTTCGAATCGGCGCGGACCGTCGCAGCGCACATCACGCCCGTACCCGGCGGCGTCGGCCCGATGACCATCGCCATGCTGCTGTCCAACACGCTTGATGCGGCAGCGGCGACACTTGGCGATAGCTCGGGTGCTCAACGCTCCTGACGAGGTTTCCCCTTCCCCCAGAACCGTTCCGGCGGCCGGCGGTCCTTTTCAAAAAAGACCGGGTTTGTCGAAGCAGTGCCGAAAATACCCGCGGTCGGCAACGCTGCGCACCGCGGGCGGGCGCGCTGATCTAGGTCGGGGCGTCGAGCGACACGTCCGGCGCCGCCCGCTCGGCTGTGCCGAAAGCGTCGGTGGACATACCCCTGGGATGTTCGTGGCGGGTCGGCAGATGCTTGCGGCTGGGATCGGCGTCGCGCGGCCGAAGCTTCCTGGCGGTCGCCAGGGGTCCCGAGTTCCTGGCCGTTCGTGAGCTGAATCCTGGGCAATCCTTGCGCTGTGACAATAGGCCAGCTACCCAGCATGGGTTACGCTTGGCGCGAGTATGCAATCGCTTGGATCGCCCCCTCAGGAACCATGTTCGCCAGCCTGCTCCACGCCATAGACCGCCATCTGCCGCATTCGCCCCAGGGTCAGTTGCATTCCCAGATGCGCGCCTGGCTGTGGAGCACACGCGACCACAACGCCTTGCTGCGGCTGCGACGGGCGCGCATCGTGGCGACCCGGGTGCGGCTTCTGGCGGCGCTTTTTCTCGTGCTCACGCCGATTTGGCTGCTGGTGGAATACTACGCTTTTCCCACCGAGCTTTGGCTGGCGGTAGGGGCGGCGCGTCTATCCGTGATCGTCGCCTTCACCGGTCTGCTCCTCGCCCTGCGCGCCGAGGCCGAGCGCCAGGGGGCAAGCACGGTAGCCCTGTTCGGCCTGTTCATAGTGCCCACGCTCTTTTATATCGCCACCACCCTGTTGCTCGGACGTGACACCTGGCAGGGACTGGCCCAGGCAGTGCTGGCGACCCACACTTTCTTTCCCTTGTTGCTGGTCGCGGGGATCAGCCTCTTTCCGCTCACTGTGCGGGAGTCCGTCGCCCTGATCTTGCCGATTCTGCTCGCCCGGGGCTGGATGGTGTGGCAGGTCCTGGCGCCTGGAGACCTCTTCGCGGTTCTCGGCGCACTGTGGTTCTTGCTGTTGGTCGCGGGCGTGGGCATGCTCGCCGCGGTGAGCCAGATGGGGTTCATCATCGCGCTTCTGCATCATTCGATCCGCGATCCGCTGACCGGGGCGTTTTCTCGCGCCAGCGGCGATGAGCTACTGGAACTGGAAAGCACGCTCGCGGTGCGCCACGGCACACCGTTCACCGTGGCCTTCATCGATCTCGACCGCTTCAAGGAGGTCAACGACCAGCATGGCCACGACGCCGGCGATCAGGTGCTCGCCGCCGCCGCCGCGAACATCGCCAGTAGCTTACGCAGCACCGACATTCTGCTGCGCTGGGGGGGCGAAGAATTCGTGGTGCTCCTGCCCAATACGCCTTGCTCCAAAGCGATGGTGGGTTTGGAGCGCCTGCGCGTAAAGGGCTTCGGCCTGCGCCCCGACGGCCGTGCGCAAACGGCCAGCATCGGTGTCGCCGAGCGCCTGGCGGACGGTGTCGATGCCGGCCCACGCCTGATTGATCTCGCCGACCAACGTATGTACCAGGCCAAACAAGCAGGCCGCAACCGGCTGGTCGGCTGCGTGCCGCCGCATGACCGAGAGGGTGACCGGCCGTGACCGCCGGGGAGACCTCCAAACCCAACGCGCCCGCCGGCATCGGCATCCTGGGCGGCACCTTCGATCCGGTGCACTTGGGACATTTGCATGCCGCCGCAGCGGTGCGCGACGCGCTGGGGCTCGCCGAGGTGCGCCTTATCCCGGCGGCCCGGCCGCCCCATCGCAGCCTGCCGCAAGCCTCCGACCGCGACCGTCTGGCCATGGTGCGGGCGGCGGTGCGCGGCGATCCGGGCCTCATTGCCGATGATCGCGAATTGCTGCGCCAAGGCAAAAGTTACACCATCGACACCTTGATCGAGTTGCGCCACGAGTCTCCTGATCGCCCCCTTTACCTGATCCTCGGTGCCGACGCGTTCGCTGGGCTGCCGAGCTGGCACCGTTGGCGGGAGCTTGGCGACTACGCGCAGTTGGTCGTGGTTGACCGGCCGGGAGCAGCACCGGCGCGGCCGACAGAGCTGCGGCCAGACGAGTTGGCGCAGCATCGGGACGCCGATGCTCCCCCTGGCGCCCGAGCCGGCCAAGTGTTGTTCCTTGCCGTCCCCCCCTGGCCGATCGCGGCGAGCGAAATTCGCGCCCGCCTCGGGCGGGGCGAAGCGGTGAGCGATTTGCTTCCCGCCGCCGTTCTGGCTTATATTCAGTCGCATCACCTCTACCAGCGGCAGGCGGATGGCAGCACAACAACTTGAGCGTATCGCGGTTGCGGCACTTGAAGACATCAAAGCCAAGGACATCACCGTTCTCGACGTACGCTCGCTCACCGCGCTCTACGACACCCTGGTCATCGCCAGTGCCGACTCCACCCGCCAAGTGAAAGCCCTGGCCGATCATGTGGTGGAAGAGTTCAAACAAGCTGGGGTCGGCATCGTCGGCGTGGAAGGCGAGCAGGCCGCCGAATGGGTTCTGGTCGACGCGGGCGATATCGTGGTGCATGTAATGCAGCCGGCGATCCGCAGCTACTACAACCTCGAAGAGCTGTGGACCGCGCCGGCAAGTCGACGCGGCGCCAAAGCCGCCGCCTGAGCAGAGCCCGGCGGCCCGATGAGGCTGCGCATCATCACCATGGGCACGCGGTTGCCGGACTGGGTCAAGGCGGGTTATGAAGACTACGCCCGGCGTCTGCCTCGCGACTGGCCCTTGGAATTGATCGAACTGCGCCCGGAAGGCCGCGGCGCAAGCCGCAGCACGGAACAGATTCTCACCGCCGAGGCCCAGCGCCTCGAGGCGCAATGCGGCAACGATGGGATTCGCGTGGTGCTCGACGAAAAAGGCGCACCCTGGACCACCGCCCTGCTCGCGCAGAAACTCGCGGCTTGGGACGGCGCCGGGCGGCGCACCGACTTCCTGGTCGGCAGCGCCGACGGGCTGGCGGCGCCGATCAAAGCGCGCGCAGATGCGGTATGGTCGCTTTCCGGGGGCACCTTGCCCCACGGGCTGGTGCGCGTCGTGCTCGCCGAACAGCTCTACCGCGCCGTCAGTCTGCTGCGCGGCCACCCCTATCATCGAGCATAGACGCCATGCGCCACCTCCGGCCGAAGGCAGTCACGCCGCTGGCGTTGGAGCGGCACGGTCCGCCCCTTGACCGGCTCGTGGAGGCGACGCGGTGAGCGCGGCCAAACTCTACCTCGCCTCGCGCAGCCCGCGCCGCGCGGAGCTGTTGGCCCAGATCGGCCTCGCGGTGGATCTCTCGCTGGTGCCGAGGGTTGCGCGCGAGGCCGACGAAACGCCACGCGCTGGCGAGGATCCGCTGGAATACGTCAAGCGCTTGGCCCGCACCAAAGCCGCGCTGGCGTGGCACCGTCTGCTCAAGGAGGGCAGGCTTTACCTGCCGGTGCTGGCGGCCGACACTACCGTCGCCCTAGGCCTAGAGATCCTGGGCAAACCTGCGGACCCAACCGAGGCCCAGCTGATGCTTACCGCGCTTTCCGGTACTCGGCACCAGGTTTTCACCGCGGTGGCTGTGCGCACCCACGACGGTCTGGAGGTCGCGAGTTCCGAGAGTGCGGTGAGCTTCCGCCCGCTGGCCGCCGCCGAGATCGAGCGCTACATCGCCACCGGCGAGCCCTTCGACAAGGCTGGCGCCTACGGCATCCAGGGCCGCGCCGCCGCGTTCATCAGCCACCTCGAAGGGAGCTATTCCGGGGTGATGGGCTTGCCGCTGTTCGAAACCAGCGCGCTCTTGGCCCGAGCAGGAATTTTTGTCATCTGAGCGAAGAAAACCGTGAGCACCGAAATCTTAATCAACGTCACGCCCCAGGAGACACGAGTCACCGTGCTCCAGCAGGGCGTCGTGCAGGAGCTGCACATCGAGCGCGCCAGCGCCCGCGGGCTGGTGGGCAACATCTACCTCGGGCGCGTCTGCCGGGTTCTGCCGGGCATGCAATCGGCGTTCGTCGAAATCGGCCTCGAGCGCGCCGCCTTTCTGCACATCGCCGACATTTGGGAAAACCGGCAATACGGCGAGGCGCGACCGATCGAAAAGATTCTCTACGAAGGCCAATCGCTGCTGGTGCAGGTGATCAAGGACCCGATCGGTTCCAAGGGCGCGCGCCTGTCCACCCAAATCAGCCTGGCCGGCCGGCTGTTGGTCTATTTGCCGCAGGATTCGCACATCGGCATCTCCCAGCGCATCGAGGACGAGACCGAGCGCCAGGCCTTGCGCGAGCGCATGCAACACCTCCTGCCTGAAGGCCTGACCGGCGGCTTCATCATCCGCACCATGGCCGAGACCGCCACCGACCACGAGTTGCGCGCGGATATCGAGTACCTCACCAAGCTCTGGAACGACCTCACCCAGAAGGCTCGCAGTTCACCGCCCTTGACTCTGATCTACCAGGATCTGTTGCTGCCGCAGCGGGTCCTGCGCGATTTCGTCAGCGAGGAGACCACGCGCATTTTGGTCGATTCGCGCGAGACCCATCAAAAGATGATTGAGTTCGCCACGCTTTACACCCACGACGTGCTGGAACTCATTCAGCATTACTCGGGCGAGCGCCCGCTTTTTGATCTCTACGGCGTCGAAGACGAAATCGAGAAAGCGCTGGCACGGCGGGTGGAGCTGAAGTCGGGCGGCTATCTGATCATGGACCAGACCGAGGCCATGACCACGGTCGACGTCAACACCGGGGCGTTCGTCGGTGGACGCAATTTCGACGACACCATATTCAAGACCAACCTCGAAGCGGCGCAGGTGATCGCACGGCAACTGCGGCTCAGAAATCTGGGCGGCATCATCATCATCGATTTCATCGACATGGAGAATGCCGAACACCGCCAGTCGGTACTCGACGAATTCAAGAAGGCCCTGGAGAGGGACCGCACGCGGCTCACCGTAAATGGCTTCACCGCCCTGGGTCTGGTGGAAATGACCCGCAAGCGCACCCGCGAGAGCCTCGCCCATGTATTGTGCGAACCCTGCCCGGTCTGCCGCGGTCGGGGAGAACTGAAGACCGCGCAGACCGTGTGCTATGAAATCCTGCGCGAAATCCTGCGCGAGGCGCGCCAGTTCAACGCCAAGGAATTCCGCATCCTTGCTTCGCAAGCCGTGATCGATCTGTTCCTCGACGAAGAATCGCAAAGCCTCGCGCAGCTCTCGGACTTCATCGAAAAGCCGGTTTCATTGCAGGTCGAAACCATGTACAACCAAGAGCAGTACGACATCGTGCTGATGTGAGGTTTCGTGGCGTCCCGCCACGTCTCACTTGCCACGCGAAAACACCGATAAAACAAGGAGTTGGCCGGTTTCGTTGATTTTCAGGTCTCTTGACGTCTCACCCCGTACTGCCAAAATTGGGTAGCTGGCTGGGTAGCTAGATGGGTAGCTGCTACACCAGAACAACCGGGGGTACACATGGCACGAGACAAAGGGTTCCTGACGGACCTGCAGATCAGGCACTGGGTCAAGGCGGGTACGCCGCTGGCCAAGGCTGACGGCAATGGTCTGACTTTCACGCTATCGGCCGCAGGCCTGGCGGGCTGGATCCTTCGCTACCGGCACGGTGGCCGCCGACGTGAGTTGTCGATTGGCCGCTACCCCGACATCAGCCTGGCCGACGCACGCGGAATCGCCACCATCAAGCGCGCCGAGATCATGCAAGGCCGCAACCCTGCCGCCGACAAGCAGAAAGCCAAGGCCACCACGGCAAAGGACTGGACGGTGCGCGAGCTGGTCAAGGACTACCGGGCCAAAAAGCTCGTGAGCCTGGCCGAGAGTACGCAGGTGAGTTATGGGCGCCACCTCAAGCGCATCGAGAACCGGCTTGGTGCGCTGACCGTGCGCGAGATCGAGGCATCGGACGTAATTGCGCTGATCGAGGCCAGCTCGCTAACTTGGGGCGAGTCCAACATGCTGCTGATCACCACCAAATGCCTGTTCACCCACGCTTGCGGCAAGCGCTTGGTCAACACCAATCCGTGCCACGGCATCATGCTTTCGGCGCTGCTGGGTGAGCGGCCACCAAAGCGACAACGCCTGATGCTGACCAGGGAAGAGCTGCACCTTCTATTGAACGCCGGCATGCGCAAGCGCAATTCGCTGATCATCCGAATCCTGCTGGCCACCGCTGTGCGCAGTGCCGAACTTTACAAGGCTAAGTGGGAGGACGTTTACCTCGACGAGGCGCGCTGGCACATCCCAAAAAGCAAGACCGGCCCGGCGATGGATATCCCGCTAGCGCCTGTCGTCGTTGGGTGGTTCAGGGAACTGCGAGGGATGGCCGGCGAGTCGGCCTATGTGCTGCCCGCATGGACGCGGGGCCGAGCTGCGCGAAACGGCGGCGACACCCACGTCAGCAAGGACAGCATCCGCGAAACGATCGGCTACTGGCTTGACACTGACAAGCCGGCGGTGCGCCGCTTCACCCCGCACGACTTGCGCAGCACGATGAAGTCGCACATGCGGGCGCTCGGCATTCCGAGGGACATCTCCGAGATGTGCCTGAACCACAAGCTGTCGGGCGTGGAGGGTATTTACGACCGGCATACCTACTTCGACGAGCGCAAGGAGGCGCTGGAGAAGTGGGCACAATTTCTTGTGGCATGCGAGTCCGCGAGCAATGCGGTGCCGATCACTGTCGCAAAGGCAGTTCAAGGGCCTGATTGAATGGTTGAGGAGCAATGCGAGGCACTGCGTGGCGGCAGAAGTTCAAGAAATGCGGCTCGTTTAAGGATGAGGTGCAGGCAATTGCCAAGGCTCAGCGTGGGCAGAGTAGACGGCTGCAGGTCGGCCTATGTGGAGCGCTCCATAAGGCCGATAAACAGACCGGTGAACACTGTGCAGGCCATGTCTGCCGAGGCCAACAACCAACGCGAATTGGCCCCTACCTCGCCAGACGCGGCATCGCACGGCGAGGCAGGCTTTGTCGATGCTCACCTCTTGCCCCGCTCTCTGGGGCGCCACGCCGCTGATCGGCCGAACTGCTGATCCAGAACCAGCAACGCCTCCAGTTCATCCGGCAAAGCAACATCACCTTGCTGGCACATCTTTCGAAACGCTTCGATCTGCCTCGCCATGGGTACGTCATGTCCTCTTGCCTGACATTCCCGGAAGAAGGAAACCAAGGCATGCGTACGCGTGCGCTGCAGGGCGTACGCAATATCGTCGAGCACATCGATGCGCCATAACGGGCATTCGCGCATGAAATCGTCAGTCGGTACGAATGCCGCTTCACCTGCATTCCGATCGACGTAGAAGCCGCGCAGGGCGCGACGCGATGGCAATAGTTGCAATTCCTCCTGCGTTGGCACGTCGATGCCAGGGCTCAGCCAGTACGGGCTGCGTGATTTGATCTCGTCCATGTTTATTCCTTAAGAATCACTACTGTCCGGTAGTTTGAACGATCAGCATGCGAAGAGCCTTGTCTGAAGCAAGTTTCGGGTCGGTTGACCATTCCGGCGATTTGAAATCGCGCAGCCGCGATCTGCCGTATTGTCGCCAGCTTTGCTGGCAGACGAGG
>JACPUX010000035.1 GCA_016192065.1 Betaproteobacteria bacterium
GGGCGGGGCTCGCACAACCTTCCCCCCGGCCCCCTTCCTGGGGAAGGGGGTGAGTGCGGTTCGCGGGCTGCGCCCGCTCCGGAGATTGGCTGGCGCCCCCTTCGGGCGGCCGGGCGGGGCTCGCACAACCTTCCCCCCGGCCCCCTTCCTGGGGAAGGGGGTGAGTGCGGTTCGCGGGCTGCGCCCGCTCCGGAGATTGGCTGGCGCCCCCTTCGGGCGGCCGGGCGGGGGCGCTCATGCGGAATACCCCCTGAGCAGGAGCCGGTTTTCGTAGTCCGCGCGCAGCAGGATGGCGAGGCCGATGCAGGTGCTGACCATGGCGCTGCCACCGAAGGACAAGAGCGGTAGGGTGAGGCCCTTGGTTGGCAGAACTCCCATGTTCACGCCCATGTTGATCAGCGCCTGCACCGCCAGCCAGATCGCCATGCCCTGGGCAACCAGCGCGGTGAAGGGCCGATCGAGCCGCGCTGCCTGGCGCCCGATCATAAATCCGCGTGCGACCACCCAGGCGAACAGCGCCAACACCAGAATCACGCCGAACAGACCCAGTTCCTCGGCGATCACGGCCAAGAGGAAATCGGTGTGCGCTTCGGGCAGGTACATCAGTTTTTCGACGCTGGCGCCCAGGCCCACGCCAAACAACTCGCCGCGACCGAAGGCAATCAGCGCATGGCTTAACTGGTAGCCCTTGTCGAAGGGATCGGACCAGGGATCGAGAAAGCCCATGAAGCGCTGCAAACGATAAGGAGCGATCACGATCAGCGCCCCCATCGCCAAGGGCAACATGCCCGCCAGCATGATGAACAGCCGCAAGTCGAGCCCGCCCAGAAACAGCATGCCGAAGGCGATCACGAAGATGACCACCAAAGCGCCGAAATCAGGCTCCATCAACAGCAGCCCACCCACCGCCACCATCACCGCGAACAACGGCAGGAAACCCTTGACGATACTGTCGCGCATGGGTTGTTCGCCATGCAGCACCGCCGCCTTGCGCACGGCGTAGCTTGCGGTATAGAGCACGACCGCGAGCTTCATCAGCTCCGAGGGTTGCAGGTTGAAGAAGAAGAGCGAGAGCCAACGCCGGCTGCCATTGACGACACGCCCAACCCCCGGCACCAGCACCAGCATCAGGAGCACCGCGCAGAACACGAACAGGTAGGGCGCGGCGGCCTGCCACCAGCGCAAAGGAATCTGAAATACCAGCACCGCGGCCACCAGCCCGATGCCCACGAACGCGGCGTGGCGCAGCAGAAAATAGCCGGCGCGGTATCCCGTGCTGCGGCTCGCCTCGGCCATGGCGATCGAGGCCGAATAGACCATCACCAGCCCCAGGGCAAGCAGGAGCAGGCTTGCCCAAAGGAGCGACTGGTCGAAGTTCATCATGCGCCGCGCGCTGGCGCCCGCGATATCAAGCATGGGCGCCTCTGTCGGGCAGAGCTTGCACCGCCTGGACAAACACCTCGGCGCGGTGAGCGTAGTCGCGGAACATGTCGAAGCTCGCGCAGGCCGGGGACAGCAACACCGCGTCACCCTCCTGGGCTAGGCCCGCTGCACCATGCACCGCGGCTTCGAGGCTGGCGCAACGGCGTACCGGTATACCCGCGTTGGCCAGCGCGGTTTCCACCAGCGGCGCGTCACGCCCGATAGTGAGCACCGCGCGGCAATGCTTGGCCACCGCCGCGGCCAGCGGCGAGAAGTCCTGTCCCTTGCCCTCGCCACCGACGATCAGCACCGCCTTGCGACCCAAGCCGGACAGCGCCGCGAGCGTCGCACCGACGTTGGTGCCTTTGGAATCGTCGATATAGACCACGCCGCGCTTTTCGGCGACGCGCTCGACGCGATGTGCCAGTCCGCGGAAGGCGGCAAGCGTCGGTGCGAGCGTGCTCTCCTCGACCCCGAGCGATTGCACCAGCGCGAGCGCCGCCAGCGCGTTGAGGGCGTTGTGCCGGCCGATGAGCGGCAGTTGCGCCAGCGGCAAGATGCGGCGGCGGCCATGTTGCAGCCACGCGTCGGTGCCCGGCGACAGGCCCCATTCGGTCTCGTCGGCGGGCTCGCTCGCGCCGAAGGTCCAGACGCAACGGCCGGGCCGCGCTAAAGTAAGGGTCGCGGGCTCATCGCGATTGAGTACCTGCACGCCCCGGCCGGAAAAGACGCGCGCTTTGGCGGCGGCGTATTCGGTCATGCCGGCATAACGATCGAGATGATCCTCCGACAAGTTGAGTACGGTCGCCGCGGTGGCATCGATCGAGGAAGTGGTCTCCAACTGAAAGCTCGAGAGTTCCAGCACGAACACCTCCGGAAAACCCGCGCCGTCCTCCGCCGCGGCCAGCGCGTCGAGTACGGGCAGACCGATATTGCCCGCGACCACAGTGGATCGGCCAGCCGCCACGCAGAGTTCGCCAGCAAGGCTGGTAACCGTACTCTTGCCATTCGATCCGGTGATGGCCAGTATCCGCTGGCCAGGCGGCAAGTGGCGGGCGAACAGTTCGACGTCGCCCAGGAGGGGGACGCCACGCGCCACCGCTTCGCGTATGGTCGGTTGGTCCTTGGCGACCCCGGGGCTGATGACGATGAGTTCGCAGGTAGCGAACAAGTCCGCCGTGAACGCCCCGGCGCGCAGCGCGGCGTCCGGGCATTGCCGCGTCAGCGCGGCGGCGCCGGGCGGCTCGCGGCGAGTATCGGCGACCGTCACCCGGGCACCGCGGCGCGTGAGCCAGCGCGCCACCGAGAGTCCGGTGGCACCCAGGCCCAGCACGAGGATAGCGCGGTCGCGAAACTCCATGTCAACGCAGCTTCAATGTGGAAAGACCGAAAAGCACCAGCAGCATGGTGATGATCCAAAACCGCACCACCACCTGGTTTTCCTTCCACCCCTTGAGTTCGAAGTGGTGATGGATGGGCGCCATGCGGAAGACGCGCTTGCCGCGCAGCTTGTAGTAGCCGACCTGGATCATCACCGAAAGGGTCTCGATGACGAACACGCCACCCATGATGAACAGCACGATTTCCTGGCGCACGATCACCGCCACGGTGCCGAGGGCGGCTCCCAGGGCGAGGGCGCCAACGTCGCCCATGAACACTTCCGCGGGGTAGGCGTTGAACCACAGAAAGCCCAACCCGGCTCCGGCCAGAGCGCCGCAGAACACCAGGAGTTCACCGGCCCCGCTGATTGCCGGAAAGCCGAGGTACTTGGCATAGATCACGTTGCCAGCCACGTAAGCGAAGATGCCCAGGGCTCCCGCCACCATCACCGTCGGCAGGATCGCCAGGCCGTCGGCGCCGTCGGTCAAGTTCACGGCATTGCTGGTGCCGACGATGACACAGAAAGTGAGGGCGATGAATCCGAACACGCCCAGCGGGTAGGCGACATTCTTGAAGAAGGGCACGATCAGATCGGCCTTGGGGGGGAGATCCATGTTGAGGCCGCTGCCGATCCAGGACACGAACAGGTTGAGCACCTGCGAGCTGTCCGGGGACGGCACGGCAAAGGCGAGGTACACCGCGGCGATAAGACCGACCAGCGATTGCCAAAAGAACTTTTGCTTCGCCGAGAGTCCCTTGGGATTGCGATGCACGACTTTGCGATAGTCATCGACCCAACCGATCAGCCCAAAGCCCAGAGTGACGGCCAACACCACCCAGATGAAGCGGTTGCGCAAGTCGGCCATGAGCAGGGTGGTGAGCACGATTGCGAGCAGAATCAGGGCACCCCCCATGGTCGGCGTGCCGGCCTTGACGAGGTGGGTCTGAGGACCGTCGCTGCGCACCGCCTGGCCGATCTTCATGTGAGTCAGCCGAGCGATCACTCTCGGTCCCAGCAGAATCGAGATCAGCAACGCGAACATCGCCGCCAGCACCGCGCGAAAGGTGAGGTAGTTGAAGACATTAAACGCGCGAATGTCGCTCGCCAGCCATTGAGTCAGCCAGAGCAGCATCAGTGCGCCTCCATGGTGGCGCTGCTCAAGGCGGCGACCACTCGTTCCATGCGCATGAATCGCGACCCCTTCACCAGCACCGTGCTGTGTGCGTCACAAGCCCCACGCACCGCCCGCGCCAGCGCCTCGGCGTTGGGGAACGCCGCGCCGCTGTTGCCCACCGCGGCTAAAGCACGGCCCATGTGCTCGCCCAGCACAAAAACGCGATCGATACCTTGCTCCTTGGCGGCGCGCAGCACGGTTTCATGCAGCGCGGCGGTCTGCGCTCCCAGTTCGCCCATGTCGCCCAGCACCAGCAAGCGCTGGCCAGGGCGTTGCGCGAGCACGGCGATGGCCGCGCTCACCGAATCGGGGTTGGCGTTGTAGCAATCATTGATCAGCAAGGCTCCGTTGGGCCCGGGCAGTTCTTGGAGCCGGCCCGGAACACCGCGAAAAGCCTCGAGTCCTTCCACCACCGCGGCCAGCCCGATGCCCGCGGCCAGCGCCGCGGCCGTTGCGGCCAGGGCATTGCGCAGGTTGTGCTCCCCGGTCACCTGCAGACGCAGCGTGGTGCTCCCCGCCGGCGTATGCAGGGTGTGGCCCTTGCCCTGGGTCGCTGCGCTGAAGACACCACGAACCTCGGCGCCGGCGCCAAGGCCGAAGGTCAAGAACGGGCGCACGCCCAGATTTGCTCGCCAAAGGCTGGCAAAGACATCATCGGCATTGATCACGCCCACACCTTCGGGGCCGAGACCCTCGAAGATCTCGCCCTTGGCGCGGGCGACCGCCTCGACCGAACCCAGGCCTTCGAGATGGGCACGCTGGGCGTTGGTCACCAGCGCGACGGTGGGCTGAGTGATGCGGGCGAGTTCGCGGATTTCTCCGGGATGGTTCATGCCGATTTCGATCACCGCAAACCGATGCGTTTCACGCAGACGCAGCAGACTCAGCGGCAGGCCGATGTGGTTGTTGAAGTTGCCTTCGGTCGCCAGCACCGCGTCTTCTGCACCGAAAGCGGCTCGACCGATCGTGGCGAGCATTTCCTTGACCGTGGTCTTGCCGTTGCTTCCGGTGATGGCGATCACCGGCAGTTTGAACTGCGCCCGCCAGGCCTCGGCGCATTGCGCCAAGGCCGGCAGAGTGTCGGCCACGACGACCCGCGGCAGCGGCAGGCCCTGGGCGCGTTCGGTGCTCACCATAGCCCCCGCCGCGCCTTGGGCGAAGGCGGCTGCGACGAAGTCGTGGCCGTCGAAGCGTTCACCGGGGATGGCGACAAACAGCGCCTGAGGGGGAAGCTTGCGGCTGTCGGTGGAGACCGCGCGCACTTCGCGGTTGGGGCCGACCAACACGCCGCCGCCGGCCCTTGCGAAGAAGGCGAGATCCATCATGCGCGCCCCCTGGCGGAGAGTTCGGCCTGGGCGCGTTCGAGGTCGGAGAAGGGCTCGCGCCGACCCTGTATTTCCTGGTAAGGTTCGTGCCCCTTGCCGGCGATGAGCACCACATCGGCTGCCCGGGCCTCTCCCAGGGCGAGGTGGATGGCTTCGCCCCGATCGGCCTCGGTGCTCACCTCACCCCGATCGACCTGGGCAATGCCGGCCAGGATTTGCCCGATGATCGCCTCCGGGGGCTCGCTGCGCGGATTGTCACTGGTAACGATCACGCGGTCGGCCAGACGCGCGGCCAGAGCGCCCATCAGCGGGCGCTTGCCGGCATCGCGATCGCCACCGCAGCCGAACACACAGATCAACCGGCCGCCTTCCGCCACCACTGGGCGTAGGGCGAGGAGCGCGTTTTCCAAGGCGTCCGGGGTGTGAGCATAATCGATCACCACCAGCGCTTGCCCATCTCCACCCAGACTTTGCATGCGGCCCGGCACTGGCTGGCAGGCCGCCAGGGCCGCCACCGCCTGCGGCAGCGGATGTCCCAGAGCGAGCAGCACGCCCAGCACGCCCAGGAGATTGTAGGCGTTGAAGGCGCCGACCATGGGGCTGGCGACGTGGGCTTCGCCCCAGCGACCAGTCAGTTCAAAACTGATGCCGGCTGGGCTCTGGCGCAAATTCCGGCCACGCAGATCGCCTCCGCCGAAACCATAGCTCAGCACCGCTTGCTGGCGGGCTTGCCGTTCGCCGATGAGGCGGGCGCCAAAAGCATCATCGGCGTTGATCACCGCCTGTTGCAAACCGGGCCAGGCAAAGAGCCGGGCCTTGGCGCCAGCATAGGCTTCCATGCTGCCGTGAAAATCGAGATGGTCACGGGTGAGATTGGTGAACAGGGCGACGCGGAAGGGCAGTGCGTTCACCCGGCCCTGTTCGAGACCGTGCGAGGAAACCTCCATGGCCACGGCGGAGGCTCCGGCAGCACGCAATTGCGCCAGCATCTCTTGCAGTTGGGCGGCGTCCGGCGTGGTGTTCAGCCCCGCTTCCAAGGCACCCGGAAAACCGTGCCCCAGCGTGCCCACCAGGGCCGCGGGGGTGCCCAAATGCGCCAGCGCCTGGGCGATCCAGTGGGTGGTGGAAGTCTTGCCGTTGGTGCCGGTGACGCCCACCAGGATCAGGTCTCGCGCCGGATGGCCGTGCACTTCCGCGGCCAATTCGCCCAGGCGTTGCTTGAGTTCGGCCACGGCAAGTTGCGGGCAGCCCCAGGCGGGACTCCAGGTGAAACCGCGTTGCTCCCAGAGCACCGCCGCAGCGCCACGCGCCAGGGCGTCGGGGATGAAGGCGCGGCCATCGCTGCGCTCCCCGGGGTAGGCGGCGAAGACATCGCCGGGCCGGATGCGGCGGCTGTCGCTCACCAACCGTGGCACCTTCACGCCCAAGGCCCGGATGACGGAGGCTGGCGGCGCGGCGTTCACGTTTCTTCCCTCACCTCAACCGCGTCGGTGCCCGGCAGAAGGAGGTTCTGGTGGGACCCGTCGCCCGGAATGGCCAGGGCGCGCAGTGCCGCTTCCATGATCTTGCTGAACACCGGCGCCGCCACCGCGCCGCCGTAGTGCTGCCCGGCCGAGGGCTCGTCGAGCATGACCGCGACAATGAGCCGTGGATTGCTTGCGGGAGCCAGACCCACGAATGAAGACACGTATTTGTTGGGGGCGTAGCCGTTGCCTTCGACTTTGTGCGCGGTGCCGGTCTTGCCGGCGACGCGATAGCCGGGTACCTGGGCCTTGGGCGCGGTGCCCGAAGCTTGCACGGCCATTTCGAGCATCTTGCGCACCGCCAGCGCGGTGTCGCGCGAAAACATCGGCTGCCCGGCGCCCGGGCCGGCGGTCTTCAAGAGCGATACCGGCTTCAAGTCTCCATCGTTGGCGAACACTGTATAGGCGCGCGCCAGTTGCACCAGATTCACGGAAATGCCATGGCCGTAAGCGATGGTCGCCTGTTCAATCGGACGCCAGTTCTTCGCTGGCCGCAGACGCCCGGCTACCTCACCGGGGAAACCGGTCTGCGGGGTATTACCGAAACCGGCTTGCGCCAGGGTGCGCCACAACGTTTCCGCCGGAAGCGAGAGCGCGACGCGGGCGGAACCGACATTGCTGGATTTCTGGATCACCTGTTCGACCGTGAGCGCCTCATAGACATGCGCATCGTGGATCGTCGCCGGGCCGATCTGTAGCCGGCCGCCGGTGGTATTGATCAGCGTGTCCGGCCGAATCTTCTTCGCTTCGAGCGCGGCAGCGATGGTGAACGGCTTCAAGGTTGATCCGGGCTCGAAGGTGTCGGTGAGCGCGCGGTTGCGGGCCTTGTCGCGCACCAGCTTGGCGCGGTTGTTGGGGTTGTAGCTGGGAAGGTTGGCCAGCGCGAGGATTTCGCCGCTGATCGCGTCGAGCACCACCACACCGCCCGCTTTGGCCCGGTGCGCGGTGACCGCGGCTTGCAACTCGCGGTAGGCGAGGTATTGCAGTTTGAGATCGATGGACAGCGCCAGCTCGCGCCCTTCCTGCGGTCGGCGCACGCCTTCGAGATCCTCCACCGCGTCGCCGCGACGATTAATGATTACCCTGCGGCTGCCGGACTTGCCCCCCAGCCAGGCCTGATGCCCGAGTTCGATACCCTCCTGGCCATTGTCGTCGATGTCGGTGATCCCGACCAGATGGGCCGCCACTTCGCCTGCCGGGTAATAGCGCCGGTATTCGCGCTGTTCGTAGATGCCCTTGATGCGCAGGGACATGGCCCGCTCCGCCACTTCGGGGGGCAGAGCGCGCTTGAGGAACAGGAACTCGCCGCCCTCGACCACCCGCTGCCGCAATTTCCCGGGGTCGGATTCCAGCAAAGCGGCGAACTTCTCCCACTGCTCGGGCGTCGCCTCGATCTGCTCGGGGAATGCCCACAGCGACTTCACCGGCGTGCTGATGGCCAGCGGCTCGCCATGGCGATCGGTGATTCTGCCGCGGTGCGCGGGGATCTCCACCACCCGGCTGAAGCGACTGTTGCCCTGGCTTTGCAGGAAGCCGGTGTTGATCGCCTGCAAATACACGCTGCGCCCGATCAGCACCAGAAACAACAGCCCCAGCAGCGCCACCACCATGCTGCCGCGCCAGCTTGGCAGCACGATCGGCGCCTGGGCCTTGAGGATCGCCGACTTCATAGCCGGCCTCCGGCGCCCGCGATGACCTGGATGCGGTTCGCGGCGGGGGGTACGAGCTGCAATTTCTCACGCGCCACTTTCTCGATTCGCCCGGGCATGGCCCAGGTCGATTGTTCGAGCTGCAATTGGTCCCATTCGACTTTGTATTGCTGGGCGAGGTTCTGGCCGCGTTCGATTTCGATGAACAATTTCCTCGACTGGTGGCGCGACGTCACCAGAGCCAGCGCGCTGGCGACCAGCAGGGCGAGCAGAAAGAGATTCAGGCGCGTCATGCCCGCTCCTGCGCCAGGCGTTCCGCGACCCGCAACATGGCGCTGCGCGCACGCGGGTTGGCGGCGACCTCTGCGGCGCTGGGCCGGAGCGGCTTGCCGAGCACTGCCAGTTGTGGACGAAACGCCGGCAGCGGCAGGCCGCGCAACCGCGGGTGCAGTGGCGCGCCGCGGACGTGACTGCTGATGAAGCGCTTGACCATGCGGTCTTCGAGCGAGTGAAAGCTGATCACCACCAGCCGACCGCCGGGGTTCAGGACACTCATGGCAGCTTCGAGCACTAGCGACAGCTCCGCAAGTTCCTGATTGACGAAAATCCGTACAGCCTGGAAAGTGCGTGTCGCCGGATCCTGGCCGGGTTCCCGCGTGCGGACGGCTTGGGCAACGATCGCGGCAAGCTGCCCGGTAGTGGAAATCGGGGCTCGCGCGCGAGCCGCAACAAGCGCTCTTGCAATCTGTTTAGCAAACCGTTCTTCACCATAATCCGCGATCACCTCCCCGATTTCGCACTCCGGCGCCTCGGCCAGCCACTGCGCCGCCGATTGGCCGCTGTTTGGATCCATGCGCATGTCCAAAGGGCCGTCGGCGCGAAAGCTGAACCCTCTGCCCGCCTCCTCGATCTGCGGCGAGGAGACGCCCAGGTCCAGCAGTAGTCCGTCGATATGCGGTGCGGCGCATTGCGCCAGCACCGTCTTGAGTTCGCTGAATCGCCGCGCGCATAAGCTAAAGCGGCGATCCTGGTTCAGGACCGGGTCGGCCCGTCCGGCGGCGATGGCGGCCGGATCGCGATCGAGGGCGACGAGCCGCCCCGCTGCTGACAGGCGCGCGAGGATCGCCCGGCTGTGCCCGCCACGGCCGAAGGTGGCATCGACATAGATGCCTTCGGGGCGCCAGATGAGCGCCTCAACTGCTTCTTCGAGTAGTACCGTGACATGGTCCACATCGGGCATCAGAGCGAGAAGCCATCGAGCTCCGCCGGCATGTCCTCGCCCGGAACCACCAGCGCCACTTCGGTAAAGGCCCGCCATTGGGTGTCGCCCCAGAGTTCGAAGCGGTTCCCCTGGCCGACCAGCACGACTTGCCGCTCGATCCCAGCGAAGACCCGCAGCGCCGGCGGGACGAGAATGCGCCCGGCACTATCGAGTTCGACATCGTCGGCATGACCGACCAGCAGGCGCTGCAGTACCCGGATGCGATCGTTGAAGCTGGAAAGCGCCATCAGCTTCTGCTGGATCGGCTCCCAGGCGGGCAGGGGATAGAGCAGTAAGCACCGGCTGGGGTCGGCGGTGACCACCAGGCGACCCTCGCCGTGGGCGAGCAGGGCTTCGCGGTGCTTGCTCGGCACGGCCAAGCGCCCTTTGCTGTCCAGCGTGAGCTGTGTAACGCCTCGAAACACCGATCCTCCTCTGTGTGGGTCTTCCACTATTTCCCACTAATTCCCACTCTTTCCCACTATATTCAAAAAAATGGCCGAGGTCAACCACTTTTCTGTTACGCAACAACCACTTAGCGCACAATCTTAACAAAAGAATAATATGCAAAATAAATAATGGGTTACGGTTGAATGTGAAAGTAAATTCGCGAACTGGCGTCTTGCCAGCGGCTCCGGCCTTGCATTGACAGGAATTGATGCTCATCGATCGATCGTTCGATGAGGGAGTTGGGGAAGCCAGGCTAAATCGATGATTCTAATGCGATTGTCATAGTGGTTGCCGATGTGTATTAGAAAAATCAAAGTGTTGCAGACCATCTCAGCAAACAATTCTTACAACTTGTGGGCTATCAAACCCCTCGGATTTGATGTTGAATAAGAAAACCGCGCTCCCCGGAAAGAGGTTCACCATGAAAAAATGTGCCGCCGCTCCCCGAGCTTTCTTCCCCCGCCGCATCGTCTTGGCACTCTTGCTGGCGCAACCGCTGACGGCCAGTGCGGTCGAGCCGACCGCCACGGCGATCGAGTTCTACAACACCGACCTCAAACACTACTTCGTGACCGCGGGCGCCGGCGAGGCTGCCGGCATCGATGCCGGCGCCGCCGGTCCGGGCTGGCGGCGCACTGGAGCGAGCTTCCATGTCTGGGCCAACGGCCACGAAGTCCCCGGGTTGATCCCGGTCTGCCGCTTCTACGGTACCCCTGGCGTGGGCCCGAATTCACATTTCTATTCCGCCTCGAGCGCCGAATGCGAAACGCTCAGACAGGATCCTGGCTGGCTTGATGAGGGTATTGCCTTTTACGTCAATGCGCCCGCGCTGGCGGGTTGCCCAAGTGGCACCACGGCGGTGTATCGCAGCTACAACAACGGCTACCCGCGGAACGACTCCAACCACCGCTACACCATCGACTACAGCCTTTGGGCAAAGATGGGCACCGAGGGCCACAGCCCGGAGGGCGTAGCGATGTGTTCACCGCTCTCCTCGGCGCAGGTCGAGGCTGACGCCAAGCGTTTGCTGGAGCAAGCGACTTTCGGTCCCAGCGAGGCGCAAATCGCGCACGTGCGCGATATCGGCGTGAACGCCTTTCTCGAGGAGCAGTTCGCCGCCGCCGCGACGCAGTACCCGCCCTACCCTTGGGTACCCCGCAACAAACCCGACTCATGCGTGGACGACTCCACACCGCCGATTGGCCCCGAGAGCTATTGCGCCCGCGACAATTACACGCTGTTCCAGCTCCAGCGCCAGTTCTACCGCAACGCTCTGAGCAACGCCGATCAGTTGCGCCAGCGCGTGGCCTGGGCGCTGTCGCAGATCCTGGTCACCTCGGGTGCAGAGGTGCAGATCAACTACGGCATGGCCCGTTACCAGCAGATCTTTTTGGACCATGCTTTTGGCAACTACCAGAACATCTTGCGGGCAGTGACGGTTTCGCCGGTGATGGGCGACTACCTCAACATGGTCAACAATGACAAGCCCAATACCACCAACGGCACCGGACCCAATGAGAACTACGCTCGCGAACTGATGCAGTTGTTCTCGATCGGGGTGTGGCAACTCAATCCCGATGGCGGCCACAAGCTCGACAGCACCGGCACGCCCATGGCCACCTACGGCCAGGAGGAAATCAGCGGTCTGGCCCATGCGCTGACCGGCTGGACCTTCCCCACCGTGCAGGGCCAGGCGCCACGTTCGCACAACCCACCCAATTACCTGGGCGACATGTTCGGCGTGGAGATCAACCACGATACCAACAGCAAGCTGCTCTTGAACGGCCAGACGCTCACCGCCGGCGGCAACACCGCCAGCGATCTCACGGCGGTAATCGCTAGCGTCTTCAACCACCCCAATGTCGGGCCCTTCATCGGCCGGCAGCTGATCCAGAAACTGGTGACCAGCAATCCCACCCCCGCCTATGTGGCGCGTGTCGCGGCGGTCTTCGACAACAATGGCCTCGGCGTACGCGGCGACCTCAAGGCCGTAGTGCGCGCCATTCTCACCGACCCGGAAGCACGCGGTCCGCTGAAACTCGACCCGCAGTACGGCAAGTTGCGCGAACCGGTGCTCGCGCTCACCCATATCGGCCGCGCGCTGGGAGTCAGCAGCGACGGCGTCGCCTTCCGCAATGCATCGCGAGGACTGTCGCAGCATGTTTACTTCGCGCCGACGGTGTTCAATTACTATGCCGCCGACAACACCCTGCCGGGCAGCAACACCGCCGGGCCCGAGTTCGAGATCCTCAATTCCACCACCACGCTGGCGCGCAGCAACGTCATCTACTCGCTGCTCTACAGCAACCAAATCAATCCCGATGCCAGCGTCTATGGTGCCACCGGTACCACCTTCAATCTCTCGGCCTACCAAGCCGTGGCGGGGGACGCCGATGCCCTGGCCGAACGCATGAACCGCTATTTGCTGCACGGCACGATGTCGGCCGGGATGAAAACCAGCATCGTCAACGCGGTGAACGCTATCAGCACCAGCGACCCCTTGAACCGCACGCGCATGGGGCTCTACCTGGTGCTGACCTCTCCCCATTTTCAAGTGGAGCGCTAGCCATGAATACCCGTCGCCGTGAATTCCTGCGCCGCGCCACAGCCCTCACCGCGGGTGGCCTGGTCGCCAATCTCGATCTGTTCAGTCTTTCCGCCTGGGCGCAAACCGCCTTGAGCGACTACAAAGCCTTGGTCTGCGTGTTCCTCTATGGCGGCTTCGATGGCAACAACACCGTGGTACCTCTCGACACCGCAGGCTACGCCCAGTACGCGGCGGTGCGCACCTCCGCCTCGGGAATCAACATCGCACAGGCGAACCTGTTGCCGATTCAGCCGTCCAACCTGGCAACGCCCTATGGCCTGCACCCCACTATGGCTGGACTGCAAACCCTGTTTGACGAGCGCAAGCTTGCCTTGGTGGCCAATGTCGGAACGCTGGTGCAGCCCATCACCAAGGCGCAGTACTTGCCCGGACTGATTCCCACCAGCCTCTATTCCCATTCCGATCAGCAGGCGCAATGGCAGTCCTCGGTATCCAATTCCATCAGCCGCACCGGCTGGGGTGGACGTATCGCCGACGCGGTGGCGGCTGCCAATGCGGCGACCACGTTCCCAACGGTGACTTCCTTGTCCGGGACGGCGCTCTACCTCAACGGCAGCACGGGCACACCGCTCGCTTTGCCCACCAGCGGCAGCTTCGGCCTCTCCGGAATCGGCACCAGCGCGTCGCAGGTGGCGCGCTTCAACGCCGTCAACGCCATCCTCGGATTGGACCGCGCTAATGAGCTCGTGGCTAGTGCCGCTGATATCACCAAACAGGCCATCGATTTGTCGGCCATGGTCAACGGCATCGTGAGCAACACCAATTCCTCGATCCGCGATCTGTTTACCGGATTCCCATCGAACAACAGCATCGCCCAGCAGCTCTATCAGATCGCCAAGCTGATTGAGGCACGCGGCACCACCGGAGCCAAGCGTCAGGTGTTCTTCGCTTCGCTGGGCGGCTTCGACACCCATGGCAACCAGACCGCGACCCTGGACAATCTCTTCGGGCAACTCGCCCCCGCGCTCAAGGCGTTCTACGACGCCACGGCCAGGCTGGGCGTGGCGAACCAGGTGACCAGTTTCACTCTCTCCGATTTTGGCCGCACCCTGCAACCCGCATCGGGTGGCGGCACCGATCACGCCTGGGGTAACCATCAGTTCGTGATCGGCGGCGCGGTAAATGGTGGCGCCATGTACGGCAGCTACCCGACCCTGGCGATGGGCGGACCCGATGATGCCGAGAAGCGTGGCCGCTGGATTCCCACCCTGGCGGTGGATCAGCTCGGTGCCACTCTGGCGCGGTGGTTCGGCGTGGCCACCGGTGATCTGGCCACAGTGTTTCCCAATCTTCAGCGTTTTCCCAGCAGCGATCTGGGTTTTCTGAACCTGAGCTGAGTCTTCGATCATGTCTTTCACTTGCTCATGCTCGCTCGCGTTCACGGTTCGGCAAATCGCCCGAGCGCTCCTTGGGCTGTTCGCGGCCTTGCTCCTCGCGGCGCCGCCAGCGCGCGGCGCCGATGTGAGCAATGGCGAGCAGATCTACGCCACGATTTGCGCCACCTGCCATGGCACCGACCCGCGCCTGAATGAGAACAACATCAGGCGCGCGGCCAACAATCCGAGTTTGATTGCCGCGGCGATCAATAGCCTGGTGCCGTCCATGGCGTTCTTACGTGGAGTGCTCTCCACGACGCAGATCGAGGATGTCGCCGCCTACATCGGCGGTGTCGTCAATCCTACTACTGGCACGCCGATCCTGAACGCCAGCACCACGACCATGAACTTTGGCAGCATCGCCGTGGGCAGCACCAGCCCCGGGCAGTCATTGACGCTCGCCAACACCGGCACGGGAGCGCTGGTGCTTTCCGGCATCACCATCACGCCACCGGATTTCGTGATTTTCAGCGGCTGCCCCGGCACCATCAACGCGGGCGGCATGTGTTTCATCAGCGTGCAATTCGCGCCACGCGCGGCGGGGGAGATCAGTGGTTCGCTCACCATCAGCAGCAACGCGGCGACCAGCCCGCTGGTGGTGGCGCTTTCGGGCGTCGGCGCCGGCGGCACCAGTACCGCGCCGACCGTGGTGGAGTACTATGCGCCCGAGCTGAATCACTATTTCATCGCCGGTAGTCTGGCCGAGCAGGCCTTTGTGGATAGCGGCGGCGCGGGCCGCTGGCTGCGCACCGGCAACAGCTTCCCTTCCGGCGGCAGCGTTCAGGTGTGCCGTTTCTATGGCAACACCGCGATCAATCCGGCGACTGGCCAAATGTACGGACCGAACTCGCATTTCTACACCGCCGATGCGGGCGAATGCGCCTTCCTCAAGTCGCTGTTCGATCCCAACGCGGCGAGCTTGCAATTCGAAGGCAACGACTTCAACACTACCCCCGCCAGCAACGGCGCTTGCGCGAGCGGACTGACACCGGTCTATCGCGCCTACAACAACGGCTTCTCGCGCGGCATCCTCTCCAATCACCGCATCACCAGCAATCTAGCCGCCTATCAGCAGACCGTGGCCGAAGGCTGGATCGGCGAAGGGGTGGTAATGTGCGCACCCTGAGATCTCTGCTTGGGGCCAGCTTGCTCGCCCTGGCGCTGGGCCCCGGGGTGGTGAGCGCTACCATGCCAGGGGCCACGGCGCCGGCACTGGAGCTGCCCCAGGCCAACGGCTCGCCGCTGCGTCTGGCGGAACTCATGGGCCAGGTGGTGTACGTCGATTTCTGGGCCTCGTGGTGCGGCCCCTGCCGCAAGAGTTTCCCCTGGATGAACGCCATGCAACAGCGCTATGGCTCCCAAGGCCTGGTGATCCTCGCCGTGAACCTCGACGAGGCCCGCGCCGACGCGGAAGCATTCCTCGCCGCCACCCCCGCGGCCTTCACTCTGCTCTATGACCCCAGCGGGCAGAGTGCTCGATCCTGGCGGGTGAAAGGTATGCCCACCTCGTATCTGATCGGGGCGGATGGTAAAGTTCGTCTGGTGCATACCGGCTTCCGTGAGGAGCAGCGTGTTGAACTCGAAAGACAGATTCGCCTGGCGCTGGCGCTTGAATGAAACACTCCTGGTGTTCCTCGCCCTGGGTCTGGCCGGCTGCGCCGCCGTGGAACCCTGGCAAAAGGCCAAGCTCGCGCAAGCCGGCATGGCACTAGACTTCGACACGCTCGGGTCGCGCCTCCACCAGCAAGTGTACCTAAGCAAGGAAGCGGCTCGCGGCGGCGATGCGGCGGGTGGTGGCGGTTGCGGCTGCAACTGAGCGTCGCGCCGCCAGTGCCGCCGCTCTTCCCCATGGCCGACTACAGTTCCCGAACCCTCCTTGCCGCCGCCCTGATGCTGCCCGGACTGGCGGCACCCGGCGCGCAGGCACAAACGGCGCCGGAAGTGGCCAGCCTGGGCCTGCGCTACCTGGACTATCGCGATTGGCAACCCGGCGCGAAGCGGATCGCGTCGCGCAGCCCGGCGTTTCGCTTGCTCACTCCGGTGGGCGAGGGCGCCGCTTTCGAGGCTGTGCTCGCCCACGATGCGATCTCCGGAGCCTCGCCGCTCTATCACCACACCCTGAGCGGCGCCTCAGGCAAAGGCGTGAACGACCACCGCAGCACCGCAGAGGCCAAGTTCACGCGCTATTTTGGGGACGATGCGTTGGCCTTGAGTGCATCGGCCTCGAGTGAGCGCGATTACCTTTCGCGCGGCGGCGCGGTGGAATGGCGGCATTGGAGCACTGATCGCAATACTGCTTTCACGCTGGGCGCCGGCGGCGCAGACGACCGCATCGACCCGGTGAACGGCGTGGCGCGCGGCTCGCGACGGCACAGCCGGGAACTGCTCGCCGGCCTCACCCAGGTACTGAGTTCGGTGTCCTTGCTGAACTTGAACCTCGGCCACGGCCGTGGCGAGGGCTATTTTTCCGATCCCTACAAGCCGCTGGATCGGCGCCCGGACGCGCGCGAACACCACACCCTGCAGGTACGCTATCACCATCATCTCGCGCCCGCCGGGGCGAGCCTGCGCTTCACCTACCGCTATTACCGCGACACCTGGGCGATTCGCGCTCATACCCTGGATTTAGCGTGGCACCAGGCCCTCGCAGGGAACTGGTGGGTGATGCCGGCCTTGCGCTATCACACACAGGCGGCGGCCTGGTTCTATCACGATCCACCCTTTCCCGCGGGCTGGAGCTTGGGCGCGATCTATTCCGCCGACACCCGCCTGGCCGCTTTCGGCGCCCTCGCCCCGGCGTTCAGCGTGGGCCGCGCGTTCCCCGGAGGCTGGCGGGCCGATCTGCGCCTCGAGGCCTATCGCCAACGAGCCGGCTGGCGACCGGGCGGCGGGAGCGCGGGGCTTGCCCCGTTCAGCGCACGCCTCGTTTCTTTCGGACTGAGCCGTGACTTCTGAACCTTCGCTGGGAATTTCCGGTACCGGGGCACTGGCCTCGTACCGCTTCCCCTTCTCGGCCATGGCGTGCTCCTGCGAAATTCTGCTCTTCGCCGCGTCGGCCGAGGAAGCCGAAGCGGCAGCCAAGAGTGCCATCGAGGAGGTGCAGCGCATCGAGCGCAAATATTCGCGCTATCGTGAAGACAGCATCCTTACGTCGATCAATCGCCGCGCCGGGCACGACACCATTGCCGTCGACGGCGAGACCGCGGCGCTGATCGAGTTCGCGCAGACCGCCTACACCCAGAGCGCGGGCGCTTTTGACATCACCTCGGGCGCCTTGCGCCGGGCCTGGGATTTTCACCACCCCACCCCCCGCCTACCCAGCGCACAATTGATCCAGAGCCTGCTGCCCAGGGTCGGCTGGAACAAAGTTGATTGGCAGCGGCCACGCCTCAAGCTGCCCCACCCCGAATGCGAAATCGATCTTGGCGGGCTCGGCAAGGAATATGCTGGCGATCGTGCCGCGGTGCTGCTCATGCATCGTGGCATCCGTCATGGCTTGATCAACCTCGGTGGCGATGTGCGCGCCTTTGGCGGCCAACCCGATGGCGCGCCTTGGCGGGTGGCGATCGCTCATCCGCGCCGCCCCGACCATCTCCTAGCCAGTATCGCTCTGCGCGATGGCGCCCTCGCCACCAGCGGGGACTATGAGCGCTATTTCGAGATCGGCGGTCGGCGCTATAACCACCTGCTCGACCCCAGCACCGGGTGGCCCGTGGAACACTTGCAGGCCGCCAGCGTGGTGGCGCCCATGGCCATCGTCGCCGGCAGCCTCGCCACCATCGCCATGCTGCGCGGCGAGGCCGCTCTGCCCTTGTTGAAGTCTTCGGCGGAAAGCTACTTGCTGGTGGACCGCGAAGGCAAGGTCAGCGGCAATTTGTTGCGCTGAGGGCGGCGCGCGCTCAATCCACCTCACAACGTCGGCGGCCTACCCGCAAGCGAGGACGGTCCCGTGATTCTATTTCCAAATCACGACGGCAAGCGAAGGCGAGCGAGCGGCGACGAGGCCGTACCTAGAGTACGGCGAGGATCCGCGCGGCGACGCCGAAAAAGTCAACGCTTGATTTGGAATTGGACAACTGGTGCATTCCGTAGGGCGGATTAGGCGGGTGCGCAGCGCCCGCGAATCCACCCTTCGTCCGCCGTCACCTCTTGGTGGATTCGGACCTGGCGGGCCTTAACCCTCCCTAAGCCGGACAAGCCGGAACCAAAGAGGGTCGCCGACTCGCGGCAAACGGCGAACAAACCCCCGTACTAACAAGGGGAGAAACCCCTTGTATATCCCCCGCCAGGAACAAGGGGGCGAGC
The DNA here is from genome assembly GCA_016192065.1 of Betaproteobacteria bacterium. Taxonomy (GTDB): domain Bacteria; phylum Pseudomonadota; class Gammaproteobacteria; order Burkholderiales; family Casimicrobiaceae; genus JACPUX01. The sequence continues at coordinate 18,475 of JACPUX010000035.1, forward strand.
CCCCTTGTAAATCCCCCCAATTCATCTCTTCGACTCGATTCTTCTCCGGAAATGTGAAGACTTCAGGCCTTAGTGACTAAAGGTCTTCTGCCGAGAGCTGTTTGCTCGTCGACCGCGATCCAGGCGCTAGTTTCGAGCCTCACCCACACGCCCCCACCGCGCCGCAACTGGTGCAGAACTCGCAACCGTCCTTGCGAATCACGGTGGCGTTGCCGCACTCCTTGCACGCCTTGCCGGCGAGGACGATTTGTTCGGGTTTGCGCCGCTCGGGAGCGGCCAAGACACCCATGGCGCGCACCGGCTCGCCGAGGTCGTTGAGTACCCCCAGCATGGCGTAACGATGCAGGATGAGCTGGGCGATGTAGGCAATGGTGCTGGGGAAATTCTGCTGCTTGTCGGCGCCGGGCACACGGGCCATGAAGTCCCCCAGGGGCTCGGCGTAATTCAGGAGCTTCTTGAGCTTCATGCCGATCCAGGCGGGATCGATCACCCTCATGTCGAGCGAGAGCACTTTGCACAAACCGTCGAGCGCCCTCGGATAGTCGCCGGACATCCACATTGCATAGGGGCGGCGGCTGCCGTCGGGCATCAAGAGTTCCTTGAGGCCCAGCACGAAATCGTCGCCGGTGGCGGGGTTCACCACGTCGACGGTCCAGGACATGGTGCCGTCGGTACCGGTCTTGGGCTCGGTCTTGCAAAAGAGCGCATCCATTACCGGCGTGGGGCCGGTGTCATCGGCCAAGGCGCCGAGTTCGTCACAGCGCCAGCGCACCAGGCGCGCCAGGCCGGCCACCAGGCTGGGCACGCGTACCGCCTCGCCGGTGGGCGGCATGGGCATCTCGAAAGCGTCGTCACCGCGCACCTTGGCCAGGGCATCGAGCTTGTATTTCAGCCAAGCGGTGTCGCGGGTGCGCATGTCCATGGACAGCGTCTTGGCGATGGCGCCCAAACCGCGCGGTTGTTCGTTACCGTTGACCCAGACTTCGAAGGGGTGTGCCTTGCCATTTTGCACCTGGCTCACGAAGACCGCGAACGAGCCCAGGGGGTGTTCGACCATCTCCGACACCCAGCCGATACTCCCCTTGGGCAGGGGCGGCCGGCTGGGCCACCGGAGGCTGCCCAGCACCGGTTGCGGCGCGTTCTCGATGACGATGCGCTTGTCGGGGGCGGGCCATTGCAAATCGTTGGGTTGTTCGAGTTCCTTCTTCTTGCCCTTTTCCTCGGCCACCAGCACCGCGCCGGTGACGTCATTGGGACGGTAGGTGGTGATGCCTTTCAGGCCGCGATGCCAGGCGTTGAAATAGAGATCCTTGAACTCTTCGAAGGGATAGTCTTCAGGCACGTTTACCGTTTTGGAAATAGCGGTGTCGATGAAGGGCGCGACCGCGGCGACCATTTCCAGGTGGTCGTTGGCGCTCATGTCCAGGGCGGTGACGAAATAGGGCGGGAGCGCGTCGACATCTCCGCCCTGCGCGCGGTAGAGCCGATAGGCGTGATCTTCGACACGGTATTCGCGGATGGTGCCGTCGGCCTCACGCTTCCGGCGGGTGTAGTACCACGAGAATGGCGGCTCGATGCCGTTCGAGGCGTTGTCGGCGAAAGCGAGCGAAATCGTGCCGGTGGGTGCGATCGACAGGAGGTGGCTGTTGCGCATGCCGTGCTGGCGAATAGCGGCCTTGATGTGCTCAGGCAGGCGGCTGGCGAAGTTCTCGCCGCTCAGATACCGCTCGGCATCGAACATCGGAAAGGGGCCTTTTTCCTTGGCCAGTTCCACACTTTCGAGATAGGCGGCGTCACGCATCGATTGGGCGATCTTGGCCGCCATCACCCGGCCCTCGGGCGAATCGTAAGCCAGGCGCAACATCGGCAGCGCGTCCCCCAAACCGGTGAAACCGAGGCCGACGCGGCGCTTGGCCATGGCTTCGCGGCGCTGTTCGTCAAGCGGCCAGACGGTGACATCGAGCACATTGTCGAGCATACGAACGGCGTTGGCCACGATCGGCTCGAAGCGTTCAAAGGCGAAGCGCGCGTTCTCGCTGAACGGATATTCGACGAATCCCGCGAGGTTGATCGAACCGAGATCGCAGCAGCCGTAATCGGGCAGGGGTTGCTCGCCGCAAGGGTTGGTCGCTTCGATGGTTTCGCAGTAGTAGAGGTTGTTGTCGCAGTTGATGCGGTCGAGGAACAGCACTCCGGGTTCGGCGTGGTTGTATGTCGAAGCCATGATCTGCGCCCAGATTTCGGCCGCCTTGACCCGGCGGTAGACCCAGGCGCCGTCGGCACGCTGGTAGGCGTCGGGGAAGGCGGGGCCGGGCGGCACCACATGCATCAGCTCCCAGTCGCCGTCGCTTTCCACGGCGCGCATGAAGGCATCGGTCACACCCACCGACATGTTGAAGTTCTTGAGCGACCCGTCGCGCTTGGCGTGGATAAATTCGATCACGTCCGGATGGGTCACCGAAAGCACGCCCATCTGCGCGCCCCGTCGCGCCCCAGCGGACTCCACGGTGCTGCAGCTCTGGTCGAAGACCCGCATGTAGGACACCGGGCCCGAGGCCGAGGAATCGGTGCCTTTGACATGCGCGCCGTGCGGCCGAATCTGGGAGAAGTCGTAGCCTACGCCGCCGCCGCGGCGCATGGTCTCCGCCGCTTGCTGCAGGGCAACGTAAATGCCCGGCTTGGTCTCGGCGAAACCGCTCACCGAATCGGCCACCGGCTGGACGAAACAGTTGATAAGCGTAGCCTGCAAATCGGTACCGGCGGCCGAGTTGATGCGCCCACCGGGAATGAACCCCGCCTTCAGGGTGGCGAAGAAGACCTCGGTCCAGCGGGACCGATCGGCCTCGATTTCAGCCAAGGCGCGGGCGATGCGCGCGCGGATGTCGTCGGCGGTCCGCTCGGTGCCTTTGGCGTATTTCTCGAGCAGCACATCCTGGGTGACCTCCTGCGGCGGGAGCGTGGTCATGGGAGCGTCGTTCAACTTCATGGGGCTTGCCCTCCTCGTCGTCTTTTTGTGGGTCCCGTATCCGGGATGCTTGCTTGGCGCCTTCTCGCCCTCCCGGGCCGGGGCACCGGTCTCCAGTCCCGATTGCGGCTGCGCTGGAAGCGTCTGGGCATTCGGAGGCGCTAGTGTAGACCCACAATATCTGGGGTGTAAACCCCTTTGCGACCACGACTTATTGAGGAATGCTCATCACAGGTCGCGTGCCAGCCATGCCGTTCGCATAAGGTCTTCAAACACTTGAACAATCACCGCCGCGGGTGCGGGTGACCGGCAATACTCCCCTGGCGAGCACGGCAACGGCAACCCTGAAGCCGGCCCGCCGGTGGTGTCATAGAGGGTGTAGGTCACCGCCCCCCCCAGGTGGTATGGACCCCTTGATTCGGCGTGTTCGGCGCTGGTACGTCGAGCAGCAGCGTCGCCGAGCTGATCGAAGCGAGGGCGCCCACCGGCAGACTAAACGCGGACCAGTTGCGCACGATTATATCGCCACCACTACAACTGTCGCTCGCTCCACACCGGCCGACCAAGTAGTTGTTGGCCGCGCCGGCGCCATTGTTGGTACCACCCGGCGTTACCCAGCCCCGATTGGTCGCGGTGAGCGTGACCGGGCCAGTATTGGTTGCCAGTGAGAGCTGGGTGTCGCAACTAACTCCCGAGCAATTGGCCGCGGTTTGTGAATAGACGAACACCGCGGAGCTGGGTAGCGCTACCGCGCTGGAAGCGGCCCCCAGGGCAAGAACCAGGAAAAGACCCGTCCGTGCGTTCGATCGGAAAAGCATGTTGCCTCCCTTGGTCGTAGTTGAACTTTCCCCCGCACACCACCGCCCTCGGATCGAGGTCAAGCAAGGATCCCCGCTTGACGAATGCCAGGCGAGGACCTACGTCATTTTCGACGCAATTGCGCAAGCTGCTACAATGACACCCGCATTTTCGTGTCCCTTCCTTCGCCCGCGCTCCAGTTCGGTATGCAATCCCAATGAAGATCGCCATCGTCCATGAATGGCTGGACACCTGGGCAGGGTCCGAGCAGGTCCTCGCGCAGATGTTGCAAGTGTTTCCGGACGCCGAATTGTTCGCGGTGGTGGACTTCCTTGCCGGGGCGCAGCGGGCGCGGCTCGGTGGGCGCACGGCGACGACTACCTTCCTTCAGCAGCTTCCCTGGACACGGCGGCATTTCCGCAAATACCTGCCGCTGATGCCCTTGGCGATCGAACAGCTCGACCTGCGGGGCTATGATCTGGTGATTTCGAACTCGCACGCTGTCGCCAAGGGCGTGATCACCGGCCCGGACCAGTTGCACCTATGCTATTGCTATTCCCCTCCGCGCTACGCCTGGGACATGCAGGACCTCTATCTCGGTCGCGGCGGCTGGATCAGGAAGTATCTCTTGCACCGCTTTCGCCTGTGGGACGTAGCAGCCGGGCAGCGCCCGGATCTTTTTTTCGCCATCTCCCACTTCATCGCCGGACGTATCGAGAAGTGTTACCGGCGCGCCGCCGAGGTCTTGTATCCGCCGCTCGACACCGCGTGGTTCACTCCGGGAGGCGAGCGGGCCAGTCATTACTTCACGCATTCGCGGCTGGTGCCCTATAAGCGCATCGACATCCTGGTCGAGGCCTTTCGCGCGCTCCCCGAACAAGAGCTCAGGATCGCTGGCGAAGGCCCGGAACGCGCTCGTCTCGAAAGAGGTGCGCCGGGCAACGTGCGCTTCCTGGGCCATCTCGCCGACGAAGCCCTGCGCGAGGAACTGCGCACGGCGCGGGCCTTTCTGTTCGCCGCCGAAGAGGACTTCGGCCTCGCCCCGCTTGAGGCCCAGGCCTGCGGCACACCAGTGATCGCCTACGGACGGGGCGGGGTATGGGAGACCCTGGGTCAGGCGCCGGGTTGCTCCTTCTTCACGGCCCAAGAGCCGGCCAGCATCGCGGTCGCAGTCAGGGCCTTTGAGCAGGCCCCTTCGCTCCCCGAGGCTCAGGTCTGTCGAGACAACGTTCTGCGCTTCAGCGAAGAGCAGTTCCGCAGTGCCTTTCGGCGCGAGGTCGAAGCCGCTTGGCAGGCGTGGCGCTCCAGGGCGCAAGGGAACCGGCAGCCATGAACCGTTCGCTGCTCAAGCCCCACGCGAGCCTGCTCGAAGGCTTGATGCATTTCGTCGATCCGCTCTGCGTGCTTGCCGCCGGACTCCTTGCACATTACCTGCACTTCCTCGACTTCGATTTGCCGGCGCGTTACGTCTGGGCGGTGCTCGCCCTGACCATGTTGTGCGCACTGCTCTTTCCGCGTTTCGAACTCTACCGCCCGCGCCGGGGCGAGAGTTTCGCCATGGAAATCCGTGATCTGGCCCGCGCCTGGATCAGCGCCGGACTGGTCCTCGCCGCGCTGCTCTTCGCCACCCAGCTCGCCATCCAGTTCTCGCGCCTGTGGGTCGCCTACCTCATGCTCTTCGGCTTTTGCCTTCAGGTGGGGACCCGGGGCCTGCTGCGCCTCGGTCTGCGTTTGGCGCGGCAGCAGGGCTACAACCTTCGCCATGTGTTCATCGCCGGGGCCGGTAGATTGGGCGCGGAACTGGCAACCCAGGTGACGCGACAGCCCAGCACCGGCTTCCATGTCAGTGCCTTCTATGACGATGACCCTGCACTGGCCGAAAAGGAAGTCGCGGGAGTGCCGGTCCTGGGCAACCTCGACCAATTGATCGCCGACCTCGATCAGCGCGCTCCTGATCAAGTCTGGATCGCGCTGCCGCTGCGCGCCGAGCAGCGCATACGCTGGCTGCTCGACGCCCTGCGCGAACACTCGGTACAGGTTTCCTTTGTGCCCGACATTCACGGCTTCCACCTGCTGCACCATTCGGTCACCGAAGTGGCCGGCGTTCCCTTCCTCAACCTCACCCAATCTCCCATCCAAGGATGGCACCGCGGCGTCAAGCGCGCCGAGGATCTGCTGCTCACGGTGCCGGCCTTGATCATGCTGGCGCCGATCATGCTGGTGATTGCCCTGGCAGTAAAACTGAGCTCTCCTGGACCGATTTTCTATCGGCAGGAACGCGTGACCTGGAACGGCGGCCGATTCACCATGCTCAAGTTCCGCACCATGCCGCTTGATGCCGAAGCCAGCTCCGGCCCGGTTTGGGCGAGGCCCGGGGAGCAACGCGCCACGCCCTTGGGAACATGCCTGAGGCGCTTGAGCCTGGATGAACTGCCGCAGCTCCTCAACGTGCTCGCCGGGGAAATGTCGCTGGTCGGCCCACGGCCAGAGCGCCCGGAGTTCGTCGCCAGCTTTCGCCGCGAAATTCCCGGCTATATGCAAAAGCACCTGGTGAAAGCCGGAATCACCGGCTGGGCGCAAGTGAACGACCTACGCGGCAGCTCCGACCTGCGAAAGCGGATACAATACGATCTCTATTACATCGACAATTGGTCGGTGTGGTTTGATCTGCGCATTCTGGCGCTCACCTTGCTCAGTGTCTGGCGCAGTCGCAATGCCTGCTGAGGGGTTGGGACAGTTTGGGCAGGCGCATCGCGCCCTGGGTTCGTGTTCGCTGGGCGCACCGACGATACGCGCCATCCTTCACCAACTCGCTGCTTAGCCGATGGTCCAATACTCGCGCTTTGACGCCCTCGCCGCGTTTCTGAACCGACCTGTGGGTTCGGAAGGGCCGCAATCGTGGAAGCTCGCGCTCGCCTGTTTCGGCATCGCCTTGTTGCTGTGCGGACTGGGTTTCTTGGCGCTCACCCTGCCTTTTCCCTGGACCAGCGATCAAGCCGTGCGCCACTGGGGAGCGGCGGAGATGACCCTCAGTCGCGGGGTCGGCGGGCGCACCGAAAGCGGCTTGATCGTGCGCGATACCGACGCCACCGGTATCGCCATCATTTCGTTGGCGCCGCCTCCCTTTCGCGCCCAGGGGTATCGCCAAGTCACCTGGACGGTCGAAGGCAGCGGGCCCGACGTTTCCGCCGCCCTGCTCTGGCGCAACGACTACAAGCCGGCGGCCATGCACACCACGCAAATGCAGCCGCTCGGTCAAGACCGCTTTCGGGCCTGGGTGGCCGATGATCGCGACTGGATCGGCAAAGTCGCCGGTTTGGCCCTGGTGATCAAAGGCAAGCCGGCGCGCCCCTTGCGCATCACGGCGATAGAGGTCTCGCCCCGCACCGCCGGGGAAGCGATTCGCGAACACGTTCATGCCTGGTTCAAGTTTGAGCCCTGGCACGGCTCGAGCATCAACAGTATCGACGCCCGCGCGCCAGCGCTGCCGCTTCCTCCGTTCGCCGGGGCGGTGGTCCTGTGCGGTGTGCTGTGCTACGCCGTGCTCGCCTGGTTCATGCGGTGGCGACGGCAGTTCACGGTGTACTTCGGAATTTTTGGCCTCGCCTGGCTCATGGTGGACGGGCGCTGGCAGGTGTCGCTGATCGAGCAAACCCGTCTCTCGGCGGCCAGTTTCGCAAACAAGTCACTCGACGAAAAGCACCTCGCCGCTGAAGATGCCCCAGTCTACGCCTTCGCCGCCCGAGCGCGGGAGGTACTCCCCAAGGAGCCGGCGCGGCTCATCGTCACCGCCGAAGACGGTGCCCTGCGGGGCCGTCTGGCCTATTACCTGTTGCCGCATCGGGCGTTCTACGAAACCCGTGGCGGCGCCATGCCGCACCCCTCTGCGCTCAAGTCCGGCGATTTTGTGGTCGCCTTGTTCCGGCGCAATTTCCAGTTCAACCCGAGCGAGAACCTTCTCAAGTGGGATGACTACGCACCTATAGCCGCCGAGCTTTTGCTTCTGGACCAAGGTAATGCCGTGTTCAGGATCAAGTAGACCATGAGCGCCCTCCTGTTCGCCGTCCTCGGCGTGGCCCTGCCCTGGGCCTGTGGCGGGCTCATGCTCGCGGCCGCCTGGCCATCGGCACAAGGGCGGCCTTCCTGGCAACTGTCCGCCGCCTATGGGTTCCCTTTGGGGATGATTACGCTGGTCTTGTGGATGAGTCTGCTGGCCGCCGCCGGCGTGCCCTTTTCGGTTTGGGCGGTCGGTTCAGCTCCGAGCACCTTGGGCCTGCTCGCGGTTTATGTTCTGCGAACCCGGCGCACCCAGGAGGCGAATGCGGATTTGGCTCCAGAGCGACTTGGCTGGCAGGCGCTGCCGCGCTGGGGGCAGGTACTCTGGTGGGCGCTCCTGGCGCTACTGCTGCTGCGCGGCGCTCAATTCCTCATGGAACTGCTCTGGCGGCCGAGTTTCGGCTGGGACGCCTGGGCCCATTGGGCGACCAAGGCCAAAGTCTGGTATTCCCTGGGGACGATCGTGCCCTTCGGCAGCGCCGCCGAAGTGCTCGCCGATACCGCCGCCTATACCGACTCCAATCCGGGTTATCCCCGGGCAATACCCTTATTGCAGGTCTGGATGGCGCTTTGTGCCGGGCAATGGGATGACACCCTGATCAACCTGCCCTGGCTCGCTTTCGCCCTCGCCTTGGGCCTGGGCTTCTACGAGCAGGTTCGTGCCGCGGGCGCCGGACCTTTGTTTGCCATGGCGGCAAGCTACGCCTTACTCAGCCTGCCCTTCCTGGGCGTGCATGTGGCGTTGCCCGGGTACGCCGACTTGCCGCTGGCGGTCTTCATCGGCCTGGCGAGTTTCGCCTTCTGGCGCTGGTCGATGGAAAGGCGCTCCGGCCAGCTCATCCTCGCCCTTTTCTTGGCCGCAAGCAGCCCCATGATCAAGACACCGGGTTGGATTTGGCTGGGCCTGCTGCTCCCCGCGCTCCTTCCGGTCGTGTTGGGCGTACGCGGCTGGAAGGCGCTGCTGGGCCTTGGCGCAGCTGGCGCCACGGCATTGTTCCTGATGGCGCACTACCACCCGCGGCTTCTCGGCTACGAACTGCACACCAATTTCCATCCGGTTGGGCAAGCGCTCTTGGAGACCACACTGGTGTTCAGCAATTGGCATCTGCTGTGGCTGGGCGCACCCCTGCTCGTTCTCGTCTCCTGGCGCGATCTCCTGAAACCGCCTGTGGCAGCGCTCACGGCCTACCTTGGTGGCGGTCTCGCCTTTCTTCTGGTGGTGTTCTTCTTCAGCAATGCCGCGCTTTGGGTCGCGGACTTTTCCACAGTCAATCGTGCCTTGCTGCACCTCGCGCCCACCCTGGTCTTCTATTGCGCCCTGCTCGCGTTGGGGCTGCGGGAACGGCTGCGCGCGGCACCCGCGACTGTCGCACCAACAACCGCTGAAGCTCCCCCTGCTCCCCAATGATCGATCTTCGCGACCTGACCCTTATTTGCGCCGACACCCGCAATCACGATCTCGCTTTGCGTGCGCTGCGCCTCAGCGGACAGGCCTGCCGCTTCGGGCGGGCGCTATTCTTCACCGACCGGGAATACACCGAACCGGGGGTGGAGATCGTGCGCGTCGCGCCGCTGCGCTCCGCCGCCGACTACTCCCGTCTGCTGATGAAGGATCTGCTCGAACACATCCACACCCCTTATGCGCTGGTGGTGCAGTGGGATGGTTATGTCCTCCATCCCGAAGCTTGGTCCGAGGATTTCCGTAACTACGACTACCTCGGTGCGCGCTGGCCATGGATGCCCCAGGGAAGCGAAATCGGCAACGGCGGCTTCTCGCTGCGCTCGCGCAAGTTGCTGGAGGCTCTGGCCGACCCGGAGATCAGCGAATTCGCGATCGAGGATGTGGCGATCGGCCAAACCTATCGTCCCTTGCTGGAGTCCCGTCACGGCATTCGCTACGCACCCGCGGCGGTGGCGGATCGCTTCTCCTTTGAGACCACCGCTCCGTCGCGGCCGACCTTCGGTTTTCACGCCCTGTACAATTTCTGGTTGACGCTGCCCGATGCGCAATTGCCGGAGATCCTCGCCGGGCTCGCCGACGCCAACACCGAGACGCCGCAGCTCAGGGTGCTCGGGGTCAACTACCTGTGCGCCGGACGCCACGAGCCGGCGGCACTGACTTTTCAGCGCATCTTGCAGGTTCGCCCCGGGGACGCCGAAGTGGCGCGGCTCCTGCGTTTTGCCGAAAACGCGCTGAACGCCCCGCTGGCTGGTCGCAACGACCCCTGCCCCTGTGGCAGCGGCCGGCGCTTCAAGGGCTGCCACGGGGCCTTGACCCCGGCGTCGGCGCAAACCGCGGTCGCCGCGCCAACGCCGGCGCCAGCGCCTGTGCCCAAGCAGCCGCGCCTACCCGATTTTCGCGAAGCCCTGCGTCTACATGAGATCGGCGACGTCGATGCGGCCGAGAGCATTTACCGCGAACTGCTCCGACTCAAGCCGGACAATCCGATTCCCATGCACTTCCTGGGTGTCGCGGCCATGCAGAAGAAGGACCTGGACACCGCAATCCCGCTGTTGGCCCGTGCCGCCGCCCTGGTCCCCGGAGAGGCCAATTTCCACAACAATCTGGGTTTGGCCTTGGTCGAGGCGCAGCGGATCGAGGAGGCCTTGCCTTGTTACGAGCGCGCGCTGGCCATTGACCCGGGAAGCACGGCCGCTTGGAGCAATCTGGGGCTGGCGCGCCAAGCGCTCCTCGACATCGACGGCGCGATCGTGGCGTTCGAGACCGCCATTCGACTCCAGCCCGAGTTCGACCGCGCCCATTGGAATCTCGCCTATGCCTACCTCCTGGCGGGCCGCTACGCTGAGGGCTGGCGCGAATATGAATGGCGCCTACAGATCAAAGACCTCGCCGGTGGCCTCCCCCCGGTCCCTGGGCCGGCATGGCAGGGGGAAATCCGGCCGGGCATGCGCCTCTTGCTCCATGCTGAACAGGGGCTGGGCGACACCATTCAGTTCGCACGATTTGTTCCCCGCCTGGTCGCGGCCGGAGCATCGGTCATTCTGGAATGCCCACCGGTTCTGCACGGAGTCCTGAGCACACTCGGCCCAGGTGTTCACCTGCACGCCGCGGGCACGGCCCGGCCCGAGTACGAGTGCCATCTCGCTTTGCCCAGCTTGCCCGGCATGCTTGGAATTGAGGCCGCCGCGGTGCCAGCCCGCCAAGGCTTCCTTTCCGCTGCGCCCGAACTGATCGAATCCTGGCGCGATCGTTTTTCGGCGATGGGCGGCAGTCTTCGCGTCGGCATCACCTGGGGCGGCAACCCCGCCAATCCCTACGATCAGCGGCGCAGTTGTGCCCTGCGTGATCTCGAACTGATCGCGAGCATGCCCGGCGTACGTCTGGTTTCCCTGCAAACCGGCCCGCGCCGCGCCGAGCTGGAGCATCTGCCGCCCCAGATCCGACCGATCGATTGCGCCGAGGATCTCACCACCACGGCGGCGCAAATCATGGCGCTCGATCTAATCATTTCCGTCGACACCGCCATCGCCCACCTCGCGGGAGCCTTGGGCAAGGAAACCTGGATCCTGCTTCCTTTCTCGCCGGATTGGCGCTGGCTTACCGAACGCGAAGACAGTCCCTGGTACGCCAGTGCCCGACTTTTCCGCCAAGCCCACCGAGGCCGGTGGGTGGAGCCGGTGCAGGCCATGGCCGACGCCCTCGCCTTGCGCCTGCGGCAAGACTGAGCCGTGGTGATCGCGGCGCCGGCTTCGCGCAATGCGCTTTGCCCTTGCGGCAGCGGCAAGCGTTACAAACATTGCCATGGCGTTTCGGCCAATGCCGAACCGCTTGCCACAGCGGGCCCGGCACCAGAACCAGTGGACATCGCGAGCCTGTTGCATGAGGGGCTAGCGCGGAGCGAGGTGGGCGACCATTTGGGCGCGGCCAGGATCTACCGTGAGGTCCTGGAGCGCGACCCCCGGCACCCGGACGCCTGGCATCTGCTCGGCTTGCTCGACCTGGCCGCAGACCAGCCCGCCGCAGCGCTGCAGAAGTTCGAGCAGGCCATTGCGGCCTACGCCGATCATCCCGGTTTTCATTTGAGCCGAGCGCGCGCCGAGCTCGCCCTCGAGCAGATGACCGCGGCCCTCGCACACGCGCGCGAGATGGTCAGAAACTGGCCGGAATTGGCGGCGGGTTGGACCTTGCTCGGAACTTGCCTGGGAGCATCCTCCCCGGAGGAGGCGACCGCCGCCCTCAGGACTGCGCTGCGTCTTGACCCCCAAGACGCGGCAGCGGCATTCGAACTGGCTCGCCTACTTCATGACGCCCAGCACCATGAGACAGCGGCGGAGGTCCTGCGCGACGGCTTGCGCCATCACCCCAACGATGCCCTGCTGCTCAACAATCTCGGCCTCAACCTCGAAAAGCTGGGCCAAGAGGGCGAGGCGATGGAGGTATTTCGCGCCGCCTTGCTGGCCAAGCCCGGGTTTGCCCCCGCTCGGGCGAACCTTGGGCGACGCCTCCTGGTCGCCGGCAAAGCCGGCGAGGCGCTCGCCTACCTTGAGCCGCCCGCGCAAGAGCTGCGCGACTCGCTCGAATATTGGATCACCCTGGCGCTGGCCCGGCAGAGCGTCGGGCGGGTGGAGGACGCGCTGCCGGCATTTCGGGAAGCACACCGCTTGAAGCCTTTCGATGCCAGGGTCAACTTCAACCTCGGCTCGGCCTATTTCGAAATCCCGCTGGTCGAAGAAGCACAGCGCTACATCGAGGAAGCGCTGCGCTTGCAACCCGAATTCGCCGCCGCTGAAATCGTTCTTCTTGAAATCGCCCGCCGTCGTTGCGACTGGCCGCTGTACCGGCGCCTCATTGAGCGTCTGCCGGCATGGATCAACGCCTGCGAGGAACTCATGCCGCCACCGCATGCCATGGTTTCCCTGCCAACCAGCGCCGCGGACCAGAAGCGTGTCGCCATCGCCTACACCCGCTGCCTGGGCGTAGCCGCGGCGCATCCGCATCTGCCTTCGCCGGCAAGTCCGAGTGGCAGGCTGCGCCTGGGCTACCTCACCACGGCGATCCGCGAACATCCGACCACCGCCTTGGTCACCGAAGTTCTCGAAAGGCACGACCGGCAGCGCTTTGAGGTATCGGTCTATTCCTGCGGCCCTAAAGATGCCTCCGCTTATCGCACCCGCATCTTTGCTGCCGTCGAGCGCTTCGTGGATCTGCAAATGGCTTCCGACGCCGAGATCGCCGACCGAATTCGCGGCGATGGAATCGACATCCTGATCGATCTCGATGGCTATACCCAGCACGCCCGCAGCGGCGTTCCGCCGCGGCGGCCGGCTCCCATGCAGGTCAACTACCTGGGCTTTCCCGGCACGCTCGGGTCGTCGTGGCATGATTTTGTCGTTACCGACCGCGTGGTTACTCCGCCAGAGGCGGCTGAACATTTTACCGAACGGTTCCTTTACCTGCCGCATTGCTATCTGCCCAGCGACACTCGACGCAAGGCGGGGGTCCTGGCGAGTACGCGCGCGGACTGGAATCTACCGGAAAGCGGTTTGGTGTTTTGCAGCTTCAACCATCTGTACAAACTGCTGCCCGAGATGTTCGAAGTCTGGATGCACATCCTGCGCGAGACACCCGGCTCGGTCTTGTGGGTGCTCGCCCACGAAGCGGTCGCCCAAGGCGCTCTGCGAGGACGAGCGGCGGCCCTGGGGGTAGCCCCAGAGCGTCTCAAGTTCGCCGGGCCCGCGCCCATGGAAAAACACCTGGCGCGCTATCCCCTGGCCGATCTCTTCCTCGACAACCTTCCCTGCAACGCGCACACCACCTGCAACGACGCCCTCCTCATGGGCCTGCCCGTGCTCACCTGCCGGGGAGAAACTTTTGCCGGACGTGTCGCCGCGAGTCACCTCACGGCGGCCGGCTTGCCCGAACTGATCACCAATACACTGGGAGACTATGCGGCCCTGGCGATCAAGCTGGCACGCGAGCCTGCGCTGCTGCGGAGCTATCGCCAGCGGCTGGCTGCCTTGGGTACGCGCAGCCCGCTGTTCGACATGGCAGCGTATACCCGGGCGCTGGAAGATGGTCTCGAACGCGCCTGGGAAGAGCTTCAGGCTGACCGGGCACGGTCGGCCGCTACCGCCGACTGAAGGAATTCGGCGAGGGCACGCAAGGGGGCGGCATCATCGAAAAGGCGGCCCGCCCCGCCCGCCAGGCGGCCGCGCACCGCTTGCTGGAAGTCTCGATCTTCGAGCAGCCTCAGGGCGAGCGACACATACGCCTCTGCGCTCTCGACGATCAGCTCCGGGACTCCGGCAATCTCCAGCATGGCGGCGCTCTGCCGTCCGCGCATGAACCGCCCGGGCAAGGTCACCACCGGCAGGGCGCAGGCCAGGGCATCCAGGCTGGTGTTGCCTCCCGACCAGTGCTGGGTATCAAGCATGAGATCGCAAGCAAGATTGATCTGCAAATAGCGTTCGCGCGGAACATAGGGCAAGAACACGAGGCGCTCCGCCCCGCCGGCATCGTGCTCGGCCAGAGCCCGTTCGAGCCGCTGGCGATAGGCAAGGGTGATGCTCTCGTGGCGGCCGGTGAACAACACCAACTTGGCGCTGGGGCGGCCGGCCAGGATGGCCGCGACCAGTCGGTCGTTGTCAGGATGAATCTTGAATAGGGACTGAGGCAACAGCAGGAGCTCGCCGGTCCTGGGCAAGCCCAGTGCCTCCCGGCTGAGGAGCGTGGGCACGGGTGGTCTCGGGTAGCTCGTGCCGATGCCGGGAAGGCGGATCAAGGTTTCACAGTAACTCGCCTCCGCCCCGGGTGGCTCCATCGCGGCGCTGGACAAGAAGAAGTCGATGTTGAGGTGGCCGCTGGTGACTGGGTGTCCCCAAGCCGCGCACTGCACTGGAGCGAGGCGCATCGCGGCGAGCAGAAAGCAGGTGCTGTCCATGCCCAGCTCAGGGTAGAGCAGCACCTCGAGGTCGTCGCCGCGTATTGTGTTGATGATCTCGCCGATGCGCTTGCCGGCAAGCGCTCGGAACACCAGGGCGCGCGCCGCGATCTCCTGCGCGATCTGGTCGGCGCCAGGACGCAAATGGTAGATGTAGACCTCAAAACGCGTCGGATCGAGCTCGGTGATCCAGCGCGCGAAGTAGTGGCCCACCGTGCTGTCGGAGAAAAAGCTCGAGGCAAAACCAATGCGAATCTTGTCCCCACGATCCGACTTGGGCTCGGGGGCCAGCAGCCACTCCGGCGCGACGCGCGCGAGCATCTTCCTGAGGAATTCGTCATAGGCAACCTGCAACAGCCGATCATCGAGTCCCTGGTAGGCAAGGTAGAAGTTGTTCCAGGCAAGTGCCGAGAGGACATCGTCCCGATTTTCGGCCTTGAACTCACCGGCATCTCGTTGCAGTCGCGTCAAGCCGGCGGCGTAGGCTCCGCGCGCCGATTCGATTTCCTCACCGCTCTGATAAATCGGCGGCAGGGTCAATGCTTCTCCGAGCGCCGCCCGCAGATTGCCCGGCGCGCGCAGGGCGGCGCGATGATAGGTTTCCCGCGCCTGCGTGACATCCCCGCGTTCAGCCAAACAAAAGGCCAGCGCAAGGTGCAACCTCGCTTCGCGCGGGCGCTCCAGGGGCAGTGCCTGACGCAGCACGCGCAGTGCGGTATCGAGATCGCCTTCGGTGCGCAGAAGATTGCCTAGGGCAAGCGCCGTCTCCGCGCGCTGCGGCGGCAGCGCCTGAGCGCGCTGCAGGCTGGCGATCGCCGCGGCTTTGTTTCCGGCGTCGCGAAGCAGCAGGCCCAGGTTGTGGTGCGCCAGAGCGTAATCGGGTTGCCGACGCGCGGCCTCCCGAAAAGCGCGCTCCGCCTCCGCGATCCGGCCCAGGTCGCGCAGCAGGCTGCCGTAATTATTCCAGGCGCGGGCATAGTCCGGTTTGTAGCGCAAGGCCGCCTGAAATGACGCCAAAGCCGCCTCGTCCTCGCCGCGATCGGCGAGCAGCATCCCGAGGTAATGGTGGGCCTCCGGGTAGGCGGCTTGGAGGCTCAAGGCGGCGCGCAGCGAATCGATCGCCGCCGGTATCTGCCCCAGGTCCTCCTGCACTTGCGCCAGCAAATAGCGGCAGACCGCCTGCGTAGGCAGCAGCGCAACCGAGCGTTCGGCGTGCGGCAGCGCACGGGCCGCTTGACCGGAGTCGCGCCAGGCAGCGGCCATGAGATAGTGGACCCGGCCATCCTGGGGTGTGGCCGCCAAGGCCGGCGCCAGGCACTGCCGGGCCGACTCGGGTTGGCCCTGCTGCAATAGGCGCTGGGCTTCGCCCAGCCATCGTTCAGGCGCTGCGCTCATGCGCGATCACCGAGTTCACCATAGATTTCGGGACGTGCGGAGCGCAACGCGGCCAAATAGGCCGCTTCCAGGTTGCGAATGTGTGCCTCGCCGTCGACAAATGTAGAGCGGCGCATGCCGTCCTGAATCTGCTGCAAAACCTCGGCGCGAAACCCCGAATCGTGCGCCAGCCGAACCGCCAGTTCGATGTACTCCGGGCCGCTCTGGGCAACACCCAGGGTGGCGCCAAGATGGCTCAGAATGCTCGTTCCGACGCGCTCGCCGTGCCGCCGGCCGCAGAGGGTGACCACCGGCACCCCCATGGCCAGGGCTTCAATCGTGCCGTTGGCGCCACCGAAGGGCATGGGGTCGAGCACGAAATCAACCAAGGCGTAACGCGCCTGGTTCTCCGACTCGTCCCGGCCCTGGGGGACGAAAACCAACCGCTCCGCATCGATTCCTCCAGCGCGAAAAACCCGCACATAGGCCTCGCGTTGTCCTGGGTGCGTAGGCGACAGGGCGACCACCGCCTCGGGCAGCCGGTCGAGAATCTCGCGCCACAGCTTGAGGCAGCGGCGAGTGAGCTTGAGTAAGTTGACAAAAGCGCCGATCACCACGGCCTGCGCCCCGATGCCAAGTTGATCGCGCCGGAAGACAGGTGCTTGCGGCATCGCGATGGCGCGATGGGGATAGACACAGGCGGCCATGGCGAGCAAAGGCTCGACCTGATGTTCCTGCATCTCCGGCAAGTCGGCGATCCGGTCGGTCAGCTTGAAGTCTATGCTGGACATACCCAGGCATCCCGCGCTGCCGACGCTGGTGATTTGCACCCGAGCCGGCTTGGCGGCAAGAATGGCCTGCCTCGCGCCGCGGGTGTGGGTGGAACAGTCGATCAGCAGGTCGATATCGTCGGCTTCGATGCGGGCGATCGCCGCCTCATCGGACAAGCTGACCAGGGATGCGAAATGGTCGCTCGCATCGGTCATGCGCTTGGCCCAGGCGTCTTCGCCCAGGCGGGTCGCGTACAGGTAAACCTCGAACCGCTGGCGATCGTGACGATCCAGCCATTGGTAGATCATCTTGCCCATGACGTGATCGCGAACGTCGCCGGAAAGGTAGCCGATGCGCAGACGGCCGGGCCGGCGCAGCTCGGGCCGAGGCCGTGCAGAGCCATAGACTTTGCTTGCCGCTTCGCTGTAAGTTCGGTAGAAGCGACCCAGTTGGGCAACGTCGAGATCAAAGAAAAGCAACAGGTAGAGCAACTCTTCCAGCCCATCGACGAGATCCGTGGGATTGGCGGGTTGGAAGCGCTGCTGCTCCAATCCATTGAGGTAATACTCCAGCCGCGCCCAGTTGCCGGCGAACTGGCAGGCCTCCAGCGCGTAAATCGCCAGGGACAGCGCACCCGGGCAGGCCCGCTCGAAGCGTTCAAAATTGGCGAGCCACGCGGCGTAATTGCCGCTGGCGAACAAGACTTCGCCCTGGTACTTGTAGGCCTGCGCCTCTCTTGGCCGCAGCCTGATCACTTGCTCGTAGCAGGCAGCGGCTTGTTCGTTTTCCTGGCGCTGCTGATGCAGGGCGCCAAGGTTGAAAAAACTCTCGGGCGCCTGCGGATCCAATACCGCCGCCTTCTGCCACGCCGCCTGCGCCTCGTCCTCGTGGCCCAAGGCATTGGCCGCCAAGCCCAGCTGCAGCCAGGTGCCGGCCTCGCCCGGCGTCAGAGCAGCGGCGCGTACGAGGGTCGCTTTGGCCTCCTCCGGCAGATCCAACTTCCTCTGCGCTTGGGCGAGGATGCGCAGCAAGCGGGGCTCGGCGATGGAAGGGCCGCCAAATCCGTTGCAGGTTTCCGCGGCCTCGGCAAAGGCACCCAGGTCGAACTGAATCTGCGCCAGCGCATACCGCGCGTCGAGGTACTCGGGTTGTGCCGCAAGCGCGGCGGCAAGATCGACCGCGGCGGCCCGAAGGGCGCCCACATCGCGGCGCAGGCAAGCGCGCATGTACAACACCGCCGCCGCGTCGGGCTGATCGGCGAGCAACGCGCTGTACTGTCGGTCGGCATCTTCGGCCCGCCCATCACGGTGCAATTGCAGCGCGCTTTGCCGATAGGCGCGCAAGGACTCGGCGGCCAGATTCCCCTGGCCGCGCCGCGTCCGCTCGTCCCGGTTGGCGATCGCCGCGTCGCGCCAGCTCTCGTGGCTGAATACCGAAGTCTTGAGGGTCTCCGCGGTGTCTCCGCGTGGCTGTACCAGCGCATCGATCAACAAGGGGGACGACCGCGCCTGGTCCAGGCGCCAGCCGACCAACCAGGGCGCCGGCCGGTGGGCGAGGACTTCCAGCAGCGGCGGTCCCGGAGGATCGCCTCCCACGACGAGGACGTCACAGTCATCTTCGGCGATGAAGCGCACCGCCTGAGCAAGCGGGAAGCGACCCAGCGTCGCGACCGGCAGCTCCCGCCATTCCGCCTTCTGCGCATCGCCCGACTCGTCGATCAAGTACACCCTCAAGCTCGTCTCTAGGCCAGCGGTCGCAGTCCTTAGGTCGTCAATCAGTTCTGGCGCCGAAGGGGTCCAAGCCTCGAACAGAATCCCCACGCGCAGCGCTGTTCCGGCGGTTCGGCGCGGCCATCCGAGCCCGCCGCTGCAGGCGAGCCGCTGGTCGACCAGGGCGCGGCAGCTCCGAGCAAGCCCCAGTGCTCCATCGGTGCCGCCCAGGCCGAACCTGCCGGCAAGAGACAAGACCTCGATCAACTCGGCTTCGGTCCATTGCTGCCAGGCAGCCGCCTCGGCCAGGGCGCTTTCGCGGGCGGCAGCATCATTGCTGGCAGTACTCAGGGCGGCGATGAGTCCGGGAGCGGACCGCGGCAGTTCATGCGCGTAGCGCTGGTAAAGCCGATCGGCCGGCCCGGACTCGCCGATTGCGCGCAGCGCGCGGTCGAGCCGAGGCCAAACGGAAGCTGGAAGCTGCGCGAGCGCCGCCGCGTGCAACAAATGATCCCGGGCCTTGCTTGCATTACCGCGCGCGACGCACACCTCGGCCTGGAGCAGAACGGCTTCGGCATCGTCCGGCAGTTGCTGCAGCGTGGCTTCTCCGTGCTTGGCAGCAAGGACGAGGTCGCCGCTGCGCAGAGCAACGCGCGCGAGTCCGAGTTGAGCTTGAGGAAGCTGGTGCCAACGCAAAGTCTCCTGCCAAGCGGCGAGCGCCTCGGGCCAGCGGGCCAGTTCCTCCCAGATGCCGGCGAGGTCGATTCGAGCCTGTACCCCGTGACGGTTCAAGCGCACCGCTTTGAGCAGGAGCAGAAGAGCGTCGGCAAATCGGCCCGCCGTGCGATGCTCGGCAGCATCGCGCAAGAGATCCTGGTATCGGTTCAATTTGGCAATTGGGGTGGAGGCGTGCGCCGGTATCGCGAGTGCGAGCCGAGGACCCACCCCCCCCGTTCGGCCGTGATCCTATCCTGGCGTACTCGCCTCATGTCAGGAGCCGACGTTTCAGGCTGCGTTGGATGGCCTGAGGCACGATCCGGTACAGGATCCTTCCGGGGCCGGTATAGCGCAGTTTCAGGCCCAGATGCGCCAGGCGCAACAAACCCCGCTCGAGCAGCGTCGCCGGACCCACGGACGGTGCAACGGACCGATCATGGGCATTGCGCAGCGCTTCCACTACTCGGGCTCTGGCCAGAGAAGCACGCGCGCCAAGGTCCGCGGGAGCGAGGTGGGCGCGATAGACCTTCGCGGTTCGGGTGGTCATGTCCCGGCCTTGGACACTCGCCGCGCGGCGAGCGCGCGCCCCCGCCTCCCAGAGCCGCGAAGCCTGGTCCGGCCGCAGCAACTCCATGATCTGGTCGAGCATGCGGTCTTCGTCCGTCCAGTCTTCGAAAATCCAGCCGCCCTGAAATTGCTTCATGCGCTCGCCCAAGGCGCCGATCGGCGGCACCAATGCGGGACGACCCGCCGCCCACACCTCGCTCAGCGTGAAGCTGAAGGTCTCCGGACCGGCCGACGGAAAAACGACCAGATCAATGCCGTAGTGATCGAACAACACCGGTACATCCTCGGGGCGATAAGAGCCATGCACGGTGAACACCGCGTCATGGTCCTGGTAGGCCTGATACTGGCGGTCGAGGTAGCCGACGACCACCCAGCGCAGCGCCAACTTGCGCTCGCGCGTTCGCGCCACCAGACGCTCCAGGGACCGAGCGCCCTTGACCGGCCCGATCGCCCCCAGCACCCCCACCACGGCACGGCTATCCTTGGGCAGCAGCAGCACCGTGCGGGGGCCGCTGGCACTGTCCGCGTAGGAATTCGGCAAGTCATGCGGAATGACCGAAACGTCGTGCATGGGAAAGTAGCGGCGCAGGGTGTCCGCGGTGAACTGGCTGGGCGAAAGCACAAAAGACGCGCCGTTCAAAAAGCCTGCATGCTGCTCCCGCCACGTGTTCACGGAAGCCCCTCGAAAATAAGGTTGTTCGCCCAAACACTCCTGGCAGCGCACTGAATCGGTTTCGGCCCCGCAGTACACGTCGCGGGCGTCGAGCAGCGTGATCGTCGGGCACGCCAGGTAGAAGTCATGCACCGTAAACCCGTAGGGGACCCCCGCTCCGGCCAGGGCCGCCAAGAGGCCATCACGGCAGCCGGACAGATGATGCACGTGTACGAGGTTGATCGCGAAGGTCGCGCACAGGCCGCCAAGCAATTCACCCCAAATTTCGTCCTGGCGATGTCTGAAGTGGTAATGGCGAATTCCGTCCCCGCTATGATCCTCCAGTTCCCAGGCTTCCCCCACGGTGGTCAGCAGGTAGTGGCGGAATTCCGCGCCAGTCGCATCGATCAGGGTGCGGATATGATTCTCGGTTCCACCGCCCTTGCCGTGTTGAATGTGCAGCAGACCGGGCCTACGCGTGCCAGCCGCGGCGATCAGGTACTGCGACTTGGCGGCATCGCGCAGCGGCCGCAAGGGATCGGCACGGATGAAGTCCATCACTCTCTGGTTGTAGTCCGGGTGGCGCTCAAGGAGTGTCTGCATGTTGCGCTGAGATAGGGCCTTCTTCTTGGAATCGAACGAACGGTTACCAAGATGCAGCACCAGTGTGTCTTCACACAGCACATTGCGATAGCCTTCTCGCGCGGCGCGCAGGCAGAAGTCGTTTTCCTCGCCATAGCCGAGACCAAAAACCGGATCGAAATAGCCGATCCGGCGAATCAACTCCCGCTTGATGTAAAAGCAGAAACCGACACCGGTCGGAAGGTCCGGATAGATCGGCACAGCGGCGCGCTCCAGCGCAAGACTGAGGAGTTCCGGATCGTCGCGCTCGGACCAGAGGTTGTTTTCGCAGAACCGGGGAAAGGAACAGATCTCGGCATTGTTGGAAAATGGCGTGATGGTTCCGATGCGCGGATCGGATTCGGCGCAACGGCGCATCTTCTCCAGCCACCGCCGAGTGACGACGGTGTCCGAATTGAGCAAGACGACATCGTTGTCCGACAGCGCCATGCCGCGGTTGGTGGTGCCCACGAAACCCAGATTGGTCTCATTGCGCAGCAGCAGCCAATGCGGGGGCAGAGTGGCGCTGAGTTCGTTGAAGTACGCGGCGACCGACGGGTCGGGCGAGGCATCGTCGATCAAGATCAAGCGGTACGGACTAGTGGTGCATGCGCGCACACTCGCCACGCAGCGGCGCAAATCTGCGGCGGCGTTGTAAACCGGCACGACAATGTCGATCAGTGCGTGCTCGGACTTCATGGCTTACGCAAGGCCATCTTGAGGCGCGCCAACGGCAACCTGAGCCACCAACGAAAGCTCTGGCGATAAAGCACGACCGCGTTTTTCTGAACCAGCATTTCCCGAAGCTCCCCTGCTTCCTTTTCGCGCTCCGCCAAGCGGCGGACCTGTTCTTCTACTTCCCGCACCAGGATCGTCCGCTCCGCTTCCAGGCCATGGAGCGTGCGGTTCAGATCGGCCGTCACCCGCAAGCTTTCACGCAGTTCCAGCACCATCCGCGCGTGGGCCTGCTGCTCCTGCCGCAGCAGTTCGGTGAGGGTCGCGATCTGCGCCTCGCACTCTTTCACCTGAGCATCGCGCTCGTTCACCAGAGCATCGCGCCGCGCCACCAAATCCTCGAGGTGAAGGACGTGGGCATTGGCCCCGGCGAGTTGGGCGTCACGTTCGGCCACCACGGTTTCGCATTGAGTCTTAAGCAGCTCGAGGTGGCCAATATGTTGATCACGCCGGAGCAGGGCCAAATCCCGCTCGTGGACAAGTTCTTCGAGGGCACGCCTTTGCTCGGCGCCCGAAGCCGCGACCGCCACGAGCTCGCCTTGGGCGCTCTCATAGCGTGCCAGAAGGGTCTCCCCCCGATCCACAAACAAAGACAGCACGGGCAGGCTTGGCGGCAAGTGTTCCGGAGCGCGGGCCAGGAGGACCAGGAAATAGGTCGCTTCAGGCCCGGGATAGGGCCCCGCCGTGGTCCCTTCGAGTTCCAGGGACTCCAAGGTGCCCTCCACCTGGGCTTCTGCCCATATGGCGGAGAGGCACTGAATCTTTTGGTGATACCAGCGCTGCACGGCAAAGTGCTGGTCGAGCAAATCCGCGAGTTCGCCGCGATAGAGCTCGTGAACGTGGAACTCGTTGTGATAGTTGTGGGCGTCCCCGTACACCGCCTTGTTCGGGGACGAAAGCAGAACCAGCCCACCCGGCGCCAGAACGCGGGCGAATTCCCGCAGCATCTGGTCCTGCGTCCCCGCATCGACATGCTCCAGCGTCTCGAACGAGACGATCAAGTCGAAAGCGCCCGCGGCCGCCGGGATCTGCGCGCAGGAACCGGCGACGAAACGGCAGCCGGCCACCCCCGAATAGGCATCGCGAGCGTGCGCGACAACTTCGGGGGCGAGGTCTATCCCAAGTACCTCGGCGCCGGCCTGGGCGAGCAGTGCCGAACCATAGCCCTCGCCGCAAGCAAGGTCGAGCACACGCCGCCCGCTGGCCAATCGCTGGGCGAAGGCATAGCGATGCCAGTGTTCGTAAACGATTTCCCCGGCACATTCCGGAAGGAACCGCTCGCCGGTAAATTGCAGGCTGGTTGACATGCGCCGTTGGGCTGAGTTTCGCGCGCGGCCGGTTATTCTCGGACCGGTCCGGCGCTCGGCGCCGGCGCAGTCCCCGGGTAACCCGGCCGACGACCAGAAAAGGTGCGTATTTTAGCGCTTTTGCGCCGCCCCTGCTGGGAAGAACAGGGGCGCGTCGGGCCAGCGATGCCAGGCCGGCGAGTCGTTTTCAAGAGCACGGGTGAAAGCGAGGGCGGCGGCTTCCGCCCAGGCCTGGGGACCGGATCCGGGCAGGGGTTCGTGAATTTGCAACTGGCGGCGGCCGCTGACTGGGTCAAGACCGAACAGGAAGGGCACGATCGGAAGCTGGCTCTCCTGTGCCAGATCGAATAAGCCCCGCGGAAAGGCTGAATCACGGCCGAGGATCCGTACCGGCAAGACCTGTGGCGTTTGGCTGGCCGGAACATCGAGCAGGCCGACCAACACGCCGCCCTGCGTCAAATGGGCCCTGATGCGGTTTTTTGCTCCGCCCAGGTAGATCACCGGCTCACCACTCGCCCGCGCGACCTCGCGATTGCGCAAACGCGCGTAGCGTGCGCGCAGATCGAACGCGGCCGGCGCCGGCACGACCGGGGTGGACAGCATCGCCGGACGGAATCCGGAGCGACGAAGATGGCGCAGCGACCAGAAACCGGTCCCCCAGTGAAAAGTAACCGCCAGGAACGGTCCCCGGCTGGGCCAGGCCCCGCTGACTTCAAGATTGCGATCGAGCCAGGTGTCGCGTCGCGTGAGGGATAAGTACAGATCCGCATGGTCAACCAGGCGAACCAGACGGTGTCGCCAGCGCCATTCCGGCCCAGTCCCGGCCGCCCCATGGGATCGTGCGCACTGCTCCGCGGCCTCGGTTTGCTCGGCATAGGGCCGCGCGTGGCGCGCGAGCAGGCGCAACCAGCGAAACGCCCAGGGCCATGGCAAAAGAGCCGCAGAGGCGGGCTCGAGATACAGTTCCAGAGCGTCACGTAAGGTCGGCATGAACAGCCTCGACGGGCGTGGCGGCAGCAACCGAATGGGGATCAAAGAAGTCCTGCACGTGAGGCCACATTTGCCACGCTGCGGAATCTTCGGCGATCAGCGCCTCGAGGGCCTCGGCAAACGCCTGGGCGAGAGCCTGCTCGTCGTCGCCCGGATGGGGTCTCGAAATGCGCAGGAGGCGCCTCCCGGTTGCGGCGTCGAGGCTCATGCTGAAGACGACAATTGGAACCGCGTGGCGCAGAGCGATGCGGATCACCCCCTTGGGAAGACTCGCGGGCCGGCCGAACAACACGCACGGAAGCTTGCCGCGGGTCTGCGCGAGCGGAACGTCCAGCGCCGCCGTGACGTTGCGTCCGGCGCGATAGAGACGGCGCATCTCCGCGGGGGCGTTTCCGGTATAGATCAGCGGGCAGGCGGCGGCCCGCCCGGTCGTTGCCGCGCGCAGCCGGGCATACCAATACCTGATGGGTGCGGCACGAAAGGTTTCGCGATCGAAGTAAATCGAAAGAAAGGCGGCACTATGACCGCTGTGGGCGAGATGGCGCAGGCCCCAAAGGCCGGCCCCCCAGTGATAGAACGCGGCGAGAAAGGGCGCCTGGAGCGGCCACTCACCCACAACCTGAACGTGCCGAGCCAGCCACCGGTCTGAGCGCAGCAGCGAGAGATAAAGGTCCGCGTGGTCCACCAGGCGAACGAGGCGGTGGCGGGTGCACCAGGCCGCCTCGTCGGCCGGAGGTGCGACTTGGCGGGCGCCGGCAAGGGCCGCCGCGGTCTCGCTGGGAAAGATCCAGTCCGCCCGGGCCGCCCGACGCAGCAGCCGGAACCCCAGGGACCAGGGAAGGCAGGCGGCCAATAGCGGCAGCGCAACCAATTGCACGATGTCGCGCAGTCGTTCCCGCACGGTTACCGATCAGGATTCGAGCCAGGAATGCGGCAAGTGACAAAGCCCCACTTCCCGGGAATCGCCAACCACCGCGAGTTCGATCTCCCAGGTGTCAAACAGGCGTAGCGCCTCTGGGTCCATGGCGTGGGCGCGCACGGCGTATTTTCCGGGCAGCGTCAATAGATCGTGAAACCGGATCGCGAAACGGAAATGCTGCGCATCGATGCGAATCGGGCGATACCCATCCATTTCGCTCAGTACGCCATAGACCGGGGTGCCGTCGGCCCGCACCAGGCCAACCACCACCACCGGCTCGCGTCCGTCATCGGAATAGGCGGTGCCGGTGGCGCGGAAGCTACCCCGGTACGTAGCACTGTCCAGTGGCGTTCCGCCGTCGTCCTCGACGCGAAATTCGACGATCGAGTAGGCACCCTGCGGCGCGCGTGCCTGGGCGGGCCGCGTCGCCGCCTCGGCCTTGGCGGCAAGCTCCTTCTTTTCGTGATAGGCCAGATACTCCTGGGTCACCTCGGCCGAACTTCCGAGCATGTGTTGCCGCCCATGGTGCAGCCAAAGCGCCTGCTGGCACAACTTCTGAATGTGGTACATGGAGTGCGAACACAAAAGTAGGGTGCCACCGTCGGCGAGAAACGCCTCGATCCAGCGGATGCATTTCTTCTGGAAGGACTCGTCTCCGACGGCCAGAACTTCATCGGTGATGAGGATTTCCGGCTCTACCGCGGTGGCGACGGCGAAGCCCAGGCGCACCACCATGCCTGAGGAGTAGTGTTTGATCGGCTGGTTGATATGCTCGCCGATGTCGGCGAAGGCCACGATCTCTTCGCGTTTATCGCGTAGATCGTCGGCGGAGAGGCCGAGCAGGGCGGCGGCCAGGTCGATGTTTTCCAATCCGGTGTATTCGGGATGAAAGCCGCTGCCGAGCTCCAACAGCGCGGACACCCGACCCCGCACGACATTGCTGCCGCGACTGGGTTTGATCACCCCGGCAATGATCTTGAGCAGCGTTGATTTTCCGGCGCCGTTCTCGCCAATGATCCCGAGCGATTCGCCCCGCCGCAGGTTCACGGTAACGTCGTCGAGGGCACGGTAGAAATCCGCCACCCCTTGCCCGCGCAAGAGCGCCAGGAAATTGCGAAGCTGGCTGCCGGCATTCTTGAGCCGGGGATAATCCTTGCCGATATGATCGAGGGAAAGTAAGGGTTCCACGCGGTCCGCTCCGACTTTCTAGACGAAATCTTCGAAGTAGGGCGACATGCGCAGGAAGAAGGCCCGACCGGCGAGCAGGACCACCACCGTTCCCAAGAGCGCCCAGGCGTCAGCGGAAACAGGGAGTGCCTGCCCACCCTCCAGCGCCTCGCGCAGGCGGCCGACGAGGTAGCTGAAAGGATTGGCGGCCACCCAAACCCGCAAGTCCGGAGGCACCAGCGTCAAAGGATAGAGGATCGGGGCAAGGTAGAGGAGAATTTGCATCACTGGGCTCAGGATATGCTCGGTGTCCTTGAGAAAGACCTGAATGGTCGAGAAGAACAGCGCCAGTCCGCTGGACGCGAGGAAGAGCAGCGCCCACACGCCCAGCGCAAGCGGCAGTCCGGTTGCGGTCAGCGGCTGCCCCACTGCCCACAGCACCGCCAGAACCAACAAGTAGCCGGCCAGATGCAGCGTGAAGGTGGCCGCCACCGTGCTGTAGATCACCAGTTCGTGCGGAAAGGCGACCTTTTTGATCAAGCCCGCATAACCCTGAATGGCGACGGTGCCACGCAGCAGTGATTCCTGAAAGGCCAGCCACGGCCACAGACCGATCGCCACGAAGAGCAAATAGTGCTTGCCGGTGAGTTCCGGTGGACGGAACACCAAGGTGAAGATGAAGGTGTAGACGCCCAGCAGCAGCAGAGGGTGGAGCAAGGCCCAGAACATACCGCTGGCGGAGCCAACGTAACGGTTGCGAATTTCGCGGCGATAGAGATTGGCGAAGAGGTGACGGTGGCGCCAGAGCATGCGCGATTTTGCCATGAAACCTAGGTTTACACTGGCTTCCGGGGCTCGCCGGGGGCGCGTGGACTTGGCCCGGTGGTGGGCGCACCAAGCCGCGCACCTCCTTACGCGGGGGCCGGCGAGAAGCGGGTCAATTCAGGGTTCGGCACTCCGGCGGAAGCCGGAATCTAGAAATTTGGCGCGCTGTGACACCGGCCTTTGCCGGTGTCACAGCGCTATTCAGGCTTCCCTAGCGCTTGGGTTTGCCGCCGCCGTGCAGCATTTCTTCGGTCGCCTTGCGGTAGGTTTCCGGGTCGAGTTTGACCTTGAGCGACTCGACCGCCTCGTAGTCCACTTTGGCGACCCCATCGGCGTGATATTTGGCGACATGCGCGCCGCGCGTATCCTGCTGGAAGCGCGTGCGCATTTCCGCGAGAATGCGGGCCTTCACTTCTTCGAACTGCAATTGGGTCGGTGGCTTGCGGCCGAGGAACTGGATGATGTGGTAGCCAAACTGCGACTTCACCACCGGGCTGATTTCGCCCTCCTTGTTCATGGCGAAGGCCGCGTCGGCAAATGGCTTGACCATGGTCTGCTGGTCGAAGTAACCGACATCGCCACCCTTCGCCCTCGATCCGGTATCCCCCGAGTAGCGTTCGGCCAGGTCCTTGAACGGCTTCCCGGCGAGGGCCTCGGCGCGGATCTTCTCGGCCTGCTCCTTGGCCTCGGCGTCCGAGCGCTTGCCAGCTTGAATCAGAATGTGCGCGGCGCGAACCTGTTCCGGCTGGCGGTAGCGTTCGGGGTTGACGGTGTAGATCTCTTTGGCCTTCTTCGTGTTCGCTTCGATCGCCTGATCGAATTCCCGGCCCGCCTGTTTGTCCAGGGCGTCCATGCGGAGCTGCGCGAGCACTCGGTCGACCGTAACCTGGACCGCGCGCGCGTTCAGCGGATCCTTGTCCAGGCCGAGTTCCCGGGCCTCTGCCGCGAGCGACTTGGAGGTCAACAGGCTATTGAGGCTCGCGGCCACTCTGCGACCGTCGATGGCGAAGCTGCCGCGCATTTCTTCAGGAAGGCGCAGCAGGTCCGATTTGAAATCACCGGTGGTGACGGTCGCCTTGGTGCCGGTAACGATCGGCCGGTCGAGGTCGACCACGGTTTGCATGACCGGCGCTGGCACGGCTGCGGCCGCTTGCTTCTGCTCGGCGGGCGCGGCGAGTGCCTGGGCGGAAATGAGGAGGATGGTGAAGCTGGTCAGGAAGGTCTGTGGGTGCATGGTCTTCGCGGGCTTACTGTTCAAACAAACGAGGCCCCGGCAAAACCGGGGCCTCAATGGAAGTTGTGCCGGCCTGCGCCGGCACTCGGGTGACTTAGAGCTTCAACTCGATGATCGCGGAGCAGTCCTTGGTGCCGCAGCTATCGGCGTAGGTTCTGGTCGTCCGGTTGGTGATGGTGACGTAGTACACCGTGTTGGGCTGCAGCGTCTTGAATCCGGTGACGGGGGTGCCCACCGTGAAATTCACGGTCGCGGTGCTCCCTATAGCACCTTCGACGTAGTTCGACAAGGTGGCGCAGGGCTCTTCGTCCAGGAGCATCAGTCGGGTGGTTGGGCTGGAGCCGATCTCCGCCACGGCGATACTGCCGACCCTGCCGGAAACCTCATTGGGGGTGCGGAAGGCGATCACCGCGGCGTGCTTGCCGGTGAAATTGCCCTGCTCGGCGGTCCACCACTTGACGTTGCCGGGGATCAGGTCATACACCTGGGCCTGGCCGGGGAAGACATAGGTGCTGGTAATGCCCGAGATATTGGTGCAACTGATGGCACCGGTTTGCGGCGCGTTCACTGTGATGGTCTGGTTCACGGTGTTCGAACAGGCGGAACCGTTGCATACCGTTGCCTGCATGGCGTAACTGCCGGGGTTGGCATAAGTGACGGTATGGCTGCTGTTGGAGCCGTTGGAGATATTGCCGCCGGTCGACTGCCAAGTGTAAGTGGCGCCGCTCAGGATTCCGCTGCAATTTACCGAGAAAGTCTGGCCCACTCCGGCGGTTGCGCTGGTCGGGCTGATGCTGTTGCATACCGGAGCGGCGACCGTGACGGCGGTGAAGGTCATGGCGCGGGAATACCAGTCGCCCCAGGTGCTGCCCGCGTCTTTGGAAGCGCGAACGTAGAAGGTGTACGAACCGGCGGCACGACCGGCGATGGAGCCAGAGATGTTGGTTCCGCTGGTGCCGATGAAGGCGGTGGTGGCGTCAGGTCCCGCGAATTCCCAACGGTCGATGGCCCCGCCATTGGCCAAGCAGGTCGCCGTTAAGGAGAAGGCGGTGTCAGGAAGGGTGGTACTCGGGGTGAGGTTTGAACAGGTTGGCGGCCCGTTTTGTGTGGTCGCGACGCAGGTAAGGGTACTGGTGTCTGGGTTCCAGGCCCAGGTTCCATCACAAGCCAGGGTGGCATTTGCGGCGTAGGCGCTGGCCGGAAAGCAGGCGGCGAGGGCAAGCAGGGCGAGGCCTCGGATTGAATTCATCATCTTGGTACTCCTGTCGAACTACTGTGGGGGTGTCCGCTGTTGTTGGAGTGCGGCACGCCTCACATATGTACCCCAAGGGCGAAAGGCCACCATCCCCATGGTGCCAACTGACTTTGATAGTACGTTACGGGATGAGAAGACGCAAGCTCTTTTGACCTTTTTGGGGTTTCAGGCAGTGCCCGAACAGGCGTGAATTTCTCCCGCTAATCAGGCGCTTGTCTGGGGAACTTCGGGAGCTTTCGCAATCGCGGATGGGCGGTTGCGTGCAGGCGACGGGCGGCGGCAAGATGCCGCCAGGGCGCGCCCGGAAAAGGGTGTGCGTCCGCGTCTCGCGCAGTGGCAGGTGCGCTCCGCCGCAGGAAAAAAAACGGGCGGGATAAACCCGCCCGTTGTTCAGCGTGGATGAGACGCTTAGTTGATACGGCGCGAACCCTTGTGAATGAAGTTGCCGCCGTAGTTCGACAGCACCGTTCCGGTGGCCGTCGGCAGATTGTTGTAGCCATACCGGTTGACCGAGAACCCGATGGTGGGCAGACCGTAGTAGGTCGACGCCGCCGCGGTCGTAACAACACCGGCCGGGCTGGTGCGGGTGGTGGCACCGCCATACAGCACGTGGTAGGCCAAGCCAGCCAGGTGCGTGTACGTATAGCCAGCCGACGGGAAACCGATGCGCAGCCAGCCATTGGGCGTGCCGCTGGGCACCGGAGCCGGCACATTCGACAAGTTCGTCGAACCAAGCACGTTGCTGTTGTTGAAGGTGATGACGTTCGCTTCCCAGCAAATCTGCGGGGTGCTGGTGCGCTGCGGCGAGAACTGCAGCGAGGCGGTCGTGCTGCGTTCTTCGCGATCGAAGATCCGCAGATCGACGTTGTCGCACGCGCCGTCGTAGTAGTTCCGCTGGAACAGACCCTGCACCTGACCAATAATGGAGCCGTCGGAGAACAAATACCACGGGCCATAATAGAAGGTCTTGGTCGGGAAGGTAACCACCCAGTCGGTACCCGCCGAGCTGTTGGCCGGATCGATCACGTACTCGTTCATGATGTAATCATGCATGAGCACGGCCGAAACCGGGTCAGCAGGCAGCGTGGTCAGCGCCGGCCAGGTCGTTTGCACCAGTTCCGAGGTCAGCGAGGAGCCATAGCTGGCGAACACGGTGCTGAGACGCGGCGAGGACTGGGTCAGGTTCGGGAAGATCGAACCGGACACATACCACAGCGTGACGTCACTGAATGCATCCAGAGCGACCGGATCAGCGGTGTAATCGGTGCCGTCAAAGACGTTGACGAGCGTTTCGCCGCCGAACAAACCGCCGGTGGGCGGAGCAACGTAAGCACCGAGCGTGCCGGCGCCGTCGAGGGCACCCAGAGCGGTACAGTTGAAGGCAACAGCGGTGGACAGGGGCACCGAGGCCGGGATGTTGGCACGCGCCCAGGAGGCGGCATGCGTCGCGTAGGCTGCGTAGGTCGCCTGGGTGATGTTGCCCATTTCGATGATTTCGAAATAGCCTTCACGGGTACGATCCAGCGAAGGATCGGAACCGTCAGCCGACCCGCCGGTGTAGGCGTAGTTCACGAACTCCTGACCACCAGCGGGGATCGGGGGCACCGTGCACGAAGTGTCTTCGGTCTTGATCATCGCGCCACCGGCGGTTTGAATGAGACCGGCGGTCCAAACGTCGTAGGGCGACAGGTACAAGTTAAAGTCCAAAACTTCGCGGGAGTTCTTGCCTTCCAGGAAGCGGACCTTGACGGCCTTGACGGAACCGGTGCTGTTCACCACCGACAGCAGCGTGTTGTAGCTGTTGCCACCAACACTGCGAACCGTGTAGTAGGGGTAAAGCAGAACCTGGCCCAAGCCGTCCGGGTTGACGTTGACCGCTTGCGCGGCGCCCGTCACGCCCAGCGCGCTCAAACCTGCCAGAGCGGCGTACAGCGATTTTCTTTTGAACGTATTCATGGTTGTTAATGACTCCTCTATTTCAAGATTTAAAGTGATCACTTTAGAATCAACAGCAGGTTAATCTTATAACAGCTCATTGGGTTTTACAAATGGTTTCTGCTGCACATACGGGCCCTCCTTCTTCAATACCTTGTTCATCCTTCAAACACATACCAGGCGTTTCCGTTCTCGATCAGCCACGACTCAAAAAGGTCAGTCTGCACATTCTTCATGACCTTATGGTCGTAGGTGATGGTCATCGTAACTTTACAAGCCGTCAGCTCGCATTTCACTGCCTTGACTTCGGCTTTCCGCCACATGCCGGGCCGAATCCGGGACTTATATGCCGCCAGCGAAAGGGTCGCTTGGGACCCCGGACTGAGGAATCCATAGGCCTTATCCAAATCCCTTTCAATCAATGCTTCCCAGCGAGCCTTGGCGCGTTTTGCCACCCACTCGCCGGGATCTCCGCCAACGGGCATGCCGGAGCAGCCCGCGAGCACGCCAATCAGCAAGAAACCCGCGGCACGGAATAAGAACTCGCCTTTGCCGGGGAACCCCGATCCGCCCGACACCGAGCCGATCGCGGCTACCGTGGTCAAACCCGCCGCAGATGCACTGCCTCGGCGGCGACTCGCCATTACCTCAAATGCCTTATGCATGGTCGATTTCGCTTTGAGTTAGCCTATAGAAATCAGTTTGGATCGTCAAATCGTGCCCCGGCCTTTTCTGGGAACGAAAACCGCCTGTTGCAACAATACAACACCGTCATTTCACCTCACCTTGCGCCCCAATCGAGACCAGATCGGGGGCATCGGCGGTGATTTTTGGGATTAGGTCGCCCAGATGCTCGAGCTTGCGCCGCAGCTCTTCGGTCACTTCGCGCAATTGCTGGTCGCTACTGATCAGCCGCGGCGTGATGAACATGACCAGCTCGGTCCGTTTGCTGGTTCGCGTCTGACTGCCAAAGAGCGCGCCCAGCAAGGGGATCTCGGAGATCAGCGGCAAGCCGCTGCTGCCGTTGGATTTGTCTTCCCGAATGAGGCCGCCCATGATCATCGTCTCCCCCGACTGAACCGTCACCGTGGTGTTGGCGGAGCGCTTGGTGATCGTGGGCGAATCGATATTCGAGGTATCGGTCTTGTTGGCCGAGCTCACCTCGGTGTTGAGCTCCAGCGCGATCAGGCCGCCAGCGTTGATGTGCGGCGTTACTTCAAGCAGGATGCCGGTGTCGAGGTATTGCACCGAATTGATGATTCCCGTGGTTGTGCCGCTCACGGTCTGAGTTTGCGAGGTGGTTGGCACACGATCGCCAACCTGGATCTTTGCCTTCTGGTTGTCGGTGGCCATGATGTTCGGCCGCGAAATGATGTTCACGCGCGAATCCTTGGCCAACATGTTGAAAGTGCCGACGATACCGCCCGGCGCCAGCGCCCCCAGCGCTCCACCCGGCTTCCAGAGGTAGGAAAACCCCGGCACTGCGGTACCGAGGGTGGTCGAGGTGCCGGTCAGCAGGCTTCCCTGAAACGATTCGCCGTTCTTGAAGTAACCTTGCAGGCCAAGGCTCAGGTCATCCGTCAGAATGATTTCGGCGATGGTCACGTCGATCATTACCTGGCGCGGCGCGACATCGAGCTTTTTCAAGGCCGCCTCGATCAGCGAGTACTCGCCGGGGGTGGCCATGACCAAGAGGGCATTGTTGTCCTTATCGGCGATGATGGTGACGTTCTTGGCCACGGCCAGCCCCTGCGCGGCGACTGGCGCTGGTGCCGGAGCCGTAGCCGCGCGCGCGGGTGCCGGCAAGGGACTGGAGCCCGCCGACTGACTGGCGAGGGTCGCCGGGGTCTGACCCGGCGCCAAGGTCGGGGCACTTGGCCCGGGCGCCGGCGCCCGGCCGGTAAAAGCCTGGGTCAGCAGCGGTGCCAGTTTGTCGGCCCGGCCGTTCTGTACGTTGTACACGAACAACCTTGTTCCGCCGCTGTCCCCCCCTTTGTCCAGGCGGCCAATCCAGAGCTTGATCTGCTCGAGGTAATGGGGCTGGGGAGTCACTACCAGGAGTGCGTTAAGGCGCTCGATGGGGATGATGCGCAAAATGCCGGCCAGCGGGCCGAGGTTTTTGTCACCCATGATCTTTTCGAGCTCGGCGTTGACCGTCTTCACGTCGGCGCTCAAAAGCGTGAACAATCCAACCGACATTCCCGACATCCAATCGACGTCGAACATCTCGATCGTGGTGACCAGGTGTTGAAGTTCCCGCTCGGTGCCGAACAGAATGATCATGTTGCGCAGGTCGTCGGCGCGCAGGCTGGTGGCATCTTTGACGAAGGGATCGAGAATGCGCGCCATTTCACGCACGCCGACAAAGCGCAGGGGTACCAGCCGAACGCTGTAGCCTTGAGGTATGGGCCGGCCGGGGCCTCCGAGCTGAGGGGTGAGCGAGCCGCGGAAAGCGTTGGCGATCGGCACCACTTTGAAGACACCCGCCTCCTTTACCAGTGCCGCGCCGTTCATGCGTAGAACGGTCTCGAGCGTCGCCAGCAGCGCACTACGCGGTATCGGCTTGGTGCTGCGCAGGGTGACCGTTCCATTCACCGCGGGATCGAACAGATATCCCTCGTTGAGAATGTCGGTGAGGATGTTCTTGACCACTTCGCGGACATCCGCCGCCTCAAAGTTGAGTGAAACATCGTCCCCGCCACCGGTCGAGGCCGGCGCCGCCGAGGTGTCTCGCGGTGGCGCCACCACGGTGGCGCCAGTACCTTTGTAGATTCTTGCTCGATCTTCCTCTCGCGGAATGCTGGACGCAGCGGCCAGACCTCGATGCGTCTCGGCGGATGGCGGCGGAAGGCGCATCGAACCAACTTGGCCGACCACCAAATTTGCATCCGGCGTTCCCTCCGAAAGCGGACCTCGCCCAGTTCCGCAGGCGGCGAGCAGCACCAATATGCCCAGCCCGAAGAAGGAGCGCTTTGCTCGAAGAATGTCTTGCATCATGATCTGTACCTCATTTTCGCTTTGCACTGCCTGGTTCCGCCGCGTTTAGAGCATTTCCCTTGAATCTGAATTCCAACGTCGCTCGGATGCAAACAGGCAACCTTACCTTCCTTGACGCATGCGTTCGAAGGTGGCGTCCCACCCCGATCCTGTTCTGGTCGAAGGGCCATCGGCTCGCCCCGCGCTCGCCGGAACGTCGGACCCGGCCGGAGCGCCACTTTTTTCAGTAACCTCTTTGCCGTCGGCACGAACCACTCGACGAGACCCTGGCTTTGGCGCCGGCTGTTCGCCTGCCCCAGACGCCGGTCGCGCGGGCGCCGCGACTTGCGGCACCGCTGGTGGCATGGACGACCTCGGCGCGGTTTGAGGCGCGTTGGAACCCTGTCGCCGTGGTGACACCGCGGTCTTAAGCGCAAGAATTTCGGTTTCGTCGTCCAGCCGCAAGATGACTTGGCCGGCCTCGATCTTGTCCACGACCGAGCCGTTGAGAATGTCCCCCTGGGCAACCCGCCTCTGCTTGGTGCCATTCGCATCGCGCAGAAGCGCGAAGCTTTTGGACCCTGCGATGGTGGTACCCATCAACACGAATTCGCCGCGCGCCATGCGTCGCTTAACCTCGGGGGCTGCCGCCGCTGGGGATGGTCGCCTTGTGGGGGTCAGCAGCGGGCGCTCAACCGTCTCCGAAAAAGCCGAGGTCGGAACGGCCTGGATATCCTTGAGCAACGCCAGCGGAACTGCTTCCGGTGCGGGAAGGGTATGAACCATCGCCGGCCGCTGCAGGTTTCGGCCCCAATCGAGCTCCCAGCCGATGATGAGCAGCAGGAGCATGGCGGCACCCGCGTAAACAAGCAGCAAATTCTTTAGCCGCGGGTCGGCAGCAGTCAATTCGCGCTCCCTGCCAGATAGGCACTTACATCAAGCTGCACGTTGATCTCGGGCTCCACCCCCGGAGTCGGCCGAAACCCCCTGAACACGCCGGTCCGCAACGTCATGTTGTCAACAAACACGAAAGGCGTTTGCGCTTCGAGAGCGTTAAGGATGCGCTGCAGGGATTGCACGTTGGCAACCATTTGGACCGAAACTGGGATCAAGCGGTGGGTGCCATCCTCGCGCGCCTGACCGATTTGAATGCTCCCGAGGCGTCCTCCGTTTCCTTCCACCGCCGCCCGTACCATTTCCTGGACTTCGGCGCCGGCCAGGTTCACCGCTGACGCCTTCAGGTAGAAGCGCCTTCCGTTCTTGGCCTTGATCGCTTCCAGCGCGCGTGCGTATTCGGGGTGCTGCGCCGCCATTTTCTGAAAGCGCTGCAATCGAATTTGATAGTCCGACAACACGGCGTCGTAGCGCCGGTGCAAGAGGTACGGGGGAACGGCGAGCAGAGCAATCGCCAACAGCATCGCCCCGACAAGTACGCCGAGGGCAAGCGCGCGACCCTGCCGCGGATTCAGGACCAGCCGCTTCATGGGTTCGGCCTGGGGGGTGGTGGAACGGCATGACCTGAATTTTCAGGTGCCGGATTGGCACTCCCCCCGCCCGGCACGCTGCTGGCCTGATGTCGCGGGTTGGCTTTCGGGTTCGCTCCCGAAGTCGGCGAACGCTCGACTTTTGGCGCTTCCTGAGTTGACGCGGAATCTCGTTCCTGTCCGCCTGGCGCGACCACAGGTCCGGGCGCAACGGGTGCGGGCCCGGGGCTCGGGGCAGGCCCGCCCTCCGCCCTCAGGGGGGGCGGAATTGAAGTCGATGCTGCCGCGGCCGCCGGCTCCGGTACAGGGCGTTGTTTGACTTCCGCACCGACGTGATACACGTCACCGGCTCCGGGTTGGCCCTTTGTCACCGGCGACTTGTAGGTCGCCTGGGTAAACAATCGCGACTCCTCGAACACGGAAATCAGTTTGCCGGAAACCCCCGTTTCTCCGCGCACTTGAAGTTCGCGATTCTTCGTCGGGTTCTTGCTGTCTGATCGGAGCTCGACCAGATGCGCCCAAGTGTCGTCGGGGAGAATGCGCGAGACCTCGTCCAGAACTTCCAGGGCAGTGGGGTGCGTGTGCTTCTTCTCGAGCAGAAAATTGTACTCACTTTGCTGCGCGATGAGCTGCCGGTGCAAGGCTTCGGCAGCTTCCGCGCGCGCGCGGAAATCGTTGACCTCGGGCTCCAGCGCGCGCACCTCCACGCTCTTGATCCAGATTGGCAGAAGCAGCGCACCAAGAGCAAGGCTTACCACCACCGCGGGTGCCAGCAAGAAAATTCCCGACCGAGCCTCGGTGGACCCAACGCGCCGGTCCTCTGGCAAGAGGTCGAGCACCGGGACCCCGCCCTCGGGCAAATCCGAAAGCATGCCCGCCACGGAGAATCCGAGCTTGCCGAGATGTTCAGCGATTCGATCGACTGGAGCGCGCGGCGCGGCCCCCAACTCGATGGCCAGCAGCTGGCGCGCCTCGTCATGCCCCAGAACGCGAACGTCAAAATATGCTTGATCTGGCCTGAAAGGCGTATATCGGTCCAGTTCGAAGCCAATTGCACCGCGCAGATTCTCGGAAATTGCCTGCGGTACCTGGATACGCCGGCGCAGAACGTCGCGCTCCGGAAGAACGACCAGGACGTTTCTACCCCTCGCCGCAATAGCGTCGCGAACCGCTTGCGGCAGCTGCACTTCGTTGCTGAGGTCAGCTTCCCAGCGAGCAAGCTCCACCCACCGGCCCTCGGCAGCACCGTACAACACCTGCTCGCCGCCGTCGCTCTTCAATGCCAGTTGGGCCCGTGCCGGACTCAACATGGCGCGCAGGCGCAGTGGCATCATCGCCCCCAGCTCACCGCTCCACCAGCGCCAGAAAGGGGCAACGCCGCTTCCTTCCAGAAACGCACGCGCCCGCCTGGCCGTGTTGTCGCTCACCCAAGCCAAATTTCAGTTCCCAGACTTTGTCGCCATGGCGGAGCCTTCCCGCCAGATCATGAAAATCGGTGGCTGACGCAAATTGCCCGTCAGCCGCACCACCGCCTCGCGCACAAACAACACGCCGTCACCCGTACGCGCTTCGGCGCGCACCTGAAAAGCTGCACTTTCCCCGGCCGCAAAAGCCGCCGCCGCGGGAAAGGGTGGCACCGGCGCGCCGCTGGCCAAAGCCTCCTGGCGCTGCGCCACATAGATCGCCACCTGTTCGGGAGTTGCTCCAGGCAGTGCCAGCAGCAACTCCGGTGCCGCATAGAGCGCGTGAATTCCGCTCTGGCGCGACTGGACCGTGAGGTACGGCGCCAGACGCGCATAGAGCGCCGGCGTCACACCCAGCACGCGCTGCAAATCCGCAATGCTCTCGAAAGGGGCGTTCGCCGGCTTGTAGGTTCGCCCGGCCGCCCGGTAGTCCGACTCCTCCGCACCATTGGGCCGCCGCAAATCGTCCGCATCGCGCCAATCGACGATGGCATCCAGCAAGCGGGCCGCCTCGTCGGCACCGAGCCCGCCCAGCCTTTGGAGTACGCTGAGCATCAGGGGTTCGGCCGCCGTATTGAGGTCGATTTTACCAGACTCATCGGTAATCCTCACCCGCAGTGTGCTTCCCGCACTCTGCCAGACATACTCCTGGCCATTACGTTTCCAGGCTTCCGCAGTGTTCTGCGGCCGGCTGGCCTCATAGATGGCCCGGAACACCGCTCCGTCCGCGGCCGCCCGGGCTTGCGCCATGGCTACCGCATTGCGTGCCACCAAGGCCTCGGTGCGCATGCTGTACGCAAGACTCCCGGCGATCAACGTGAGCAGCGCCATCACCCACAGCACCAGGATCAGGGCGATGCCTTGCTCATATCGGGGCGGGCGCGACCTCGCCATCCCCGGGACTCCGGATTGTCCGCGCTTGTCGTTCATCATCGGCAGCGCTGGTGGAAACTGTCCCAGCGGCAACCCGCCTCACCACCGACCATGGGCGCGGTCAGCAGTTCTGGCCAGGGCTCGCCGTTCGCGGGCTTGACCTTGAGCTCGATCAACATGGGCAATCGATCCGGGTCTTCCCAGGTGTCCCGCCAGGTCGGTTCCTGGCCGGTGGCCAGCTTACCCTCGCGGCCGAAGTATCGAAACTTCAGCTCCGCGATGTTTTCGGCGAGCACGGTCTTTTCAGCTTCGCCAAAGTCCGGGAAGGCCAGCAAGGAGCTGTCCGGAACGAGGCGCCGCAACACCAGGCGCGGGTGCTCGGTGCCGGCTTCCAGGCCGAGCTGAAACCATGAGACGCCACCCTGCCCCGCGCGCGCCACCAAGGGTGCGACAAAACGCACTCGCTCATTTTCGCCAACAAAGGCCAGGGGCGAACCCTGCGCCTTCTTCCAGCGCCAGGGATGGAGTTGGCTGAACTGGCTGCGCAGCAAGGTCTCGGTGATGCGCATTTGTCCGACTCGGTCAATGCGGGCCTCGCCGGCGTCCCAGCTCTTGGTGGCGAGCCCCAGCGAGCCAGCCACCAGGGCCATCAGCAGGCCCAGCAGGGCGAAGGCCAACATCAGTTCGAGCAGCGTAAACCCCCTGGCGCGCGGTGCCATGAGCTACTCCCCCGGGGCCAAGCGCAGGGTGGTGAGGGTGAGCTGCTGGCTGGTGCCGCGGGGGCCGGGCCAGATCACGGTGACTTGCGCCTCGATCAACTTGGCACCCAGATTGGGGGCGGGCGCTGAGGAAGCGCTTGGCGGCGGGGCAATTTCGGAAGGCGGGGCAATATAGGGACGGATCTCGATGGTCCAGCGAAACTTGTCGCCTTCGACCTCGCCGCTCTCGGTCCCGGCGCTCAGAACCTTGCCCATGCCCAAGCCTGCCAGGCGGCTTTCGCCGATCAGCACGGCGCGGCTATGCTCCTCCGCCGCGGCGGCGTTTTGCAGGGCGCCGGAGAACACCCGGTAGAGGGCGGTGCCCACCAGTGCAAGAAAGGCGAAGGCAACCAGCACCTCGAGCAGGGAAAATCCGCGGGCGCGCGACAGGTTAGTCACCGATGCTGACCCGCCCGGTCATCCAGTCCACATCAACCTCGAACTTACGCTCGCCGGCGGCGAGGGTAACGCGTCCGCCGGTGGCCCCGCCATCGGGGTAGAAGCGAATGCCCCCGAGCTTTTCACTGGTGACTTCCTGTTGCCCGGTGAAGAGTTTCAGGTCTATGCCTGGCGGCAGATTGTGCTCCTTCTGGTCGCCAGTAACGGTGAATTTCTTGTGCTCCAGATCGAGTTGAAAGACCGTCTCGACCCGCTGGCCGATGGCGATCGCCCGCGCGTGGCGCAGCCCGGCGGCGACGCTACGCGAGGCGGCCCGCAGTTCGGCGCCACTGGTGGCGCCCAGGCGTGCGGGCACCAGGGCAAGCAGTAGCCCCATGAGGGCGACCACCACTATCAGCTCCAGGAGCGTATAGCCTGCCTGGTGCTGGTGCGCGCTATTGCAGCCTAGTCCCAACTGTGAATGTCCTTATTCTCGCCCTCGCCGCCTTCTCTTCCATCAGCGCCGTAGGAGACGATATCGTAGGCGCCGTGCTGCCCGGGCGAGGTGTATTTGTAGTCGTTGTTCCAGGGATCCTTGGGCAGCACGTCCTTCCTGAGGTAGGGGCCGGTCCAGTTGCTCACCCCGGAGGGCGCCTGAACCAGGGCAGCCAGGCCTTCGGAAGTCGTGGGGTAGCGTCCGACGCTGATCTTGAACAGGTCGAGGGTCTGCCCAAACCCCTCGATCTGAATCTTTGCCGACTTCGATTTCGCCTCGCCGAAGTAATTCATCACCTTCGGCCCGGCGATACTGGCGATCAGCCCCAGGATCACCAGCACCACCAGGAGTTCAATCAAGGTCATGCCCACTTGGCGGTTGATCCGCCGGTCAAGTCTTGCCATCGGTGTACTCCTCCTTTGAATCTGCTTCGGCACAGCGCTGTTGCCAGATCTGGCGCAGCGCCGCCGCGAAATCTCGGGCAAAACGCGCGGTGTCGCACAACGCGGAACGCGCCATGTTGGCCCGCAAATCTGCGCGCATTCTCGCCAGCCTTGCGCGGTCTCCGGCCAGGGCCACGGCGATCTCAAGGTATTGCTCCGGCGTATCGGCGACCAACTCGGACAAGCCCACACAGTCCAGCATGGCCGCGCTTTGCCGGGCGATCATGCGCTCAGCGCGCAGGGCGATCACCGGAACGCCCATCCAAAGCGCGTCGCAGGTGGTGGCACCACCGTTGTATGGCGTGGTGTCGAGGGCGATGTCGAGCGCCCCATACTCGCCGAGCAACTCGGCGTGGCTCGACGCACCTCGCCATTCGACGCGCTCCGAAGAGACCCCCAGAGCGGCGAATCGTTCCGTGAAGTGACGCCGCACTTCCGTCATGGCGAAGGCCTCGCCCTTCAGCAGCAGGCGCGCGTCGGGCACACGCTCGAGAATTCGCGCCCAAAGACCGAGCAATTCCGGGTTGAGCTTGTCGGCACGGTTGAAGCTGCCGAAGGTGATGTAGCCCCGGTTGGTGGAGGGCGCCGGCGCCACCTCCGGGGCGAAATCCGGCGGGGTCCAGCACAGGCGCGTCTCGGGTAGGCGCAGTAGCTGTTCCGAAAAACGCTGCGGGGAGTCGATCGGCGTGGTCCGGGCATCGGTGATCAAATAGTCGATGATCGCCAGCCCGGTGGTGTCGAAATAGTCGAGCCAGCTCACTTGTATCGGGGCGGGCTGGCGCGCGAACAGGAGCAGCCGATTGCCCGGCGCATGCCCGGCGAGGTCGATCAGGATGTCGACCCCGTCGGCGGCCACCAGTTGGGCGGCGGCGGCATCTTCGAGCCCGGTGATATCGTGCCAGCGATCGACGCTGGCGCGAATGGCGGCGGTGATGTCGTCGGTTTCGCGGGTCGCCGAATAGGCGATGAGGCGCAGGCCTTGAAGGTGCAACTGCGGCAGCAAGCCGCGCAGAAACTGGCCCACGATCTTGCCATTGAAGCTCGGAGAGACCAGTCCAATGGTGAGCGCACGCCGCGGATCCGGATTAGTGGGCACCGGCGGCCGCGGCGGATAATGGCGCGCGGCATGCCGCTCAGCCCAGCGTTGATGGAGGGAGAAAATCTGTTCGTGGCTGAACCCGGCACTGTAATGTACACAGATCAGGTGGTGGCTCTGGCGTATGGGATCGTCCGGCCCGAGGGCGATGGCCCGTTCGTAACACTGGGTAGCTTGGTCGATTTCGCCAAAGGCCTTGAGGATGTTGCCGAGATTGTTCCAGGCGGGTCCGAGCCGTGGGTCCAGCGTCAGCGCCTGCCGCAGCAACTGCGCCGCTTCGCCGAACCGGTTGGCCAGCACCAGCGCCATGGCGGCGTTGTACTGTGCCAGCGCGTTCGCGGGATTGGCCCGCGCCGCGGGCAGCAGCAGGGACAGCGCGGCGGCGGCGTTGCCGGCCTGGAGCGCCACCACGCCCAAGAGGTAACGCGCCTCAGGATCGCCGGGCCGCTCGCGCAAGACCACCTGCAGGGTGCGTTCGGCTTCGGCCAGCCGGCCTTCGCCCAGGAGCACCACCGCTTGCGCGCGCAGCGCCAACGCGGTCGCTGGCGCCAGGGATGGCAGGGACGCCGCCGGCATCTCAGATGGCCAGGTCGTTGACCGACAGCAGCGCCACCAGGATGGACATGATGATCAGTCCGACCATGGCCGCGAGCCCCAGGATCAAAGCGGGTTCCAAGAGCGCCAGCAAGCGCTTCACGGCAATTTGCACTTCGCGGTCGTAGACCTCGGCCACCCGCAGCAGCATCTCTTCGAGCCGCCCGGTCTCCTCGCCGACCAGAATCATGTGAATGGCCAGCGGCGGATAGAGCCCGCTTTCAAGCAGCGGCTGCCCCAAACCCCGGCCCTCGCGCAGCTTGACGATGACGCCGTCGAGCGCCTGGGCAAGCACGGTGTTGCTCAGGGTCTCCCTGACGATCAGCATCCCATTGAGCAGCGAAACGCCATTGCCCAGCAGGGTGCCCAGGGTCCGCGCAAACCGGGTGGTCTCGACCTTGGCGACCAGATCTCCAACCAGGGGCAGGCGCAGGAACCGCCCATCCCACTTGGCCCGTGTCGCCGGCTTGGACATTTGCTCCCGCCACCACAAACGCAGCACGAACGCCGCCAGAAGGAGGGTCCACCAGTAGCTGCGCAGATAGTCGCCCGCGGCAATAACGATTTGCGTGGCCAGCGGCAAGGCCTTGCCCGCCTCTTGAAACATCTGCTGGAATTGCGGCACCACGAAGATCAAGAGGGCGATCAGCGCGGCGACGGAAACCACCACCAGGATCACCGGGTAGATCAGAGCCGACTTGACCGTATCGCCCAGTTCGCGCGCACGCTCCAGGAATTCGGCCAGGCGCCCGAGGACCAGCGGCAAAGCGCCGCCGGCCTCACCGGCGCGCACGATGTTGATGTAGAAGCGCGAAAAATATCCCTTCTGCGCTTCCAGCGCTTGGGACAGCGAGGAGCCGCCGCGCAGATCGTCGCGGATTTGTTGTTGCAAGTCGCGCAAGGGTCCTTCCGGCGCAAGGTTGATCAGCACTTGCAGAGCGCGGTCCAACGGCAGCCCGGCCTTGAGCAGCGTCGCCAATTCGCGGGTGAAGCCCAGGAGGTCGTCGGAGGAAATGCTCCGCCGAGCAAACAGCGACCGTTTAGAGGTGCCTATGCCCGAAGCAGCGCCACTGCCCGGCTGCGCCTGTTCGACCCGAATGGGCATCAGGCCGAGGTCTCGCAGGCGGTCGACCACGGCGGACTCCTGTGGTGCCTCGAAGTCGCCGACAGTGACTGCGCCAGCGGAATCAACGGCCTTGTAGCGATAGAGCGGCATCAGGCTCAACCCTCCCGGGTGACGCGCAATACTTCCTCGAAGGTGGTGACCCCACGCACCGCTTTGCGCAGGCCGTTTTCATACATGGTCAGCATGCCTTCCTTGACCGCCTCGGCGCGCAGTTCGCTCGCGGTGGCGTGACGCATCACCAGGCTGCGGATCGGATCGGTCATGCAGAGCATTTCCATGATTGAGACCCGGCCGATGTATCCGGTTCCGGCGCATTGCTCGCACCCGCCGGGGTGGTAGAGCACGATTTCCTTGGTCGAACTGAATCGATGCAGGCCCATCTGCTCGACCAGTTCGGGCACCGCCACATACGGCTTGCGGCAGGCGGTGCAAAGCGTGCGCACCAGGCGCTGTGCCAAGATGCCGTTGACCGTGGAGGTGAGCAGGTAGTCTTCGACCCCCATGTCCAGAAGGCGGTTCACGGTGCTGGGGGCGTCATTGGTATGCACCGTGGACAGCACCATGTGGCCGGTGAGCGCTGACTGCACGGCGATCTGGGCGGTTTCGAGATCGCGGATTTCGCCGATCATGATCACATCCGGATCCTGGCGCACGATCGACCGCAAGGCATTGGCGAAGGACAGGTTGATCTGGGGCTTGACCTGAATCTGGTTGATGCCGGCCATCTGGTACTCGACCGGGTCTTCGACGGTGAGAATTTTGAGTTCAGGTTTGTTGAGACGGTCCAGCGCCGTGTAGAGCGTAGTGGTCTTGCCCGAGCCGGTCGGACCGGTGACCAGCAGAATGCCGTGGGGCTGGTCCAGTACGCCAAGGAAAATCTCGAGCACGTCGTCGTCGAAACCCAGGCGCTCGAAGTCCAAGGCAACACCACCCTTGTCGAGAATCCGCATGACCACCGACTCGCCGTGCATGGTAGGCACGGTGGACACGCGCAGATCGATCTCCTTGCCCTGGGTGCGCAGACGGATCCGGCCATCCTGGGGCAAGCGGCGTTCGGCAATATCGAGGTTGGCCATGATTTTCACCCGCGAGATCACGGCGGCGGAAAGGCGTCGTGGCGGCGATTCGGCCTCATGCAGAACGCCATCGACGCGGTAGCGAACGATCAGCCGATTCTCGAAAGGCTCGATGTGAACGTCAGAAGCGCGCGTTTCCAGAGCGTGGGTGATGATC
Source organism: Betaproteobacteria bacterium (assembly GCA_016192065.1). Classification (GTDB taxonomy): domain Bacteria; phylum Pseudomonadota; class Gammaproteobacteria; order Burkholderiales; family Casimicrobiaceae; genus JACPUX01. Next base: position 62,894 of record JACPUX010000035.1, read on the forward strand.
AGGCTGACCAGCCGGATCACCGGGGCCTCCGAGGCGAGATCTTTCAACTGCTGAATGTCGGCATCGAGTCCACCCTCATCGACGCGCGTTTCCACCGCATCGCCGAGAATCTGGCCCATGGCCGACTTGCCGCTGCCGTAAAGCCGCTCCAGGGCGGCCTCGATCTCATTGGGCAGGCCGATGACCGGCCGGACCTCGCGCTGGGTGACCAGGCGGAACGCATCGATGGCATAACGGTCCAGCGGGTCGGCCATGGCCAGCACAACCTCGTCTTCGTCCTCGCGCACCGGAAGCACCCGGGCGTCTTTCAAGAAGCGGTGTGAAACGCGCTCCTCCAGAACGGGCAACTCCGGAAAGGCCTTGGCGTCCAGCAAAGGCAAGTCGAGTTGCTGGGCCAGCGCCTCCATGACATCGCGCTCGGAGACCAGCCCCAGGGTGATCAGCAATTGACCCAGACGCTGGCGCTCCGACCCCTCTTGCAGGCGCAGGGCGCGTTCGAGTCCGGCAGCGTCGAGCTTGCCCCGCTCTTGCAGAATCTCTCCGAGAAGCTTCGCCAAGGCCTGGTTCCGTCCAAAAAAGAGCGGCGATTCTAACACAGCCGCATATTGCAACCGGTTTCAGACCGCGTCGCGCAAAGCCTCGCGGGCGCGGCGCAGGGTTTCCGAAACATCGTCGGCGGTATGGGCCGCGGAAACAAATCCCGCCTCGTAGGCGGAAGGTGCGAAGTACACGCCGCGTTCCAGCATGGCGTGGAAGAAACGATTGAAGCGTTCGCGATCGCAGGCCATCACCGCGGCATAGCTGCGCGGCAGCGCCGCGGCAAAATAGAAACCAAACATTCCACCCACTGCCTGCGCCTTGATCGACACTCCGCATTCCTCGCCAAGCTGCGCCAAGCCCCGGCAGAGCTGTTGCGTCCGCTCGCCCAGGGTCTCGTAGAAACCCGGCCTGGAGAGCGCCCGCAAGGTGGCCAGCCCGGCGGCGACGGCGACCGGGTTTCCAGACAACGTTCCCGCCTGATACACCGGTCCCAGCGGGGCCACGCAGGACATGATGTCGCGCCGCCCGCCAAAAGCCGCCACCGGCATGCCACCGCCGATCACCTTGCCCAGCGTGGTGAGGTCCGGTGTGACGCCGTAGAGTCCTTGCGCTCCTTGCGGGCCGACCCGAAATCCGGTCATCACCTCGTCAAAGATCAAGACCGCGCCGTGCTGGTCGCACAGTTCCCGCAGACCCGCGAGGAAGCCGGGCTCAGGCGCCACCAGATTCATGTTGCCGGCCACCGGTTCGACGATGATGCAAGCGACTTGTTCCGGGTACGTTCGAAAAGCCTCGGCGACCCCCGCCAGATCGTTGTAATCGAGGACCAGGGTATGGGCGGCGATGTCGGCCGGAACGCCCCCGGAACTCGGGTGCCCAAAGGTCAGTGCGCCCGAGCCCGCCTTGACCAGCAAGCCATCGGAGTGGCCGTGATAGCAGCCCTCGAACTTGATCATCCGGTCGCGCCGGGTGAAGCCCCGGGCCAGGCGGATGGCGCTCATGGTCGCCTCGGTTCCGGAACTGACCAGCCGTACCAGTTCGATCGAGGGCAACAGGGCGCAGAGCAGTTCCGCGATTTCGATCTCGGCTTCGGTGGGCGCGCCGAAGCTCAAGCCCCGTACCGCCGCCTCCTGCACCGCCCGCACCACCTCGGGATGGGCATGGCCCAGGATGGCCGGACCCCAGGAGCCGACGTAGTCGATGTAGGAGCGTCCGTCGGCATCCCACACATAGGCGCCTTCGGCGCGCGCGATGAAGCGCGGCGCCCCGCCCACCGAGCGGAAGGCGCGCACCGGCGAGTTCACGCCACCTGGAATGCAACGCTGGGCGCGGTCGAAGAGTTGTTCGGAGGAGTTCATGGCACCACGCCTTCTATGGCTTGGGAGTGTCTTTGAAGCGCAATGCGGGCGGGGGCGAACGCCGGGTCGAGTTGGAGCGCTTGGGCAAACGCAGCGCGCGCAAGAACTTGCTCTCCGGCACCTTCCAGAGCCAATCCAAGGTTATGGAACAGGCCGGGGGCATCGTTCTTGATCGCTACCGCGCGCCTCAGCAGGACCAGCGAGCGGCCGAAGTCGCCGCAGCGCAGGCGCGCCATTCCCGCCAGATTCAGCGCGTTGAGGTCATGCGGGTTGCGCAGCAATACCTCAGCATAATGTTGCTCCGCCAAGGCCCAATTCCCTGCCCGTTGCGCCCGCAGACCATTCTCTATGGACTGGCGCGCGCGCTCGCGATAGGGGTCAGCAATCGAGTTCCACTTCTTGTGCAATTGGCTGACGTAGCGCTGCAGTCCTTGCGGATCGTGGTTGCCTGCACCTCCGGCACCAGAAGTTCCGAGGTGGCCACGATAATTCGCGGTTACCGATTCCAGCCGCAAAAACCTGGTCCGTAAGGCGAGCCCCAGAAAAAAATCCCAATCCTCCAGGATTTCGAACTCTTCATCAAACCTCTGTCCCGCGGTGACGAAACTCCGGCGAAACATGGCGGCTTGAAGATTCAAATAGTTTCTTTCGAACAGAAATTCCAAACTATGCTCGAGGTGAAGTACGAACGCGGGCTCGGCATCTTCCTGCTCGAAGACCCGCAGACCGACATAGGCGAGTCCCACCGTCGGGTCACCCGTCAGGGCCCCGGCAAGCGTGGCGAGGTGTGCCGGATCGCAAAAATCGTCCTCGTCCAGAAAAGTGATCAATTCCCCTCGCGCGTCGTCGAGCCCTGCATTGGCTGCTGCGGGGCGGAGCAGAGGACGCCCCAGGTTGACCATCCGCAGGTTGAAATTGCCGCAACGCTTTGGAAGACCGAGCCGATTCGTGCCGCGCGCATCCACCACCAGAATCTCGGCCGCGAGGTAGGTCTGCTGGGCAAGTGACTCCAAGGCTTGCGCAAGCTGAGGACGCCCCATGCTGCGCACGATGACCGAAACGAGCGGGGTTTGCGAAGGTTCAGAATTCGGAAGCACGCCATCGCCCTTTGCTGGATACCATTCTTTAGGCCCAGTACCGCGCGATCGCGCTGGCTGCCGCAGCCACATCGTCGGCCATGAACACCGCTGAAATCACGGCCACCGCGTCAACTCCGCATTCGGCCAGCTGCGGCGCGTTCTCCGCGGTAATGCCGCCGATCGCCACCACCGGCACGCCCAACTCACGCTTGGCCCGGGTGTAGAGCCCCCATGGGGCACGCACCGCATCGGGTTTGACGCTCGAGGGAAAAGCCGCGCCGAACGCGACGTAATCAGCGCCGTCGGCCACCGCGCGGTATGCCGCGTCGAGATCGTCGTAACATGAGACGCCCAATAGACGCTTTTTCCCCAATTGAGTTCGCGCCGCCGCTGGAGAACCGTCGTCGCGGCCCAGGTGGACGCCCTCCGCGTCGATGTTCTGGGCGAGGTCCAGATCGTCATTGACGATCAGAGGAACGCCACGCTGCCGGCAAATCGCCTGCAAACCCAATGCCTGGGTGAGGCGCAGAGCCGGACTGGCGCGCTTGTTCCGGTACTGCACCAGCCGCGCCCCGCCATCCATGGCCGCGCCGACCAGACGCAGCAAGTGGCCGGTGTCGTCTTCATCGGGGGTCACCACATACAGGCCGCGGACCGCTTTGACCTCAGTGGGTGTGCGCGGGAGGGGGAACATCAGGCTGGTTCGCGGGCGGGGTTTCGCCGTCCGGCGCGTCCTCGTCGTCGTCACGCGCCCAGAACAGGCGGTCGGGGAGGTGCTGCCCCATGCCGGGTCGATAGGCGCGATGCAGGGTGTGCCAGGTATAGTCCTGGGCTTCTTTTACCGCCTCGGAAACTTCCAGGCCGTTGGCCAGCATCGCCGCAATCGCCGAAGCAAGGGTGCAGCCGGAGCCGTGAAAGCTCCCGTTCAGGCGTGGCCAACTGTCGCTGCGCACCAGGCCCTCGCGGCCGTAGAGCTGATTGACCACCTCCGCGGTGGCTTCGTGGGTGCCGGTGACCAGTACATAGGCACAGCCTTCCTCGATCAGCCGAGCGGCACAATCGGCCAGCGCCGGATCGTCGTCCTCCTGTTCCTCATCGGCGACGAGCCGGCGGGCTTCCAGGCTGTTGGGGGTCAGCACCGTGGTGACGGGCAGCAGCAGCTCGCGAATGGCTTGCAGCATTTCTTCGCTGGCGAGCTCGTCGCCACGGCCCGAGGCGAGCACCGGGTCGAGAACCACCGGCACCTCGGGATAGTCAGCCAGGATTTCGGCGATCACGGCGATGTTTTCGACGCTGCCCACAACCCCGATCTTGAAGGCATCGACCGGAATGTCCTCCAGCAGGGAGCGCGCCTGGTCGGCAACCCAGTCGGCATTGATCGGCATCAGTCCCTCGACGCCCAGCGTATCTTGCACGGTCACCGCGGTGACCACCGACAGCGGGTGGCAACCCATGCTGGCGAGACTCAGCACATCCGCTTGCAGGCCGGCGCCACCCGTGCCATCGGTGGCGGCAAAGGTCATGACTACGGGGGGAAAATCGGCAGGTGCTTCGGTGGCGGACATTGGGGAGCGGGACCACCGTGTGAGGCGCGGCGGTGCGAGTTCCGGCTTGAGGATAGAATGGCATTTTACCGCATTCACCCGAGCCCCGACCGAAAATGAACAAGTACCTCTGCCTCGTCTGCGGCTACGTCTACGACGAGGCCCCGGGCGCGCCCGAGGACGGCGTCGCCCCCGGCACGCGCTGGCAGGAACTGCCCGCGGATTGGTCCTGTCCGGAATGTGGCGCGCTCCCGGACGATTTCAAACTGCTGGAGAAAGCATGAGAATCCTGCACACCATGCTGCGGGTCGGCGACCTGGAACGCAGCCTCAGGTTCTACACCGAAGTCCTGCATATGCGCCTGCTGCGCCGCCAGGATTACCCCGAGGGTCGCTTCACCCTGGCCTTCGTCGGCTACGGCGAGGAGGCCGAGAACGCGGTACTGGAGCTGACCCACAACTGGGACACCGGGACCTACGAACTGGGCAATGGCTTCGGCCATATCGCCATCGCCGTGCCCGATGCCGCGCGCGCCTGCGAGGAGGTCAAGCGGCTGGGCGGAACGGTGACGCGCGAGCCGGGGCCGATGAAGCACGGCAAAACCGTATTGGCGTTCGTCGAAGACCCGGACGGCTACAAGATCGAATTCATCGAACGCGCCTGAAAGCCAAGCCGCAGGCCTATGCCCAAGCCCCCGCCCGGCCGTCCGAAGGGGGCGCCAGCCAAGCACCGGAGCGGGCGCAGCCCGCGAACCACACTCACCCCCTCCCCCGGGGAGGGGGCCGGGGGGCGGGTTCGTCCCCAACCCGCCTGGCCGCCCGAAGGGGGCGCCAGCCAAGCACC
>JACPUX010000037.1 GCA_016192065.1 Betaproteobacteria bacterium
CGACATGGCTAAGGGTAAATTCGAACGGACGAAGCCGCACGTAAACGTTGGGACGATTGGTCACGTGGACCATGGCAAGACGACGCTGACGGCGGCGATCACGACGGTGTTGTCGGCGAAGTTTGGCGGGGAGGCGAAGGCCTACGACCAGATTGACGCGGCGCCGGAGGAGAAGGCGCGCGGCATCACCATCAACACGGCGCACGTCGAATACGAGACGAAGAACCGGCACTACGCGCACGTGGACTGCCCGGGGCACGCCGACTACGTGAAGAACATGATCACCGGTGCGGCGCAGATGGACGGGGCGATCCTGGTGGTCTCGGCCGCCGACGGCCCGATGCCGCAGACGCGCGAGCACATCCTGCTGGCCCGCCAGGTGGGGGTGCCCTACATCATCGTCTACATGAACAAGTGCGACATGGTCGATGATGCCGAGCTGCTGGAGCTGGTCGAGATGGAAGTGCGCGAGCTCCTGTCCAAGTACGAATTTCCGGGCGACGACATCCCGATCGTCAAGGGCTCGGCGCTGAAAGCGCTCGAAGGCGACAAGGGCGAGCTGGGCGAAGGCTCCATTCTCAAGCTGGCCGAGGCGCTGGACAGCTACATACCCGAGCCCAAGCGGGCCATTGACGGCCCGTTCCTGATGCCCATCGAAGACGTTTTTTCGATTTCCGGGCGCGGCACGGTGGTGACCGGGCGGGTGGAGCGCGGCATCGTCAAGGTCGGCGACGAAATCGAGATCGTGGGGCTGCGCCCCACCGTCAAGACCACCTGCACGGGCGTGGAGATGTTCAGGAAGCTGCTGGACCAGGGCCAGGCGGGCGACAACGTGGGCGTGCTGCTGCGCGGCACCAAGCGGGAGGAGGTCGAGCGCGGCCAGGTGCTGGCCAAGCCGGCCAGCATCACCCCGCACACGCATTTTACGGCCGAGATCTACGTGCTGGGCAAGGACGAGGGCGGGCGGCACACCCCGTTTTTCAACGGCTACCGGCCGCAGTTTTACTTCCGCACCACCGACGTGACGGGCTCGATCGAGCTGCCGGCGGGCACGGAGATGGTGATGCCTGGGGACAACGTGACGATCACGGTGCGCCTGATCGCCCCGATCGCCATGGAAGACGGCCTGCGCTTTGCCATCCGCGAGGGCGGCCGCACCGTGGGCGCCGGCGTCGTGGCCAAGGTGATCGAGTAAGGATAGCGTGAAACAGGAAGCGCCCCGAGTTGTACGAGTAGGGGGCGCTTCGCGGTCTCTGCCGCAGGGGCATAGCTCAATTGGCAGAGCGTCGGTCTCCAAAACCGAAGGTTGGGGGTTCGAGACCCTCTGCCCCTGCCAAGTTAGTGAGGAGTGAGGAGTGAGGCGTGAGGAGTAGACCCCTGCGGTTTTGACCCCTCACCCCTCACTCCTCACCGAATTTATGGCTGACAAAATCAAGTTCGCGCTGGCGTTGGCACTGGTTGCCGCGGGTGTCATGGGTTTTTACCTGCTGGGGGAGGCGGCGCTGATTCTGCGCGTGCTGTCCGTCCTGGCGGGCCTGATCGCGGGTACGGCGGTGGCCTGGTTTACCGAACCGGGTCAGCGCTTCTTCGTCTTCGGCCAGGAGGCCTGGACCGAGACCAAGAAGGTGGCGTGGCCGGCGCGCAAGGAAACCGTGCAGACCACCGGCGTGGTGTTCGCCTTCGTCGTCCTCATGGCTGTTTTCCTGTGGCTGACCGACAAAAGCCTGGAGTGGGCCCTGTATGACCTGGTCCTGGGCTGGAAGAAATCATGACCAAACGCTGGTATGTCGTTCATGCCTATTCGGGCTTCGAGAAGTCCGTGCAACGGGCCCTGCAGGAGCGCATCAGGCGCGCCGGCATGGAAGACAAGTTCGGCCAGATCCTGGTGCCCGTCGAGGAAGTGATCGAGATGAAGTCCGGCCAGAAGAGCATCTCCGAGCGCAAGTTCTTCCCCGGCTACGTGCTGGTGGAGATGGAGATGGACGACGACACATGGCACCTGGTGAAGAACACCGCCAAGGTGACGGGCTTCGTCGGCGGCACGGCGACCAAGCCGACACCGATCTCCGACAAGGAGGTCGCCAAGATCATGCAGCAGATGCAGGAAGGCGTCGAGAAGCCGAAGCCCAAGGTGCTGTACGAGGTGGGCGAGATGGTGCGGGTCAAGGAAGGCCCGTTCACCGACTTCAACGGCACGGTGGAAGACATCAACTACGAGAAGAGCAAGCTGCGGGTGGCGGTGACCATCTTCGGCCGGTCGACGCCGGTGGAGCTCGAGTTCTCGCAGGTCGAGAAGGCATAGGACGGGGCCGGGACCGCCCTCCGGGCCTCTGGGCCCGGGTGTAATTTCCCCGGAAGAGGAGCGCCAGTAGGGCGACCGAACGCGCGTTAGCACTCACTTAACAGGAGCCATCATGGCTAAGAAGATCGTCGGCTTTATCAAGCTGCAAGTGCCGGCGGGCAAGGCCAACCCCAGCCCGCCCATCGGCCCGGCCCTCGGCCAACGGGGCCTCAACATCATGGAGTTCTGCAAGGCGTTCAACGCCCAGACCCAGGGCATGGAGCCCGGTCTGCCGATCCCCGTGGTGATCACCGCCTACGCAGACAAGAGTTTCACCTTCATCATGAAGACGCCGCCGGCGTCGGTGCTCATCAAGAAGGCGGCGAAGCTGGACAAGGGCAGCGCCAAGCCCCATACCGACAAGGTGGGCAAGCTGACCCGCGCCCAGGTCGAGGAAATCGCCAAGGCCAAGATGAAGGACCTGACGGCGGCCGATCTCGAAGCGGCGATGCGCACCATCGCCGGCAGCGCCCGCAGCATGGGCGTCACCGTGGAGGGCATGTGACATGGCGAAGCTCTCGAAGCGACTGAAGACGGTTCGCGCCAAGGTGGACCGCAGCAAGGCCTACCCCCTCGCCGAGGCGCTGGCCCTGGTCAAGGACTGCGCCACCGCCAAGTTCGATGAGTCCGTGGACGTCGCCGTGAACCTCGGCGTCGATGCCAAGAAATCCGACCAAACCGTGCGCGGTTCCGTCGTGCTGCCGGCCGGTACGGGCAAGAAGGTCCGCGTGGCCGTATTCGCCCAGGGCGACAAGGCCCAGGCCGCCAAGGACGCCGGCGCCGACATCGTCGGCTTCGACGACCTCGCCGCGAAGATCAAGGAAGGCGTGATCGAGTTCGACGTCTGCATCGCCACGCCGGATGCGATGCGCGTCGTCGGTGCCCTCGGCCAGATCCTCGGTCCCCGTGGCCTGATGCCGAACCCGAAGGTCGGCACGGTGACCATGGATGTCGCCGGCGCAGTGAAGAACGCCAGGGCCGGTCAGGTGCAGTACCGCACCGACAAGGGCGGCATCGTGCAATGCACGATCGGCCGCGCCTCGTTCTCCGTCGAGCAGCTGCAGCGGAACATCGCGGCGCTCATCGACGCCTTGAACAAGGCCAAGCCGGCGACGAGCAAGGGCCAGTATTTCAGGAAGATTTCCGTCTCCAGCACCATGGGGGCGGGGGTGCGCGTCGACCAGTCGAGCCTGTCGGCGTAGCGCAGGAATTGGATCCCCGCTTGGGCGGGGAAGGAATTGAGTCCCCGCTTTCGCGGGGAAAGAATTGAGTCCCTGCTCCGCGGGGAAAGAATTGAGTCCCCGCTCCGCGGGGACGGGACTTTGGGCTGCCGGGCAAGCGCAAGCCGAGCCGGCAGATCGTCAAAGACCGCAGGTGCCCGAAGGCGCGGTACGGCCCGAGGGTTTAAGCGCGCAAGCGGCCTGCGCAGATGGTGTGCCCAGAACAGGATTTCGGTCCGCGCCAAGCGGCCATGCTCCTGATCCAGGTCGCCGTGGGTGCGGCGAATGCGGTTGGTTCGCCGCGTGTGGACTTGAAAGGAGAAAGGACCTCATGGGTCTCAATCTTGATAGCAAGAAAGCCATCGTGGCGGAGGTGTCGGCCCAGGTAGCCAACGCCCAGACCATCGTCCTGGCCGAGTATCGCGGCATCGAGGTGGGCGCGCTCACCCAGTTGCGCGCCAAGGCCCGGCACTCTGGCGTCTACCTGCGCGTGCTGCGCAACACCCTGGCGCGGCGCGCGGTTGCGGACACCTCGTTCGCGCCGCTCGCCGACCAGATGTTCGGCCCGCTGATCTACAGCATCTCGGCCGATCCGGTGGCGGCAGCCAAGGTGCTGCAGGACTTCGCCAAGGGCAACGACAAGATCGTGCTCAAGGCCGGTTCCTATTCCGGCAGGCTGCTCGACAAGGCGGGCGTGCAGGCGCTCGCCTCGATCCCCAGCCGCGAAGAACTGCTCGCCAAGCTGCTCGGCGTCATGAAGGCGCCGGTGTCCGGCTTTGCCGTCGCGCTCGGCGCCCTCGCCAGGCAGCGCGAACAGGCGGCAGCCTGACCAATCCAACTATTTCGAATCTGGAGTGACAAAACATGGCCATTAGCAAAGAAGACATCCTGGAAGCCGTCGGCGGCATGACGGTGATGGACCTGAACGACCTGGTGAAGGCGTTCGAAGAGAAGTTCGGCGTTTCCGCCGCCGCCATGGCGGTGGCCGCCCCGGGCGCCGCCGCCGCCCCGGTCGCCGAAGAGCAGACCGAGTTTACCGTCGTCCTGGCCGCCGTCGGCGAGAAGAAGGTCGAGGTGATCAAGGTCGTGCGTGCCGCGACCGGCCTGGGCCTGAAGGAAGCCAAGGACCTGGTGGACGGCGCCCCGAAGCCGGTCAAGGAAGGCATCGCGAAGGCCGACGCCGAGGCGATCAAGAAGCAGCTGGAAGACGCCGGCGCGAAGGCCGAGATCAAGTAAACCGGTCATTTCAGGCTGGGCTGGCGGTTTTGGGCCGCCAGCCCTTTGCTCTTTGTACGAACCTGATTTTTTGGAGTATTTACGGCGAACCGGTAGCCAAAAGAGAGCGCTGACGCGGGATTTTTTTCGCCCCGGCGCTGTCTTTTGTCTTCCGACGTCTGAATTCTCACCCCCGGAGCAACCATGACGTACTCCTACACCGAGAAAAAGCGCATCCGCAAGAGCTTCGCCAAACGGGCGAGCGTCCTCGATGTGCCCTTCCTGCTGGCCACCCAGTTGGAGTCGTATACGGCCTTCCTGCAGGCCGACGTGACTCCGCCGGTGCGCAAGAACCAGGGCCTGCAGGCCGCCTTCACCTCGATCTTTCCGATTTCCAGCCACAGCGGCAACGCGCGGCTGGAGTTCGTGTACTACGCCCTGGGCGAACCGGCCTTCGACGTCAAGGAGTGCCAGCAGCGCGGCCTGACCTTCGCCAGCCCCCTGCGTGCGCGGGTGCGCCTGGTCATCATGGACCGCGAGGCCCCGAAGGAGACCATCAAGGAAGTCAAGGAGCAGGAGGTGTACATGGGCGAGATCCCGCTCATGACCACCACGGGCTCTTTTGTCATCAACGGTACCGAGCGGGTCATCGTCTCGCAACTGCACCGCTCGCCCGGCGTATTCTTCGAGCATGACCGGGGCAAGACCCACTCCTCGGGCAAGCTGCTCTTCTCGGCCCGCATCATCCCCTACCGCGGCTCCTGGCTCGACTTCGAGTTCGACCCGAAGGATTACCTCTATTTCCGCGTCGACCGCCGCCGCAAGATGCCGGTGACGATCCTGCTCAAGGCGATCGGCATGGCGCCCGAGCAGATCCTCGCCACCTTCTTCGAGTTCGACGCCTTTCACCTGTCCAAGAAGGGCATCCAGTTCGAGGTGGTGCCCGAGCGCTTGCGCGGCGAAGTCGCCCGCTTCGACATCACGGACAAGGCGGGCAAAGTCGTCGTCGCCAAGGACAAGCGCATCACGGCGAAGCATATCCGCGAGCTGGCCGATGCCGGCATCAAGAAGATCCACGTGCCCGAGGACTTCGTCCTCGGCCGCATCATCGGCCACAACGTCATCAATCCGGAAACCGGCGAGATCCTGGCCAACGCCAACGAGGAGATCACCGAGAGCCTGCTCGGCCGGCTGCGCGAATCCGGCGTGGACGCGATCCACACCCTCTACACGAACGACCTCGACCGCGGCGCCTACATTTCCTCGACGCTGCGCACCGACGAGACCGTCGACCAGTTGGCCGCCCGCGTGGCCATCTACCGCATGATGCGCCCGGGCGAGCCGCCGACCGAGGATGCCGTCGAGACCCTGTTCCACGGCCTGTTCTATTCCGAGGAGCGCTACGACCTGTCGGCCGTCGGCCGCATGAAGTTCAACCGCCGCGTCGGCCGCGCCGAGCTGGAGGGGGCGGGCACCCTGTCGAACCCGGACATCATCGACGTGATCCGCATCCTGGTCGAGCTGCGCAACGGCCGCGGCGAGGTGGACGACATCGACCACCTGGGCAACCGCCGCGTGCGTTCGGTGGGCGAACTGGCCGAGAACCAGTTCCGTGCCGGCCTGGTGCGCGTCGAGCGTGCCGTGAAGGAGCGCTTGAGCCAGGCCGAGAGCGAGAACCTGATGCCCCATGACCTGATCAACGCCAAGCCCATCTCGGCGGCGATCAAGGAGTTCTTCGGCTCCAGCCAGCTCTCCCAGTTCATGGACCAGACCAACCCCCTGTCCGAGATCACGCACAAGCGCCGCGTCTCGGCCCTGGGCCCGGGCGGCCTGACGCGCGAGCGGGCCGGCTTCGAGGTGCGCGATGTGCACCCCACCCACTACGGCCGCGTCTGTCCGATCGAGACGCCGGAAGGCCCGAACATCGGCCTGATCAACTCGCTCGCCCTGTACGCCCGCACCAACCAGTTCGGCTTCATGGAGACGCCCTACCGCAAGGTGGCGGACGGGCGCGTCACGGACCAGATCGACTACCTCTCGGCCATCGAAGAGGGCAATTACGTCATCGCCCAGGCCAACGCCCAGCTCGACAAGAAGGGCAAGCTGATCGACGAGCTGGTGTCCTGCCGCCACAAGAGCGAGTTCACGCTGGCCACGCCCGATACCGTGCAATACATGGACATCGCGCCGGGGCAGATCGTCTCGGTGGCCGCCTCGCTCATTCCCTTCCTCGAGCACGACGACGCCAACCGCGCGCTGATGGGCGCCAACATGCAGCGCCAGGCGGTACCTTGCCTGCGCGCCGAGAAGGCCCTGGTCGGCACCGGCATCGAGCGTACCGTGGCGGTGGACTCCGGCACGGCGGTGCAGGCCCTGCGCGGCGGCACGGTGGACTACATCGACGCCAACCGCATCGTCGTGCGTGTAAACGACGAGGAGACGGTGCAGGGCGAAGTCGGCGTCGATATCTACAACCTGATCAAGTACACCCGTTCCAACCAGAACACCAACATCAACCAGCGTCCGCTGGTGAAGGTGGGCGACATCATCGCCAAGGGCGACGTCATCGCCGACGGCGCCTCCACCGACATGGGCGAGCTGGCCCTGGGCCAGAACATGCTGGTGGCCTTCATGCCCTGGAACGGCTACAACTTCGAGGACTCCATCCTCATTTCCGAGCGCGTGGTCGCCGACGACCGCTTCACCTCGATCCACATCGAGGAGCTGACGGTGGTGGCGCGCGACACCAAGCTCGGCGCCGAGGAGATCACCCGCGACATCGCCTCCCTGGGCGAATCGCAGCTCTCGCGCCTGGACGAATCGGGCATCGTCTACATCGGCGCCGAGGTGGAGGCGGGCGACGTGCTGGTGGGCAAGGTCACGCCCAAGGGCGAGACCCAGCTCACGCCGGAAGAGAAGCTGCTGCGCGCCATCTTCGGCGAGAAGGCCTCCGACGTGAAGGACACCTCGCTGCGCGTGCCCTCGGGCATGTCCGGCACGGTGATCGACGTGCAGGTGTTCACCCGCGAAGGCATCGAGCGCGACAAGCGCGCCCAGCAGATCATCGACGACGAGCTGCGCCGCTACAAGACCGATCTCGCCGATCAGATGCGCATCGTCGAGCGCGACACCTTCGCGCGGATCGAGCGCCTGCTCATCGGCAAGGTGGCCAACAAGGGCCCGAGGAAGCTGGCCAAGGGCACCAAGCTCACCAAAGCCTACCTGGAGTCCCTCGAGCCGCACCACTGGTTCGACATCGGCCTGGCCAACGACGAGGCGGCCGGCCAACTCGAAAGCCTGCGCGAGAGCCTGGAGCAGACCCGGCGCGACTTCGACCAGGCCTTCGAGGCGAAGAAGAAGAAGCTCACCCAGGGCGACGAGTTGCCGCCCGGCGTGCAGAAAATGGTCAAGGTCTACCTGGCGGTCAAGCGGCGCCTGCAGCCCGGCGACAAGATGGCCGGCCGCCACGGCAACAAGGGCGTGGTGTCCAAGATCGTGCCAATCGAGGACATGCCGCACATGGCCGACGGCACGCCGGTGGACATCGTGCTGAACCCCCTGGGCGTGCCCTCGCGGATGAACATCGGCCAGATCCTGGAAACCCACCTCGGCTGGGCCGGCAAGGGGCTGGGCCTGAAGATCGGCGAGATGCTGAAGAAGCACGCGGCGGTCGCCGAGATCCGCAAATATCTCAACAAGATCTACAACTCCAGCGGCAAGGGCGAGGAGATCGATTCCCTGGCCGATCAGGAGATCGTGGAACTGGCGGACAACCTGAAGAGCGGCGTGCCCTTCGCCACGCCGGTGTTCGACGGCGCCCACGAGACGGAAATCAGACACATGCTGGAGCTGGCCGGCCTGCCGGCGAGCGGCCAGGTGACGCTCTGCGACGGGCGCACCGGCGAGGCCTTCGAGCGCCCCGTCACGGTGGGTTACATGCATGTCCTGAAGCTGCACCACCTGGTGGACGACAAGATGCATGCCCGTTCCACCGGGCCGTACAGCCTGGTCACCCAGCAGCCGCTGGGCGGCAAGGCGCAGTTCGGCGGCCAGCGCTTCGGCGAAATGGAAGTGTGGGCGCTGGAAGCCTACGGCGCCGCCTACACGCTGCAGGAAATGCTTACCGTCAAGTCCGACGACGTCTCCGGCCGCACCAAGGTCTACGAGAACATCGTCAAGGGCGAGCACAAGATCGACGCCGGCATGCCCGAGTCGTTCAACGTGCTGGTCAAGGAGATCCGCTCCCTGGCGATCGACATCGACCTCGAGCGCTACTGACCGACGGCAGGACACGAGATACACCGAACAGCCATCTCCTACGAGGAGTTGAGACATGAAAGCACTACTCGATCTGTTCAAGCAGGTCACCCAGGAAGAGGAATTCGACGCCATCACCATCGGCCTCGCCTCGCCGGAGAAGATCCGCTCCTGGTCCTACGGCGAAGTGAAGAAGCCGGAGACCATCAACTACCGCACCTTCAAGCCGGAGCGCGACGGCCTTTTCTGCGCCAAGATCTTCGGTCCGGTGAAGGACTACGAGTGCCTGTGCGGCAAGTACAAGCGCCTGAAGCACCGCGGCGTGATCTGCGAGAAGTGCGGCGTCGAGGTGACCCTCTCCAAGGTGCGCCGGGAACGCATGGGGCACATCGAGCTGGCCTCGCCGGTCGCCCATATCTGGTTCCTGAAGAGCCTGCCCAGCCGGCTGGGCATGGTCCTCGACATGACGCTGCGCGACATCGAGCGCGTGCTCTACTTCGAGGCTTATGTGGTGGTCGACCCCGGCATGACGCCTCTCAGCCGAGGCCAACTGCTGTCGGAGGACGACTATCTCGCCAAGGTCGAGGAATACGGCGACGACTTCACTGCGGCGATGGGTGCGGAGGGCATTCGCGAGCTCCTGCGCACGCTCGACGTCAACCATGAGATCGACGGCCTGCGCAAGGAGCTGGAGACGACCGGCTCGGAGGCCAAGATCAAGAAGATCGCCAAGCGCCTCAAGGGGCTGGAAGGCTTCCAGCACTCCGGCAGCAAGCCCGAGTGGATGATCCTGGAAGTGCTGCCGGTGCTGCCGCCGGATCTGCGCCCGCTGGTGCCGCTCGACGGGGGCCGCTTCGCCACGTCGGATCTGAACGATCTGTACCGGCGCGTCATCAACCGCAACAATCGCCTGAAGCGCCTGCTCGAGCTCAAGGCGCCCGAGATCATCGTGCGCAACGAGAAGCGCATGCTGCAGGAGGCCGTCGACTCCCTGCTCGACAACGGTCGCCGCGGCAAGGCCATGACCGGCGCCAACAAGCGCCCGCTCAAGTCGCTGGCCGACATGATCAAGGGCAAGGGCGGCCGCTTCCGCCAGAACCTGCTCGGCAAGCGCGTCGATTATTCGGGCCGTTCGGTCATCGTCGTCGGTCCAGAGCTCAAGCTGCATCAGTGCGGCCTGCCGAAGAAGATGGCGCTCGAACTGTTCA
>JACPUX010000033.1 GCA_016192065.1 Betaproteobacteria bacterium
CCAGCATTATGAGTGCTGTGCTCTAACCAACTGAGCTATATCACCGCGAAGAGCGCGGCATTCTCCAGATTTCGCCCTGCCTTGTCAATGCGCGCAGGCAATATCCTTAAGCTCGCTTCCGGCAAAATCCTTATGTATTTCAGCCAGCCTGGTCGCAGTTGCGGCATCCAGCCCGTTCAGCACGAAGATGGTCGCCTTGAGTTTGCTGGCGCGCTCGCCGATCTGCGCGCTGCGCACCCCCTTGTTGCGCTGCAGCTCATCTAGAAAATGCTGCGCCGCCTCCCGCGTCCTGAACACGCCCAGCGAGATGGCGTTCAGCCAGGGCGCTTCCGATACGACGAAATACTCCTCGACGCCGCGCGCCTTGAGCTGGGCGATTTTCCGGTTTACCGCAGCCTTGTCCTTCTGCGGCGGGATATACACCCAGTAGCCTATGGCGTATTCGACGTCGCGCTGGCTCAATTTACCGCCCAGTTGCATTGCCGCGAGGGCGGACGTTGCGCGCGCCAGGTCGGCGCCCGAAAACTCGCCCCATTCCATGCAGGCGGCCGCCGGCCTGGCCGCGAGCGGCGCAGTCGCCTCCGCAGGCGCCGAAGCGGGCGCAGCGGCCGGAGCGGAGGCGGGCAATGCGGCGGCCGGCTTGCCTTGCGGCGCGCCCAGCAGGCCGATCTTCTCCTCATGCAGCGGGGGTTGCGCCTGCACCGCCTGCTCATCGGCGATCAGCAGCCCGCCCCACTTCATCGCCGCAAAGAAGAGCACATTTACCAGCAACAAAATCCAGACCAATGCTTTCATCACGCGTTCGCTTCCTGTGCGATCAACAATAGACCCTGAAGAACCAGATTATCCACGATGCGCAGCGGCACGTTAAGCCGATCCCGCAGTGCCTCGGCCGCCCCGCCGCTCAGCACGACCGGCACAACGTTATCACCGAGCAGCGCGTGCTGCCGCTCGATTGCGCCGCAACTGGCCTGCAGCGCGCCGCTATAGAGCGCGTCGGCGGTATTCAGCGGAAATGGCGCATATCTCCCTTTCATTGCCTGCAACTGCGCGGTTGCGCCGCACAGGCTGCGCTGCATCAGCTCCACACCTGGCAAAATCAGCCCGCCGATGAATTCCCCCTTGGCCGACAGGGCATCGACCGTGGTAGCCGTGCCGCTGTTCACCACCAGGCACGCCCCGCGCACCAGATGCCAGGCCGCGATGAGGGCCGCCCAACGGTCGCTGCCCAGTTGCGCAGGGCTGGAATAACCGTTGCGCACGCCGCACTGCGCCTCCCGCGCGACGACAAAACAGGGCTGGGCGGACGCGCAGGCATCACGGATGCACTGCGCAACCCCTTCCCCGGCGACATTGCTCACCCAGGTTTGCCGGACATCCTGCAGCCCGGCGAACTGGTGCGGCAGTCCGGCCGCCTGCTCGACAGGCAGGGCGCCGCTTCGCAGCCAGTTGCTGCCGTCCGTAAGCGCCCACTTGATGCGCGTATTGCCCGCGTCGATCAGCAGTCTCATCGCAGCCTTCCCGCCTCGCCGGAATTGAATTGGCGCATTCCCTCTGCGGTTTCCAGGCGCAGCTCACCACCTGCGCCGACCCCGCGCGCAATCCCGGTCACGACCGAGCCGTCAGCCATGCGCAGCTGGATTGTCTGGTCCTGGTGGATATGGTAGCGCTCCCATTCATCGCCGAACGCGGCAAAGCCCTCCTGCGCGAATTGCCGCAGTATGCCGGCCAGTTCCTGCAGCACGGCGGCCAGCAGCCGGTTGCGGTCAGGCATGTCCCGGCATATTTCATCCAGCGCGCCGGCGGGCTGGTCGATCTGGCACATGAGATTTTCCGGCAGGGAGCAATTCAGGCCGATGCCGATCACCACCGCGCTCGGCCCGAGCATATCGCCCTGCGCCTCGATCAGCACGCCGCCCAGCTTGCGCTGGCTGCCCGGCTCGCTTTGGCCGGTCAGGATGTCGTTCGGCCATTTCAACTGCACCTCCTGCGC
>JACPUX010000005.1 GCA_016192065.1 Betaproteobacteria bacterium
AGCAGCAGAATTCGCCGTCTTGGGGACGACAGGATTTCGCAATGTTTGGAGTGAGGACGTCATCATGCGCGAGGCCGCAATGCCGCTCGAACAACAATTGATACTGAAGGAAAGGCGCCGAGTGTCGCCGGGTAATCCGGCGCAAGCCCTGGCGGAGGCAACGCAAGCGTGCCCCTGGGTCGCCGGTGCGCAGTGTCCGAAGAGTTGCAATCACCGAGTCGAAACGGCGGCCCGCCCGGGTGCTCAAGCGGCCACGCTGCGCTCGGAGAATGACCTGGCAGCGTGGGCCAGGCTCACCCTGCACGCCCACCTGCCCCACCGCGCGGCGTTATTCGGCATCGGCACGGTGCATCTGACGGGCTTGGTCGTCGATCGAGTGATTCGTGGCAATCTCGATGAGGCGTACGTTGAGCGCCTCTCCACGCCCGGCAGGGAACTGCGCAGTCCCGCCTTGCATTTGTGGAACCAGCACCGCGCTCCTTTGCTGCTGGAGTGGCCCGCACTGGGAGGCATACAAGACGCTTTGTGGCGAGCCAATTTTAGAAGCGCCGGTTTTCGCAACTGCCTGGTGGATGGCCTGCTTGCGCCGCTCGAAGGGCGATTTACGTTTTTGGCGCTTTTCGATTTCGAGGGCACCCTCGCGCGTTGCCCGCGGGCGGTGCGTGAATTGGCAACGCTGCCGGTGCATGAGGCATGGCTTGCGTCTGCCGGGCAGGGGCAGGGCGTAACCAAGAACGCCAATGCCTTGGGGTTGAGCAAGGCGGAGAGCGAGCTGCTGGAACACCTGCATCAGGGTAAGACCAACTGCGAGATCGCCATGAGCCTCAAGAAAAGCGCCGCGACGGTGAAGACTCAGTTGGAGCAGCTCTATCGCAAAACCGGGGCAAAGAATCGGGCGCAGTTGGTGGCCAAGACCCTCGCGTAGGGTGAGCGTTCGGCTCGTACCTCGATGCGAGGCTGGCGTTCGGCTTGAATTGTAGAAGCGGCCTCAGCGGCGGCGGTCGTGTCCGTACACCGCGTTTCGAGACTGATTGTCGGCGCCGCAGAAACTGGGTGGGTTTGGCGGATGGAAGTGGTTCATACCGAAAATATGGGTCTTCTGGGTTTTCGGTGGGTAGGAAGCGCCGTGTCAGTACGCGCCGTACTCCCGCCCCCTGGGATGGGGGCGGCAGCATTGGCTCAGTCCGACATCACCCCCATCCCCGCCTTCCCCCATCAAGGGGGAAGGAGTTGTGCCATGGTGAAACGACCGTCAGGCCCACACCAAAGTCCGATAAACTTCCATTGTAGGACCTGCCTTCGATCGGCAATCAATGCGGCTGGGCGAACTGGGCCAGTCCTCGTCGGACCATCGGACGAGCAATCAATCCAAGGAACTCGCGCCTTGTTGCACGCAAAGACCAGCTAGCGACTCCCCCCCGCATCCACTACCGCCAGCGCCGTCATGTTGACGATGCGTCGCACCGTGGCGGTGGGGGTGAGGATGTGCACCGCCTTGGCCGTACCCAGCAGTATGGGGCCTAGGGTGACGCCATCTCCCGCGGCTTGCTCCAGGAGGTTGAAGGAGATGTTGGCGGCGTCGAGTGTGGGCATGACCAGGAGATTCGCTTCGCCTTTGAGGCGCGAATTCGGGAAAAAGGCGAGGCGCACGCGTGCCGAGTTCACGACCAACCGCTGGCCAAGCGCACTGGTAACGCGCGGCGACCGCTGCGATCGGGCGAGAATCTCGAGGAACGCATAGGCGCTCAGCTTGCCGAAATCGGCGGTGGTCGCGGCTTGGTGCGTTCCTTCTTCAAGCATCCAAGTGTCGCCTCGATTACTGACTGATGAGTAGGTGCTGGAAGCGCTGCAACTCCTTGGTATTTGCGCAAGCGCGAAAAAAGGAACGGCGCGTCGCCCAATGGACGTTTGCTGGACACACCATCCTTGCCTCAGACGTCCCAGGGATTAACCACGGTGAGCCCGGCCGCCTGGAAGGGCGCCACGTCGCGCGCGGCGACTGTTAAGGCACGTGCAGCAGCCGTAGCCGCGATATAGCCGTCGGCCTGGCAAATCGCCTTGCCGGCGGCCTTCGCGCGTGCCATTAGCGTCGCAAAAGCCTGGGCGGCATCGAGATCGAATGGCAGTACTCGTCCGGCGAACACCGGCAGCACCTCGCGCTCCAAGCGGTCCTGATAAACCGCCCGCCGCTTGCCTTCCGGCATCATTGCAACGCCAAAACGCAACTCTGCTGCGGTGATCGCCGACAAAAAGAGTGTTTCGACCGCTTGCGCATCGAGCCAGGCCCATACCCGGGCATTCGGATCAATCTTCCATAACTCAGAAATCACATTGGTGTCGATGAGGATCATTCCAACCCCATCGGCTCCGCCGACGCCTTATCGCGCAATTTGTTGATGCGCTCGGCTTCCGCCTCGGTGAGCCCGCCCGCTTCTCGGGCGATGGCGGTCAGCAGAGAACCGAGTTTCAATCGCCCTTCGGGCTTGGCCGCCTGCTCCAAAATATCGCGGATCTCGGCCTCGGTGCTGCGCCCATGTTGCGCGGCGCGCACTCTTAAGGCCCGGTGCACTTCATCAGGAAGATTGCGGACAGTGACGACGGCCATAGCAGCATCCCATAGAATTGGCGGCAATGCTGTCACTATTGCCCTGTGCAATCGCTTTCGCAAGCGGCACGATAGCGAAATGGCCGGCCTCCCCACCGCGCCGCCCGCTTCGTGCCTGCCAAGGGGCGGCAGACGGCCCCCGTGGATTCGTTTGCTCGCTTCGCAGTAGCCGGCTAGCGACTCCCCCCCGCATCCACCACCGCCAGCGCCGTCATGTTGACGATGCGCCGCACCGTGGCGGTGGGGGTGAGGATATGCACCGCCTTGGCCGCACCCAGAAGTATGGGGCCCAGGGTGACGCCATCTCCGGCGGCTTGCTTCAGGAGGTTGAAGGAGATGTTGGCGGCGTCGAGCGTGGGCATGATCAAAAGATTCGCTTCGCCTTTGAGGCGCGAATTCGGGAAGGAGGCCAAGCGCACGCTTTCCGAGAGCGCGGCGTCGCCGTGCATTTCGCCATCGACTTCGAGCTCGGGGGCACGCGCATTGAGTAGCGCCAAGGTGTCTTGCATCTTGCGCGCCGAGGCGTCTTCGTAGCTGCCGAAACTGGAGTGCGACAAGAGGGCGAGCTTGGGCGTGATGCCGAAGCGGCGGATCTCCTCGGCGGCGAGCAGGGCGATTTCAGCGAGCTGCTCGGCGCTGGGGTCGACGTTGACGTAGGTGTCGGTGATGAACACCGTGCGCTTGGGCAGCATCAGCGCGTTCATGGCGGCGTATTCGCGCACGCCGGGCCGCAACCCGATGACCTGATCGACGTAGTGCAGGTGCAGGGCGTAGGTGCCGAAGGTGCCGCAGAGCATGCCGTCGGCGTCGCCGCGGTGGATCATCATGGCGCCGATCAGAGTGTGTCGGCGGCGCATTTCGATCTTGGCGTACTGCACCGAAACGCCGCGCCTTTGCGTGAGCCGGTAGTAGTCGTTCCAGTAGTCACGATAGCGCGGATCGTATTCCGGGTTGACGATTTCGCAATCGCTGCCGGGTTTGAGCCTCAGCCCCAGGCGCTCGATATTGCGTTCGAGCACGGCGGGGCGGCCGATCAGGATGGGTCGCGCCAGGCCCTCATCGACCACGACTTGCACGCCGCGTAGCACCCGTTCATCTTCGCCTTCGGCGTAAACGATGCGTTTGGGCGCCTTCTTCGCCGCGGTGAATACCGGCTTCATCAAGAGGCCCGAGTGGTACACGAACTGGGTGAGCTGCTCGCGGTAGGCGGCAAAGTCGTTGATGGGCCGGGTGGCGACACCCGAGTCCATGGCCGCTTGCGCAACCGCGGGCGCGATCTTGACGATGAGGCGCGGATCGAAGGGTTTGGGGATGAGGTATTCCGGGCCGAAGCTGCCGCCCTCGGCGCCATAGGCCGAGACCACGATGTCCGATTGCTCGGCGCGCGCCAGCTCGGCGATGGCTCGCACCGCAGCGAGCTTCATTTCGTGGGTGACACTGGTCGCACCCACGTCCAGCGCGCCGCGAAAAATGAAGGGAAAGCACAAGACGTTGTTGACCTGATTGGGGTAATCCGAGCGCCCCGTGGCGATGATGGCGTCGGGTCGCGCCGCTTTGGCGAGGTCGGGGAGAATTTCCGGTTCGGGGTTAGCAAGCGCCAGGATCAAGGGCTTGTCGTTCATGCCGGCGAGCCATTCGGGCTTCAACACCTTGCCCGCCGAAAGGCCCAGGAACACGTCTGCCCCGGGGAGGATTTCGGGCAAGGTGCGCGCGGTCGTGTCCTGGGCGTAACGGGCTTTGTTGTCGTCCATTTCTTCGACACGGCCGCGGTAGACCACGCCCTTGATGTCGGAGACCCAAATGTTCTCGCGCTTGACGCCCAGGCTCACCAAGAGGTCGAGGCAAGCGAGCGCCGCGGCACCCGCGCCGGAGACGACGAGCTTGATCGCGCCAGCATCCTTGCCCACCACCGAAAGCCCGTTCAAGACCGCCGCACCAACGATGATGGCGGTGCCATGCTGGTCATCGTGAAAAACCGGAATCTTCATGCGCTCGCGGAGCTTCTTCTCGATGTAGAAACACTCCGGTGCTTTGATGTCTTCGAGGTTGATGCCGCCGAAAGTGGGTTCCAGCGCGGCGATCATGTCGATCAACTTGTCCGGGTCGAGTTCGGCGATTTCGATGTCGAAGACGTCGATGCCGGCGAACTTCTTGAAGAGCACGCCTTTGCCTTCCATCACCGGCTTGGCGGCCAGCGGCCCGATGGGCCCCAGGCCCAGCACCGCGGTGCCATTGGTGACCACGCCGATGAGGTTGCCGCGGGCGGTGAGGGTGGAGGCCTCGCGCGGATCACGCACGATTTCCTCGCAGGCCGCCGCAACACCGGGCGAATAGGCGAGCGCCAAGTCACGCTGGTTGACGAGCTGCTTGGTGGGCTGCACCGAAATTTTGCCCGGCGTGGGCAGGCGGTGGTATTCGAGGGCGGCGGCGCGAATGTCTTGATCCATGAGGGCGACTCGGGCTGACAAGTGGGTTGTCTGCGACTATAGCAGAGGGTGGGCCGTGGCGTCGTACGTAGAAGCCGCAGAGCGGACGCGCCTCGGCGGAAAACCGCGGCGAGACTGGTCTGAGGCTGGGCTTTGGCGCGTGCGGCGCCGCGGGTCTCGTGGCTGGTCCAGCAGCGTCTTGACGCGCGTTGGACAACCGGCTCCGGAACCAACTCGCCAAATCAATCAGCGCGGCGCTCCGGCAACCGCCGCCAGCACTTCACGCACGCTTTCATGCAGCGCCTCGTGGCTGAACTGAGTTGCCGCGCGCTGCCGCGCGCCCTTGGCAATGCGGGTCCAAAGCGCATCGTCCTCCATGAGACACAGACAGCTGTCGGCAAAGCTCGCCGCATTCTGGCCGGTCAGCAGTTCGACTTCCGGCTGCCAGCCGAGTTGCCCGGCCAGCAGCGGCGTCACCACCGCCGGCAATCCGTGCGCGGCCGCCTCGATGACCTTGAGCGGGATTCCGGCGGCAAAGCGGGTCGGGGCGATGAATACGCGTGCCTGGTCATACCAAGGTGCGAGGTCCTCGACCGGACCCAAGATCTCGACGCCGGGGCCTGCTAGCCGGCGCACTAGTAGCGAACGGTCGGTGCCCCAGCCGGCGATGCGCAAAGTGCAAGGCCGGGTGCGCCGAAGGCGCGGCCAGACTTCACCAAGAAAATGCTTTAGGGCATCAGGGTTCGGTTCGCTGTCATGATTGACAGCGCCGACGAACAGGAGCCCCTGGCGCAAATCCGGGCCCGGGGTTTGCGCGCGTGCGGCGACCGCCGTGGCGATCAGAAAAGCTCGTGGATAGCCGCGCCGATGAAAGAAAGCCTGCTCTTCCGTCGATACCGTGACCACCGCCTGGGCCGCCTCTGCCAGCGCCAGCTCGAGTTGCGCGTGCCTTTCGATCAGCTCCGGGGGCGCGGCTTGTCCGCGCGCTTTCAAGGCCCGTAGCTCACGCAGAAAGGACAATGCCTCGGTGTCGTAGACTAATGGAGGTAGGGCGAGGGCGGGGGACTTTTTGAATAAATCGACGATGTGCGCCATATGGTGCCGGCGGCAGACCCAGATCAGATCGTAGCGCTGCGCCGCCTTGGCGAGCTGTGGCAACAGGTCTTGGGGGCCGGTCGATTCCAGCACTTCGACCGCGGACGAAAGCTCCTCCGTCACCTCGGTGCGCGATACGCCCCGAAATCCAAAACAGGCATAGAGCGATACTGCATGGCCCTGCGCCACCAGCGCCTCGATGATGGCCCGTGCCCGCGGCAGGCCGGCGCCGTAGCGCACCCGTGGCGGATAGTCCTCAACGAATAGGATGCGCACTTTGTACCCGATCTCCCGCAAATTGGTCATTCCGGCAAAAGTCGGAATCCAGGAAATTCAACCTGGGGGATACCGGCCTAGGTCGGCGTGACGGTTTCAGTCAGCGTTTCTCTAGGCCCCGCCGGCCCGCCAATACCCGGACTTGCCGCCGGATTTTTCCATGAGACTGATCTCGACCATCGCCATACCGCGATCGACCGCTTTGCACATATCGTAGATGGTTAGCAAACCAACGCTGGCGGCGGTCAGCGCCTCCATTTCCACGCCCGTGCGGCCCAACGTTTCGGTGGTGACTTCGATGCTCACCTCGCTGGCGGCGCGATCGATACCAAACTCTACTGCCACCCGGGTGAGCGGCAGCGGGTGGCACAAAGGGATGAGCTCCGCGCTCTTCTTCGCCGCCTGTATGGCGGCCAGCCGGGCGACGCCCAGAACGTCGCCTTTCATGGCCCCCCCCTTCTCGATCATGGCCAGGGTTTGAGGCAGCATCCGAATACGTCCGCGCGCCCGCGCCACGCGGTGGGTTTCGGCCTTGGCGGCGACATCCACCATGTGCGCCTGCCCGGCGGCGTCGAAATGGGTAAAATGTAAATCTTTGTCAGGCATTCTGGCCCCGCTGAACTTCGCTAATACCGCCCAATCATAGCACCATGCCCCTTCGTTGCTCCTTGTCCTTGCTCGTCACTTGCTCCTGCGTGTTGGCCCTCGGCGCAGCTCCCTCAGCCATTTCGCAGGCTCTTCCCGATCTGGGCGATGCCTCTCAAGCGATCCTCTCCCCCGCGCAGGAGAAGAAGCTGGGCGAGTCGGCCATGCTCGAATTGCGGCTCTCCGGCGCTTATCTCAACGATCCGGAAATCAACGCCTATCTCAATGAGCTGGGCCAGCGCCTGGCGGGCGCCATTCCCGGCGCCAAGCGCGATTTTGAGTTTTTTGCGGTCAATGATTTTGCCATCAATGCCTTTGCCCTGCCGGGCGGATACATCGGTGTCAATGCCGGGCTCTTGTTGCTGGCACAGTCCGAATCCGAACTCGCTGGGGTGCTGGCGCATGAAGTCAGCCACGTCAGTCAGAACCATATCGCTCGCATGATCGATTCGCAGTCCAAGGCCGGACTGGTGTCCATGGCGGCGCTGGCGCTGGCGATCCTGGCCGCGCGCTCCAACCCCGAAGTGGCCCAGGGGCTGGTCATGGCCTCGCAGGCCGGGCTCATCCAGTCGCAACTCGATTTCACTCGTGAACACGAGCGCGAGGCCGACCGCATTGGCCTGCAAGTGCTCGAAGCGGCCGGATTCGACGCCCGCGCCATGGCCAGTTTCATGGAACGCCTGCAGCGGGCGACCCGCGCCAACGACAGCGGCAAGACGCCGGGCTATTTACGTACCCACCCCATCACCAGCGAGCGTATCGCCGAAGCGCTCGACCGGGTGCAGGATAAGCCCTATCGGCAAGTGAAAGACAGCGTTGAATTCCATTTCGTGCGCGCCTTGGCGAAGAGCTACCAGGGTGAGGACCGCGCCGCGGTCGCCCATTTCGAGCTCGCCCTGAAGGAACGCAAATTCAATCACGAAGGCGCCACCCGCTACGGCCTGGTGGCCGCACTGCTGCGTGGGCAAGACTACGCGCGCGCCGAACGCGAGCTGAAAGTGCTGGAGCAGAGCCACCCCAAGCACCCGATGATCGAGGCGCTCGCCGGGCAATTGTTGCTGCAGTCGGGCAAGGTGAAACCGGCCATCGCGCGCTACCAGAGTGCCCTTAAGCTCTTTCCCAGTCATCTGCAACTCGTTTACGACTATCCCGAGGCGCTGTTGCGCGACAAGCAAGCCAAGCCGGCGGTGGAATTTCTCGCCGAGCAATTGCAGCGGTACCCGCGCGACGGCCACTTGCACCAGCTTGCCGCGCGCGGCTATGCGGCGCTCGACAAACGCGCCCTGCAACACCGCCACCAAGGCGAATACTACGCTTGGCGCGGCAATCTCAAGGGCGCGGTAGAGCAGATGGAACTTGCTCTGAACAGCAACGATGGGGATTTCTACCTGCTTTCCGTAGTCGGCGCGCGGTTGCGGACGCTCAAAGCCGATTTCGAGGAGCAAAAGAGCGCCAAGCGTGCCGGTTGAAGGAACTGTCGATTGGGTCGACGCGGATTATTGCCGTCACCTCGGCGAGGACCGGCGTTCAGTTGGTTGAGTGGGTCGGGTTCCGGCTTTCGCCGGAATGATCAACCCTGATTTGAGCGGCGTCGGCCTAGGGCGAACGTCGCGCAGTGACATCGAAATCCACTGTCTCTCCCGGCCAGGGAGCGCGGCGGGACTGAGGGAACGGGCACGATGAAGTTCATGCATCGGCGTGGCAGGCGCCATGCCGATTGGGCAGGGCGGTCGTCCGAAGCATCGGGCGGGTCCGCGAAAAGGGGGTTGCTAAAATGACTCGACCCATCTGGGGCCGATTGATCACCGTCGTCGTGCTGCTGACGCTTG
Organism: Betaproteobacteria bacterium; assembly: GCA_016192065.1. Classification (GTDB taxonomy): domain Bacteria; phylum Pseudomonadota; class Gammaproteobacteria; order Burkholderiales; family Casimicrobiaceae; genus JACPUX01. The sequence continues at coordinate 8,877 of JACPUX010000005.1, forward strand.
CGGCTGGCGGGTACTACTGGTGGCACAAGCGCGGCGAACAAAAAGCCAAGCCGCAGTACCGCAGCGCGGCGGTCGATCGCGGCAGCATCGTCCAGCAAATCAACGCCAATGGCAGCTTGAATCCGGTGACTGTGGTCAATGTCGGCACCCAGATCTCGGGCACGGTCTTGCGGCTGCACACTGATTACAACCAACCGGTCAAGGCGGGACAAGTTCTCGCCGAACTTGACCCGGTGCTGCTCAAGGCGCAAATCCAGCAGACCGAGGCCAACTTGCGCAATGCCCGGGCCGCGCTGGCGCTCGCCGACAGCACCCTCAAGCGCAATCGCGAACTGGTGGACAAGGGCTTCGTGTCTGCCGCCGTGCTCGACCAGTCGGCCAAGGAAGTCGAAAGCGCCCGCGCCCAGGTCGGCGTCTATGAAGCGCAGTTGCAGCGCGACCAGGCCAATCTTGGGTACAGCGTCATTCGTTCGCCGATCGCCGGCGTGGTCGTCAACCGGAGCATCGACGTCGGCCAGACCGTAGCGGCGAGTTTCCAAACCCCCACACTATTCCAGATCGCCCGCGATTTGCAGCAAATGCAGATCGATACCAGCGTGGCCGAGGCTGATATCGGGGCCCTCAAGGAGGGCCAGCCGGTGCGCTTCAACGTCGATGCGTTTCCGGAACGCGAGTTCGTGGGCCGCGTCCGCCAGTTGCGTATCAATCCCACCATTCAACAGAACATCGTCACCTACAATGTGGTGATCGCGGTCAACAACGATTCCGGGTTGTTGCTGCCGGGCATGACCGCGCACGTCAACGTGGTGGTCAAGCGCAAGGACGACGTGTTGCGTCTGCCGGCGGTGGCGCTGCGGTTTCGGCCCAGCGACGAGGCCAAAGCGGCTCCGCCCGAAGACGGCGCCCAAGGGCGCCGCGGCGTGCCTGCCGCGGGCAACGACCGGGCGCGCGCGGCCAATGGCGGCGGTGCGACCAGCGGCGGGCGGCCGCCCCAGGCGCAGCGCGGCGCCAAAGTGTATCGCTTGGGCGAGGACGGCAAGCCGACACCAGTCGAAATCAAGACCGGCATCACCGACAATCGTTTTGTCGAGCTCACCGGCGAAGAACTCAAAGTGGGGGACCAGGTGATTCTGCGGGAAGTCGGGAAGAGTGCGGCGCAGGATACGGGAACGTTCCGCATGCGCCTCTTCTAGGCGCCGACGATGGCGCCGCTCATCCGCCTCACCGGCATTACCAAGCATTACGCCACGGCGGGCGCCATGGACGTGCCGGTGCTGTTCGGCATCGACCTGGCCATCGCGCGCGGCGAGTTTGTCGCGATCATGGGGCAGTCGGGCTCGGGCAAATCGACCCTCATGAACATCCTGGGCTGCCTCGATTCGCCCAGTGGCGGTAGCTACGAACTGGATGGTCGCGATGTTTCCGCGCTGGGTGATCGCGAATTGGCCAACGTCCGGAATCGCACCATCGGCTTTGTCTTCCAGGGCTTCAACCTCTTGCGGCGCATGAGCACCGAAGACAACGTTGCCCTGCCCCTGGCCTATGCCGGGGTCGGCCGTGCCGAGGCGCGGCGTCGGGCCAGAGAACAACTGACGCAGACCGGCTTGGGTGAATTCGCCGCCCGGCTACCCAACCAGCTCTCCGGCGGTCAGCAGCAACGCGTGGCGATCGCCCGCGCACTGGTGAACCACCCGGCTTTGGTGCTTGCCGATGAACCCACCGGCAATCTCGACACCCGCACCTCGAACGAGATCATGGAGGTGTTCACCCGGCTCAACGCCGAATCCGGCATTACCGTGGTGCTGGTCACCCACGAGCCCGATATCGCCCGGCACGCGCACCGTCTGGTGCGCTTGAAAGACGGTCTGGTGATCTATGACGGCCCGGTTCAGGGGGCGGCGCAATGAGTTACGTTCAAGTACTACTGGAAGCTCTTCGCGCGATGGCCATGAATCGCCTGCGCACGGCGCTCACCATGCTCGGCATGATCATCGGCGTGGGCGCCGTGGTCTTGATGATGGCCGTGGGTCAGGGAGCGCAAACCAAAGTCAACCAGTCCATCGCCACCATGGGCAGCAACCTGTTCATCGTCCTCTCCGGCGCGGTGACCTCGGGGGGGGTGCGCTTCGGGACCGGCAGTGCCCAAACCCTTACCGTGGATGACGCCACCGCCCTCGCGGGTCTGAGCACGGTCAAGGGCACCGCGCCGCTCATCAGCGGCGGTTTCCAGCTCGCCTTTGGCAATGCCAACTGGGGCACTCTCGTTTGGGGCACCACACCGGATTACTTCACTTTGCGCGCCTGGGACACCGACGAGGGGGAGCTTTTCGGTGACACCGACCTGCGCTCGGCGTCCCGCGTGGCGGTGATCGGGCAGACCGTGGCGGAAAATCTCTTCCCGGACGAAAATCCGGTCGGCAAGACCCTGCGAATTCGCAACAGCCCGTTCACCATCATCGGTGTACTCGCGCGCAAGGGTCAGAACCTCGACGGGCGCGACCAGGACGACACCGTCTTCGTGCCCATCAGCACGGCGCGGCAGCAATTGATTCGCACGCCATTCCCCGGCAGCGTGCGCATGATCATGGCGCAGGCAATTTCCGAACAGGCGCTCGCCGAGGCCGAAGCCGAAATGACCCAACTTCTGCGCGTGCGGCATCGCATTCGCGAAGGCCAGGACGACGACTTCAACCTTCGCAACCTCTCGGCGGTGGCGGAAACCGCCGCCATCGCCGCGCGCGCCATGTCGCTGATGCTCGGCGCCATCGCCTCGGTGTCGCTGCTGGTGGGTGGCATCGGCATCATGAACATCATGCTGGTGTCGGTGACCGAACGTACGCGCGAAATCGGCATCCGCATGGCGCTCGGCGCGCGCCGACGCGACATCCTCTTGCAGTTCTTGACCGAAGCGCTGGTGATTTGCCTGGTCGGTGGCTCGGTTGGGCTGGCCATAGGTGTTGGCGGCGCCTGGATCGCCGCCGAACTGGCCAACATGACTGTTGAAGTCACTTTGGCCTCAGCCGGCGTGGCGTTCGGCTTCTCCGCCGCGATCGGTGTCTTTTTTGGGTTCTATCCCGCGCGCAAGGCGGCGGGCCTGAAACCCGTGGAAGCGCTACGCTACGAATGAAGTGGTGCGGGCGGTGCGACCACAGTTGAGCCCGGGATTCCGGCTTGCGCCGGAATGACGAAACCGGGCGGGATCAGCGCGTTCTTAGCTCGGCTTCACCGGAGCGTCCCCGGCTCGGCGGCGGCGCAAGGGAATCTCGCGGTAGCAAAGCGCCTGCTGCGCTTCGTCGAGCGCTGCGCCGTGCCAGGAAACGGACTCGACGGTGGCACTGCCTTCACCCAGATCACGCCACAGCGCCTGGGCCAGTTCGAGCTTTTCGGAGCGGGACATAAGGTCAATGGCAAGCATGGGTGGTCTCCTTCTTGCGGGTGGGACGATGATGGCTGAGGCCGGATTGCGCTTCGCCATCTTGCTGTCAGGGTAGGGCTAATCATACTACCACTGCAAGTCAATCTTGTGACTCGTTGGTGTCCGCGATCAGTCCATCGTGAGGGTGATTCGTTCTCGCCGCGGCGCCTAAGCCTTCATGAAGCCAAGGTTCTGCTGGGCAAAGTTGGCGAGATTAGGGAAAACGTAATTGATGTCGCCCGCGCCCACACCGAACCAGGTGGCGAGTGTCGCGCCGTATTGCTCCAGCGAGGTGGTGGGGATCCATACGCCATCGTCGGCGGCGTCATCGGGGCCGCCGCAAACCAAGGTGGGGTAGCGGCCGTAGGTGGTGCCGCCCTTCACCGCGCCGCCAAGAACGAACTGATGCCCGCCCCATGCGTGATCGGTGCCAGCGTTGGAGCGCGAGCGCAGGGTGCGGCCGAATTCCGATAGTGTGAAGGTGGTGACTTGGTCGGCCACCCCCAAGGCCACGGTGGCGTTGTAGAAGGCGCGCAAGGCCTCGGCCACTTCATTGAGACGTTCGTTCTGGGCGCCCAGTTGCTCGGAATGGGTGTCGAAGCCGCCAATGCCACAAAAGAAGCACTGATGGCTCACCCCCAGGGCGTTGCGCCCGGCGATCATTCTGGCCACGCCTTCGAGCTGGTTGGCCAGACCCGAGCCGATGCCCGCGAACGCGGTATCGATCGCCGGGGTGCTGGCCCCAACCGCGGCGCGCAGGGCTTCCGCCGAATCGAGGGCGCGCTTCATGATCGAGGAGGCTTTGGCAGTGATCAGGTTGCCGCCGTCCAGGGCGATCAGCTTCTTAAGCGCTTCGTAGCGGGCTGCGCCGGTGGAGGACGTGGTCTCGGCGGACAGTGCCAATCCGCCGTCTCCGGAAATCGCCAGAGGCACGCTGGTCTTGCCCAGGGTGAAGAGCGCGTTGTCATCGAAGGAGAGCGCGGTGGGTATCAGGCCGCCGCTGGGGTTGGGCAGCTTGTCGGCCATGCGCCCGCCCCAGCCGCTGGGTATTTCGGCGCCGGGAATGTGGCCCTGGTGCATCTGCTGCTGGTCGGAATGTGAATACAGGTTCTGCGGCACGAACTGGCCGGCGCGGAATTCCGTGCGGGTAATCGGACGCAAGAGTGTGCCAGCATTGAAGAGCGCGGCCGCCTTGCCTTGGCTGTAGAGCTCATGCAGCGGGGCCAAGGCCGGGTGCAGGCCATAGTGCTTGCCGTCGCTGCCGGTGATGGGCAGAAAGCTCTCGCGGCTGATGGCGACACCCGAAGCGCCACCGCGCACGGCTGAGTAGGCGGCGTAGTCGTCCAGCGGCGCAATGGTGTTGTTGGCGTCGTTGCCACCGAATAAAAAGACGCAGACCAGGGCGCGGTAGCTTCCCGCGGTCTGCGCCAAGGCGGCAGGAATGCCGCCACGAGTGAAGGTGTGCGCGAGTCCCAGCGCGCCCAGTGCGGCGGAGTGCTGCAGGAACTGGCGGCGGCTAGGGTTCAGGTCAGAGGTGCCCGGCCGTCCGAAGCCACTGACACGCCCCATCGGGGGCAGCACGCAAAGCGAGTGTGGGAGCAGTTTCATTTAGCGGCTCGTCTGGTAGAGGTAGGAGTTGGCGGCGAGGTAGAGGGCGATCTTGACGCGCTTGTCCGGCTTGTTCGCGGGCACGGCGATGATCGCCTCGAGCAGAATGGCGCGCATGGCCGGCTCCATCACACCCCCGAAGAGCAACTCATCGATGCGCGTCACCAATTGCTCCGGGGTCGCGGCGAGCACTTTCCAGGGTTCGATGTCCCACTTAGTGCCGATCGCCTCGGGGAATTTGGAATAGGGCGACAGACCGCCGTTGTAGATCAGGTCATAGATGAAGCCTTCGCGTGCCAGCACGGTATTGGCATTGTGAATGCCGAACTGGGGCGCTTTCAGTGAGGTTCCGGGCAAGGCGAAATCGGCCGGGTAGTAGTTGAAGACCGAGGGCGAGTAGTACACATGCTGGCCGATGCGCCGTGGCCACTTGGCCACGTAGATGCCGTCGCTCTTGGCCTCCAGTGCGCGCAAGAGGTTGGTGACCAGCAGCACCGGCTCCTTCAGCATGCCGGCCTGGGTGTCGAAGCGCGGATCGGAGCGCGCTTCCGGATCGAGCAAGAGCGCGCGCAAAACCGCCTTCATGTCGCCGCGTTGGCCCCGACCGTTGTCTTTGAAGGCGCTGGCCACACGGGCCACGTAGGCGGGGCTGGGGTTGCTGGTGACCAGTTGGCGAATGAGGTGCAGCGCGAGATAGGGGCCGACATTGGGGTGCATGAACAGAGTTTGAATCGCCTGAGCGAAATCCGCCTGCGCCGATTGGCCCGCGGCGAAGGTGACGCTGCTGAACAACAGCTTGGCGTCGGCATCGTGACCATTGGGGTAGGTCACCATTTCACCGACGTAGTGTCGCGGATTGTGCTCGAAGGGGCTGTGGTGGTTTCCGGGCTTGTCGGCTTTGCCTCCGAGCTTGCCACCGGGAGGATAGGTCCAACCGGTGAACACTCGGGCCAGCGCCTTGATGTCGGCCTGAGTGTAGGTCGGCACCGGCTGGCCGGCGGCATCAAGAATGGGGCTGCCATCGACCTTGAGCTCCACCGTGCCGAGGGTGAAGAGCTGCATGATCTCGCGGGCGAAGTTCTCGTTCGCGCTGCGGCTTGCCGCGGCGTCCGGGCGATCGTTGTTGACGGCATCGAGGTAATGGCCCATTTGCGCCGAAATCGCCACCCGGTGAAGCAGGCGCCCGAAGTCGCCAAAGGCCTCTTCGAACAGGATGTTGTGGTAGCGGGCCATGACGTGCGCGGTTTCCATGTCCGGGTCTTTCATGCCCGAGACCACCAGGAGCTGCGAGAGCGCCCAGGCCACGCGCTGGCGAAGCTGGTCCGGCGCATAGAGCGCATTGGTGAAGAAGTCGGCCTGGACCTGCAGTAGCGAAAGCTGCTTCAGGGCGCAGCGGTATTCCGCGCTGGTATGGTCGGAGTTGTAGGTACAGGTGGGGGAATCGTCGAGGGACAGATGATCGTAGCGGCTGTCCGGGTAGGCCGAGATCGGCTGCGCAAACTGCTCTTCCACCCAGCGTGTGCTGCCCAGTTCGCGCACCCGGGTGACTTCGGTCGGTGTCGCGCCAAAGCTTGCCTGGGCGAGCAGGCGGTGGGCGTCGAAGCTGCTGGGCGCGAGCGCCGGTACCCCCGTCGCCGGATAGGCATAAAAAGCGATGCCTTCGTCGGCATAGCTCGCGAAGCTGCGTGCCACCCAATCGCGCTCGGGCGCCGAGGCGGAGTAGAAGTGCGCGCCGGTGGCGCGATTGAACATGCGATAGACTGGTATCCGCCCCGTGCCGCCGCCGCTGAAGGCGGCGAAGGCGACTCCCTCATAGGCATAACCGGGAATAGTGCGCACGGTATCGCGCTCTTCGGTCGAGGCGGTGTAGAAATGGCTGCCGCTGGCGGCGCGCCAGAACCGGTAAACCGCCGTGGCGCCTGCTTCGTCGCCAGCGGGCGAAGAGAATGCCGCCCCTTCGTACTGGAAGGGCGGGCCGCTCTTCAGCAGAAAGTCGCGTTCGCCTTCGCTGGTGGTGTAGAAATGAGTGTTGCGCTCGACGTTAAAAAAGCGGTAGGCGGGTGAGGCATGAGCGCTAATGCCCAGCACGAGGCAGGCCAGACTCACCGCGATCAGCACGGCGGTGGCCAGATCGCGCCAGCGATTGTCCAGGTGGCGCCATTTTCCTTGATTCATCTCCCGGCCCTTTCTTTCACGCTTGAACGAGGCGGGGCATGCAAGGGCTATGCCAACGTCATCATGTGCTTGGTTTCTTGGAGTAACTGCGCGGCAGCGCCCGTGTAGAACTGTCGGGCTGCCCCGACAGTTCTAGGGAGAGTCTGTTCAGATGCATGATTATAAAAGGATATGCCCTGTCGCTTCATGACGACAGCATAGAACCAAATGCGCCAGGGAGGGCGCCCGCCCTGGCCGCAATGATGCTGACGCGAACCCGAGCGCGCAGAGGCGCCGCGTCAAAGCGTGTGCTAAGTTTCCGCCCAGCGTCGCGGGGGCAGTGTTGCCCCGCTCTTGCCTCGACCACCAACAAGATCAGGAGGATTACATGTTTCGCAACGCCTTTGTCACAGCGGGCCAGCGCGTCGCCGCACTTGCCCTCATGGTCGCCCTGCCGATTTCTGTCCTGGCCGCGCAGCGCAGTTTCGTGTCGACTACGGGCAATGATGCCAACACCATCACCAACTGTGCCAATGCCGCGCCGTGCCGCAGTTTCGGCGCTGCGCTCAGCGTTACCGACCCAGGAGGCGAAATCCTGGTCTTGAGCTCGGGAGGCTATGGCCCGGTCACCATCAACCAGTCCGTGTCCCTCATCGCCCCAGAAGGTGTGTACGCAGGCATTTCGGTGTTCTCCGGCAACGGCGTCACGATTGCAACCGCCGGTGTCGAAGTCACTCTGCGCGGCATTGCCATCAATGGCCTAGGCGGCACCAATGGCATCAACATGACCGCGGGGGCGATCCTCACGCTGGACAAGTGCGTCATCAAGGGGTTTGGCACCGGCTCCGGAGTAACCGTCACCGGTGTGACCCGGGTCAGTATCATCGATACCCTGATTACCCGCAGCGGCGCGGGAGTCAATGTACTCAATGGTCCCACGGTGACGGTTTCCAGGTCTCATTTGCTGAGTAACGGCCACGGAATCCTGGTTCAAAACAGCGGCGGGGCGAGCACCACGGTGGTCGCGCAAGGCGTGGTGGCGGCTGACAATTCAAGCAACGGCGTCTATGTGACCGTCTCGACGGGAAATGCACGCTTCGACGCCAAGGACTCGTCGTTCGGGAACAACAGCTATGCCGGGCTTGAAGTCCACACCAGCGGCGGAACGATCAAGGCGAGTGTCGCCAACAGCGGGATTTCGGACAACGGCACCTATGGCATCGTTGCCACCGGCCCCAACACCACCCTGGTGGTTCGGGGCAACACCATCACACGCAACGGGACGGGACTTTGGCAAGGGGGCACCGCGGCCTTTGAGTCCGCGGGGGACAACGTGGTGCGCAGCAACACCACGGCCCAGTCGGGAGGCACGATCACCACCGTCGCTCCCATGTAGCGGTGCCCAGGCCATCAATCGGACGGCGTCATCGCTTTTGGCAGCAACGCCAATGACCGCGCGCACCGCATCTTGCAGACAAATCGACTGGAGACTTCGCATCTGCATGCAAGACACGCCAACAACGAGCCTAACCTGCGATTTCTCGGTCTACGCCTTCTCTGGCAACACGCAACTGTCCTCAAAGAACTGCGCGGCCAGCGAAAACAGCGGCAACGGCATCGAAGCCTGTGCGTCTCCCGGCGCCTCCGCGACCCTCGGCGTGGCCAACAGCCGGGCTTCAGAAAATGGCATGGGCGGGTCTGCGGTGGCTGGGGTCCCGGGGATCTTGGCGCGTGCCGCGGGTGCCCGCGTCGTGGTGAGCCTCACTACCATCACAGGCAACGACGGCTATGGCATGAAGCAGGGAAAATCTGTAGTGATCATCTCGACAGGCGACAACAGCGTCAGCCGAGAATGGAGTCGGCGCAAGTTCGGGCCCTCTCACGTCACTGGCAAAGGTGTAGTCACCGGCAAACCGAGCACCAGGGCAGAGCAATCCTTCCCGGGCTATTGCCGCAGCGCTCGGGGCGTCTGCGGCGACGATGTCGGGCGTGCCGCAAGCTTGGCGAATTGGCCAGGCTTGCGGCTCAACCGACCATCAACCCGACCTTGCCCGCCGACCGCGGTGGGTGAACCCGGTCGCCCCAAGTTTCCTGTGCTCGCGTTCTTTGGCGGCGAGTTCGCAGTGGATCTCTGCTTCGGTGGCGGTTCTTGTCGCTGCTCGACCCCTCGCGTAGTATTGCGGCAGGGAGGGGCTCAGACGAAACACGGATTCGCGGCGCTCGCAGCTTGTGCTTCGCGACGAGAAGAAGCAACACCTCAGGAGGAGTCAGCATGTCGAACTTGCTTCGCTTCACGGCGCTTGCCGGTTTTCTGGCGCTGATGGCTGCGGCGCTATCTGCCGAGGCGGCACAGCGCACCTTTGTTTCTACCGCCGGCAGCGACGCCAACACCGCGGCCAACTGTTCTCGCCCTTCGCCTTGCCGAGGGTTCACGGCGGCGCTTACGGTGACCGATGCCGGCGGTGAGATCATCGTGCTCGACTCAGGCGGCTATGGCGCGGTGGCCATTGCGCAATCGGTGTCCATCATCGCGCCCGAAGGCGTGTACGCCGGAATTTCGGTGTTTTCGGGGAGCGGAGCGAGCATCGCGACTGCCGGTGTAAACGTCATTTTGCGGGGTCTGACTTTCAACGGTTTGGGTGGGGCCAGTGGCGTGAACATGAGCGATGGCGCGGGTCTGGTCGTCGATCGATGTCATTTCAGGAACTTCACCGACGGCGTCTACTTCGCGGCGGCCGGCAAGCTGCGCGTCCTCGACTCGATATTCAACGCCAACGGCTACGGCATCCAAGCGCGTGGCGGAACGGCAATGATCGCGCGTTCCAGCTTCTTCGAAAATTCCTATGGTGCCTACGTCGCCGCCACCGCCGGCGAAACCGTGGTTGCCGTCGAGAAGTCGGTGGCGAGCGGCAGCACCGCTTCCGGATTCTATGTCTCAGCCGCCTCGGGGGCCACGGCGCGCTTGATGGTGACTGAATCCAGCATCACCGGCAACGTCAACGGCGTATTTGCCTACGCGCTCAGCGGCAGCACGGTTTCCACGACCGTCAGCAACAGCACCTTGAGCTACAATAGCAACGCCTTACGGGTGGACGGCGGAGCCGTCATGGTGGTCAGTGGCAACACCGTGACGCGCAACAATATGGGGCTGTCTAATTTCAGCTCAACCTTGAAGTCCGCGGGCAATAACGCCGTCGAGGAGAATCTGGGCAACACTAGCGGGACGATCACGTCCTTTGTCACGATGTAAAACCGGGGCGGGTACATGGCCCCACGCTGCCGATTTCGCAACGGCGCGCAATCTGCGCCGCTCGCTTTCCCTGGTTCCCACGCCTAATGAGGAGTCCTTCATGTTGCGTTCCTTGCTTGCTGTTTTTGCTCTGATGCTCTCGCTGCTGGCTGCATCGCTAGCTCACGCGGTACAGCGCACCTTCGTTTCAACCAGCGGCAGCGACGCCAATACGGTGAGTAATTGTTCCGCCACCGCGCCTTGCCGCGGTTTTGCAGCCGCGCTCACGGTCGCCGACCCCGGCGGTGAAATCATCGTCTTGAGTTCCGGGGGCTATGGACCGGTGGCCATCAACAAGTCCGTGAGTATCATCGCCCCGGAAGGCGTCTATGCCGGTATCAGCGTTACATCGGGCAACGGTATCACCATCGCCACCGCGGGGGTGGATGTGGTCCTGCGTGGACTGAGCATCAATGGCATAGGTGGAGCATACGGCATCGACATGACGGCAGGCACCAGTCTGGCAGTGGAGAACTGCGCCATCAGCAACATGTCCACGAGAGGGCTGTCGGTCGCGACGGGGGCAAAACTGAAAGTATTGGATTCGGTGTTCACGAACAATGGCGTGGTGGGCGTGAGGATGCAGGGCAGCGTGAAAGGTTCTATTTCCGGAACGCGCGTCTTCGGCAGCACCAACGCCTTGGACCTGAGTGCGTCAACCAGCGAAGAGGCAAGCCTGTTGGTAGAGAACTCCGCGGTGAGCGATGCTGTCCAGACGGGTGTCACGGTCATCGCAACCGGCACCGGTACTGCCCGCCTGACGCTGCGCAACACCAGCGTCAGCCGCTCCGGCTGGGAGGGCGTCGTTGGCCAGGCCGATGGCGGCACCGTGGAAATCCAGGCGGTCCACACGCTCTCCTTCGATAACGCCTTCCAGGGCTTCTACGCTCTTGCGACCGCATCGGGCACGGCACGCATGGATGTTCGTGATTCGGTATCCCATAGCAACAGCATGGGCGTTTACATTCAGGGCACCACAGGCACCGCCAGCGGCAGCGTGAGCAACAGCTTGCTTACCGAGAACGGGAGCATGGGCCTGCGTGTTTATGGCTCTGGTGGAAAGCTCACCGCCAGCGGTAACGTCATCATGCGCAACGGGACGGGCATGTCCCAAGCATCCAGCGGCGTTTTCAACTCCGCGGGAAACAATCTGCTGGAGGGCAACTCCACGCCAACTTCGGGAACCATTAGCCCGATTTCGATGTATTGAACTTCGAGACGCGCAAACGCATGCTGGCCGGGACGCCCCCTGGTCAACCTGGCTCGCCTGCCTGCGCGAGTGCATGAATTTTCGCGGCGAGCCCCGCATGGCCCGCGAGGATGCCCAGCCTCAAGCTACACTCAGACTCGATCACCGCCGCATGGAACCAATTCGTGCCTGCGCACCACGGTTTGGGCACGCAGCCACCAACTGCCGGTTCTTGACAACAGGGGCTGCGTTTTCATAAACAAGGAGTTGCGCCAAACACAAGAAAAGTTGTTGGCTCCTGCCAACACGACCGAGGTGCCAGGTTGGCTCAGTCGCCTGGGTAAGGCATGGTATTAAAAGAATAAAAGCATTTTGGCACACAAATCGCTGTCTCCTGGGGTGCCCAAAATACGGGCAAGCGTCACCCAGGAGGCCTCATGTCGCGTTCGTCCCTTGCCGTCTTTTTGCTCTCATTGGCCGCTGCCTTTTCGGCGAGCGCCGCCCAGCGCACTTTCGTTTCCACCAGCGGGAACGATGCCAACACCGCCAGCAATTGTTCCAAGACTGTCCCCTGCCGGGGCTTCGCGGCGGCGCTCACGGTGACCGATACGGGTGGTGAGATCATTGTCCAGGATTCCGGCGGTTATGGACCGGTCACAATCAACAAGTCGCTGAGCATCATCGCGCCGGATGGCGTTTACGCAGGTATCAGCGTCTTCTCCGGCGACGGCATCACCATCGCCACACCTGGAATCCACGTCGTATTGCGCGGGCTGCACATCAACCACATCGGAGGCGACGGCAATGGCATCAACATGTCCGCCGGCAATAGCCTCGTGGTGCAGAATTGCGTCATAACCAATTTCAACGCCCCATTCGGAAGCGGCGGATCAGGACTCCTGGTCAGCAGCGACGCCCTGGTGCGCGTCCTCGATTCACTACTGCTTGGAAACCGCTTCGGCGCGCGATTCTGGGCGGGAAAGTCGGTGCTGGTTTCCGGCAGCCGCCTACTCGAGAATTCCTTATACGGCATCGCCGTCGAGGCCACTGGCACTCCGACTCGCGTCGTGGTAAGCCGCTCCGAAGCATCGGGCAACGGCGGTGGTGGTTTCCAGGCCCACTCGTCCTTCGGCAGCCAAGCCCAGCTCATTGTCAAAGACTCGGTCGCGACCAGAAACGGCTCTGGCGTCTTGGTTCATTCAGGCGAGGGCTCAACCCTCGCCAGCGTGAGCAATAGTCTCATGACCGACAACAATTATGGGCTGTTGGTGATGGGCGAGAGTGCGAAACTGGTCGCCAGCGGCAACAAGATCACCCTCAACGGCACGGGGCTGGCGACAATGTCTCAAGGCGTGCTGCAGTCGACCGGCGACAATACCGTGAGCGACAACACCACCGCCGTCTCCGGCACGATCACCAGCCACGCCAACATGTAGCCGATTGGTGGTGGCGGGCGCCAAGCGCCCCAGGAACTGAACATCGGAGGTAACGGCAATGGCATCACCATGACCGCAGGCAACAGCCTCGTGGCGCAGAATTGCGTCATAACCAATTTCAGCGCCGGATCAGGGCTCCTGGTAGGCAGCGACGCCCTGGTGCGCGTCCTCGATTCACTACTGCGTGGAAACGGCTACGGCGCGCGATTCTTGGACGGCGAGTCGGTGCTGGTTTCCGGCAGCCGTCTACTCGAAGATGCTAAACACGGCATCTCCGTCGAGGCCCATAGCACCCCGACCCGCGCCGTGGTAAGCCGCGCGGAAGCATCGTGTAGCGGATATTCAGGCTTCATGCTCGCCGCCACCAGCCAAGGAATGATCGATTTCGCCCTCACCGATTCGGTGGCGGCGAGAAACCATAACGGTCTCACCGTTACGGGTTCGAATCCCAGCAAGATCATCGCCAGCGTGAGCAACAATCTCATCAGCGCCAACACGAACGGGGTTGCCAATTCTTCGATTAGCAGCGATACAAGGCTGGTCATTTCCGGCTACAAAGTGACCCACAACGCGACTGGGATCAACCACTCTGGAAGCGGCGTCGTGTCATCGACCTGCGACAACACCATGGCCGTCAACTCCAACCCCAACGAGGGCGCAATCACGAGCCTCCCGAATATCTAGACCGTCGACCGTAGCGCAGCATACCTTTGCCCAACCCGGAGCGCTTCTGGGCAGGCCTTCCCGATTTCCATAGCCATCGCAAACTGAGGAGAGTCCCATGCAGTCCTTGCCATTTACTCGTCTGCTACTCGTCGCGGCACTGACCATGCCGCTCGCTGCGAACGCCGCGCAACGCACCTTCGTATCGACTACCGGCAACGATGCCAATACCGCGAGTAATTGCTCCACCACCGCGCCCTGCAGGGGCTTCGCGGCGGCCCTGACAGTCACCGATTCGGGCGGCGAGATCATTGTCCGGGATTCCGGTGGTTATGGCCCGGTGACCATCAACAAGTCAGCTTCGATCATCGCGCCAGACGGCGTCTACGCCGGCATCAGCGTTCTCTCTGGCACCGGCATCACCATTGCGACCCCCGGCGTAGAGGTGGTGCTCAAAGGCTTGAGCATCAATGGACTGGGCGGCGATTACGGCATCTACCTGGGCGATGGCGCCAGCCTTCTGGTGGAAAACTGCACGATTTCCAATTTCTCCGGGAGCGGTGACACGGGTCTATCTGTCGCCGGCGATGTTGTCGCTCAGGTCAAAGGCTCGGTGTTTCGAAAGAACTCCCGCGCGATCAGGATCTGGGGTGGCGCCAACATGCACATTGCCGATACGCTGGTAGCGGAATCGAGTCAGGCGGCGGTTGAGGCACTAGCAAACTCGGGTTCCGTTACGACGCGTTTGCACGCCGATCGGCTGGCGATACATAAAGCCCCGGTGTTTGCTCTCAGCGCAAAATCAACTGACGGTGGGACCGTCATCGCGAGTGTCAAAGACTCGACGTTTCACGGCAATAGTTACGGTGTGCACGCCAATGCTAGTTCAAGTACCACGCGCGTGAGCATCGCGCAGAGTGACTTCAGCAACAATGTCGGCGGCATTTACGCCGATGGCGCGGGATCCGTCGTGGTCTTGAGCCGCAACACCATTACTCGGAATGGTTTCGGAATAGGTCTGTCGGGGAGCGCTGTGATCAAGAGTGCCAGTGACAACGTCATCGAGGAGAATACCGCAGGCGACGTCGTCGGCAGCACCACGGCAATGACGCTGAAGTAGTGCGGTAGACCCGGCACTCGATTCGCCGCGGCGCCGGTTGGGAAACTCCCCGGCGCTGCGACGGTCAGCGAGCATTCCTCGACCGGCGTGATCAGTTACAGCGACGGCGGCAGCGCCGCGGTCAGCGTGCGCAAATCGGTGCTCAGCGCCAATTCCTTTGCCGGCATGCAGTCCATCGGCGCCGGGGCGCGGCTGATCAGCAGCGGGAATGTGATCACCAAGAGTCAGACCGGCATGATCCAGGTCTCGGGCGGCGTGATCGAGACCGACGGTAGCAGCGTCGTGCGGCGCAGTGTCACCAACACATCGGGCGTGATCACCAATATCAGCGGAGCCTGAACGGCCGCAGTGAGGCCTTGGCGGCGCGAGCAATGCGCGGTCGCGAAGAACCGCCGGCTCGCGCCTGTCGAATGGGCGGTGGTGATTGTCGGCGCTCGGCCACTCACGTAGCATTGCTACAGGGGGAGCGCAAACGAAACAAGCAGATTCGCCGCACCCTCACCAGTCTGTTCTTCAATCGACCACGGGAGGTCAAAATGTTGCGTTCCTTGCTGTCAGTTTCCGCATTGGCTTTTGGTTTGTTTGCTATGAGCCAGGCCCATGCCGTCCAGCGCACTTTCGTTTCCACCAGCGGCAGCGATGCCAATACCGCGAGTAATTGCTCCACCACCGCGCCTTGCCGCGGTTTCGCGGCCGCGCTTACCGTCACCGACACTGGGGGCGAGATCATCGTCCTGAGTTCCGGCGGCTATGGGTCGGTGAGCATCGACAAGTCGGTGAGCATCGTCGCCCCGGAAGGCATCTATGCCGGCATCAGCGTTCTCTCCGGCGCCGGCATCACCATTGCGACCGCTGGCGTCGAAGTGGTGCTCAAAGGCCTGAGCATCAACGGCCTGGGGGGCGATTACGGCATCAACATGACCAATGGTTCCACGCTCCTGGTTGAAAACTGCACGGTGTCCAATTTTTCGACGGCTGGCGGGCTGGCGCTTCGGGTCAGCAACCAAATTTCCGTCCAGGTGAAGAAGTCGGTGTTTCGAAAGAACTACCGCGCGATCAGGATCTGGGGCGGTGCCAACATGTTTATTGCCGATACGCTGGTAACGGAATCTAGTTACACGGCCATCGAGGCTTTAGCCGATTCGGGTTCCGTTACGACCCGTTTACAGGCTGATCGCCTGGCGATACACAGAGGCTCCGCGGTTGCTCTCAATGCAACCTCAACTAGCGGCGGGACCGTCATCGCGAGTATCAAAGACTCGGCGTTTCACGGCAATAGTTACGGCATTTACGCCGATGCAAGCGCCAGTACCACGCGCGTGAGCGTTGCGCAAAGCGACTTCAGCGGCAACGTCACCGGCATTTACGCCTTTGGATCTGGGGCGGTCGTGGTATTGAGTCGTAATACCATTACTCGGAATAGTTACGGATTAGAGCAGGCAGCGAGCAGCGTTATTAAGAGCGCCAGCGACAATGTGGTTGAAGAGAACACGACCGCCGACATCAGCGGCAGCACCACGGCAATGACGCTGAAGTAGCGCGGCAGGTTTTGCCTGACGGCATAAGCCGGGAAGTCCGGGGGCGGATTTTTCGCTTCGCCGCCGGGCCGCCCGGCCCACTTTTCGTCGCGGCCCCAGAAATCCTGGCGGCCGCGTCGTGCCGCTCTAGGTCGCGGACCCGCCCATCAACCCTGGCTTGCCCGCTGACCAGCGGGTGAACTCGGTGGCCAGGAGTTCCGCGTGTTCGCGCTCTTCCGCCGCGAGCTCGCGATAGAGCTGCGCCTCGGTGGCGTTGTTCTGAGCGCGTGCGGCTTGCTCTGTGAAGTAGGCTGCGGCGCGCTGTTCCATGGCGATGGCAATGCGAAAGAGATTGCCGGGGTCGTCCGGGCGGCTTTCGACGCCGCCGAAGATCGCCGCGAGTTTCACTTCGAAGCCGGGCGCGGGGGCGGGCGCGTCGATGTGGTAGCGGCGCGAAAGTGTGTCCATGTGCTCGCCTTCCATGGCCGCGAAGCGCTCGAACAGCGCTTTCATTTGCGGATCACTGGCTGCGGTCGCGGCGCGGGTGTAAAAGGCACGTCCGCCGAGCTCGATTTCGAAAGCGGTGCGTATGCCGGCGAGCGCGGCGGCGTCGTCCGGAGTACGCGCATCCACGGCTTCGAGCGCACCGCCGCAGTGCGGGCAGCGGCCATACGGAAACGCAAAGCCCTCGCTCACCTTGGCGCACTCGCGGCAGCGCCATTGCAGCGTGGCGTCGGCGCAACAGATGTAAGGGCCGTCGGCGTCGTCTTCCAGCGGGCGCTGGCACTTGGGGCATAACATGGTCGGCTCCTAGCTTTATCGTAACCGTCGCGAAGCGACGCTGTTAACTCCCCTCACCCCGAAGTGGGGGAGGGCGGGGGTGGGGGGACGGGCACGGTCGGATTCATGCTTGGGGGTGGCTGTCGCCCTGCCCGTTAGTTTACGTTTTCGGCGCTGGGCAGGGGTGGCGCGTGGGCGTCCACATCCTCGCTGCGCAGGGGCCAAACACTCTTCCCCTGGGTGAGCCAGGCGGCGATGGCCCGCGCGCCGCGGCGGCCCGCGGCCATCGCCAAAATGACCGTGGCGCCGCCGGTGACGATGTCGCCGCCGGCGAATACGCCGGGCAGATTGGTGGCTTGCGTCGCGTCATCGGCGACGATATAGCCGCGCTTGTTGAGTTCCAGGCCCTTGGTCGATTGGCTGACGATGGGGTTCGCTTTGGTGCCCAGGGCGTAGATCACCGTGTCGCAGGGGAACTCGACGAATTCGCCCAGCGGAATTGGGCTTCGGCGCCCGCGCTCATCGGGTTCGCCGAGTTTCATCTTCTCCGCCTTGAGGCCGCGCACGTCGCCGGCGTCATCGAGTTGCACTTCCACCGGCGCGTGCAGGAAACAGAATTCGATGCCTTCTTCCTTGGCGTGGCGCAGTTCCTCCACCCGCGCCGGCGCTTCCGCCTCGGAGCGGCGATAGACGCAGCGCACGGTCCCCGCGCCCAGGCGCTTGGCCACGCGCAGGCAATCCATGGCGGTGTTGCCCGCCCCGATCACCACCACACTCTGGCCCTTGCTGATGGGCGTGTCTTCGTAGGGAAAGCGGTCGCCACCCATGAGATTGACGCGGGTGAGGAATTCATTGGCTGAATAAACCTGGCCCGCGAACTCGCCCGGTATGCCCAGGAAAGCGGGTGCCCCCGCGCCGGCAGCGACGAACACCGCATCGAAGCCCATGTCACCGGTGAGCTGGGCCACGGTAAAGGTTTTGCCGATGACTTTGTTGGTTTGGAATTGCACGCCGGCATCGCGCAACTGATTCACTTCGCGATCGATGATCTCGCGCGGCAGACGGAAAGAAGGGATGCCATAGCGCAATACTCCGCCCACCACGTGCAGCGCCTCGTACACCGTGACCTCGCAGCCGTATTTCACCAGGTCGGCCGCGGCCGCCAAGCCCCCCGGGCCGGAGCCGACGATGGCCACGCGCCCCAGGCGCTTTTCGATTTGCGGTTTCTTGGGCGGGCGCTGCGCGGCGTTGTCACCGACAAACCGCTCCAAGCGGCCGATCGCCACCGGCTCCTTCTTCGCTTTGATCAGCACACATTGCGCTTCACATTGACTTTCCTGGGGGCAGACCCGGCCGCAGACCGAAGGGAAGGGGCTGGAATCGTAAATCGCGTCGACCGCGTTTTCCAGGTCGCGCACCAAGAGGTGCCGAATGAAGCGCGGAATGTCGATGCGTACCGGGCAGCCTTCGATGCAAGTCGGCTTGATACATTGCACGCAGCGTTCCGCTTCGCGCAGGGCGGCTTCCCAGGCGTAACCGAGGTTCACTTCGTCGAAGCTCGCGGCGCGCTCTTCGGCGTCGCGCTCGGGCATCTTCACTTGATGGGGCTCGACCGCGCTGTATTTTTTGTAGGTGCGCTTGCCTTCGATCAGCAGCTTTTGCTCCAGGCTGCACACATGATCGAAGTCTTCGTTGGCCTGTGTTTCCTGCTTCTTGAAGCGCTTCTGCCGGGCGTTGAGTTCCTTGAAATCGACGAGGTGGGCGTCGAAGTCAGGCCCATCGACGCAGGCGAACTTGATCTCGCCACCCACCGTGACTCGGCAGGAGCCGCACATGCCGGTGCCATCGACCATAATGGTGTTGAGCGAAACCATGGTCTTCACGCCGTAGGGACGCGAGGTCTCGGCGCAGGCCTGCATCATCGGCATGGGGCCGATGGCGACGATGAGATCCGGCTTCTCGCGGTCGAGCACATCCTTCAGAGCGGCGTTGACGAACCCCGGTCGTCCGGCACTGCCATCATCGGTGCAAAGGATCAATTCGTCGCTGAAGGCGGCGAGTTTGTCGTCCCAGAAAATCAGATCGGCATTGCGAAAGCCGACGATGCAGGTGGTGCGGTTGCCTGCCTCTTTGAAGGCGCGCAACTGCGGAAAAATTGGCGCCACCCCAAGGCCACCGCCCACCAGCACCACATGGCCCACGCGGTCGATGTGCTGCGGCAAACCCAAAGGACCGACGAAATCTGCGAACTCCTGGCCTTCCTGGAAGGCGTCGCGCATCTCGCGGGTAGTTTTGCCCAGCGCTTGTACCACGATGGTGACCGTGCCGCGCTCGCGATCGAAATCGGCCACGGTGAGCGGAATGCGCTCGCCGTGCTCATCCAGGCGCAGCATTACGAAGTGTCCGGGCATTGCGGCTTGCGCCACGTCTGGCGCTTCCACTTCCCAAAGGAAGGTCTGGGGCGAGTACTGCTCTCTGCGGGCGATTCGAAACATGGCGATTCCTGTCAGTCGCGATAGCTGGGCGAGGCGGGCGGGGCTTCGCCAGTGAAAGCCGGGCGATGCAAGGAACGGATGCAAGAGGGAAGCAGCACGTTCAGTCCTCCTCGTCGTTAAAGTGGTATTCCGGTACGAAAATACCAAAATAGCTGGCGGACGACAAGCAAGCGATTCGGGATTGCTTGTCCGGCGTCAAGACCGCGGGGTTCCGCGATCTTGCGGCAAATACCTTAGCACGCTCGGGCCGAAGGCGCAGCCAAAAGCCAGGGCGCACGTCGCCATGGGCGTCGGGTATCGGTTATGCTCGCGGCCATTGCCTTGGGGGGAACCACCATGTTGAAGAAGATGGCCTATGGAGCGTTGGCGCTGGTGCTTGCGCTGATCCTGATGATCGGTGTCAACACCCTGCGCCACGGCTCGCGCCAAATGGTCGTGCCGCCCGCGCCGCTGCTCTCCTTGGACACCGACGCCGCAGCCCAGCGCCTTGCTGCGGCGGTGCGGTTGCGCACCGTGTCTCACGATGGACAAGATGGCGCGAGCGCGGCGGAATTCCAGAAACTCCATGTTCTGCTGGAGAAGTCTTTTCCGAGGGTGCATGCGGGCCTCAGGCGCGAAGTCGTGGGCGGGCACAGCCTCCTTTACACCTGGCCGGGCAGCGACCCGAAGGCCAAGCCCATTTTGCTCATGGCCCACCAGGACGTGGTGCCCATCGCGCCCGGAACGGAAAAAGACTGGCAGGCCGATCCCTTCGGCGGCGAAATCCGCGATGGCTTCATTTGGGGGCGCGGCGCCTGGGACGACAAGGCCAACCTCGTCGGCATCTTCGAAGCGGTGGAAATGCTGCTCGCTGCGGGTCACCAGCCACGGCAAACCGTTTACATCGCCTCCGGGCACGACGAAGAAATCGGCGGTGAGTCCGGCGCCATGGCCATCGTCGCCCTTCTGAAGGAACGTGGCGTGAGACTCGACTTCGTGCTCGACGAGGGCCTCCTGATCACCGAGGGCGTGCTCAAAGGACTCGATGCCCCAGTGGCGCTGATCGGCACCGCGGAGAAAGGTTATCTCACCCTCGCGCTCACCGCCACGGCGACCCCGGGGCACTCCTCCATGCCGGGGCCGGAAACCGCCATCGGCATGTTGTCCGCCGCGCTCACGCGCCTGGAAGAGCGGCAGATGCCGGCAGCCTTTCGCGGCGTGGCGCAGGAGCTTTTCGACACCATCGCGCCGGAAATGACGGGCTTGAACCGGGTGCTGCTCTCCAACCTCTGGCTCTTCGGCCCCGTGGTCAAGGCGCAACTGGAAAGGAGTGCCAGCACCAACGCCATGTTGCGCACCACCACCGCGCTCACCGTGGTCCAGGCGGGGAACAAGGAGAACGTGCTGCCCGGCCGCGCCGAGGCGCTGGTCAATTTCCGCTTGTTGCCCGGCGACACCGTGGAAGGTGTCACCGCGCATGTGCAAAACGCCACCGCCAACGACAAAATCGCCGTGCGCCGAGCCGGCAAGACCCCGAGCGAGTCTTCACCAATCTCTCCCACGGCGAGTCCGAGCTACCAGCTCATCAATCGAACCATCCGCGAGCTGTTTCCGGGCACCGTGGTGGCGCCGGGCCTGATGATAGGCGCCACCGACGCGCGGCACTTCCTGGGTATCGCCGACGCGGTCTATCGCTTTTCGCCAGTGCGCGCGCG
Organism: Betaproteobacteria bacterium; assembly: GCA_016192065.1. Classification (GTDB taxonomy): domain Bacteria; phylum Pseudomonadota; class Gammaproteobacteria; order Burkholderiales; family Casimicrobiaceae; genus JACPUX01. The sequence continues at coordinate 30,237 of JACPUX010000005.1, forward strand.
GCCCGAAGACCTGCCGCGTTTTCACGGCACCAACGAGCGCATTTCCGTCACCAACTATGGCGAGCTGATTCGTTTTTATCACCGCCTGATCGCAAACGCGGCGGCGAAGTGAAGGGCAGAGCTTAGGCCTACTTGATACCCGAATCGCGCAGGAAGTCCATGATCGCTGGCACCAGGCCAGGCGCCAGTGGCAGCGTCGGATCGGAGTAAGACGCGAGCTGTAGCGCACGCTCGGCAGGGACCAGCTTTAGGATGTGATTCATGCCGGGCAGCAAGACTTGCCGCGCATCAGGACGCGCGGCAAAGAGCCGTCCAGCATCCTCGAATTTCACCTGGATGTCGGTCTCGCCCTGAACGATGAGCGTGGGGATGCGCAAAGCCGCCAGTTCGCGGGCCGGGTCGTGTCGGATGAGCGAAATCAGGTAGGGCTGAACGCTCGTGCGAAAGAGCGCGGCCAGCTCCTTGGGGACGTCCTCCGTCGTGCGCCCCGCTTCGAGCTCACCCATGATGCCTTCGCTCTTCTGCGCCAGCACCTCAGGCAGCCGACCGCGCACCTGCTCCCGCAGCACCGCGAAGAAGCCGCGCCCGGCCCCCGCGAGCAGAACCAAGGCGTCGGCACCGGCTTCGCGCGCGGCCAGCGTGCCAATCAGGGCGCCCTCGCTGTGCCCGACCACCACAATGCGGGAGAAGCGCGCATCGGCGCGCAGCCAGGCGACCCATCGCTCGGCATCGTCAACCAGATGCCCGAAACGCAGCTTGGATTCACGGAGCGCAGCGCCGGAACTGCCTCCCAGACCGCGCTTGTCGTAACGCAAGCTAGCAATGCCTTCCCCGGCCAGCGCTTCGGCCAGAAGGCGCAGACTGTCGTTCTTACCTGGCAGCAGGCCGGAATTTCCATCGCGGTCGGTCGGGCCTGAACCGGCGATCACCAGCGCTACCGGGGTTCGGCTCGGCGATTGCGGAACCAGGAGGGTGCCCGCGAGGCGGCCGGTGGGGGTTTCGAGGCCAACCTCGCTGGCGCTTTGCGCCGTGCCCGACAGCGGGAAGGCGAGCGCGAGCAGCCAGAACAAGAGCGAATCTAGACCCTGGCGCATGGCCCGACCCCCACCGCAATACCTGCGCGCGGAGTTGGTTTGCCCCACGCCGGCGCGATCAGTGCGCAAGACACCACGCCAGCGCATCTTCCAGCCGGTCATCACCCCAAAAAAGTTCGCTGCCACAAACGAAAGTCGGCGAGCCGAATAAACCAAGCTGGCGAGCGGTATCGGTTTCGGCGAGGTACTGCTCGCGCACCGTGGTCTCGTCCGCCGCGGCAATCACGCTTTGCGGATCTTTGCCCAGCTCCGCAAGAAGCGCGGCCAGTGCCGCCTGCTCGCCTGGGTCCTGGCCTTCCAGAAACCAGGTGCGATAGGCGGCGCGCGTGAACTGCGGGCACCAGCCTTCCATGGCCGCCAGCGTGGCGACGCGGTTGGCCCGCTCCTCGGCATCAATGGGATATTTCGGCACGTCCCTCCAGTCCAGGCCATGCCGTTCGGCACGCCGCTCCACGTCGCGCCACATGTATTTGAGCTTCAGAGGCTTGCTCGAGAAGGGAATGTTCTCCTGTTCGCGCATCAAGGTGCGCACGCTGAACGGGCGCCAGTTGAGGCTCACCCCGGCCTGCCGCGCCAGCTCCTCGGCACGCATCACGGCGAGGTAAGTGTAGGTGCTGCCGATGAAGTAGAAGAAGTCGAGCTGTTTCGACATGTTTTGGAGCCCCTACGCGCCACGAGGCCCAAACTCTAGCACCAAGTCGCCGCAGCCGGAACTCTCGTACAATGCGGCGCATGACAATCGCGCCGCACCGACACCGGAATGATCAGGCTAGTGCTCTTGCGCTGCCAGCTTCAGACAGCGAGGATTGGGAGGTGGTGTTCGGTGAAATTGGCCTGAGCGGGCCAGCCAGTTAAGTTCTTTGATCTGGAATTTCGTGCACACGGCGCTTTTCGATCCTGCCGCCGCTCGCCATCGATTGCTCCAACGCCAAGGGGCGGCAGGCCGATCCGAGCGCCTACCTGACGGGCACGGACAAGACGCTATGGCTCAAGCCACGCGAGGACCAGCGGCCCGAGGATTGCGGCAAGAGCGCCCATAAGCAACAGAAGTAGTGGAGTTCCCGCCATCCATCGCCCTTCGGTTCGGAAATGGCCGGAAATACCCGCGCCACGCGGATGCGGATGATCGCGTGTTTCAGTCATGATTCCGTCGACGTGTACTTTCGGCGTGGCGGTAGGCTGACCAGGTTTAATTCGAGGCTGCTCGCAACGCGCTTCGGTTTCCTGCAACCGTACCCCTCACGCCGAAGGCAACGCACACCCTACTGCGCAATCCCATCCACCCGGTCCAGCCGCAGCACGATTTTGCTGAACTGCTGGCTTTTGAGCTCGACCGCTTCGTTCCCGATCCAGCGCACCACACCGCCGCCTAGGGTTTGGCCGTTGACGTAAAAAGTGAGGCCGCGTTTTTCTTTGAGGCTCCAGTCGATCATTTCTTTGAAAGCGGCTTGGACGGTATCGCTCATTTTTTTGCTCTCCATGGCAGGGGACTGGGCGAGCGCCGGGGTGGCGAGCGCCAAAAGGGTGAGGGCGGCGCCTTGCGCCAGAAAATCGCGTCGTTGGGTATCGGTTGAGTCGTCGTTCACGCTTGCTCCTGGTTGGGATTTTCGGGGTGGCTGGCGGCAACGCCATCGAGGCCGCCGATGAGGCCCGCCACTTCGAGCCCGCGTTGCGCCAGCAAAAAGGCGGCCGCGGCGGTGCGGTTGCCGGTTTGGCAATAGATGATCCAGGGCCGCTTTTTATCGAGATCATCGGCGCAGCGGCGCAGCAGCGACAGGGGCAGATTGATCGCGCCCTTGATCGCACCGCGCGCGAATTCGCCGGTGGTGCGCACGTCGATGAGCCCGGTGCCGGCTTTCAGCATCTCCTGCGCGTAGTCGAGATCGATCCAGCGCACCAGGGGTTGCCCCAGGAGCTTCTCGAAGTCGTCGGCGGAAAGGCGCATCAGTTCGCCCGCTTCCAGGGCGATCACGGTGGCATTGCGCGGCAGCTTGGAGATCAGCGCTTCTTCGCCGAAGGCACTGCCGGCGCTCAGTTCCGCCACCGGTACCACTTTGCCGTCGGCGAGCTTGCGCGTCACCGCCACGCGGCCGGACTTGATGAGGTAATAAGCATCCCCGGCGTCGCCTTGCCGAATGATCACCTGGCGCGGCGCCATGGTCACGGGCTCCAGGCGCTGGAACAATGCGGCGAGGTTGCCGGCGGGCACTTTCTGGAAACAGGGCTGCTGCATCATGCGGAACACCCAGTCGGTGTCTTCCCCGCCCAGTTCCTCGACTTCATAAGCGCAGAACTGCTCCATGGTGAGCAGGCGGTCGAGGGTGGCACTGTCGATGCGTGCCACGGTCACCGGCGTTTTCGCCACACCGCTGAACTGCCGCGGCTTCAGGTGCACCAGGGGGTAGAGCGCGTCGGGACTCTCGGCGGCCAGGGCGCGACGAAAGCCATTGGGGCGCACCAGGCTGATTTCGCCCTCCAGCAGGTAGATGGAATCGGCGTCGGTGTCTCCGGCCTTGAACAGCACTTCTTCGGGCGCATGGCGAGTGATGCGCGCCTCGCGCAGCAGGGCGGCGAGGTTCTCCCTGCCCAGGGCATTGAGGGGGATGAGCGCGTGCAGGCGCTCGGGTGGGGTCATGCGTCCTCCGGGTTGGGTCGTCCTACGCCGGCAGAGCCGGAACCAAAGAAATGACCTCCTGAATGCAGGCCGGCAGGAGATCCCTCAAACGAACCAGTGGAGAAGCCCCCTGGCGACCCCCCAAGACCTGTTCTTCGATTCATTTGCTGCTCCGACGAGGCAAAAACTCGACACTTGGGTGGCTAGCGCCGACCGCAAGACGTGGGAGTAAGATAGCGCAGGGCCGCGAAAAAGCCTAGGGGCGTCTGGTTACTAACACCTCAAGTCTTCAGAGCTTTGGAGAAGAGATGATTCGAAGAGCTGGTTTTGGGGGACTTACAAGGGGGCGCGCCTCCTTATTCGTGGCCGGGGATAAACAAGGAGCTTCTGCCCTTGTTCGTCCGAGGGTTTGTTCGTTGTCTGCCATCGGCAGGCGTTTCTCTTTGGTTCCCGTTTTGCCGGTTTAGCATGACCGCTTTCGATTTCACCACCCTGTTGCGGGGCGATCTGCCGATCCGGGACGTGGCGGCGGGTGAAGCCATCTTCGAAATGGGCGAAGAGGGCGACAAGATGTATGTGCTCGCCCAGGGCGAGGCGCAGATTCGCGCCGGCAGCGTGGTGCTCGACACCGTGCGCTCAGGCGGGGTACTTGGCGAAATGGCGCTCCTGGACGATGAGCGGCGCAGCGCCGCGGCGGTTGCGCTGCAACCTTGTCGCCTGATTGCCATCGACAAGCCCACGCTCTTGAGGCTCATCGCCGAAGAGCCGCGCCTGGCCATCGAGCTGGCGCGCCTGGGGGTGCATCGCCTGCGCGCCATGGATTTCCTGGCCCAGCACGACGCGCTCACCCGCCTGCCCAACCGGCTGCTTTTTCAGGAGAAGATCCATCGCGCCAGGAAACGCGCCCAGCGCAGCGGCGGGGGTTTTGGCGTACTTTTCGTCAATCTCGACTTCTTCAAGAACATCAATGATTCCCTGGGCTACGCCGCCGGCGATGATCTGCTTTGCGCCGTGGCCGAGCGCTTGCGCGGGCGGCTCGACGAACTCGACACCCTGGCGCGCCTGGGCGCCGACGAATTCGCCGTGCTCATCGAAGGCGGCGCGCCGGGGCAGCAATTGGCCAGCGCGGCGCAGGCGCTGCTCGAAGCCTTGGGCCAGGCTTTTGCGGTGGCCGGGCAAGAGCTTTTTTTGTCGGCGAGCATCGGCATCTCCTGCTACCCCGAAGACGGCGAGGACGAACAAACGCTGCTCGCCCATGCTGATGCCGCCGTGCATCGCGCCAAGGAGCGCGGGCGCAACCAGTACGCTTTTTTCTCCGCCGAACTCAACACCCTCGCGCGCGAGGCGCTCACCCTCAAGAGCAACCTGCGCCAGGCGATCGAGAAGCGTGAATTCGTGCTCTATTACCAGCCACGTGTTTCCCCCGAGACGCGGCGCGTCCTCGGCGTGGAGGCGCTGATCCGCTGGCGCCATCCAGTGCTGGGGCTGGTGCCGCCCTCGAAGTTCATTCCCTTGGCGGAACAGACCGGGCTCATCGAGCTCATCGGCGACTGGGTGCTGGAAACCGCATGCGCGCAACGTGCGGCCTGGACGGCGGCGGGGCAGCCGCCTTTTCGCGTGGCGGTGAATTTGTCTTTGCGCCAATTGGCCGCCCGCGACCTCGAAGCGCGCGTCGTCGAGTTGCTTGCCAACCATCGTCTCGCTCCCCAGGAACTGGAGCTTGAAATCACCGAAAGTGTGCTCATGGAAGACCCCGCCGGCGCCATGAACGTATTGAAGAAGCTGCGTGCGCGCGGCATCGGCATCGCGCTGGACGACTTCGGCACCGAGTATTCCTCGCTTTCCTACCTCAAACATTTTCCGCTCGACTTCATGAAAATCGACCAATCCTTCGTGCGCGGCATCCCGCAGGACAGCGACGACGTGGCCATCACCCGCACCGTGCTCACCCTGGCCCGCAACCTAGGCCTGCACGTCATCGCCGAGGGCGTGGAAACCCAAGCCCAGTTTGAGTTCCTGCGCGAACTCTCCTGCGACGAAGTGCAAGGCTATTGGATCAGCCGCCCCCTGCCGGTGGAGGAACTGGAGCGCTTCCTGGCGAACCAGGACGGAGCGGCGTGAGCGGTCCGCCGCAGTCCGCTGGCGGTGGCACGCGCCGGTCCTTTCATGTGCTACTGGCGCTGCTGCTGAGTCTGGTGCTGGGGTTGGACCTGACCGGAGCCCTGGCGCCCCTGCATCACGCGAGCTTCGATGGCCTGTCGCGCTCCATGCGCGCCTACACCTGGCATCGCGTCGCGCTCGAACCCGTGGTGGTGGGCATGGACGACGCCTATGTCGATGCCCGACGCGAGCCGCTGGCGCTGATGCATGAAGACCTCGCGCTTTTCTTCGATGCCCTGCGTCTGGGGGGCGCGCGTGCCGTGGGCGTGGACATCATCCTGCCGCAGAAAAGCGCCCGTTTGCTCACCCGTCGCGACCAGCCGGAGTTCCAGTACGACATCGCGCTATTGAAGTCGCTGCACGCCGCGGGGCGCGAAATGGACATCTACCTCGGCGCCACCTGGGAGCCCGGGCCGCGGCGCTTTCGGCCGATACTCATCGATTTCCTGGCCGCCGCGCGGGGCGGGCACGAACGCTCGCCGCTGGCTTCGGTGCTGATCTGCCCCGACGAAGACGGCGTGGTGCGCAGCCTGCCCGGCGGCGCCTGCCAGCCCGCCAAAGGCCCGCTGCCACTGTCCTTTGCTCTGGCCGGCGTGGCGCAGCAGGAAGGCGGCTGGCGCGGCATCGACTTTAGCCTGGGCGCCCCCCTCGAGCCCTTGGCTTTTGCGCAAGTGATTGCCTGGGCCAAGGGCGGCGAAGTCGATCGCCTGCAACAAGCGTTTGCCGGCCGGGTAGTGCTGCTGGGTTCCATCCTGCGCTTCGAAGACCGCCTGCGCTCGCCGCTGCCCTTGCTCGCCGCAGAGCCCGATGCCTTGTCCGTGCCGGGGGTGCTGCTGCATGCGCAGATGTTGCGCACCCTGGCCACGGGCGGCGGCATCAAGCCGGTGCCGACCGCGCTGCTGCTGTTCCTTGGCGTCCTGGCCACCCTACCGGCGTTGCTCCCGCGGTTTTCGGCGGCGAGCCTGGCGAGTTTGGCTGTGCTCTTGGCCCTGGCCCTGGGCGGGGTATGGGCCTGGCAAAGCGGGTACTTCTTCTCGCCGGTGATGCCGGCCTTGTTGCTGATTTTGGCGTATGTCGCCCGCGCTGGCTTCGATTACTGGCGGGTGGAACGAGAGCGGCGTTTCCTCAAGCGCTCCTTCGAAGGTTTCGTCAGCCCGCAGGTGCTCAAGGCGCTGATCGATGGCCGCGTCGCCCCCGACCGGCGCGGCGAAGCCGTTTCCGTGGCGGTGCTCTTCGCCGACATCCGCGGCTTCACCACCCTGGCCGTGCAACGCCCGCCCCGGGAGATCTTCACCCTGCTCAACGCCTACCTCGCGCGCATGACCGAGGCCATACACGCTCACCGCGGCACCATCGACAAGTTCATCGGCGACGGCATCATGGTGGTGTTCGGCTACCCGGAAGCCAGTGAAAAGCCCGCCGCCGAGGCGCTGGACGCCGGCCGCGCCATGCTGGCGGCGGTGGAGGAGTTTAACCTCAGTCATGCCGGCGCACCCCTGCGCATCGGCATCGGCGTACACTGTGGCGAAGTGCTGGCCGGCGCGGTGGGGTCGGCGGCGCGCTACGAGTTCACGGTGATCGGCGATGCCGTCAACGTTGCGGCACGGCTCGAAGAACTAACCAAGGACTTGCGGCAACTCATGGTGGTGTCGCGGCTCGCCTGGGAATCTGCCGGCGAGCCTGCGGGTTTTGTGCCTCTAGGCACGCGCGCGGTGCGCGGCCGGGGCGAAATCGAGCTGATGGGATTCGGTGAGCAGCCATGACAAGAGCTAATCCAGTAACAACCTCCACGTTCGCTTCTTCGCTCCGGCTCGGCGCTTGCGGGGGACAGGCCGAGGCGGGGGGCGCCGTCTCCATCCGCAATGTCAGACGCCCGATCGCAAGCGTCAACGCGCCCGAGTTTTCTGCCGCCAGTTTGTTGGGCGCGGCGAACCTCATGCTGTTCCTGCTTCTGGCCTTCGTGGTCGGTATCACCCGTGCCGCGGAACCCGTGGGCATGGTGCTCGACGTCGTCGGTCCGGTGCAGTTCATCAAACCCGCCACGCAGGATGTGACCATGTTCACCGCGCTCCAACCCGGTGCCGAAGTCGGCCTGGGGCGCGGCGCCAAGCTGGTGGCTACACTCTATGCCAAGGGTGCCGAGCTGAGCTTCACCGGCCCGGCGCGGCTGCACGTGAAAGCCGGCAGCATTGACATCGTTTACGGCGCCAAACCCCAGGAACGGCTGCTGCAAGCCCAGCAGGTACAGGCTTCCACTCAAGGCATCGCGCGGCGCCAGCAGCAGGCGGCGATCAGCATGCGCAACCTCGACCCCATGGTGGCGCCCGCGCACCAGAGCGCCGTGCGCGAGACCAACCCGGAATTCGTGTTTTCCTCCAACCTGGAGGGACTCTTCCTTGGGGTGTACGACCAGGAAGGGCACTTGGTCGCCAAAGAAAAACTCCGGGCCGGTGGCAGCCAGCGCCTAGGCTCCGAGCGAGCCCTGAAGCGCGGCGAAAGTTACGTCTGGACTATTCTCGAAGACGACGACACGCCTAAAACGCCGACCCGCAAGACCTTCCGCGTGCTCCATGAAGACGAAGTCCGCCTGGCCGATTCGAGCCGCCCCACGAGCAGTGCCAGCGTGGCCCAATGGGCACTCTACGCCGGCCTTCTGGAAAATCTCTGGCTCAGGGCGGAAGCCAAGGTGATCTGGGTGCGCCTGTCGCAAGAGCGCCCGGGCGATCCGATGTTGGCGCGCTTCGCACATTAGGCGGGGGCAGCGCGTACAGAGGCTGCCCATCCGCGGTCGCCAAGACCGGGCGCGAGCACTCGTGCGCAAAAGGTAGGCTAAAACCGGTGAAATGTTCGCGATGAAACGAAGCCGATGGCGCGGGCGGGGCGCCCTGACGTTGCGATGCAACATCAACGCCGGGTTTTCCAGCCCCAAAATCTGCCGCACCATGCTCACGCGACCTTGCAGTCTGGCAGCGCAACGGTGAAACAGAAGATGTTCGGCGCGGCGTCTTTCGAGACGCGTCGGCATTCCGGCTGATCGACGACGGCGATTTGGAAGTGGCGGCCTGGAGTGCCGCGAGGGCTAACCGCCTGCCCGCAATGACGCCTGGAAGACATCAACTGGTCATCCACTTGCCGATGCATTCCAGTCGAACGCCCCTATAATGCGGAACACGACTTGGCGGATGGACTGCAAAAATGAAAAAGACCGACCTGGAAAAACTCAAGGGCATGAAAATCGACGGCCGGTTGAAGCACGCCAGCACGCCCGGCCGTTTCGGCGCTGCGGCGGCGACCGCGACGAACCGGCGTGAACAGCGCGAACTGGAGCGGGCGCAAGGCCTGGTGCCCTTCGCCGTCAAGCTCGACGGCGAATTGGTGAAGCGGGTCCAGGCCATGGCGATGGAGCGTCAGATCGGGTTGAACGAAATCGTCGGAGAGCTGCTGTTGAAGGGACTGAGGGGCTAAGTTCTCAGTGAATGGTCGCGGGTCTTGTCCAGCATGAGTTCGATCTGATATTGCCCCTCGCCCTGGGGTGTCGGCGTCCTCAGTCAACCGTGGGTGGGTGGCGCGGGCCGCTCCTGCCGTTGTCATCCGGGCAAGAGCCACAGCGAGGGGCGCGCGCTCACTGTTTGACGGCGTTAATCGAGGCCTTCGGCTTGTCCAGGCCGGGCCAGATGCCGAATAAACTCGCCGTGGCGCCAGCCGTATCTTTCTCCCGGAATGCGCATTCAATTCGACCGCGGCCCCTTTGTTCGCTTTGTTGCTTTTGTTGTTGTTCTTTGTTGTTGCCTTTATTGGTTTGTTGCACGCATGTTGCAGGCGCGGCGACAGTGCTGTTCCTGGCGCTGCTCCTTTAGCGATTCACCGGCTGTGCCGCCTGGGCGGCGGCCTGGTGATGCTTGCGCAATTGCTCGCGCCAGTCAGTCCAGTCCTGGGGCTTGCCGGTGGCAAAGCGGGTTTGCAGATTGGCAAGCACCCGGGGCCAGGCGCGTTCGAAATAGGCTCGCGCCTTGGGCCATTCGCCGCTGTCACCCCAGCCGAGATGGCTGAGGGTCAGACGGGTATCGTTACCTTCTTGCGCGAAACGCAGGATGACCACAGTTCGCTGCCGCCGCGCTTCAGGCAGGCTGGGTGGCGCATTCCAGGTGAAGGAGAAAAGCCGCTCCGGGTCCACGGCCAGCACCTTCATGTCGTCAGCGCCTTGCCAACCGGGTGGCGCGTAGGGGTCCATGATGATGGTGTAGGCCCCGTCGGGCCTCGCCTCCACCCGCGCCTCAGGGGCGAAAAACTCCACCACGCCGTCGCTGGTGGTCCAGGCGCGCCAGACTGCCGCGAGCGGAGCCTTGACGGTCACGGCCAGTTCAATGCCCGTCTCAGCGGCCTGTGCCGACAGGCAAGCCATAGCGAAGACGGCAAGCAGTAATCGTTGCATTGCAGCACCCCCAGGGTTGTTGGTCCGATCGACTTTAGGGGCTGGGCGGGCAGGGCGTCAAGGGCGCAAAAAAACCGACTTCAACTGCGGTTTATGATCGAAGAGTTCGCGCTTGCATCGCCTGCTGATATACTCGCCCGGCAAATATCTTCCCGGGGGGGATCCTCATGTTCCGCATGGCCTGTTCACAGGCGCGCGCCGTGGTGCGCGCCGTTGGCGTTCTTTTGACCCTTGCTGCCGGTGCGGCGGCGGGGACCACGACCATCAATCACCAGTACTCGCCGGCGACGATCAATCCCGGGGATATCTCGCGCTACACCATTACCATCGGCAACTCGGCGACGGTCCCGCTGCTCAACGCCGCGGTCACGGTGATCTTTCCCGTGCAAACCACCATCGCGGCCACGCCGAACGTCAGCAATGGTTGTGGTTTTGCCGGCGTTACCGCAACGGCCGGGGACAACAAAGTGGTGCTGACCGGCGGCACCATCGCGCAGCGCGTCGGGGTCACCGATGGTCAGTGTTCCTTCCAAGTCGACGTCACCGCCACGGCTCCGGGCAACTGGGTGGCCACGATTCCCGCCAACACCACGCCCGATCCGCTGACCAGCGGCTATCGCGCCGAAGAGAACAGTGTGGCGATATTCAATACCACGCCGGCCAATGCCACGCTGTCGGTGTCCACGCTCAATCCTCCCACCGGAGCGAAAACCTTTTCACCGTCCTCGGTGCGCGCAGGGGACGCCACGACGCTCCAGATCGTTTTGACCAACCCGAACACGGGCGCAACCATTCCATTGACCGTCTTGACCGACAACCTGCCGCTGCTCGGAGTCAATCAGATGACGGTCGCCAACCCGGCGGACACCAACGTGAGCTGCAATGGCACCGGTGCGGTGCCCGGTAGTCTGAGCGCAACACCCGGCGCGGCGAGTTTCAGCTACACCGGGGGCACCCTGGGCTACAACGCCGGCGGCAATGCCTCGTGCACGCTCACCGTTCGGGTGGTGGTTCCCGGGCTCAGCGGTACCAGCCAGGTGTTCACCAATAGTCTTGCCTCCGGCGCCATAGGCAATACGCGAGCGCTCACCAGCCCGGCGTTTTCGGGCAATCTCACGGTGCAAACGCCCATAGGCCTGAGCAAATCGTTTTCGCCGACCACCGTTTCGTCCGGGCAAGCGTCGCTTATGACCCTGACGCTTTCCAACTTGAGCACCGGCAATCCGCTGACCATCACCAGCTTCACCGATGCGATGCCGGCGGCGCTGCGCGTGTTGGATACGACCAGCGTGCCGGTGGCCGCTCCGGCGAATCCCGCCGTGGTCTGCACCGGCACGGGCGCTGCCAATGGCAGCCTCACCGCGGTTGAAGGCAGCAGCAGCGTTAGCTTGGCCGGTGCAACGGCGGGTCCGTCGGGCGCGTGCACGATTACGGCGTATGTGACTTCGAATGTCGATGGCACGCACACCAACTCCATCCCGTTGGGGGCGGTCAGCAATCCCGCGGGGCACACCAGTCCCGCGGCGAGCGCCGGTTTGACGGTCAATGCGCAAATCACCATTGCCAAGACGGCCGCACCCACCAATGTGGCGCCAGGGCAATGGACGACCTTCACGGTCACCCTCAACAACTGGTCGGGCGCGCCGGTGACCGGCGTCACCTTCGTTGACAACCTGCCGCTCAACGGCGCCAATCAAATGGTGTTGGACACCTCCGCCGTGCCCAGCGCCGGTGCTTGCGGTGGAAGTTTCTTCAGCGATCTCGCCGGAACCGTGCCCTCGGTCGACGGCGATGCCGCGCTGGTTTGGAAGGGCACCCTGCCTGCCGGCGTGGCCGCAGCGCCGGGCGTCTGCACGCTCACCTTCCGGGCGCGTCTGCCGGCGACCGCGACCGCGGGGCTCACCTTCAGCAACCAACTGCCGACCAGCACTTCGGTCACCGGAACGGGCAGCGGCCCCGGCGGACCGGGCAGTCCAGTGGTCAACACCAACAGCGCCACGCGCAACATCGTCGCGGTCTATTCCGCAGATATCGCCAAATCGTTTTCGCCGACGACGATCGCTCAGGGCGGAACTTCCCGCTTGCGAGTCACGATTTACAACCGCACGCTCAGTGCGCTCACCGGCATCAGTCTCGCCGATACGCTTCCCGCCGGCCTGACGCTGGCCGCCAATCCGAACGCCTCCACCAATTGCAGCGCCGGATCCGTGCAAGCCTTTCCGGGCGACACCGTCATCAACTTCACCGGCGGCACGGTCGCCGCTCGCCCGAATGGGTCGCAGGAGAGCAGTTGCTATTTCCAGGCTTACGTTACCGGCACGCTGGTGGGGGCCTATACCAACCAGATCACTTCCGGGACTATGAGTTCGGACCCCGGCACCAGCAATGGCAGCACCGTGAGCGCCGTGCTCAATATCTCTTCGGGCCTGGGCGCGGTGAAGAGTTTCAATCCCACTTCGGTAACTCCTGGCGGGCGCTCGCGAGCGACCGTGACGGTGAGCAACAGCTCCAACGGCCAGCTCAGCAACGTCTCGATCAACGACAACACTTTTGGCAGCGGCCTGACCGTCGCCAACCCCGCCGACGCAACCACCAATTGCGGCGGTAGCCCTTCCTTGGTGGCCAACCCCGGTGCCGCGAGCGCGCAGATGTTGGGCGCCGTGCTGCCCGCGGGCGCAAGTTGCAGTTTTTCTTTCGATGTACAAACCACCGGCAGCGGACCGTGGAGCAACACCATACCAATAGGCCAGGTGAGCAGCGCCGAAGGCCCCGCGAATACCGCGGCGGTGACCGCCACTCTGGGCGTGGCCACGGCTGCGATCAGCATCAACAAATCGTTCAACCCGGTATTCGTAACCGGCGGCTTGCCGTCCACGTTGACCATTGACGTGGTGAACAGCGCCTCGATCGCGATTCACGACGCCGGCTTTACCGACACCTTTCCGGTGGGCATGCAGGTCTACCCCGTGCCCAATGCCAGCACCAATTGCGCTGGCGGCACCGTCGGGGCCGTCGGTGGACAAGGGCAGGTCACGCTCTCCGGCGCCACCTTGGCGCCCAATGCCACCTGCCAGGTCTATGTCGATGTCACTTCGGTGATTTTCCTCAACCTCACCAATACCATTCCAGCGCAAGCCATCACCAGTGCGGAGGGTTATACCAACGCCATGGGCACCACGGCTTCGCTGTCGACCCTGCAAAACGTCGGTTTGACCAAAGCTTTTGCGCCCGCCTATATCGCGCCGGGGCAAACCTCGCGCTTGCGACTCAACCTGGTGAGCACCTACGACCCCAACGCCCTCAACCCGATCATTCTGGACAACCTGACGTTTACCGACAGCTTGCCGGCGGGTGTCAGTTTCGCGACACCGGATAACGCCAGTACCGACTGCCCGGGCCTGCCCTCGATCGTGACCGCGAATCACGGCAGCAACATGCTGACCCTGACCGGCGCGGTCATCACCCCGGCCACCAACTGCTTCATCGAAGCCGACGTCACCGCCGGGGCGAACGGCGCCTACAACAACGTCATTCCCGGCGGGGCGATCACCACCACTCAAGGCGTCACCAACCCGCACCCCACCAACGCCTGGCTTTATGTCGTCAGCTCGCCGACGGTGAGCAAGTCGTTTTCGGCGAGCACGGCGAACCTCGGCGCGCCGGTCATGCTGACCGTCACCATCAACAACAACGCCACCGTCGCGCTGAGCGGCGTCGCCTTGACCGATACCCTGCCCCTGGGCCTGGCCATCGCTGGTACGCCCAGTGCCGCCACGACCTGTGCCAATGGCGTGGCCAGCGCCATGGCCGGCGGAAGCAGCCTCGAATTGGTCGGCGCCACGCTGCCAGCCAGCAGCTCCTGCACCTTTTCCGCCAATGTGGTGGGCACGGCAGCCGGCACCCACATCAACACCATACCCGCGGGTGCCCTTAATACGCAGCAAGGCGTGAGCAATCCCAACAGCACCTCGGCAAGCCTCGCCATCAACACTCCGCCGAGCGTGAGTAAGGCGTTCAGCCCGGCGAGTATTTCCAGTGGTGGTGTCTCGACCCTCACGCTGAACCTAGGCAATGCCAACGGCAGCGCGGTGACCTTGAGTTCCGCGTTGGTCGATGCCTTGCCCGGCAACGTGGTGGTGGCGACCCCACCCAACGTGGTGAAGTCCTGCCCGGGTACGGTCACCGCGGTGGCCAACGCCGTCAGCGTCAGCTACGCCAGCGGGGCAAGCATTCCCGCGGGCGGGTGCAGCATTTCGGTGGACGTCACCAGCGCCACGCCGGGAAGCTACACCAACCTCATTGCCGCGGGACAACTGCAAACTTCGGTCGGCGCCAATCCCGAACCCGCGGTCGCAACACTTGGAGTCGGCGGGCCCGCCGCGCCCACGGTGAGCAAGATCTTCTCGCCCGATACCATTGCCAGCAACGACACCTCCATCCTCACCATCACCCTCTTCAATCCCAACGCTGGGCCTTTGGGAGCGAGTGGCGATTTCGTCGACACGCTGCCTGCGGGCCTCACGCTGGCGACGCCGCTCACCCTTGGGGGGAGCTGCCCGGGTGCGGCGACCGGTGTGGCCGGTGGCAATACCGTCACTTATCCGAGCGGCGCGAGCATTCCCCCAGGGAGTTGCACCATTACCGCCGTGGTTAGCGCCGCGTCAGCGGGAACTTTCACCAACACCATTCCCGCCGGCGCCCTGAACACCGACGGGGGACCGAATCCGGTCGCCGCGATCGCCAGTCTAGTGGCTGTCGACCCCGTTCCGCCCACGGTGACCAAGGTCTTCTCTAACAACATCAACATCGGGGGTGTGAGCCGGCTCACCATCACGCTGGGCAATGGCAACGCGGCGGATGCCACGCTCACGGCGAACTTCGTCGATACCCTCCCGGCCCAGGTTTTCGTCGCTACGCCACCGAATGTGGGCGGCACCTGTCCGGGCACGATCAGCGCCGTTGCGGGCGGTGCGACGGTTCAATATGCCAGCGGGTCTTTGCTTCCCGCCGGCGGTTGCACCATCGAAGTGGATGTCAGCTCAACCACCTCCGGCGGCCCCTGGGTCAACACCATAGGCGTCAACGCTTTGCAGACCACGACGGGCAATAACGGTGCCCCCGCCAGCGCGCCGCTCTTCGTGAATCCGCCCGCGCCACCGTCGATCGCCAAGGCCTTTTCGCCCGGAGTCATTTCCGTGGGCGGTGTGAGCACGCTGAGTATCAGCTTCGCCAATCCCAATGCCGCGGCAATGACACTGACCGCGAACCTGACCGATACGCTGCCGGCGGGCGTGGTGGTCGCGGCCCTACCCAACGTCCAGGCGACCACGGGTTGCTCCCTCGCACACGTTGCCGCTGCGCCTGGCGGTACCACCGTCAGCTACCTCAGCGGTGGTACCGTGCCGGCCTCCGGCGGTTGCGCCATCGCCGTGGACGTGACTTCCAGCGTGGTGGCCGCGGGCCACATCAACACCATCGCCGCGGGCGCTTTGCAGACCAATTTCGGCAGCAATGGGCAGTCTACTTCGGCATCGTTGCAGGTTGTCACCCTGCCCACGGTGGCCAAGTCTTTTGCCCCGAGCATGGTGCTCCCAAACATAGCCTCCACCTTGACGATCACCCTGGGTAACCCGAATGCCGCGGCCGTCACCTTGTTGTCAGCCATGACCGACAACCTCCCCGCCGGGCTGGTGCTCGCGACGCCGCTCGTTCTGGGCGGGACGTGTAGCGGCACCGTGCTCGCCACCGCTGGTGGAACCAGCGTGGTCTATGCCAGCGGCGCCAGCATTCCGGTCGGGAGCTGCACCATCACCGCCCAGGTGGTTGCAGCAGGCGCGGGAACTTACGTCAATACCATTCCCGCGGGCGCTTTGCTCATCGCGGCCGGCGGCAATCCGCTGCCGGCCGTGGCAACCCTGATCGTGCCGCAGCCGCCCTCGGTCAGCAAGAGCTTCAACCCGACGACCATCGCGCCCCAGGGTTTCTCGACGCTCACCATCAGCTTGATGAATGCCAACAGTATCGCGGCGATTTTGAGCGCCGATCTGGTGGACACCCTGCCTGCCGGATTGAGCGTCAACACCTCCGTAGCCCCCGGCGGCACCTGTGATACCGCTGGCGTGGTGCTGGCCAGCGATCGCGTCACCTATCTCGCCGGGCGCAGTGTGCCACCTGGAGGTTGCACCATCACCGCGGTCGTGCAGGCGGGTAGTCCGGGACAGTACGTGAACACCATTCCGGCCGGCGCTCTGCAGACCAACTTGGGCACCAACCCAACTTTCGCGACCGCGCCCTTGGATGTCAACGCGCAGGCCATCCCCACCCTGAGCCGCGGGCTCTTGTGGTCACTGATGGCCGCATTGATGATCTTTGGCGGCTTGGCGTTCCGTCGCCGCCGCGCCGCCGGTTGAGGCGCGCCGCGCCGGGTGCCTTCCGCGCCCGGCGCGGATCTGAAGTTTGCGGCCGGAAAGCGGGGTGCCGCTGGCCGACGCGCGCGGATTGGCTGACGTGGCCACTTTCTTGCGAAGCAGCTTCGACACGGTCGAGAGTGGCCGTTGAGCGCGGTCCTGGGGGCGCGGACTCGTGCCAGCCTTCGCGGCAGGCAATCGTAACACTTAGGGTCCTCATGATCGCCCTTTTCGCCAGGGGGTGTTGCTCGCCATTCCTGTACGCGCTGCTCTTGCCATCGCCGAAGAGCCACAGCAAAGAAGCCCACCCACCGGCAACCACGGCCACCTGACGACCTACACTCAGGTGACAGACGAGCACCTGGGCGGAATCAAAGAGCCCGCTCTGCGGAATAATCAATTAGACCAGGGCCCTTTGTTCCGAGAGATGTTCCCTTTGTTCACCTTTGTTCACCAGGTCGAGAGATGAGCGAGAAGCTTTGCGCCCAGATCGACGCAGTCTCAAATTGTACTTCGCGCCTCAGGGCCAAACGGGCGGGAACCTCACACCCACTTCGTTTCTTCGGCGCAGGCTACTTTTCCACAGTGTCGCATACCTTCGGCGCAACGAACACCCACCGAAGTGGGCCTGTATTCCCACTTTTTGCCTGTTAAGCTCCTTCGATTTCCGCCGCGCGCGTGCGCATTCGGGTCTTTCAACAACGGCACTTCGAGGAGGTTTCATGCGTCAATTCTCATCTCGGCTCCTGATGTTTTCGCTTCTGAGTCTGTTCGGCCTCGCGGCGCATGCGGCGCAGCGCACTTTCGTATCGACCGCTGGCAGCGACGCGAACACCGTCGCGAATTGTGCGAATTCCAGCCCCTGTCGCAGCTTCGGCGCGGCACTCACTGTCACCGACAGCGGCGGCGAAATCATCGTGCTCAGTTCCGGAGGGTATGGGCCAACCACTGTCAACAAGTCGGTCTCGATCATTTCGCCCGAAGGGGTATATGCCGGAATTTCGGTCTTGTCGGGCAACGGTGTCACTATCGCTACCGCGGGAGTGAACGTGGTTCTGCGCGGGCTGACCATCAACGGCCTGGGTGGAACACACGGGGTGAACATGACCAGCGGCGCCTCGCTGTCGATCGAGAATTGTGTGATCACCAACTTCTCCAGTGCCAGCGCTCGCGGGGTTCTTGTGAACGCCCCCGCGAAACTGCGCGTGGTCGATTCGCTCTTGCGGAACGACTACCTCGGAGTAGCGATTTCCAACGGCGCCACAGCGACTATTTCGGGGAGCAAGTTCCTGGGCAACTCTGTGGCCATCTACGTAACCGACGCTTTTGGCGGCTCGTCGGTAACCACCGAGGCTTTCGTCGATCGATCCGTGGCCAGTGGTGGGGTGACTGGCTTCGCCGCGAGCACCTCGTCCCCCGGAAATGCTAGCCGCCTTCATGTCTCGGACTCAGTGGTTTCGGACAACTCACTCTACGGCATCGACAGTTTTGCCGGTGGCGGAGGCTCCGAAGTGACCGTGGCCAATAGCAGAGCCTTCCGAAACGGGGTCGGCCTGTTTGTGTTTGGAAGCGGCGCCAAATTGATCGCCAGCGGTAATGTCGTTTCGAAGAACACCGTCGGACTTCAGCAGGACAGCTCAGGCGTTTTGGAGTCCGCAGGCGACAACGCGGTGCGAGGCAACTCCACCGACGTGACAGGCTCGATCACCACCACCTTCACAAAGATGTAGAGGTTTCCAGGCGGGTGCGCGGAGCGCCTTGCCCATCTCCCCGCACCCCTGGGGAACCAAAAGTTGGATCACCTGTGCGCTTGCAAAGCGGGCCTGTGCGCCTGATCGTGGAGCTACGAACACCAAATTCTTCTGGGGTCGCCCCAGACGGTTCGACCGAAGCCAGCTCACACCGCAGCACCTTTCGCTGCCAACGCACCCCATTCCCTCGTCGGTCCGGCGCGGAGCCTCGTTGGCATTGATTTGGGCAGAAACGGGGGCCACAGAAAGGGGAAACCGGGGGACGGACCCAGAATAAACCCGAGCATTTCCAAAAGCGGGAGAGTCTGGGCCTCTTCCGCTATTCTGCCTGAGCCACGAAATCCCGCTCGACCCCGTCCTCAGCCTGCATGCTTTTCGAATTCCGAGGTCGGCGTGCCTTGATGAAACCGCATTTGCCAGCCCCTCTCGGTGCGCTGCCAGAGCGACGAACGATGGGTGTGACGATGCAAAGCTCCGTCTTCTCCGATTTGCGCCGAGCGGTAGGTTAGGAGCGCGAGATCTTCCGACAAGACGGCCAGCGCGAAATCTTGCGCCCAGATGCTTGGCGGTGCCTTGTCTTCAAGCAGCAACGAAACGATCGCTTCCCGCGAGTACTCCGCGCCGGAGCGCCCAAACTCGCGGAAGGACGGATGCAAGAGCGCGCCAAGCCGCTCCTCACTGCTCCGGTGCCGGGTCGGTCTTGAGGAACAACGAATCTGTGGCATAGTCGATCACTGCCGCATGCGCCTCGAAAACATCTGCGCCGAGAATCACCGCGACATCCGCGCCCCCTTTTTCCCGCAGCGGCCTGTTCAGATGCGTGAGGTCCGTGCTGGCGGGGCCAGCCAGCCGCGGAGTGAGCGGCCCGAGCCGCAGCACCGCGCCCTCGACCAGATATTGATCCAAGAGGCCGCCGGCCCCACCCGCCTCGATGTTCAAGCGCTGCACGCCGAGACCAATCTCCTGAACCAAGGACAGGGAAACCACCGTCGCCGAGGCACCGGTGTCCACCAACACTTCGACCGGCCGACCATTGAGCGTGCCGTCGGTGTGCAAATGCCCCAGGACGCTGCGTCGCAGCGGCAAGCGCATATAGCCGCGGGTGGCCATAAGTTCGATTAGCTCATTCATTTGGCTCAGCCTGTGGTCTATTCGTCGCCAGGAAAAATGGATCGCGCGCGTTGTCAATCCGCCCACATCACCGCTTCGACCGATTTCCTCTCCTGCAATGTGAAGACTTCGGCCATTCGTGTACAGTCATCGACTGAATGCAATCTTACATCAACCATGAGCACCCCCAACGCCGCAGGCCACAAGGTTCTCTTTCTCAGTGTTTCCGCCGGAGCTGGGCACGTGCGCGCGGCGCAGGCCTTGCATGCTGCCGCCACCGCGCATCCCGCGTTGCGAGAAGCCACACATTTGGACGTGATGGACTTCGTGCCGCGCGGTTTTCGCAAAGTCTATACCGATCTGTACCTCGGTTTGGTCAACAAACACCCAGAACTCTGGGCGCACCTGTACCGCGCCACCAACGAAGCCGACCCGCGCAGTTTCATGCAACGCTCACGCCGCCTCGTCGAGCGTTTGAACACGCGGGCCTTGCTCAAGGAAATCCACGCGCAAGCACCGGACGCCATCGTGTGCACGCATTTTCTTCCGGCTGAACTTTTGGGGCGCGAGGTGGGTAAAGGCCGAATCGAGTGTCCGGTCTGGGTGCAAGTCACCGACTTTGACCTCCACCGCCTTTGGGTCGTGCCCAACATAACTGGTTACTTCGCCGCCAACGAGGAAGTGGCCTGGCGCATGGAGGCCGCTGGCATTCAAGCGTCCGCCATTCACGTCACGGGCATTCCGGTCATGCCCGCGTTCTCAGGCGCCTTGGATCGTGCTCTTTGCGCCGCGGAGGCCGGTTTGAACCCGGATCGCAAGACGATCCTGATGATGGGTGGCGGTGAGGGCATGGGGAGCCTCGAATCCGCCGCGGCACAGTTGCTCGCCTTGGAAGACCCGTTCCAATTGATCGTCCTGGCAGGGAAGAACGCCGCTGTTTTGGCGGCATTGAAGCAGCTTGCGGCCCGCTTCCCCGGCAGACTGTTTGCGCAGGGCTTCACCCATCAGGTCGAACGCTTGATGGCTTGCGCGGACTTCACCATCACCAAACCCGGCGGTCTCACCACCTCGGAATGTTTGGCCATGGGTATTCCCATGATTCTGAATTCTCCCATTCCCGGCCAGGAAGAGCGCAACGCCGACTACTTGCTCGAACAGGGCGTCGCGCTCAAAGCCATCGACCTGACGACGCTGGTTTTCCGGGTGCGCAAACTCCTGGAGCAACCGCGGCTGCTGGCGACGATGCGCGAACGTGCACGCGCCATCGGCCGGCCCCTCGCCGCGCGCGCGGTCATGGACGTGGTGTTCGCGCAGCGCAAGGTCTTGGCGACACACCTTCCGGACGGTCAGGCCTTGCGGTCTCCTTAAACGGGTTGCGCGGGGGTGGGCCGGCCTTGGGCGCCAGCGCTTGCAGTAGCGGTGTGAGCAGCGGACCCATCAGCTTGCTCTTGTGTCGCCCATAGAGGGTCAGCGCAACGGGTGTCGCACCCAAGCGGGCTTTGGGCTCTAACGCCGTGCGTCCATAAGTGATGCGCTTGCATCCGCGCGCAATGCCATCCTCGATGGCGGATTGCAGCAGCCGCAGATAAACCGGTAGCTCCCGGTTGGCCTCGACGTCATGCCCGACGACATAAGCCAAGGCGGTATCGCCATCAATCAGCGTGGTGATAAAACCCAGAATGCGTTCGCCCTGGCGCACCACGGTGCAGATGAAGTCACTGCCCAAATTTTCCTGCAAGGCGGGAATGAAGCCACGCGGAAAAGACACGAAGCGAAACGCGCTTTGCTCGTGCACCTTGAGGTGAAGCGCTTGCAACTCACCGGCGAACTGCCGGGTGTCGGCCAATTTCTCAACCGTGCACCCGGCTTGGAGCAACTGCTTGTCCATTTCCACGGAAGCCTTGCGATACTTCGCCTTGAGTGCACCGCGGTAATCATCAAAACTCTGCCAGCCGGGGTCCAGGGCCAGCACCATGTCGGGTTCAGCCATCAGCGCTTGAAACCGGAAGCGCTCCAACTCGCGCCCGCCATCGAGATCACTGGCGGACAAATCCAGCACCAACTGGATACTCGCGCGACGAATACTCGCATCCAACTGGGGCGCGCGGTCTATCGCCTCGGCGATGCAGGGCCACAACAGCGTCGGATCAACACCTGGCCGTAAGGCAATCCCGGAGAACCCCCAGCCGACAAAATTGCCCCATAGAAAAACGCGCGTTTGCATATGCGCCACCACCGCCTTAGCCCACCGCGGTGTTGCCGCTGCATCTGGCCCGCGCGGAATCCGATCCGCCTGGACGGTAAGGATTTGGCCCACTAGAACGGCTGCGGCCCCATGGGCATCGCTCAAGACGCCGTAGCGCGGCTCCAACGCGGCGGGCAAGTTCCGTTCAAGCGCCAACAAAAAGGGCGGGCGGAGAAATAGTGGGCTCGCCTGCGTGACGGCAGTCCACGCGTCGATGTTGCAATCCTCCAGTCGCTTTTCGATTCGAAACTGGAAGCGCAGCTGGATATCGTTGGTGACATCAACCGGTCTGACTTTCAAGCGGATCTCCCGGGTTGGCGATGATCTTCTTGGCGAAACGACGCCGCATCGGTTGCTCGACGGCATGGTAGAGCAAGGTGGCGAGCGCGATGGAGAGGGCCAAACAGGCCGCGATCTCCAAGATCGAAACCCCGCGCGGCTTCCCATCCGGCTGGAAGTAGATCGCGATGACCAAGCCGTGGGTGAGAAAAAAGCTGTAGCTGGCTTCGCCCAATTTTCGAAATGTCGGCCACTCTAGAAACGCCATTCCCGGGGGCCGCAAGGCAAACCCGACGATGATGGCCAGAAAGGGCAGGGAAAGGAGTCCGTTGTGCAGCAAGGGATAGGGTACTCTGGCGCTGCCCCAGCTTGCGCAGAGAAGGGCGAGCGAGCCCCCCAGGACCAACACGGTCGCCCAGGATTGTCGCGGCACCCTGCGCACCATCAGCAAGCCTCCGCACACGCCAATCATGAACTCTGGCAGGCGTATCAGCGGATTGAAACGCAAAACATTCAGCCATACCAGCTCATTGCGATCGTAAGTGGTGACGGCAACACCATCGGGCGAGGCAACCACATAAACGCCCGCTATCGCCATGCTGAGGGTGGCGAACAACAGCAAGAGCAACAAGAGTCTTCGACTAGTGTTTGCTGCCAAGCGGTGCAACAGAAACGGAAACAGCAGGTAGAAAAACGCCTCCGCTGAAAGGCTCCAACCCACGTTGTTGACGCTCAAGGCCGCCGCGGGGATCCATGCTTGTAACAGCAGCGCGGAGAGCACTGAAAAGAGAACCGCGTGCTCCCGCATCGCGCCGATCCACGCCTGTTCATCAGGAATTGCGGTAAAGAAGCAGACATAGACATACAAGGGCATGGCAAGTAAAAGGCCCACCCAATAGGCAGGCACTACCCGCACCAACCGAGCCCGCCAGAAAACGCGGCGCGCGAGCGGGCGCCCGGCGTAGGAATACGCGAGAATGAAGCCCGAGAGCACGAAGAACCAGTTGACTCCAACATAACCGATCGACGCCAACGCCCTAAACGGTGCCGGCGCAAAAGCCAGGCCCGCCGCTTCCAGATGAAAGAAGAAGACGTGCAGCGCAGTCAGAAACCGCAGGGAGGTGAGCGAATGCAGCGGAGGTCGGGCAGCCACCATGAGTCGGCAAGGCACGCGCTTGGTTGTTGATGCGGGATTTTACCCTACAACGATTCAACTGCTGTCGCCGCACTGCTGTTACGAAGATCCGGCCACTGTTTTGAGTATCCCAGTTCAAATCCAATTTCGATCAATCAAAACGAATCGCGCTCATCGCTTTTGGTTTGATCCTTTGTTCCCTTCGGCAATGCCAAGTGCGCACCATCCAGGTCCGCCTGTTGGCCAATCCGGCGCGCCCCCTCGTCCAGCAGATGCGCGGGCGCGATCACCCAGACGACCTCACGTGCATTGAGCTGTAGCGGCTCGCCATCGATGTCGGTGAAGCTCGGGAAGGCGACCCCTTCCGCGCCTTGTTCGAGGTCGGAAAAGAAGCCATACAATTCTTCCGAATCCTCGGCGGACTCCTCAAGAACCGTGGCGCGACCTCGAAGCTGAATTTGAATGGCACTTTCGCTGCGCTTGAGGTCGGACGGCGCTTCGGCGGGGTCCCACAAATAGCGCACCGCCTGCACGTCCGACAGATTGACGATGACCGACTCGCCGCCAACCGTTTCGAACCAAAAGAACCGGCACGGCATTTGCGGTAGGGAGGCGTTATCCAGGAGCTGTCGCAAGCGGTCCGACTCCTGGGTTCTGACCTCAAAGGTGAGCCCGTCTTCACGATCGCGGATGAGAAAGTGGACAAAGTATCGCTTGGCCATGACGCCCTTCCCTAATCAAGACATTGCCGCTTCAACTTGGCGGTACCACAAAAAAACCACAGGCCCTCGTTGATCGGCGGACCCGGGCAGAATTCACGCTTCCGGGTCTCGGCGCATTTTCGCCAGAGGCCAGGAAACTGTGCGAGAAAGACATAGGCGTGCTTCGCGCCATGAGCGAGAGAAACTGGGGTGTCCTATGGCAGATCAGGTCGATTCTATCGGCCGACCAAGCTGAGCAGTGAGCTTCCCTTGCTCCCGGTTGTTGTAGAAGGGCAGACCGACCTTGTAGGGCGACGCCACAACGCGCTGAGTCAAACCGGACTCCATCCGAACCGCCGGATTGATCTTCCCTCGTTCGGCGAGCGAGCAAATGTCGACCTCTCCAGGCGTCGGCCCCAAGCAGTCAAGGCGAGGGGAATTCTCGCGCGCGCTAAGCGCAAAAGCAACCGACAAACGGTGACCGCAGCACTTTCGGGGATGCTTTCCGAAACGCACCTGCCCGGCAATTTTGTGCCTGGCCCGTTTGGCCACGATTGGCCAGTAGACGTTTCGCGCTGTCAGCCGCGGTTGGGCACCCGGCTCCGCCACAGAATGCGACAATTGCCGCTTTGCAGCATTGCGGGAGCAAGATCAATGGAGCAGGAATCGCATGCCATGAAAGTGGCATCGACGGAAAAAGAGGCAGTCGGGCGCTACCGGACGGAGCGGTATTCATCCAAGCAGGCGCTTCACAAAAGCCTCAAGATCGCTTTGGCAATACTCGTGGTGGCCTTGCTTTCCATCGTTCTGCCGGGCATACACTTCGTAAGCGTTCCCCTGGGAATCTTGGCCGCACCCTTCCTCGGCGTCTACTACTACCGCAAACTCAACGGAGCGCCCAAGAGCATGGCCGTCGATTTCTCGTGCCCTGATTGCCAAGCCTCCAATCAGGTCGCGGCGCCCCGCATCTGCGCCTACTACGAAGCCCGCTGCGTTTCCTGCCAGCAGGAGCTGCGGCTGACTCCGCTGTAGTTGCCGCGAAGGGCTCTGCGCGCCACGTCACCACAGGGCCGGCCCCTCGGCTTCGTTCTCGCTGTCAAATCAATGGACGAGTCTAGCCGGCGTTGCCACGATGCCCAAGGGCGCCTGATGCGCGCTCGTTGCCAAGTGACCTCGAATAGCTCACCAAGCCTAAGGTCTTGGCGCCAACAATCCTCGATCGAGAAGCGATATTGGATTCTCATGGTCCCAGCGAGTGTTTCCAGCTGCTAGCCCGTCTGGAATTCACTCCTGCGGGCAAAAGAGAAAGGGCGCCGCCGTTCGGCGTCAATTACCAGCGCAATTCGGCGGACGAGTTGATCGATCGCAATCGACACCCGACCCCGTTTCGCCCGTCGACACCCGACCCCGTTTCGCCCGTTTCGCCCGCGCGTTTCGCCCGACCCCGTTTCGCCCTCCCGTTTCGCCCTAGGCTTCACTGAGGTAGCCACGCTCCAGCTGCTGTTGTTGGTTCTCGAAGATAGCCATGGCGGTCTTCATGTGCAGGAAGCCAAACTTCTTGTAGAAGGGCTCCTTGCCTGGCACCGCGTACAGGATGATCTTCTTGTGCCCGCGAGACTTCTCCACAAGATGGCCGACGATCTGCTTGCCCAAGCCTGTGCCTTGATGGCTTGGAAGGACCGCGATGTCGCAGATGTAGGAGCAGTCCCCGCCATCAGCGAGTGCTCTTCCTGCTGCCACGAGGTGAGCGTTTTCGTACACGAAGCACTTGAACATGCTGTTCGAGAAGACCTTCTGCAGATGCGCGGCCTTCTTGTCTCCGAGTGGGGCGGCACGGTATAGCGCAGAGAGTTCTTCCCAGTCCACTCCATCGGCGGAGTGCTGCCATTCGAGGGCCACCCGGTGTCTCCTGTGAAGTCTAACGAAGGAAAGTGACTTCCCCGTGCCGAGACTGCGGCGGAAGCCGCGAACGGCAACAAGCGGCGTGATGGAGTTTCGAGATCACATCAAACCACGAAAGGGGAAGTCCATGAGCATTATCACGGTTGGAATTGATCTGGCCAAGAACGTCTTTGCCGCGCATGGCGTTGATGATAGCGGCAAGGCGGCGCTGGTCAAGCCCGAAGTTTCCCGGGAGCATCTGTTGCCGCTTTTCGCACAACTGCCGCCATGCCTCATCGGCATCGAAGCCTGCTCCGGCGCGCACCACGGGGCGCGACTGTTCCGGCAGACTGGCCACACCGTGCGATTGATGGCGCCCAAGTTCGTCACCCTCTATCGTATGAGCGGCAAGCACGGCAAGACCAGTGCGGCGGACGCTGCCGCGATCTGCGAAGCAGTCGGGCCGCCCGCCATGCGCTTCCTTCCGGTCGAGGAAGAACACCAGCAGATCAAACTGTGCCTATACCGCACCCGCAACCGGTTCGTCGAGGAACGCACGGCCACCTATAACCGGCTGTGCGGCCTCATCAGGACCACACCAATGGTTCTAGGCTCAAATATTCCTTGCCGGCTTTCTGGCGAACCTGCTGGTCGGCGAGGTGGTGAGCAAGGTCTTGGCGCATGCGCCTTGCAACATGCTGGTCGTGCCCAAAGACGCGCGGCCCTGGCAGCACGGCGTACTGGTGGGTCTCGACCAGCGGGCGCAAAACTCCGGGCTCATTGATTTGGCGGCGCAGATCGCGCGGGACTGGGGTTTGTCCCTGGCACTGGTGGCGGCGGCGGAAGGCCAGGATGACCTCGCCGACGCGCAGGCAGCGATCGATGCCGCGCGCGCTCAGGCCTCGGTCGGCGGGCTCAGAATTCGCGCCGAAGTGCGCCGCGGCCGCGTGCCCGAAGCACTACGCGAAGCGCTGCACGCCGCTGGGGCGGATCTCATGCTGCTCGGCCGCCGCGACGGCGGGGGCCATGCTTGGGCTGGCGGAACGGCGCAAAATGCCGTCGGCCTGGTCGAGTGCCCGGTGTGGGTGCGGGGGCAGGGGAGCGGGGTCGAGCGGCGTTGCGCAGCAGCAACGCAGGCCTGACTTCTTTTCCTCCGCGAGAAAGTTCTGCCGGTCTTCAACGCCCGCAGCGCCTCACCACCGTGCGGGGGTCAGGTCGCGTTCTCAGGCGCAGCAGCCGCCCGGAGCAAAACCGCCTCGTCGGCCTCGGCGCCGAACTGGACGACTTGCTGCGCCGAAGCCGGCTGGAAGCCCAGGCAACGCAGCAAACCGAGCGACCGGTAATTGGCGGCCTTGAGTACCGCCACGAACAAGCGGGCACCGTAGCCTGACTGAAGTTCTTGGAGCATGGCGGAAACGGCGCTGCTGGCAATGCCCTTGCGCCAATGGCGACTTGAGAGTTCGTAAGCAATCAACGCGGCACCCGAAGGCAGCACGGTCGCCTGCACATAACCCGCCAACTCGCCGCTGGGCAGGCGCAGCACCCAATTGAGCCAAGCCTGGCTGCCGTCCGGCGAACTGCGGCTCTCAAGGCGCGCATACCGCTCCGCGAGCGACGCCTCCGAGGCTGGCGCCTGGTTCTCGAATTCGTAGATGGCAGGGTCACAGAGCACGCCAAACATTTCCTTCGCGTGAGCTGCCACGAGGGGCTCAAGGGTGCAGCGTGTCGCCTCGAGTGTTCTCATGCGGCGTCTTTCGGCACGAATTTCACGTGAAAATCACACTCGACAGCTTGCGCGTAGCGGTGAAAGGGGCCATGCTCGCAAATCAGCGCAGGTGGCCGGTGTCAGCAGCACGTGCACGTGATTGGCCATGAGGGCATACGCATAAAGCACGCCGCCTTCCCTTTTAAGTACTTCGCCAAGCCAGTTAAGGTAGGTTTGATAGTTTTCTTCGCCAAACAAGCACGGCTCGCGATTGTGTCCCCCCTGCACGATGTGCAGCGGGACATTGTTGAGGTGGATACGCGGGCAGCGGGGCATGATTGATTCATCTTAGCAGAAATATTCGAGCCTGGCCCCTTTGGCTGTTCGCTTCGATCCCTTCGAGCAAGAGTTTGAGTCCGGTCCAGTCCATTTCCATGGTCTCGACGCGGCGCCAGTCGGACAGAAACCGGCCCTGTTCGAGCCGCTTGGCCCAGATGCAAAAACCGCTGCGATCCCAGTAGAGC
>JACPUX010000043.1 GCA_016192065.1 Betaproteobacteria bacterium
CAAGCAGGTGGCCGAAGGCGGGCAGCAGCAGACCACCATGGACGCGCCGCTGCAGGCGGCGGGCGAGACGCTGTCGGTCAACCTCACCGTGCAGCCGCTGCTCGACGCCGTCCAGAAGCATATCGGCTCGATGTTCGTGATCGAGGATATCAGCAGCGAAAAACGCATCAAGTCCACCATGTCTCGCTACATGGACCCCGGCATTGCCGACCGGCTGGTCGCCGCGGGCGCCGAGGTGCTGGGCGGCAAGAACGTCGAATGCACGGTACTGTTCTCCGACATCCGCGGTTTCACCACGCTGACCGAGCAGCTCGGCGCGCAGGGCACGGTGGCGCTGCTCAACGAATACTTTACGCTGATGGTGGATTGCATCCAGAAAGAGGAAGGCATGCTGGACAAGTTCATCGGCGACGCGATCATGGCGGCGTTCGGCATCCCGGAAAACCACGAGGATGATGCCGACCGTGCGGTGCGCGCCGCGGTCGCCATGATCAAGACGCTGGAGAACTGGAACCACCAGCGCATCGGCGAGGGCAGGCTGCCGGTCAACATCGGCATCGGCCTGAACACCGACAGCGTGGTGTCCGGCAACATCGGCTCGAAGAAGCGCATGGACTTCACCATCATCGGCGACGGCGTCAACCTGGCTTCCCGACTGGAGTCCGCATGCAAGCAATACGGCACGAAGATACTCATCAGCGAATTCACGGTGCGCAAGCTGCAGGGCACCTACCGGAAGAGGGAGATCGACCTCGTGGTGGTCAAGGGCAAGACCGAGCCGGTGTCGATTTACGAAATCCTCTCCTACCACACCGAGGAGACCTTCCCCAACATCGCCGAGGTGCTGGAGCTTTTCAAGGACGGCCTGGCCGCCTACCGCGCGCGCCGCTGGGACCAGGCCATCAAGCTGTTCAGGGAGGCCTTGGCGCTCAACCCCAACGACAAGCCGAGCAAGCTCTATATGGAGCGCGCCGAACACCTCAAGGCCAACCCCCCGCCGGATGACTGGGCAGGGGTGTGGGTGATGGAGTCGAAATAGCTCCCCATTTCCGGCCGCTGCTTTGCGGCATGCCGTATAATTTTCCCAGTAATTTTCTCTCTGCAATCAAGGTAAATCATGAACAAGTCAATCAAGAAAAAATCGCTCGGACTCGCCCTGGCTATCGTCTTTCTGGCGGGCAGCACCGCCGCGCAGGCCGGTCTCAAGGAAGGGGTCGCCGCTTACAGAAAAGGCAGTTTCTCTGTGGCGCTGAAAGAACTGACACCCCTTGCTGAACAGGGGGAGATGAAGGCGCAACTGCTCCTCGGTGACATGTACAGTGGCGTAAGAGGCGTGCCGCAGGATCACGCGAAGGCGGCATTCTGGTATCGCAAGGCGGCCGATCAGGGGAGTGCGCCGGCGCAGACATCACTCGGCGTGATGTACGAGAAGGGAATCGGAGTCAAGCAGGATGAAAGGGAGGCCGTGTCGCTGTACCAAAAGGCGGCCGAGCAGGGATTTGCGGAGGCGCAGTATGTCCTCGGCGGGATGTACGAGAGAGGACAAGGCACAGTGCAGGCCGACCTTGTGCAGGCGCACAAGTGGTTCAACCTGGCTGTGGCGGCAGGTTTTGGAGCGGCTCAGGATAACATGGAAAGGATCGAAGCCAGGATGAGCCCCGAGCAGATCGAAAAGGCAAAATCCCTGGCGAAGGAATGGCTGGCGAAGCACAAACCAGTCACCGACAGCGGCGCCCACAAATAATCAAGGCTTCGGACGGTCGCGCGACGGGATGCGGTAGAGCCAGGTCACCATCGTCAGGCCGAAGAAGGCCAGCGCGAGCTGCAGCCAGCCGTCCTTGATGAAGAAAACGATCGAGCTGCCGAAGGTCAGGGTCATCGTGGTCACCGCCACCAGTTTTACCCGCCACGGGATGCTACGGTAGGTGCGCCACTCGACGATCAGCGGGCCCAGGGCCGGATGGTTCATCAGCCAGTTGTAAAAGCGGTGCGACGAGCGCGCGTAGCAGCCGGTGGCCAGCAGCAGGAAGGGCGTGGTCGGCAGGATAGGCATGAAGATGCCGACGATGCCGACTACCAGAAACAGCGTGCCCAGCGCGGCGAAGGCGAGCCGCACCCACAGGAAGCGGTGCTTGCGCACCTCGTGGCTGTAGTCGCGGCGCTCCCTGGCCTTGCTCAATCTTTCCCCCTCAGCATATCAATGAAGCGTTCGATCTCCTCGCGCGACATCTGCCGCGAGGCCTCGAATGGCGTATGGGCTTGCGGCTGCCGCATGTCCAGGCGGATACCCCACAGCGGGCGCGTGCTGGTGGGCAGCATCGCGTAGCGCACGTCGCCGAGCAGGCCCGGGCCTTCGGGGTGCAGGGCGAGATAGCCGTCGGAGAAAAAATCGAAGCGCCCGATGTCGCGGTACAGCACCGTACCCGGGGCAAGCCCCGGCAGGTCGCGCGGCAGGTCGAAGGCGCGCGCCGTGTTGCCCGGATAAATCCTCGCAGTCCTGCCCACCCGCACCGCATCGACGTAATAGACGCCGTTGGCGCGGTAGATCGAGCGCCACAGCAGCAGGTTGCCCATGGTCGGCTTGACGGTCAGCTTCGCGGCCTCATGCCCGCGCTGCGCGATGGTCGCGCGTATCGCCTCCTCGGCGCGCTGGTGCTGGAACCAGCCGAGAGAGAGGTACGCTGCCGCGAGCAGCAGGCCGATGCGCGCCGCCAGCGTCTTGCGCGAGCGCAGGCCGAACAGCAGCATCGCACCGAGGAGCAGCGAAAACAGCGGGTCGAAGATCGGCACGATGCTCCACGCGATGCGCTCGCCGGTGAACGGCCACAGC
>JACPUX010000038.1 GCA_016192065.1 Betaproteobacteria bacterium
CCCGCTCACCAGCTGGTCAATGACCTCTTTGGGGATACGTGGCAGCTCCACCGCCGCCTTCTTCTTGCTCGTCTTGCTTGGCATACATGCTCCTTTCAGGCTTCATGATATGCCTCGCACACAAAATTCCGGACAGGCTCACCGAAATACCCTCCATGACACCCAGCCACTCACGCGCAGCACACCTCCGTGACTCAATTCATCCGACCGGAAAGGACACGACCATGAAAACGCTCACCCCCATCTTCCTTGCCGTCCTCGGCTTAGGACTGGCGAGCACTGCCCACGCAGCGCAACGCACCTTCGTTTCCACCACCGGCAACGACGCCAACACCGCCAGCAACTGCGGCCCCGCCACCCCCTGCCGCGGCTTCGCCGCTGCGCTCACGGTCACCGACGTGGGCGGGGAAATCCTAGCCGTGGGCTCCGGGGGCTACGGCCCGGTGGCGCTCACCAAGTCGGTTTCGATTATCGCCGCTCCTGGCGTCTATGCCGGGGTATCCGTTTTTGGCGGTTCAGGAATCACCATAGCGACTGCCGGAGTGAGCATCGTGCTGCGCGGCCTCACCATCAACGGCCTCGGAGGCAGCAGCGGCGTGAGCATGACCAATGGCACCAAGCTCTCGGTGGAAAACTGCGTCATCTCCAACTTCACCGGCGGCCAAGGCATCGATGTCAACACCGCGGCCACGGTGCGTGTGGTCGATAGCCTCTTTCGAGACAACAGCACCGGCATCTCCGTGCGCTATGGCGCCACGGCGGATATCTCGAACACCAAGCTGGTGGGCAACGCCTACGGCATCTGGACCGAAGGCGTGGCGGCGGGCACCACCACCACCTCGGTGAGCGACAGCGTGGTGACGGGCAGCGGCACCGCGGGTATTGCCGCGGTAGGCAGCCTGGCCGGCGCGACGGCGCGCACGGAAGTGATACGCACCACGGTATCGAACGGCGGCACGGGCGTGCTATCGCAAGCCACCGCGGGCACGGCAGTGATGACACTGTCGGAGAGCATGGTCACGGGCAACACCACCGGGCTCGCGCAAAGCGCTTCGGGCGGCACGGCGACCTTCAACTCGCTCACCAACAACACCGTCTCTGATAACGGTACGGCCAGCACGGGCACCATCACACCGTTGGCGGCGATGTAAGCCGGGAGGCGCCGGTGAGCGGAAAGTCATGACTTCGGTGACCGCCCCGGTGAAATCGAAACGAATACCAGGCACGCGCGCCGATGCCGTCGAGCAGCGCCTCGGCAGGTTCCTCGGCCGATGAACTCTTCGGCAAGCGCTGACCGGAAAAGGCGACCATGACGAAACTGCTTTGTTCTGCTTTTCGTGAATTGTCTTCGACGGTTCTGCTTTTGCTGGTGGCTGTGGCGTTGCCCGGCATGAGCCAAGCGCAAAGTGCGCCTTTGGCGGACATCCAGGCCCTGGCGGCCGGGCACCATCACACCTGCGCCTTGACCACGGGTGGGGGAGTGAAGTGCTGGGGCAACAACTCCTCTGGCCAGCTCGGCGACAACAGCACCACGCAACGCTTGACTCCGGTCGATGTGGCCGGGCTTAGCAGTGGCGTGAGCGCCATTGCGGCGGGTAGCTTTCATGCGTGCGCGCTGACCAGTGGCGGCGGGGTGAAGTGCTGGGGTTCCAACGGCTACGGCCAACTTGGCGACAACACCACAACGCAACGCTTGGCGCCGGTAGACGTTTCGGGGCTCACCAGCGGAGTGAGCGCCATTTCTGCGGGGGGCAGTCATACTTGCGCGCTAACGAGCGGCGGCGGGGTGAAGTGCTGGGGCCAAAATGCCTACGGTCAACTCGGCGATAACAGCACGACGGGCCAGCTCGCTCCGGTGGACGTTTCGGGACTGGCAAGTGGCGTGAGCGCCGTCGCAGCGGGCGACCCCCATACGTGCGCGCTCACCTCGGGCGGTGGGGTCAAGTGCTGGGGAGGTAACGCTGCGGGCCAACTCGGCGACAACAGTACGACGCAACGCCTGACGCCAGTCGACGTTTTGGGGCTCGCCAGCGGCGTCGGCGCCATCGTGGCGGGCTACTCCCACACTTGCGCCTTGACCACGGGTGGTGGGGTCCAGTGCTGGGGCGATAACACCCACGGCCAAATGGGGGACAACGGTACCTTGCGCCGCCTCATTCCGTCAGGGGTATACGGCCTCACCAGCGCTGTCGCCATGCTTGCGGCGGGCGGTAAGCATTCTTGTGCCCTCGCTGGTGGCGCGGCGAAATGTTGGGGACGCAACATCTTTGGCCAACTCGGGGACAATAGCACCACGGACCGGCTGACCCCGGTGGACGTTTCGGGGCTGACCACCGGCGTCAACGTCATTGCGGCGGGGAGCCATCACACCTGCGCCGTGACTAGCGGGGGCGAGGTGAAGTGTTGGGGCCGCAATGCCTACGGTCAACTTGGCGACAACAGTACGACGCAAAGGCTTATGCCAGTGGATGTCATTGGGCTGGCAAGCGGCGTTGCGTCCATCGGGGCGGGTGCCGAGCACACTTGCGCGCTGATCAGTGGCGGCGGAGTGAAATGTTGGGGTTACAACGCCTCCGGGCAACTCGGCGACAATAGCTCCACTGGTCGGCTCGTTCCGGTTTATGTTTGGGGGCTCACCAGCGGTATCACCGCCATTGCGGCGGGTGGCGAGCACTCTTGCGCACTGACCAGCGCCGGGGGCGTGAAGTGTTGGGGCGACAACTACTACGGTCAACTCGGTGACAACAGCACCGTAGCCCACCTCACCCCGGTGGACGTTTCCGGCCTTACCAGCGGGGTTGCAGGCATTGCGGCGGGTAGCTCTCACACCTGCGCGCTGACAGCGGGCGGGGGAGTGAAATGTTGGGGTGCGAACAGCTACGGCCAACTCGGCGACAACAGCCTCAACCAGCGGAAGACGCCGGTGGACGTGTCAGGGTTGGCAACCGGCGTTGCGGCCATCGCCGCTGGAGAAAACCACACCTGCGCCTTGACCACCAGTGGTGGGCTGAAGTGTTGGGGGTATAACAATGGGGGCCAACTCGGCGATAACAGCACCACGCAACGCCTGGCTCCGGTGGATGTCTCAGGACTGACGAGCGGCGTCGGCGCCGTTGCTGCCGGGGGAGACCACACCTGCGCACTGACGACTAGCGGGGGAGTGAAGTGTTGGGGTAGCAACGGCTACGGCCAACTTGGCGACGGTACTGCCGGCGTGCGCTCTTTCCCCGGCGACGTGCTCATCCTCGTGCCTGCCGCGCCCAGCGGTGTTTCGGCTTCGGCTACCAATGCGTCGGCCGTGGTGTATTTTGTGCCAGAGTGGAATGGCGGGGCGCCGATCGACAACTTCCGCGTAACCTGCAACCCAGGGAATCACACGAACACGGGCAGCTCCTCGCCGATCACCATTGCGGGCCTCACCAACGGAATCGCCTACACGTGTACGGTCTCAGCCCACAACAGCGTCGGCTGGAGCCTGGAATCTGCGCCATCCAATGCCTTTTTTTCCGGGGTGCAGCGCGTTTTCGTTTCCGCTTCCAGTGGCAGTGATGCCAATGTCGCCAGCAATTGCAGTCTCGCCCTGCCTTGCGCCAGCCTTGCCGCCGCCATGGGCGTAGTGGCCAGCGGCGGGGAAATCATTGCGCTGGACACCGGCGAATTCGGCCCGGTTACGATCGACCGGTCGGTGGCCATCATCGGCGCTGCCGGCGTGCGCCCGGCCCTGACGGCAGGTAGCGGCCATGCGGTGACCATCGCCGCGCCGGGGCTCAAGGTCTCCATGCGCCAGCTCCATTTGGTGGGCACGGGCGGCAGCACCGGCGTGCATCTGGTGCAGTCTTCCGGAACTCTGGAAATGATCAACTGCACGGTATCGGGCTTCACGGACTATGGCATCGACGCGCGGGGCGGAGTGAGTGTGCAGGTGTTGGGGAGTACCGTGCGTCAAAGTGCAACCGGAGTCGCTCTTCACAATGGTGTCAACGCGCTGATCACGCAATCGCGCTTCGAAGGGCACTCCGACGGCGCCATCGTGCTGGTGGGCGACGTGGCCGGCCTCACGAAGGCCAGTGTGGTGGCCTCACAGATCACGGGCCACCCCCTGGGTCTGGGCATGGCGGCGCAGTCGTTGGTCAGCTCGGCGGTGGTTCAGCTGGCAATTACTCGAAGCACGGTGACGCAAAGCGCCATCGGCGTTCTGGCGGAATCCAGCACTGGTGGTGGCGCCTGGGTTACCGTGAGCCGCAGCCGTATAAGCGA
Source organism: Betaproteobacteria bacterium (assembly GCA_016192065.1). GTDB lineage: Bacteria > Pseudomonadota > Gammaproteobacteria > Burkholderiales > Casimicrobiaceae > JACPUX01. The sequence continues at coordinate 4,258 of JACPUX010000038.1, forward strand.
CAGCGTGCTCGGCTTCTTGCAAAGCGGCTCGGGAGCGGCGCTGCGCAGCACGGGCAACAATACGTTGTCGGGAAACGTCAGCAATGCGGCAGGAACGATTACGCCGCAGGCGGGGATGTAGGCCTCGCGTTTCGGCGCCGATCTCGCCCGGGCAACACTGCCGCAAAAGCAACGCAGCCGGGGCTATTGCGGGCAACACTCTAGCGCCGTCCGTCCCTGCCCGGGGACGCGGCAAGCCGGGGGCGCGAGCCCTTTGCCGCAACGGCTCGCCGCGATCCACGTTTGCAAAGGACCGCCGGTGCTGCTTGCCGGCCCGCGCCGCCGAGGGCATTCATCGCTTTACCTGCGCCTTCAAACTCCCCCTTGCCAAGCCTCCGGGCCAGGCGTTCAATGGAGCCATTCCAGGGCTATTGAGCCTATGCTCGTCTCAGTGGGCGGGGCGAATGTTCCCTTCTGGGGGTGGTTCCGTTGCGGTTATCCCTTATTGCATTGTGAAAATGATTTCCATAGAATGGCAATAACAGCCCTTCTAGGCTCCCGGGGCGTTTCTTGGCTTTTCCCCAAGAAATGCCTTAGAACGAGCCAGAACGCTGGGGTTTAGGGTGCGCCCTGCCCGGAAGCGCACTGGAAATTGAATCCACATCATGGAGAAGCGGAAGATGGACAACTTGCCGGATCACGATCCCAAGGAAACCAGCGAATGGCTGGAGGCGCTCGACGCCGTCGTCGAGCAAGAAGGCGCGGAGCGTGCCCATTTCCTGATCGAAAGGCTGATCGAGGAAGCGCGCAAAGTGGGCGCGGATTTGCCCTACAGCGCTTACACCGGCTATTTGAATACCATTCCCAGCGCCTTGCAGCCGAAGTTTCCCGGCAATCCGGAAATCGAGGAAAAAATCCGCGATTACGCGCGCTGGAACGCTATGGCCATGGTGGTGCGCGCCAACAAGAACACCAACGTCGGCGGGCATATCGCGAGCTACGCGTCGGCGGCCACACTTTATGACGTGGGCTTCAATCACTTCTGGCGCGCGCCCACCGAGCAACACGGCGGCGATTTGATTTTTTTCCAGGGCCACTCGGCGCCCGGCATTTACGCCCGCGCCTTCATGCTGGGCCGTTTGACCCAGGAGCAGATGGACCACTATCGGCAGGAGGTCGACGGCAAGGGTTTGTCGTCCTACCCGCATCCTTGGCTGATGCCCGACTTCTGGCAGTTCCCCACCGTGTCCATGGGCCTGGGGCCGCTGATGGCCATCTACCAGGCGAAGTTCATGAAGTACCTCGACTGCCGCGGCATCGTGGCCACCGAAGGGCGCAAGGTGTGGGCCTTCATGGGCGATGGCGAAATGGACGAGCCCGAATCGATGGGTGCCATTAGCCTCGCCGGGCGCGAGCGCCTGGACAACCTGATTTTCGTCATCAATTGCAATTTGCAGCGCCTCGATGGCCCGGTGCGCGGCAACGGCAAGATCATCCAGGAGCTCGAAGGCGATTTCCGCGGTTCGGGCTGGAACGTGATCAAGGTGATCTGGGGCACGCATTGGGATGCGCTTTTTGCACGCGACAAAAAAGGCATTCTTACCCGGCGCATGATGGAATGCCTCGACGGCGACTACCAAACCTTCAAAGCCAAAAACGGCGCCTACGTGCGCGAACACTTCTTCAACACGCCGGAACTGAAGGAACTGGTGGCGGACTGGACCGATGAAGACATTTGGCGTTTGAACCGGGGCGGGCTCGACCCCTTCAAAGTGTTTGCCGCCTTCAAAGCCGCCTCGGAGCATACCGGTCAGCCCACGGTGATTCTGGCCAAGACCATCAAAGGGTTTGGCATGGGCGAATCGGGCGAAGCGCAGAATACCAGCCACCAGCAAAAGAAAATGGGCGCGGCGGATTTACGACACATGCGCGACCGCTTCAAACTGCCGGTGCCCGACGAGGCCATCGAAAAGTTGCCCTATCTCACCTTCCCCGAAGGCTCGCCGGAATTGGACTACATGCGCGAGCGGCGCATGAGCCTGGGGGGTTATCTCCCGGCGCGCCGCCGCCAAGCGCCCGCCCTGCCAGTGCCGGGCCTCGCGGCTTTCGAGGGTTTGCTCAAAGCCTCCGGCGAAGGCCGCGAGTTCTCCACCGCCATGGCCTTGGTGCGCATCATGAACACGCTCATCAAAGACAAGGGCCTGGGGCGCAACATCGTGCCCATCGTCGCCGACGAGTCGCGCACTTTCGGCATGGAAGGCATGTTCCGGCAAATCGGCATTTGGAACCAACTGGGCCAGAAGTACACACCCGAAGACGCCGACCAACTCATGTTTTACAAAGAGTCGCGCGAAGGGCAGATCCTTCAGGAGGGCATTTCCGAAGCCGGCGCCATGGGCTCCTGGATCGCGGCCGCGACCGCCTATTCGGCGCATGGCGTGCCGATGATTCCTTTCTTCATCTACTACTCGATGTTCGGCTTCCAGCGTATCGGCGATTTGTGCTGGGCGGCGGGCGACATGCGCGCGCGCGGGTTTCTGATCGGCGGCACCTCGGGCCGCACCACTTTGAACGGCGAGGGTCTACAGCACGAAGACGGCCATTCGCACATCCTTGCCGGCACCATTCCCAACTGCGTCTCTTACGATCCCACCTTCGCCTACGAGGTGGCGGTGATCGTACAAGACGGTTTACGCCGCATGGTGGCAGAGCAGGAAGACGTCTACTACTACCTCACCGTGCTCAACGAAAACTATGAGCACCCCGCGTTGCCCGAAGGCGCGCAAAGCGACATCCTCAAAGGCATGTACCGCCTGCGCCAGGGCGCCGAGAGCCAGGGGCCGCGCGTGCAGCTTATGGGTTCGGGAGCCATCTTGCGAGAAGTGATCGCCGCCGCGGACTTGCTGCAAAACGACTGGGGTATCAGCGCCGACCTGTGGTCTTGCCCCTCCTTCAACGAGCTGGCGCGCGATGGCAATGCGGCAGCGCGGTGGAATTTGCTGCACCCCTTGGAAGCCCCCAAAGCCTCGCACGTCGAGTCTTGTTTGGCGGGCACCGAGGGTCCGGTGATCGCCGCCAGCGATTACATTCGTCAATTCACCGAACAAATCCGCGCTTTCGTGCCGCGCCGCTACGTGACGCTGGGCACCGACGGCTTTGGCCGCTCCGACACGCGCGAAAAACTCCGGCACTTCTTCGAGGTCGATCGCCACTGGGTGACGCTGGCGGCACTCAAGGCCTTGGCGGATGAAGGGCGAGTCGAGCGCAGCAAAGTGGCCGCGGCGATCGTGAAATACGGTCTCGATGCGAACAAACCCAATCCGATGAGCGTTTGAGGGGGACGAAAATGAGTCAACTCATCGAAGTGCAAGTGCCCGACATCGGCGACTTCAAAGACGTGCCGGTGATCGAAGTGCACGTGAAGGTCGGCGACAGCGTGAAGGTAGACGACGCCTTGGTGACGCTGGAATCGGACAAGGCCACCATGGATGTGCCCAGCGCCGCGGCCGGTGTGGTGAAAGACTTGCGCGTGAAATTGGGCGATCGCGTCTCCGAGGGCGTGGTGGTGGTGGTGCTGGAGGCGACGAGCGCCGCAGCCGCGGCGGCACCGGTGACGGCCAGCGCGGCGCCGGCTCCGGCGCCCCCCGCGCCCATTGCCTCCGCCTCAGCGCCCGCACCAGCCGCGGCCCCTGCCGTTGCCGCGGGGCCCAGGGAAGAGGGGCCAGGGAAACCCGTGACCGTCGGGTCGGCTCCGGCGGCTCCACCCCTAGCCACTAGCCCCTTGCCCCGCGCCGAAGGCGCCCTCCCCCACGCTTCGCCGTCGGTGCGCCGCTTCGCGCGCGAGCTGGGCGTCGATCTCACCCGCGTCAAAGGTAGTGGGCCCAAGGGCCGCATCCTGCACGAAGACGTACAAGCCTTCGTCAAACAGGCGCTGGCCGCCCCCTCGCCTGCCGCCGCCGCGGCCGGCGCCTTGCCGGGTTTGTTGCCCTGGCCGCAAATCGATTTTGCCAAGTTCGGCGCCGTCGAAACCAAGCCGCTGGCGCGCATCAAGAAAATTTCCGGTGCCAATCTGCATCGCAATTGGGTGATGATTCCGCACGTCACCAACCACGAAGACGCCGACATCACCGAATTGGAAGCCTTGCGCGTGCAGCTCAACAAAGAAAACGAAAAAAGTGGCATCAAACTCACCATGCTCGCTTTTCTCATCAAAGCCTGTGTGGCGGCGCTGAAGAAATTCCCCGAATTCAACGCCTCGCTCGACGGCGACAATCTGGTTCTGAAAAAGTACTTTCACATCGGCTTCGCGGCCGACACGCCCAATGGCCTCATGGTGCCGGTAGTGAAAGATGCCGACCAGAAAGGCATCAACGCCATCGCCAAGGAAACCTCGGAACTGGCCGCCAAAGCGCGCGAAGGCAAGCTCGCACCCTCCGACATGCAAGGCGGTTGCTTCTCCATTTCCAGCCTGGGTGGCATCGGCGGCACCTATTTCACGCCCATCATCAACGCGCCCGAGGTGGCCATACTCGGCGTGTGCAAATCGACCACCAAACCGGTGTGGGATGGCAAGGCTTTTCAGCCGCGTTTGATCCTGCCCTTGTCGCTGTCTTGGGATCATCGCGTCATCGACGGCGCTTCGGCTGCGCGCTTCAACACTTATCTCGCCACGCTCCTGGCGGATTTCCGCCGGGTGTTGCTGTGAGGAGCGCGCCATGAGTCAACTGATCGAAGTGAAAGTGCCCGACATCGGCGACTTCAAAGACGTGCCGGTGATCGAAGTACACGTGAAGCCCGGCGATGTCGTCAAAGTGGACGATGCCCTCGTCACCCTGGAATCCGACAAAGCCACCATGGACGTGCCCAGCTCCGCGGCCGGCGTGGTGAAGGACTTGCGCGTGAAGTTGGGTGACCGGGTTTCGCAAGGCACGCTGGTGCTGGTCTTGGAAGCGCAGGGTGCAAACGCGGCGGCGAGCGCTCCCGCGGCACCGAGTTCAAGCGCTGCCGCCGCCCCACCTGCCGCCGCGGCGGTGCCGGTGGCCCGCGCGGCGCCCGCCGGAGCGGTCGCGGCGGCAACTGCTGCCAAGTACGCCGGAGCGGCTCAACACGAATGCCAGATGCTGGTCCTGGGCGCCGGCCCCGGCGGCTATTCCGCGGCCTTCCGCGCCGCCGACCTGGGCCTGAAAGTGACTCTGATCGAACGGTACCCGAGCTTGGGTGGGGTGTGCCTCAACGTCGGCTGCATTCCCTCGAAAGCGCTTTTGCATGTGGTTGCGGTGATGGATGAAGCACAGGCCATCGCCCACCATGGCGTGAGCTTCGCTGCGCCCCAAGTGGACCTCGACAAGCTGCGCGCTTTCAAGGCGGGTGTGGTGAGCAAACTCACCAAAGGCCTCGCCGGCATGGCCAAGGCGCGCAAGGTGACGGTGCTGCAAGGCCTGGGGCGCTTTCTCGACGACCATCATTTGGCGGTGCAAACGGCCGCCGGCGAAGAAGTGCTGCGCTTCGAGCAAGCCATCATCGCCGCCGGCTCGCAGCCGGTGAAGCTGCCTTTCCTGCCCGAAGACCCGCGCATCATCGATTCCACCGGCGCGCTGGAACTGCGCGAGATCCCGAAGCGCATGCTGGTGATCGGTGGCGGCATCATCGGCATGGAAATGGCAACGGTGTATTCCACCCTGGGCTCGCGTATCGAAGTGGTGGAAATGCTCGACGGCTTGATGCAAGGCGCCGACCGCGATTTGGTCAAGGTGTGGGAGAAAAAGAACGCCCCGCGTTTCGATCGCATCATGCTCAACACCCGCACCGTCAAGGCCGAGGCGACCCCAGCGGGCATCATCGTGAGCTTCGAAGGCGAACGCGCACCGCCCGAGCCGCAACTTTACGATTGCGTGTTGGTTTCTGCCGGCCGCAGCCCCAACGGCAAAAAAATCGGCGCCGAAAATGCCGGCGTGGCGATCAACGAACGCGGCTTCATTCCGGTCGACAGCCAGATGCGCACGAACGTGCCGCACATTTTCGCCCTCGGCGACATCGTCGGTCAGCCCATGCTGGCGCACAAGGCGGTGCACGAGGCGCACGTCGCCGCGGAAGCCGCCGCGGGACACAAGGCCCACTTCGATGCGCGGGTAATCCCCGCCGTCGCTTACACCGACCCGGAAATTTCCTGGGTGGGCCTCACCGAAGACGAAGCCAAAAAAGACGGCCGCAAAGTCGGCAAAAGCGTGTTCCCTTGGGCTGCCTCGGGCCGCGCCATCGCCAACGGCCGCGACGAAGGCTTCACCAAACTTCTGTTCGACGCCGAGACCCATCGCATCGTCGGTGCCGGCATCGTCGGCACGCACGCCGGCGACCTCATCGGCGAACTGGCGCTAGCGGTCGAAATGGGCTGCGACCCGGTGGATTTAGGCAAGACCATCCACCCCCATCCTACGCTGTGCGAATCGGTGGGTATGGCGGCGGAAGTGTTCGAAGGCGTGTGCACGGATTTGCCGCCGCAGAAGAAACCAGCTTCCTAGGCGGAGCCCGTTCGGTTTGCCAGTTCGGTTTGGCTGCGCAGACGCGAACGGGCTAGCCGTCAATGCGACTCGTTTGCCTTGGGGTTTCCTGAGCGGTAACAATTCGCTCGTCATCGGTCGCGCAGTTGCTGCTGAACCGACAAGCTGCGCCTGCGCGAACGCCGTCTTCGTATCCCAATTCAAACATGGCCTCTTGCGAAAGACCCGCCGACGACAAGCTGGGCCTAGTGCGAATGCGCCTTGATGTACTGATCGCAACGGTCGGCCGCAACGAATTCAATGATGGCGCGAACGTCGTCGGAGCAGGATTTGAATACCAAGCGGGCAAGAACATCTGGCCCGTGCCGCAGGATCAGCACGCCGACCAGTTCGTCAATGAAGGACTGCGTCGCCTCGACCTTCGAGAAATCAAATACCATCTCGCCCCCCCCCGCAAGTGCCTCTTCCACTTGCTCGCGCAAGGGTGCCGCGGTCGAGCGAGCGCCGACCAAGTGGCCATGGGCATAGCGATTAATTGAAATATGGGAACGCATCTTCGCAGAAGATAAATACTACACGGGCAATGTATCAGAATCCGTCAGGCCTGAACAGGCGGCTATTCGAACCTCAGTTGCGGCCTCGCACCCGTATAGGGGGGCAGCAGCTCGCTGAACCGGATTCCCGGCAGGCGATCCCGTCGGCACACCACCCCGATGGCCACACCTTGCCAAAACGCCCCGCCGAGCAGCGCACGACTTCTACCGACCGTGTCGTGGATCGCATTCCCGGTGACGATAGTGAGCCGTCCGCCCGCATGCTCCGCTATTCGAGCAACCGTCGTCAGCCCGACGCCCTGATTGACGGATTCCATCCCGAAGCGCAGGTCGCGGTTGCAGCTGATCCGTGGCCGCAATGCAGTCAGGATCGCTTCAAGATGGTCTTGCCTGCGAAGATCGGGATGATTGCGCAGCGTCGCCAGAAAGCCGCAGCCGTTATCCACCACACCGAGTCGGATTAGCCCACTTTTTCGATAATACTGGCTTGCTACCCATACGCAAGCATCGCCAAACCCCTGCCTGCGCCCGTGCGTCAGGGCGTTTTCCAGCAGTTCGCCCAAGGCGTACTGAATTGGCTCCACCAAACGGTCGAATGCGGTGTAGCCGGTCATCTCATCCGGTGGTGCATTGGCGTCGACGCCCGGAATACTGCCTATAAGAGTCACCGCCAGACGATAGGCAGCCTCATCCACCTGGCGACGATGGTGTAATCGCGTCAGTTCAACCAGGGCATCGCTACGTTCGCGACGGTCGTTCAGTTGCGGGGTGCTGTCGATGAGTTCTACAGCCCTAAACACGTCCATACGGTGCAGGTAGCCGGCGATCGCATGGTGGAGTCCACGCACGGAGATGGCCCTACCCTGGGCCTGAACCATGTGGAAGGTTGCCCCCAAGAGCGCCATCCCGAACGGATCGGCAAAGCGCAAAAGACTCGCGTCGACGAGTGCGTCCCCTCCTCTTTCAATCAGCCGATTACACGCAAGGATCGACGTGTCGGCCGTGCGGGCGGAGATGGACGCGGGCAGATGTACTGGTGTTGGCATCTGGGAATTCTGAGCTATTCATCGACTGGGTGGGGTCATTTGGGTGTGCCGCCCTCAAAGACGCGGCATGAGCCCAAGCCGCTGGCGCCTCACGCGCCCACCGCCCGCAATGTCGCCACCACTGCTTCGATGTCGTTCCGCCCCAAGCGGGTATGAAAGGGTAGGCCCAAGGCCTCGCTTTCCAACGCTTCGGTGACCGGCAGGCGCGTGTCGCCTTCGGGACCACGCACTTCGACGGTCAAGAACGCCGGATGCCGGTGCAAGGGCGGCAAATACCAGCGCCGGGTTTCGATACCTGCCGCCGCGAAGGTGTGTTGCATCGCGGCGGCACCGGCTTGGTGCCGCGCCACGATCATCGCCGGGGCCTGTGCCAACTGTTGCAGGCGCACCCCGGGAAGCTCGGCGAGCGCTTCCCGGTAGGTCTGCCAAAGCGCTTGGCGAAGACGGTGCAGTTTCGGCCAGCGATCGAGCTGAACCAATCCCACGGCGGCGGCGTATTCGCTCATTTTGGCGTTCAGTCCGGGTTGCGCGATCGCGCCGCCGACGAAGCCGAAATTGCTGCTGCGGCGCACCCGTTCGGCGAGTGTCGCATCGGCGGTGGCGAAGACTCCGCCCTCGCCTATGCCCAGTGGTTTGGTGGCATGTAGGCTATAGGCCACTGGCGTTCTGCGCCCCACGCGCTGCACACCCAAGCCCGCGGCGGCGTCGATCAACACGCGCACGCCGGTGCTTGCGACGAAGTCGTCCCATTGTTCGGCGGGCAGCGCGGCGCCTAAGCTCCCCACGGGCAGCACGAGCTGGATATCGTGGCGGGTGCAGAGCGCGCGGGCGATGTCCGGCGTGAGCGTCCAGTCTTCGGCATCGACATCACCAAGCACCGGCACCAGGCCCGCCTCGCGTACCGCGAGCAAGGTGGCGGCGAAGGTGAAGGCTGGGAGCAGCACGCGGCTGCCCACGGGCAAATCGAGCGCGCGCAGGCCCAGCACCAGCGCCGCCGTGCCCGAACTTAGCGTCACCGCTTCGCCGCCCAGAGTCTGCGCGCCGGTCAAGACGCCGAGCATTTCTTCGTAGCGATGCACCAGCGGGCCGAAATTGGAATACCAAGCATTGGCATCGATCTGCCGCAGCAAAGGCAACAGCGCCTCCGCTTCGGGCAAATCGGGAATGAGGCAGCGCACCCGGAAGGACTGCAAGAGCTGCTGGTGCTGGAAGAGTTCGGATCGGGACATGTCGCAGTGGGTGTGATGCCTTAGGTGTTTGGATTGAGGCGCTCGATCATTTCATCGAAAACCAGCGTGTCGTCCGGTGTAGGCAGCGGGCCAAAGACCGTCGCCCAGCGCCGCGTATCGAGCACCGGCCCGCGCGGTGGCGGACCGGGCACGTGAATGAGTCGTGCCGTCGGCAAACCGGCGGCATTCGCCCTCGCCGCGAGATCTTCGATGAACCCATGCAAGCTGCGCGCGGGGCCGGCCAGGTTATAGATGCGGTTCCATTGCGGCGCGAACTCGAGCAAATCGACCATCGCGCGCGCCAGCGTTTTCACTTCGAGATAATCGGTCAAGCGGTCGGGCTCGAAGACTTGCACCGGTTCACGGCGCGCCAAGGCGCGCAGCGCTTGGGCCGGAAAGTTGAACTCGCCCAGCGTGCCATTGCCGGCGCAGCCGAACAGCGTGGTGGCGCGCAAGATGAGATAGGCGTGTCCGCTGGCTTGAACCGCACGTTCCGCGGCGAGCTTGCTGTGGCCGTAGCCACTGGCGGGGGCCAAGGGTGCGTCTTCAGTGATCGCGCTGGTGCCGCTACCGTCATACACACTGCGCGACGAGAGGTGAATAATGCGCGCATCAGGCCGCAAAGCGGCCAGCAATTTTTCCGTGCCCACGACATTGGCGCGCTGCCAATCCTCCGGGCGGTGGGCCAAGGCACCGGCGCAATGGAATACCCAATCCGCGAGCAAAGACGCGGGTTCCAGAAACTCCAGCCGGCGCGGCAAAGTGGTGAAAGCGTGGCCGCGACGCGTGAGCTCGGCGGCGATGGAGCTGCCCAGGAAACCGCGCTCGCCCGTGAGCAAAATCCGCGGCACTAGTGTCTCAACCCATAAGTTTGCGTACATGCCCAGACGCGTATCCGCGCGCCGAGGGCGCGAAGCGAACCGCAGCCATAGCCGTAGCTATGGCGAGGATGAGCGACCAAGCCATCGGCGATGCGGGACGCGTCGAACATAGCGAAATTTATGGGTTGAGACACTAGGGCGCCCCTTTTTTGCGCCTGCCCGGCAAAAGAGTGTGAATGGGGCGCGCGGGCAGTGCTCGCTCGGGGCCGTGAGTCACGCCCTGTTTCCCTTGAGGGCAAGAAAGCCGGCGAAGTTATACGCGCGATAGATGATCTCTACCGCATCGAAACCCGCGCGCTGTAATTCGGCGCGATTTTCTTCCAGGGTCCAGGGCCGCGCCACACCTTGCAGCGCGCGTTCCTTGTTGAGGATGGCTTCGGGGCTCAGACCTTGCGCGGCTTTGAACTCGTGATAAATCTGCGCGAAGGCATCTTGCACGCGCGCATCGGCGCCCAGGGTCTTTTCGTAGAGCACGAGCGCGCCGCCGGGTTCTAGGCATTCGCATAAGCGGTGCAACAACCCCGGGCGCTGGGCGGGCGGCAGGAATTGCAGGGTGTAGTAAGAAATGACCAGGGCCGAGGGTTCGTAAGGAAAGCTCAGCACATCGCCCGCGACCGCCGAAAAGCGCTTTTCCTCGGCAAGGTTGGCGCGGGCCTGGGACACCATCTCCGGTTCCAGATCGATGCCGACATATCGCAGGGTTCTTCCCTGCACCCGCGACAAAACGGCCAGCGCGGTACGGCCGGTGGAAACGCCCAATTCGTAGGCGAGCGCCCCTTCGTGCAAAAAGAAACGCGCCAGCGAGGCGATATAGGCCCGCTGTTCATGGCAGTAGGGCACCGACTGCGCGATGTGTTCGTCGAAGTTCTGCGCCGCCTGGGCAAAGCGCCAAGTGTCGCCGCTCATGGTGATGTCGGTGCCGACTTGCAGATCCTTCCCCTCGTTCATGGTCATCGCTCCCAACGTCCCTCGGCCTCGAAGCTTCTTAAGACTTCGGGTTCGATCACGAATTCGGTGAGATTTTTGTGCACGATGCGTTGAGGCACCCCGCCTTTCGGAGAAGCCCGCAGTGCCTTACCGGTGAACAATTCGGCCAGCATGCCCACTTCGTCGAAGCCCAAGAGCATACGCGTGGTGCTGGCACCGGCGATGCGGCCGTTGAGTTCGTAGACCTTGAACTGCCCCGCCGCGTCGCGCCGGCCTTGCAAATTCATCAGCCCCACCCAACCCGCCGCGGCCAGCGTTTGGGCATAGGCACGGGCGATGGCGGCGAAATCCGGCTGGTCCACGGTGACGCTGCGTTCGGCGCGACCCATCACCATGGTGACTTCACCGCAATAGATTGCGTGCACCGCGCCGGCCGGCGAAATCACCGCCTGCGCGGCGAGCTGCGTATACCTCGGAGCATAAAAAAGCGGCGTGCCGCGGCGGCATAGTCCAGCGCTTTCCCGAACGGCGGCATCGGGCGAGAGATACTCCTGAAAAAGGTTGCCCGGTTCCGCGGCGGCCGCTTGGAGCTGCGCCGCATCAAACACGATGCGCACACCGCGCGAGCCGTTGCCCGAGGGCGGTTTGGCGACGAGCGGATAACCCTTGGCCGCAACCAGTTCGCCAAGTTCCTGCCCGGCGCGTGCCGTTTCCACGAAAGGCAGGCCCCGCGCGCGCGCGAAGAGGTAGCTCTGCCACTTGTCTTCCATCATCTGCGCGAGCGTCGCTGGTCCGCAAGTGATGCAGTGGCGCAAGTCGGCGTGCTGATCGCGCAGCCTGGCCAAGAGCAGGATGTCGTCATCGCGGGCCGGAAACACCAGATCGAAACGTTCGCGGCGGATCAGGTCAGCGGTGAATGCGCACCAGGCTTCGGTGTCGGCGGCAGGGGGCGAGCGCAGTGCCAGATCGCAGCGAAAGAGATTGGGCGTTTCCGCGAGGCTGTTGGTGCCCACTACCCAAAGGCCTTCACGACGGCCTTCCAGGGCGTCGAGGATGTTCTGGCCCACGAGGCTGCCGACGCTGGTGATCAGAATGCGCATTTCAGCCGGGTGCTTTCTGGCCGTGCGTCGTGCCGCCGAACAAAGGGTCGTCGGGGGCGAAGTCGAGCGTGCCCTGAACGTCGATGACCGCGGGTTGTCGTGTGCGCAGCGCGGCTAACAGCGCGCTTGCGAGTTCTTCGCTGGTTCTGGCGCGATAACCCTTGGCGCCGCAAAGTTCGGCCTGCGCGGCCCAATCGAGGCGAGGCGGCAGTGTCAAGAGCGCGGCCTCGGGTGTCGGAGCGCGCTGCCAGACCGTACCCAAGGCGGCATTGTTGTTGATCACCCAGATCACCGGCACCTGGTACCGCACCGCGGTCACGATTTCCAAACCATGCATCAGCATCGAGCCGTCACCCGCCAGCGCAACGACTCTTGCCTCGGGCGCGGCGAGCTGACCGCCGATCGAGGCCGCCAGGCCCCAGCCCATGGGCGCGGTAACGGGCGAGGTGAAAAGTTCGCCGGGCTCCTGGCAGGTCCACCATTGGCCCACGGCGCGCCGGCACAGGCCGGCATCGACGAAAAGTTTGCTGCCGCGCGGCAAGGTCTGGCGCAGCGTCGCGACCAGGGTCGCGGGATGCAGGCCCAGCGCCGTTGGGGATTCAGGAAGGTCTGCCTGGAGCGGCTGGGCGCGAAGCTCATCGAGCCAAAGCCGCCGCGTTTCGATGCCGCGGCGCAGCGGAGCGTCGGCATGGGCCAAGGCATGCAAGACGGCCGAGGTGCAGGCGGTGTAGTCCGCGACCCCTGGGTGCGCCTGCGCTCCTGGCCAGGGAAGAACGCGGCAAATGCGCCCCGGAACCAACAGCCCTTGATCCCATTGCAGGGTATTGCGCTCGTTGAGGTCCACGCCCAGGGCCAAGAGGCTGTCGGTGCGCGGGTCGGTGCAGGCGGCGCGGGCGCGGGGCGTGCCGCCATAACCCAGGCAGCCCAGGCTCAGCGGGTGATGCTCGGGGAAGATGCCCTTGGCCGGCATGGTGGTGGCCACCGGCACGGCGTAACGCTCGGCAAAGGCGAGCAGGTCGCGGGCAAAGTCGGCGCCGGTGGTGGCTTCACCCACCCAAAGCGCCAGGCGCTCGCCCGAGGCGAGGCGCTGGGCCAGACGCTCCAGGCCTGCGCTATCGAGTGCTGCGGGTTGCTGCGGCACGAGGCGCGGCAGGGGCGCCGCGGCGCAGAGTTCTGCCTGCAAGTCGCGCGGCAGGCTCAAAAAGGCGGGGCCGGGTGGCCCACCCTGCGGGCCCTGGAGCGCTGCTCGCAGGGCATCTTCCGCCTCACCCACAGTGGTGGCGCGCCGGGCCATGGGAACGGCGACACGAAAAAGGTCGAGGTCGCGGCTTCCCGGCTCGCTGCCATCCTGAAAAGCGCTCCGTCCGGCGCTGTTGCGAGGCACATCGCCCACTAGATAGAGCACGCGCTGGTGGTCGAGCCGGGCAGCGATGGCGCCGGTCAAGAGGTTACTGGCCCCCGGCGCGGAAATCGCCAGGCACCATCCCGGCGTGCCGGAAACCCGGGCATAACCATCGGCGGCGAAAGCCGCGCCCAGTTCATGCGCGCAGACGATGGCGCGGCAATCGGGCGCTTCGGCCAGGACCTGGAGCGTGGGACCGAGCAAGTAACCGGGCACCAAAAACGCGTGCCCGGTACCTTGCGCGCGCAGACTCGCTAGAATCCACGAGGCCAGGCTGTTCATCGCTCCCTCCCCAAGACTCCCCTGCCAGCAAGGATAGCACGCGTTTGGCGCTGCTCCAGTCTCACTCCGCGGGCGAGGCGAAGACCAACACGTGGTGGTCGGGGTCGAGCGAGTAGGCGGCGCAATCACCCCAGCTGCGCCGCTCCAGGCCTGAGAGTTCCCTTGCCCCGGCGTGAAGCGCGCGGCGGTGGTAGGCCAGCGCATCGGTCACCCGCAGGTAGAGTTCGGCGCGGGGCACACCGCGGGCGGTGGCGGGGTCGGGCAGGGCCTCCCCGAGCAGCCGTTTGATGCCGGCCTCGGGCATCAGACCCAGCACCGCGCCGCCGGGCAGCGGAAATTCGGTCATACCCGGCACATGCAGGCTGGGTGCCCGGGCGAGCACCGCCTCATAGAATCGAGTGGCCGCCTCCTGGTCGCGGACATAGAGAATCCAGAGGGCGGCTTGGATCATGAAAGTTGCCTCGAAAGCCCCGACGAGGCAGCGGTGGCCGGGGTGCAGGCAAGGAGGGCGTGGGTTTTGGAGGTCATGATGGGCAGCCAAACACAGGCGAAGTTTGCCTCGTCATGGCGGGCGAGGCAATCGCTGCGGGCTTCAGGTTTTTCCGAGGCCGCCGTAACCCCACTTGACGAGGTGGCATCGCCCTGGCGGCGATGCGCGCCCTTCGGCCGGGAGGAACAGCGATGAGCGATTCGGCGAACGATGAAAGTCAGCGTCGCAGTGGCACGGAGATTCTGCAGTCGATCATCGACTACCTGCCCAGCGGGGTGACGCTCTTCGGGCCGGATCTCGAAATGCGCGCTTGCAATGCGCGTCTGCGCGAACTGCTGGAGTTTCCCGACGAGCTCTTCCGTGACGGATTGCCTTCCTTGCGCACGCTCTTGCATTTCAATGCCTGCCGCGGGGAATATGGCCCGGGCGATCCCGAAGAGCTGACCGAAAAAGCCGTCGAAAGGGCGCGCGCCATGCAGCCGCACGTCTTCGAGCGGGTACGCCCCAACGGCAGGGTGCTGGAAATCCGCGGCACGCCGCTGCCCAAAGGGGGCTTTGTCAGCATCTACACCGACATCACCGAGCGGCGCCGCGCCGAGGAAACCGTGCGGCACGTACGCGATCAGCTCACCGAGGCGATCGAGTTCTCGCCGACCTTCGTTTGGGAGACCGATGCCGCGGGCCGCTTCACCTTTCTGCAAGGCGAAGAGAAGCTTCTGGGCTACAAGCCCGAGAACCTCCTGGGCCTGGAACGTGAGCCTTTCCTGCAAAGCGAGGACGAAGGCTCGCAACTTGCCGAGGTGCGATTGGCCATGGCCGCAGGGCAACCCTACCGTGGCCTCGCCCTGCCCTTCGTACGCCACGACGGCGGTGTCGCCTGGCTGGCGAGCAGCGCCCAGCCGCTTTTCGACAGCGGCGGCCAATTGCTGGGCTACCGCGGCGTGGATGTCGACGTCACCGAACTGACTGCCATACGCAAGAAGCTCGAACAGCTCGCCCTGCACGACTCACTGACCGGTCTGGCCAACCGCCACAAGTTTCTAGAGCGCTTCGAGCTCGAACTGGCGCGGCGCGGGCGCACCCGCAAGGGTCTGGCACTCCTGATGGTTGATGTCGACCACTTCAAGCGCGTCAACGATACCTGGGGCCACCTGGCCGGAGACGCGAGCCTGAAGGCCATCGCCCAGCTACTTTCCGAGGGCGTGCGCCGGGTCGATCTGGTGGCGCGTTTCGGCGGCGAGGAATTCGTGGTTCTGCTTACCGACATCGACCCGGCGAGTGTGCGCGTGGTTGCCGAGAAACTGCGCCGCCGCATCGAAGCCACGCCCATCGTCGCGTTGGCGAGTGAGGCGCCGCTGCGGCTCAGCGTCAGCATCGGCGCCGTGGCCCTGGGGGCGAACGAGGACGGCAATCTCACCGTGTTGATCGATCGTGCCGACCAGGCGGTTTATGCGGCCAAGACGGGCGGGCGCAACCGCGTCTGCCTCTACCCTGAGGATCTGCGTGCCCATCCCGAAAGCGCATGATCTGGAGCTGACGATGCACCTGGCCGGGACCCTATTGGCCAAACGGCACCGGTCTTTCTGAGAGCTTGTGAATAAATCTACTGCGCGATCCGATTGCTTCGTTGGGCGGTGCTCGTTCCTCGCCTATCTATCTGATACGTCTCGTCGCTGCGCTCCGTCCGCCTCGCACTCGGAGCGCTCGCGACGATTTCTTCACAAGCGCTGAGTTGGGTCAAAACCGGTGCCGGTCGCGCCTGGCAGACTGTCATTTGAACGCCAGTATGGGGCGGAAGACGTGCTATCTTTCCCGCAGGCCAGACGGGAAGGCGAGGTATCGATTGTCAGAGGGCAGGGCGGGGGCGGAAGCGCCAGTGAACACGAGCGAAGCACCCGAGCTCAGGCTTCGGGTGCTCGGTGGGTTTTCACTCGAAGTCGGGCGTGCGCCGCGGCCCCTGAATTACGAAAAAGGTCGCGCGCTTCTGGCCTATCTGGCGCTGGAGCCCTCGCGCGCGCACGCCCGCAAGGCGCTTGCCCAGCTGTTTTGGCCCGGCCTCCCCAGTGACGCGGCGCGCACCAATCTGCGCCAGGTGCTGCACGACCTACGCCGGGCGCTGGGTGCGACTGGGCGGGCGGGGGCAGCGCTGCGCGCCGATCGCGAGAGCGTGCGCTTCGATGGTGGTGGCGCCGAGATCGACGCCGTGCGCATTCTTGCCCCGCAAAGCCCGTGTGTGAGCCCGTCGGGCGGGCAGGAATGCGCCGCCTGCATCACCGAAATGGAAGAAAGCGCGGCGCTCCAGGGCGGCGAACTCCTTGCCGACACGCCGCTCGATCAATGCGCCGACTTCGAGAGCTGGCTGCTCGCGCAGCGCGAACATCTGCACCTGCGGGCGGTGGAGCGCCTGACGCGCTTGGCCGACTGCCTGGAGCGTCTCGATCAGCCGGCGCGCGCCTTGCCTCACGTGCTGCGCTTGCGCCAGCTCGATCCCTGGAACGAAGACGCCTTGCGCCGCGCGCTGCGGCTGTATGCCCGTTGCGGGCGGCGCGCCGAGGCGCTCGAAGTTTTCGAGCGAGCGAGGCGCGCGCTGCAAGGTGAATTGGGCATCGAGCCGGCGGAAGAAACGCTGGCGCTTGCCGACGCGGTTCGAGACGGCACATCCTTCGCTCCGGCCGCAGCAGGCACGACACAGACCCGGGCGGCTGCTCCGGCCACCCTGGAGCGCCGCCAGGTGACCGTACTCCAGTTCAAGTTCGATTGCCCCGGCGTGGATGACCCGGACGAAGCTTACGCCTTGCTCGCGGCGCCCCAGGCGCGCTGCGCCGAAGTCGTGCGCGCCCACGGCGGATACCTCGCGCAGGTGCGCGGCGCCAGCCTGCTTGCGTATTTCGGCTACCCACGCGCCGAGGAAGACGCGGCGCGCCGCGCGCTCGGCGCCGCTGTGACGATGCGCGACCTGACGCTGCCGCAAGTGGAAATGCGCGTCGGTGCGCACACCGGCCTGGTGCTGGCGAGCTGCGATGGCGGACTGCCCGATGCCACCGGTAATGTCACCGGTCTGGCGATGCGTTTGCGGCAGGAAGCCGCGGCCGGTGAGATTCTGCTGAGCGCAACCACGCAAAGGATGTGCGCCGGGTATTTCGAGGGCGAGGCATTGGGCGCGCGAAGGTTGATCGCGCTGGCGCGTCCGGTCTCGCTGTATCGTTTGCGCGGGCCGAGCCCAAGCCCTTCCAGGCTCGCTGCGGCGCGACCACATGCACGACTGGTCGGCAGGGAAAAGGAGTTGGCGAATTTGCTCGAGGCCTGGCAGCAAGCCCGGGTGGGCAAACGCGGGCACGTCCTGCTGCGCGGCGAGGCCGGCATCGGCAAGTCGCGCCTGGTCTTGGCGCTCAAACATCATTTTGCCGACACTCCGGCCACCGTGCGCGAACTGCGCTGCGCGCCGGAACACCGGCATTCGCCTTTTCAGCCGGTGGTCGGCATGATCGCCGAGGTCGTCGGTTTGGCGCCACAGCAGAGCGCGGAAAGCAACGTTAAACGGCTCCTCGCCTATGTCCAGCGACACTATGGCAAGGCGGCGCCAGATGCCCTGCCGCTACTGGCCGGGCTCCTCGGTTTGCCCCTTCCCGCGCCCTATGACGAACCCGCGGGGTCGCCGCAGCAGCGGCGCGAACGGCTGATCGCAATCCTACTCGAACGGGTTTTTGCGCTCGCCAGCGCCCAACCTCTGCTCTTGGTGGTGGAGGATTTACATTGGGCCGACCCTTCGACGCGCGAGTTGATCGACCGTTTCGTAGCCGCACCCGCCGCGGCGCGGCTGCTCGCGGTGCTGACGGCAAGGCCGGATTTTGCGCCGAGCTGGCGCGCCGATCGCGTTGACCTGCTCGAACTGGGCGCGCTCGACCACGGCGCCATGCAGGCTCTGGTGCGCGACCTCGCGCCGGAACTCGACCGCGATCAAGTGCGCGCGATCGTCGCACGCGCCGATGGCATCGCCCTCTATGCCGAGGAACTGGCGTGCGCCGCCGTGGAGGATCGCGCCGAGAACATACCCAGCACCCTCTATGACCTCATCGCCGCACGCCTCGATGCCGTGGGCGGTGCCAAAGCGGTGGCCCAGCGCGCCGCGACCATCGGCCGCGAATTTGATCTCGATCTTTTGTGCCGTAGCCTCGAAGTCGATGCGACCGAGGTCAAACGCGATCTCGCGCGACTCGAAGCCCTGCGTTTGATCGAGTTCGTAAGTGCTCATGTCGCGCGCTTTCGGCATGTGCTGATGCGCGATGCCGCCTATGAATCACAGGCGCGCCCCGATCGCCAGCGCGCCCATCGTGCCGTGGCCGAGGCGCTGAAGGTCGATGGCACGGCGCGCAGCACCGCGCTTCTGGCGCAACATCGTAGCGCCGCCGGCGAGGCCGCGGCGGCCATTGCCGCCTGGTGTCTGGCGGGCCAACACGCCAGCCGCGAAGCAGCGAGCCACGAAGCGCTGGCGCACTTTCGCGCCGGACTGGCACTGCTGGCCGATTGGCCTCGCGGCGGCGAGCGTGACAGCCTGGAACTCGACTTGCAGATGGGCCTGGGCGCGGCCGCCGTCGCCGCGCACGGTTACGCCTCGACCGAAGGCGCCCAAGCTTTCCGGCGCGCCATGGAACTTTGCACCGCGCATGCCGCGCGCACCGAAAGTTTCGCCGCCGTCTGGGGGCTATGGGCGAGCGCCAGTTCGCGCGTCGGTTATGAAGGCGCGCAGCAGCTCGCGGCGGAACTCGCCGTACTCGCGGCGCAAAGCAACAACCCCATCCATGCCCAACAAGCGCGTTTTGCCGCCGCCGACACCGCCTATTGGCGCGGCGAATTTACGCCGGCTTTGGCGCTGCTAGAAGAAGTGGAACTCGATTGGCGCGCGGACACGCACGACGCGCAAGTCGCCGAATTCGGCGAAGATGCCGGCGTCACCGGTGCCGCCTATCGCTCCTGGGTGTTGTGGATGCTGGGTCGTGAAGCCGAGGCGCGCGCGGCCAGCGAGCTGAGCCTCGACCGGGCGCGCCAACTGGCGCACCCTTTCAGCCTCGCCTACGCGCTCACCTTCGCCGCGCTGCTCGCCTGCCGTCTCGGTGAGCCGGCGCGAGCCGAGGCGCTCGCCGCGCAGACCCTAGAAATCGCCGCACGCCACGGTTTCGCGCTGTGGCAGATCGGCGCCACCCTGGCCAGCGGCTGGGCGCGCGCGCAGCAAGGCGACGTGGCCGGGGTCGAAGCCATTCGCCAATGTGTTGCCGCCACGCGCGAGGCCATGGGCGGGGTGACGCTGGTGGTGCTCGAGCCATTGGCCGAGGCTTGCGTGCTGCTCGGTCAATT
This sequence comes from Betaproteobacteria bacterium, assembly GCA_016192065.1. Lineage (GTDB taxonomy): Bacteria > Pseudomonadota > Gammaproteobacteria > Burkholderiales > Casimicrobiaceae > JACPUX01. Next base: position 23,997 of record JACPUX010000038.1, read on the forward strand.
CGAAGAAGCGCTGGCCGTCATCGATGAAGCCCTGCAATTGGGTGCTCAACTGGGCGACCACCACTGCGACGCGGTGCTATGGTGCCTGCGCGGCCAGGCGCTGGAAGGTCGCGGCGCCTCGCCGGCCGAGGCCGTCCGCTGCTTCGCCCAGGCCCTGGACATCGTCCGGGCGCAGGGCGCCGAAGGGCTCGTCGCGCGTGTTCAGGAGAGCCTGGGCGCATAGCGCAACCCGCCTTGTTCTGTCCCGCGGCTCTATTCCGCCGCTCTTACGATATGGGATCGGGGTCGGAAATCGGGAAGTGCTCGCGGTCGTAATGTACCGCCATGACCAAGCCGTCATCATTTCCATTGACGTTGAACACCACGCGGTTTTTGGCCGTGAAATTCGTGTCCCGGTGCTAGGGCTCAGTTACTCAAGCGGCTTCGGCCCAATTGGCCAACTGCAGCCCTGGAACACGCGCGAATTCGCGCTGATTGTTGGTCACCAAGGTGACGCCGAGCGCCAGGGCGTGCGCGGCGATCTGCGTATCCAGTGGGCCGATGGGCGTGCCGGCCTGCTGCAACGCGTGCCGCAAGCGCCCATAGCTCTCGGCGGCGGCGAGGTCGAAATCGGCGATTTCCAGCGGTTCGAGAAAATGCCGCAAGGCCTTTCGATTGCGATCCGAAGTGCTTCTTTCCGCGCCGAAATGCAATTCGGCGGCGCTGATGACGGACAGCCCGATGCCGGCCGCGGCGTGCTCGCGCAAGGCCGCCACCACGGCAGACGACCGCTCCTTGATGGCGTAGATACAGATGTTGGTGTCGAGCATGTAGCGCATGGCCGCTACCACTCGCTGCGGGTGTCGACGGCGGCGGGTTGCTCGCGCTCGGGGTAAGACTCGAACTCGGCGAGCGCATCGATCAGCCGCTCGATGGACGGGCGCCGCGCCGGACGCAGAATCACCCGGTCGCCATCGCGTTCGATCACCACTTCATCCACCCCTTCGAAGCGAAACGCCTTGGGCAGGCGCACGGCCTGACTGCGGCCATTAAGAAACAGCTTGGCGGTTTGCATGGTGGCTTCCTGCGCAACGTGTAATAGGCCAAGTATATACCACTCCCCGGCACGCCGACAACGCCCGCGCTGGCCGCGCGCTGGGCCTGGTGCTGCCAAGCGATGGGAAATCGGTGAGGAGTGCCCAAAAAAGCGGGAACGGGGCTTTTCTGGGCGCCGTCAACACGCTCGACGCCGGCACCGAGACCGTGGTGTATGCGAGCAGCGATCAATGCGCGAGCTGGAGCGCGATTAACAACGGGTTGCCGAATTGAGCCAGGATCAAACTGCGCTGGCTGAACGGACAGCCGCAGTTGCGTCTCTTACGCTGCGCTTACGATGGGGTGGTATTCATGCCTCGAATCGGGGTGCGCTCGCCCCGGATTGGGAGAAAACCACCATGCCTTTCACCTTTTACCGGCGGCCACACGAGCCGCGCCCCGCTGCGACGCGTATCGCGAATGCCGGTCTGGCTGTTTCGCAACTTGACCCGCAATCCGCCGTCCCGAGAAACACAAGACGAATGCGCTGCACCCTGGGCGAACCCGGCTCGTCCGCTGGTCGTGTGTCCGCGGTCTGGCCGCGCTGCTGCTGCCCGACGCCGCGCAGGCGGTACAGGTCGATTTGACCCTCCCCGACAGCTACACCTGGAAGGTGCCGTAATCCGGAACCTCCGAATATTTCAGAGGTTTCTTTAGTTTACCGATCAATGAGAGCGGAAAAGACATGAAACAAAATGGGCATAGTCTTGTTGTGCTATCGAGCTTTGTGATGGCAATGCTGACAGGCGCTGGCAATGTTCTGGCGGCCTGCACGGGAACAGGAAACATCTGTTATGTCAAGCTGACACCAGAAGGTTCGCAGGATTGCTCTTCATGGGCCAACGCCTGCGGCCTGCAAACCGCGTTAGGGCAATCGGCCAGTGGCGATGAGATTTGGGTGCAAAAAACGGGCATCTCTGTGGTCGGTGGTTATAAGCCAGCAGTCTATGATCCAACAGTCCTCGATGGGAATCGCAGTGTGAGATTTAATCTTAAAGCCGGCGTTGCCATGTATGGCGGGTTCCTGGGGACAGAGATGGAGCGTGACGAGAGAGACTGGCAGAGCAATGGCACTCAGTTGAGCGGCAATATAGGGGGGGGGGTTAACTCTCACCATGTAGTGTGGGCGTTTGATGCCAATGGCGCCATACTGGATGGGTTTACCATTCGCGCCGGCGATGCGACGAATCAGACATCGACCTGGCAAGGGGGAGCCGGAATGGTGATCTACCGCGACAATCCCACGATTCGTAATGTGACATTCACGGCCAATAAGGCGTATCAGGGTGGCGCAATGTTAAGTCTTCACAGCAATCCTACGCTCATCAATGTGACCTTCCTCGGTAATACAGCCACCGTCAATCCTTATAGCACCTCCTGGGGCGAAAAGGGGGGCGGGATGCACATCATCGGCGGCAATCCCACGCTCATCAATGTGACCTTCAGGGGTAATACAGCAGACGGCTATGGCGGTGGGCTATACAACAATGGCGGCAGTCCCACGCTCACCAATGTGACCTTCAGCAACAACTCAGCCCCCAACGGCGGCAGCGGATTGTACAACTATGACAGCAACTCCCTTACCCTCATAAATACAATCATTGCAAATGGCTCAGGCGGTGGCGATTGTGTCAACGACAGTGGCGCTAGCCTCAACGCGAGTTCCAAAAACAACCTGATCGAAGACAGCGGCAGCGATGCCTGCTGGCTGGTAGATAGCTCAAACGGAAACATCATCGGCTCCGACCCAAACCTCGGCCCCCTTACACATAATAGTAACAATACAGCCTGGTGGTTCCCCTTGCTCACAGGCTCTCCTGCCATTGATGCGGGCACATCCGAAGGCGCTCCAGCCACGGATCAGCGGGGGGTGAGCCGCCCACAGGGCATAGCCTATGACATCGGCGCTTATGAGTACGAGGCGTTCGCCATCGTCGTCAACGGCGCTGGCGCGAATGGGGGCACCATGGTGGCCGCATCAGGAGGCAGCGGGATCGATGCCACCTGGAATGGCACTGTCACCGGAGGGGCAAAAAGCAGCGCGTCCGTGGAACCCTCCTCATCTCATGCCATCACGGCCACGGCCAATGCAGGAGGGTTTGTGGCATGGAGCGGAGATTGCGACGGCACAACAGGAAACGGCACAGACGCTGCGACCTGTACCTTCACAAGTGTCTCAAGCAACAAAACCGCAACCGCCAACTTCACGCTCAACAGCTACGCCATCAACGACAGCGCCAACCCAGCGGCGGGCGGCAGCACCACCTGCACGCCCAACCCGGTTGACCATGGTGGCAATTCAAGCTGCACCTACACGGCGAACGCTGGCTACACCTTCACGGCCTGGAGCGGCGACTGCACCGGTGCGACCTGCGACCTCAGTAACGTCACCAGCGCCAAGACAGTGACGGCGAACTTCACGCTCAACAGCTACGCCATCAACGACAGCGCCAACCCAGCGGCGGGCGGCAGCACCACCTGCACGCCCAACCCGGTGGGCCACGGC
>JACPUX010000040.1 GCA_016192065.1 Betaproteobacteria bacterium
CGAGCGCTTCACCGAGGCCCGGGGTTAGAATGAGCACCGACTTTCCCACCGCGCCGCTCGCCTCCGGCCATAAAGGGGCCGGCGGCGGCGCCGTGGAAAAGTCTCCGAGCGCCTCACACACAAAAAATCTGACACTCCCGGGGCAACGATTCCTAGCCTTGCGCTTGCCATCCTAAACAGTGTTTCCCATTGGCGCCTTCACAACTGCGCTAGTCTTGATCAAGGCAGATTACGATAGTGAGGCTCGCAAATGAGCTTGAAGAGTCACGTTGACGCGTCGGGCTTTCCGCTGCAAATCGCGGTTGCAAACACGGTTTCTGAAACATGCAAGGAATCTGGCTGGACAGTCAGGTATAAAGAGCATTCCTGGGAGAACCGCGAAACGAAGGAGTCAGGATTCATCGATCTTGTTCTCTCAAAAGACGGCGTGTTCTTTCTCGTCCTTGAGTGCAAGCGCGTCCGAGACTTTCCCTGGATCTTCCTGGCGGAACGCAATAGGCAGCGCTCCTGGAGCCGCGCCAAGGCTTTCGTATCAAACAAACCGGGACGAGAAACCAAACGATTCGAATGGCTTGACCTTGCTATTTCACCGGCAACCCTTGAATCGCAATTCTGTGTCGTTCCGGGCGCGGCTGGCGACCAGAGAGGTAAACCCCTGCTCGAACGCACGGCCGCCGATCTGATCGCTTCCACCGAGGCTCTTGCCTGCGAAGATCTGGCACTTAACCTGGACGACCGAAACACGCTTCGCGTCTACTTACCGATAGTTGTGACCACCGCACCATTGCAGCTTTGCTCATTCGAGGTCAGTGAGATAGATATCAAGAAAGGGACCATCGAAGACCCCGCCTTTGCCGAAATTCCCTTCCTCCGATTCAGAAAACAGCTCAATCCAATTCGGAAAGTGCCAAGCGAATACTCCGTATTCGGCGACTCGGAAATCGCCGCCGCCAAGGAGAATACTGTCTTCGTTGTAAATGCGCAGCACTTGGTGGAGTTACTCGATAAACTTGAGTTGGACAACACCCATGAAAACAACCGCTATCTGACTTGAGCGCCACAGCCAGGATTCCGGTCTTGGGAGCTCGCCAACCGAAGCGGGCAGGCCACATGACTCGTACTCATGCCATCCGGCGAACCACCGCCCCCAGCCGTTCCACGTCTTTTTCAATCTTCTCGGGGCGGCACTGAGACGAAGGCCGGCCGCAGCGTTTCCGCCGCGGGAGCATTGGCGCAAAATGGCGCGCCGGGAACGAAGGCGACGTTTTGCTGCACGGCCTTGGCGAACAGGAGGCCGGCATCCAAACCCCACCGAGGCCTTTTGACCTGGCTCGACACCGGGCTGATCCTCGTCTGTTTCTTGGGCGGCTTTGCGCTGGATGCTCAGCTCGCCCGTCAAGCTCGCGCTGTGCAGACCCGCCGAACGTTGGCCGGCGGGTGATGGTGCTGCCTGTGATGGTGATGGTCGGCGTTTGGGGCTTGGTGTTTGTGGTGTGGTGAGTGCCGGTCAGGCCATACCGCCGACGCAACAGCGCGCTTTGGAATTGATGTATATTGACCATATACATGAATTCATGAGCACCAAGAAATGGCATTACAAATCGCCAATCCGGCCGTCGTGAGCAAAGTCGAGCGGCTGGCGCGCGCCACCGGACTTTCCAAGACCGCAGCAGTTGAACGCGCAGTGGATCGGATGCTGGAAGACACTTTGGTGGCCCCGGCGACGGGGCGCGTCGAGGCTTTGCTGGCACAGCTCGACCGCGTACCGAATCGCCAGCCGGCCTTCGACCCCTTGGAGTGGGACGAGCACGGCCTGCCGCGATGATTGTCGTCGACACTTCGGCACTGGTTGCCATCGCCTTCGCCGAGCCCGAACGCAGCGCCTTCGTTGCGGCGATCGAGAGTTCTGCCAAGGCCTTGATCTGCACGGTATCGCTGGTGGAAACCAGGATGGTTGTCTACGGGCGCCGCGGTGATCGCGCCGTCGTACTGCTCGACGATTTGCTGCGCCTCCCCTGGTTCGAACTGGTTGCGCCAGACAAGACCATCGCCGACGCCGCCTATGCGGCCTTCATTACCTATGGCAAGGGCAACGGCCATCCCGCCAATCTGAACTTCGGCGACGTCTTCAGCTATGCTCTGGCCAAAGTTCGCGGCCTGCCTCTACTCTACAAGGGCGATGATTTCGCGCTTACCGACATCGCCTCGGCGTCAGCAAGCGAATGAGCGCGGTGGCTTTTGGCTTCCGGCGCAACACGCAGGCATGCCGTCGCGGCTGGCGCGCTGCGCGGCAGGCGAGCACGGGGCACTCTTAGTGTAAGGGTCTTTGAGGCCAACGATCTGATACTCTTGGCGGAATCAACCGCGCCCCACGTGTATAATTTTCAGGCGTCCCACCACCCTGCGCGCGTCCGCCCAACCATGAACCACCCTGCCGAAACCAGCCCCCGCGAGATCTCTCCGCGCAGCGCCACACCCATTGTCGGCTGGAAGGATGAATACAGCGTCGGCCTGCCCGAAGTCGACGAGCAGCACAAGATGCTTTTCGACATCATCAATCGGCTCTGGACCGCCACGGTCACCAAGGCCTCCAGCGATGAGATGATGGCCATCGTCACCGAGCTCGACCGATACACTTTCACCCACTTCACGGCCGAGGAGACCTTCATGCGGGTGATCGAATACGGCGGCTTCGAAGCACACCGCAAGGCACACCAGGGGTTCATCGAGCGCTTGCGCGCAGAACGCACCAATGTTCTCAACGGCGGTCATCTCAGCCTGGACCTCTTGCGATTTTTGCGCGAGTGGCTGGTCAACCACATTCTGATCGAAGACAAGCGCTACGCGGCTGTGCACCTCAAAGACAACCAAGGCTTCAGTCTGGGGAAATTTTTTAAGCGTTTCTGGAGCTAGCGAGCGTAGGCCAGCATTTTGGCTGGTCAGTGCTTGCCGCTTCGGCGCCCCAAAGACACTGCGGCCTTGGATGCTCGCCGTCACCCTTGTGGCCATGGCCACGCTCAACGCGACACCGTACGCCGTGTTCGCAGGCTCGGCCCGAAAGCTCGTGTCCTCACCCAGTGTGCTGCGGCGGTTCAATCTGAACGGTGGTTCGCTTCTGTCCGTTGCCGGTGTCTGGGCACTGGCCAAGCACAGAGCATGAGGGCGCCTGCGCCTTGGCTCCTCAGGCGGGGAATTGGCTGCGGCCAGCGCTGGGCCTGTTGGCATCCGACCGATTGCGCCAACATGTTGCGCGGACGCGCCCGATGCGGCAATGCGCCAACTAGCGATCCAAGGGGTAAGCGGTCAACAGCCGAGGACAGGCAGCGGCATGCGCAAGCTCCCAGATGGAACGGATGCATGGATTCACGCGGTCCGGGGTGGGGCAGCGGCAATCGACCTGGTAGCGAGTTCCCCATTGGTGCCGCGTGACTTTCACGACAGGATTGTCGCGTCCCTGCGCGACCAGGGCGTCACGCATCTCGAACCAGCGTGCCGCATCGAACCCACGCGCTTGAAAGAACCGCGCCTTGGGCCCCCCGTCCGGGTGGGCTGGGTTAAGCAGGTACTCCAGAATCTTCTTTTCTTCAACGAGCGCGCGCTCGCTGTTTGGAAGTCCTTTGGTCACCGAAGCACCGCCGCTTCCAGAGCATCGGCGGCAACCGTAACCACGGCGATTTCGCCATTCAAGTCGCCGAACTCGACCGCGTAGGCCGCCCCGTCACCGTACACTGCGAGTATTGTCCCGAGCGCACCCGCACTCAAGGCATAGCCCTCGCTCGCAACGCTGCCCCGCAGGCGCACGCGCTCATGCTCAGCAAACCGGACGCTCGTCGCACCACCACCGATCAGCACATCGATCTGTTCGTAAACCCCGCGCCCGTTACCATCTCTTTCCACGGCCATCAGGAACAAATTGCGGCTTGCCTTGGCCCAGAACTCTCCGACCAGACGCTTATCGTTGGACTCGTTGCTGCTCTTGTAGCCTTCCCCCTTGTATTCCACCACCAAGTGTCGCCCATCCAACAACTCACAGATGAAGTCAGGGTAGAAATACATCCCCGCCGTAGGAAGCCGAAACGAGAGGTCCGTCTTCGCGAGATTGCGCACCCAATGCCGTACCGCGGGGTGCCTGTCGATGGCGACGGCGCAATGGAATTCGTGATCGGTCTGGCCGCGCGGCGGGTCTTCCAGTTCTCCGATCACGCCATAGTAGTGGCGCTGAAAGCGGTAACGCCCCGAGTCCTGATAAAAGGGGGGCTGCGCGGGGTACCCGCCGGGGGCGAAGCGGAAAAGCTGGGTATCGCTGACACAGGCGCGAGGTTGATCGCCCAATAGCGCGAGCTGGAAACCCCGGCCCTGCGCCCGGCTTGCCAGCGCAGCGATCCGTTCGGCGATCGAGTCGGCGAGTTGGTTCCGGTGCCGGACCAAGGCGGTCAAGGAGTACTGCCCTTCGCGCTGCAAGTGGCGAAGGACTCGGCCCAGCCAGACCAGGCGTTCCGCCTGCGCGATGTTCGGCGTGCGCAGGCGCGCATCGAGCCAGCGGAGCAAGTCGCCTTCTTCCACGTCGCCAGGCACCAGATCCAGGTTCATGCCGAACTCGCGCTGATCCTGTTCGATCCGCAGGTGCCCTTGCTCGATGTCGAGCAAGTAGGGTTTGGCGTCGCGGTCGGGAGTAAAGCCAGGCAACTCCGGGCCTTGTTCGGCAAGCGCCACGCCGGCCAAATCAGCCAGGGACTCCCTGCTCGCCAGTTCCAGCTCGGCTTGTTCGCCCCAGGCAAACTGTACGCACAACAGCGGCAAGGGCCGAAACGGTATGCCGCGCTCCGAGGGCGCGTGCAGCGCCAGATGGACCAATTCGAACCGCGCCATTTGCTTCGCCACCTGCTCCTGCTCTTTCTTCCCGAGCAGGGTGGCGATTAGGGTCTCTCGTACCTCCACTGTCGGCGGTTGACTCAACCGCACCAGGAAGGCCCCTCCAGGTCGGGCCTCCCAACTGACCCCCTGCGCCTGAGCAAGCTCGGGGCTTATCCTCGGCGCCACCGGCAGCTCGAACTCCAAGGGCGGCGTGGTCAGCGCCCGCACTGCCCCGCTTTCGTCGAACAAAGGGGCGGTGCTGGGATAGATCGCCTGAGCCGCCTCCAACTCCTCGAAACCCATGGCTACCAGACGGTCCGCAAGCGCGTTGGCCACCTCCGCCGACTTGCCGCTCGCCAGATGCGCGTAGGCGCGGTTGAGCAGATCGCTCCGGCGTCTGCTCGCATAGGGCATGCGCAGCACGCGGCCAAGCAGTTGCTCCATGTCTTTGCTCGAGCCGATGCGCTGGAGCGAGCAGAACACGTAAGCGAAAGAGCAATCCCAGCCCTCCTTGAGCGCCTCGACGGTGATGACGATCTCGACCGGGCACTTCGGATCAAACAGGTTCACGCCATCCAGCTCGCGCTGATTTCCTGTCGCCACCGCAATACGCGGCGCGGCGATATGCTCTTGCTCGATCAAGTGCGTGCGCAGTCGCTCGACGGTGATCTCGCCGGACTTGTCCTCGGCCTGCAACATCAAAATCGGGCGAAGGTATTGGTCTTCGTTGACAGCCTCAACGGCCAGGCGCTTGCGTGTGAGCAGCGCGTCGCGCACCGCCTCCTGCCAATTCGGGTGCGCTTGTAGCACGATCGGCAGCTTGATCATTTGCTCGGCTTTCAGGGCCTCGGCCGAAACATGGTAAAGCACGTTGCTGCGTTGCGAACCCTTGCGAACAGGCGTCGCCGTCATTTCGATCAATGCCGCGGGCCGCAGGCGGGCGAAGGTCTCGAAGCTCAACGCGCCCCTCGCGTTATGCGCTTCGTCGATGATGACCACCGGCCTGTGCCAGTACATCAGGTTGGCGAAACTGCGCTTGACCTTGCCGATGTCAGCTCGTGCCAGATAGGGCTGCGCCGCAAGGTCCGCTTCCACAACCCGTTCAAAACCCCTGAGGTCCGGCGCACGCGCGAAGTGCGGTTCGAAAGCTTCCTTATAGGCATAGACATCGCGCCCCGAGGTCTCCTCGACCCGCAGCGTCTGCAAAGTGCCGACGACAACGATCGCGCGGTTCTCGAAGTCCTGCGGGCGCAACTGCTCGCATTCGGTAATGTCGATGACCCGCGGACCATCCACCCCAAAGTGCTGCTCCAGCGCCTCGCGGTAAGGGTGCCCAGGCTGGCGCAGGGCGTTGAGGGTCTGCTGGCGGATGGTGTTGGTCGGCACCAGCCAAAGTGCCAGAGGTCGATCTTGCCCAGTGTAGTGGCGCGCCGCGCAAGCAATGGCATGGGCGCCCAGCAGGGTCTTGCCGCCTCCGGTGGGAATACGTAGACAGACATAGGGGGTGACCTCAAAGCCCTGGGCCAGATACTGTGGGATGGCATCCCAGGCACAACCCTGTTCACCGAGAACCTGCCGAAAGGCGGCATCGAGTCCGCCATAGTCGCCAGCACCGCGAGCGAGATCGAAGAACCGCGCCAGTACTTCAATGGCCTTGCGTTGGTAGGACTTCAGCTCAAGGCCCATCTTCAGCCCGCGCGGATGGCATAGGGAATCTGCTTGAAGCGCACCCGCTCGTTGGCCAGGCGCTGCTCCGAGAGCCGGCTGCATTCACCGAAGACCAGCCATGGGCCGTCATGCGCAGGCAATAGGCCCTTGAGACGGGCAAGGATCGCGGAAGTCAAGACATTGCCGCCTTGCGGCCGACGGTCACCCAGAATGCCGTTGTAGAGCAGAGCTATGGCAGTTCCGTCACCAACGCCGAGCAGCGGCGAAGGTTCGAGTCCCTCTCTCGGCACCAAGGGCCGCCGCATTTCCTGGTACCACACCCAGGAGGCGAGCGAAGCGAAACGAATTTCGGGATTAATGCGCCCATCGGCAAGAAAGACCGGCTGGCCGAGGGTGAAAAACCGAAAACCGCCGCCCCCTTTCCAACCCACCGCCTGCGAGATACCGCCCTGCTCGCCCTCGACGACTTTCTGCAACCGCGGCAGACAATGCGAGCGGGCGTGATCACCCATTTCAATACCGATGTACCGGCGCCCCATTTTGTGGGCAACCGCGGCGGTGGTACCGGAGCCGAGAAAGCTATCTAAGACTAGATCATCTGGGCGTGTAGCCAAACTTAGTATTCGTTGCGCCACACGCTCTGGCTTAGGAGTTCCGAAGAGGTCATTGGCTTCATGGATCAGCTTTGCTTCGCGCCGCGCCTCATCATTGTGCCCGGCATCGGAATAGCTCCACCATGTTGTCGCTGGCACTGAGTTGGCAACCTCTGCAAGAAACCGCTTTAATCTGGGAACATTGTTTCCGCTTGCGCCAAACCAAATGCGATGATCCGCAATGAGCGCTGCCATTCTTTCCGTTGTAAAGCGCCAGCTAGTTCCTTTCGGGGGCCAATGTTCCTTCCCCGTTGAGCTTGCGATCGGATAGATGGCGTAGTCGCGTGCCTCGTTGCGCTGAAGCGGCCCGGAGGTCCAAGGCCCACGTGGATCGTTGTCTGGGTTGCTATAACGCGAATCCTGTTGTTCCGTTCTCGGCAGCCGATAGAGCGCAACTCGTTCTCGACTCTTGGCGTAGAGCAGGATGTGGTCGTGTGACTCGGACAGGAACTCCGAGTCGCTCTTGACTGCGTACTTCTTCTGCCACACCACATTCGCAATGAAATTCCGCCGTCCAAACACCTCGTCCATCGCCACCTTCAAATAGTGCGCCTCATTGTCGTCGATCGACACCCAGATGCTTCCATCCTCCGCCAGCAGCTCGCGCAGCAGCTCCAGACGGGGATACATCATGGAAAGCCATTGACTGTGTTCCAGATTGTCGTCGTAGTGCTCGAAAGCGCTTCGGGTGTTGTAAGGCGGGTCGATGTAGATGCACTTCACGCGGCCCCCATGGAACGGCAGCAGGGCTTTGAGCGCTTCTAGGTTGTCGCCCTGGATGAGCCAGTTGTCCGCGTTGGCTTCACCGTACACGCTTTCCGCGTTGAGAAGGCGATAGGGTACGCGTCCCGCCGCGCGCAGCGCTTGGTGCTTGTGGAGCCAATCGAGCGTGGGCATGTGAGTTCGGAAGTTTGTCGGGGACCGCCGCCGCCCCGATTCTGCACGCGACTATAGGGGCTTTCGCGGCCGCCGGCAACCAGGTTTCGCGTTCGGCTACGCGCGGCGCCCGCCCGGGCTCGGCGCTTTCGGGCCCGGTCGCCCGGCGCGCCCGACACTCATTGCCGGGCCGGGTAAATCAGCAGACGCAACGGCCGACCGCCGCCAGGGAGTCGCGGATCGCTTTGGGTTCGCCATCGCGGCGAAAAGTCCGGCATCCAGGATAGTCAACGAACTGGACACTGGCTTTCGCCAGCGGCACGGTGTCAAAGAGCGCGTCCTTGGGTTTCACACCATGGCGCGAATCACACCAGCCAAGCACTCCACTCCCAACTCGATCCGCGCCGGCGGCACGGTGACGAAGGCCAGGCGCAGGGTTTCGATCTTGGGTGCATTGGCGTAGAAGGGCGCGCCGGGCACGAAGGCGACGTTCTGCTCCACGGCGCGCGCAAGCACGGCGGTGGCATCCAAACCTTGCGGTAATTCCACCCACAGGAACATGCCGCCTTGCGGTCGATTCCACGTTACCCCTTTGGGCATGTGGCGCGTCAGGGCATCGAGCATGGCCAGGCATTGGTCACGATAAAGCGCGCGTATGCTGGGAATGTGTTGATCGAGGAAACCGTCTTTCACCACTTCGTAAGCCGCTTGCTGGCTCAGCGTGGCGGTGTGCAAATCGGTAGCCTGCTTGGCCTGCACGAGCTTGGCGCGAATCGCCGCCGGGGCGATGACAAAGCCAAGGCGCAAGCCGGGCGCCAGCACTTTGGAGAAGGAGCCCATGTACACCGTGCGCTCCGGCGCCAGCGTGCGGATGGCCGGGGGCACCTCACCGGCATAAGACAACGCGCCGTAGGGGTCGTCTTCGAGAATCAGCAGATCGAGTTCGCGGGCTTTTGCCGCGAGCGCCTGGCGCCGCGCCAGGGGCAAAAGGCGTCCGGTGGGATTCTGAAAGTTCGGCAGGCAATAAAGAAACTTGGCGCCGCGTAGGGATTCATCCATGGTCTCGGGCAAGAGGCCGTCGGCATCGGATTCGAGCGCCACGAAGCGCGGTTCGAAAAGCGAAAACGATTGCAGTGCGCCAAGGTAAGTCGGCGTTTCCACGAGCACTCGGTCACCTGGGTCGACCAACACTTTGGCCAAGAGATCGAGCCCCTGCTGCGAGCCTGAAACGATCAGCACGTCATCGGCCAGGACCGGCGCCTCGGGGCGCGAAAAGCGCTTGGCCACCCACTCGCGCAATGGCGCATACCCTTCGGTGGCACTGTATTGCAAGGCTTCGCGGCCGCGCTCGGAAAGCACCTTGGCAAAGGCGACTTGCATCGCCTCGACCGGAAAGGTGGCGGGCGCGGGCAAGCCGCCGGCAAACGAGATCACCTCGGCACGCTCGGTGATCTTGAGGATTTCACGGATCGCCGAGCTTTGCAGCGCTCGAGCACGGGCGGAAAGGAATCGGTCGAAATCGGGGCGGTAGTGTCCTTGCATGGTGTCTTCCACTTGTGGCGGTTGCGGGAGGGTCGCGAGCCTCGTGAGCCCGCGAGGAAAAAGGGGAAGTATCGCCGCCCGCGACCCCTGCGGTCAAACCTCAGCGGCCACGGGATAGGTGCCACCGCCATAGGGCGCGGCCCGAAATTGGGGCAGGGCCTCAGCTTCGGCGCTCAGCGCTTCCAACTGCGGGAACCGACCCTGCGCCAGAAAATCGGCGGTCTTTTGCCGGGCGAAATAGAACATCACCGCGCTGGTAATGGCGGCCTGGCTGATCGCACCGCGCCCCAAGGCGATGGGCGCGCGCTCCAGTTCCAGTTCGAGTTCGGAAAACCCGGCGAGCATTTGCCCCGATACTCGCGCGAGCCAGGCCTCGTGTTGCTTTTCGGCGGGGCGAAGCTCGCGTTCGTAGACGATCTGCACACTCTTCTCGCCCGCCGCCAGCGCGAGGCCCAGCAGGCGCAAGTCATGCGCGAGCGCGTCGAGCGCTCCAGGCATGAGGCTGCGCGGCCGTGCCAGTGCTTGGGCGTATTCCAGAATGAGGGTGGAGTCCATGAGCACCGTGCCATCGTCGCAGACCAGGGTGGGCGCTTTCACCACCGGATTGATGCGCCGAAAGGCCTCGAAGCCACGAAACACCGAAAGCGATTGGTGCTCGAAGGCGAGGTCCAGGAATTGCAGCGAAATCGCGACGCGACGCACGTAGGGGGAATCGAGCATGCCGATGAGTTTCATGGGTCTTCCGATCTCGGTAATTGTGGGCACGGGGGGTGTTTCAAGCTGCGCCGCGGCCCTTCTGGCTTTGGAAGTAGACGACCTTGCGCGCCCGCATCACGTCGCCCACGGGGCGATGCGCGGCCAGCGCCTGCCAGGGGTCGAAGACCGCGGCCGCGACGGTTTGGGCAAACTCGGAATCGGCGCTGGCGTCCTGTTGGGGCAGAATCAGATTCGCCACCGTGACATAGGGCGTGGGCCAATCGACGCTGGCATCTTCGATCGGGGTCGTCGCTTCGCTCACGAAAGGCTGCACCTGCAACTCCCAGACCAAATCCTGGGCGGCGAGGCGACCCGCGAATTCCTCGCCCCAGCGCTCGGGTGCGCTCTTCACGGTCGGCCCGTTGGACGGCAGGGGCACCAGGCGCAGCCGCACGGCATAGGGACCGTTGGCGATCGGCGCGGCACTGTAGAACGGATTGGCGGCGAATCCGCCAAAGGGACGGCTCACGGTCTTGAGCATGGTTCCCATGCGCGCAAGCCCAGCGAAGAAGCCATAGCGTTTGATGAGATATTTCACCAGAGCCGCGCCGCCTTCGGAGGCCGCCACCACGAAATCGACGAACTCGCCGCTCTTGGGGAAGGCGAATTTCTCCTGGTTGATCAAGGTGAAATCCTGGCTCACCGCCGGGCCGCTGCCCAGCGCGGATTCGCCCACGACACCGAACACGCGCAAGGCGAAGCCGCGGATGTCCGGCTGTCGATCCGAGGCGATGTCCATGCCGCCATTGGACAAGCGCAGCCAGACCTCGTGGTTGCCCGGTGCCGCGAACAGGCCTTGGGCCGCGAACTCGGGCAAGCCGCCCAGGACTTCCAGACGACCCTTGGCCGTGAGAAGTTGTTTGCGGTGCAAGGCGCGCCCTTTGCCGTACTTGGCGGACTTTTTCGCCTGGATGGCGGCGAATTTGGCGGCATATCCCGCGAAGCGTTGGTCTTCGTCAGAGGGAATCTCTTCCCGCCAGGCGGTGCTGGGAGTTTGCGACATGGCGGGTTTTTCCATATGGCGAGGCGTACATTGTAGCCGCGAGCCGCCGCATGAGGTAGGCGCAGTCTTTTCCAACGCGGTATGAGCCTGGAAGTAGGGCTGCGGTGACCCCGCCGCAACCGGGCCCCGGCAGCCTCACACCCCAGGCCCAAAACGACGACGGGGAAGCGTCACCGCTTCCCCGCCAAACAGCATCGACGGCAATTTGCCCGCCAACGCCCGGACCGCCTTGCCGCTCAGTGGCGGCGACGCGCCCGTATGGCCGCGCCTAGCCCAAGCATCAGCGAAAGCAAACCCAGACCCCAAGGCGAAAGCGTGGGAATAGCCGCGGCCGCACCTGCCGGCGCGTTGCCCGTGCCTTGAATGACAAAGTTGTAGGGGTTCTCGTCGGCGTCATCGTTGTTGACGTTGACCGTGCAGGTGTCGGTGCCCACGTTGGTGGGCAGGTATTGCACGGTAAACGTGGTCGAGCCCGCAGCGGCTACCGTGGTCGCCGGTTGCACGCTGACCGAGAATTCGCCGCAGCCCGCACCCGAGAGCGTTACCGCACCCGCACCCAGGGTCATCGTGGCGCCCCCGGAGTTGGCGATCGTGTAGGTACGCGCCACGGGTGTACCCATGGTGGTGGTGCCGAAATCGGTATAGTCAGCCAGCGAAGGCGTGACATCGCCGTCGGCAATCGGCGTGGCATTACCGGTGATTTGGATTTCCGGCGCAGCCGCCGCAGCAACGGTGATGCAAGCGGAAAACTCCGAGGTGTCATTGGTAGTCAGGTTGGTCGCCGTGGCCGTTATCGCATGCCCCGCGGTCAAAGCCCCGGCGGCGAGGTTTACAGCGATGTTTCCCGATCCATCGGTGGCGAAATTGTTACTACCTAGGTAGACTTGCCCCTCGCCATACCCCGAGGGGTCGCAGGACGGCGAAGAGAAGAACTCCACTCGAAAGGACGTGCTCGCGGTGCTGTTGAGGGTGCCGACGATGGCGCCACCGGTGGTAGCCGAAGTCAGCACTGGGAAGTTTTGCAGCGAGTTGGGTCCGGCATCGGGATCGCCGAGGTCATTAAGCGTCACGCCATCGAGGTTGAGGTCGATGCCCAGGTTGCCATTGGAATAGATCAGGTTTGCCCGAATGCGGTTGCCACTGTAAGGCCCGACCGAACTGATGGCCACGCCGCGCCCACCGTTATAGGCGATGGTATTGCCATCGTTCGCATCACCTATGCTGTTGTCGGGAGCGGCCACGAGTACGCCATGACTGGAGTTCCCCATCGGCAGGCCAGAGGCACTCACGCCGATGTAATTCTCCAGCACCGAATTCGCACCGGCCAGGTTGCCGCCAATCAAAACGCCCCAGCCATCGTTGCCGGAGATGACGTTACTGTAGACGCCGTTGTCCGCACCCTGGTTGATCCAAACGCCGCATGCATCGTTCCCGCGGCCGTTATCTCCGCTCGGGTCCACGCCAATATAGTTTCCGCTGATCGTATTGCTGTCGTGCCCGTTGATCACCACGCCACAATTGCCGTTGGCGGAAATGACGTTCCGCCCCGCCGCGGTGCCGTCACCGATAAAATTGCCGTCCGCATTGTTCCCCGGCCCCAACAAAGCGCTGAGGGAAACACCGTGAATTCCATTGCCCGCGCTGCTGCCGTCGGCACGCAAGCCGATGAAGTTTCCCAACACCGAATTGGAGCTCGAACTGCCGTTAACCACGGGGTCGCCCAGGCGAATTCCGCTGGCAGCGAAGTTGACAATCGCCAGGCCTCGCACTGTTGATCCGATCCCATTGGCTAGCAACCTCAGGCCATCTGCGCCCGCTCCAGCGCCCCCGCCGTTCAGTTCAATGAGGATAGTGCCATTCCACCCCACAGCTGCGTTATTCTGCGTCGCCCCGGTTTGCGAGTAGCCATCGATTAAGACGCGCGTCGTAACGGTCGGCAAGGGCGAGGCCGGAGCAATGGTGTGCACGCCGGCACCGGGAATGTTGAACCGAATCTCGTCGGAGGTTCCAAACGCCGCGCCGCTGTTCGGGCAATCCGCCGACGCAGGACCGGCGCTGTTGATCAGCGTAATCGCTTCGCGCAGCGTGCAGGCACCGTCGGTCGCAATGGTGTCGCCCGTTCCGGTGACGGTCAAAATGGCCGCCTGCACCGGCGCCGCAAGCGTCAGACCTACCGCAAACACACACCAGGCACTCTGCCGGCGCGCACCGCCAGCAATCTTTTGCAACTTGGAATTCAAGATTTGCTCCCTTCCGTTGATTCCGGCCAGCGGCCCGATACCGCAGTCTTCTCTTTCGGCGGCGCGCGGCCACCGCCTGCTCAAGACGCCCGTGATCGAGGGGATCCAACAGAAAGCCGACGTCCTTGGCGCGAGATTGTGCCTGACACCGGGTCACCCGCGCAAGGGCATAGCCGCTAGCGCGCAGCCGCCGGCGCGAGGCACCCGCCGGGCCGATTTTTGCCGTGATCTTGCCGCCCCCCCGAATTCGCCGGGAGGTACACGGCAATGCCGCTTCAGCCCTGGCGCAGCACTCCGGCCAAATCCGCTTGGAAGGGATTGCGCCGCTGCACCAGCACGGTCCAGACCAGGCTATAGAGCAAGGTACCACCCAGCATGGCGGCGACATTGCGATAGATCGGCCCGGCAAGTTCCGGCATGGGCGCGATGTTGAGGAAGACATAACCCATGCCAAGAATGCCCATCAATTGCGGCAGCGGAAATAAAGGCGAGCGGAAGGGCCGCACCTGTTGTGGCAGGCGCAGCCGCAGGACAATGAGGTCGAGATGCACGATCAAATAGGCCACCAGCCAGCAGCCCGCCGCCGCTACGGTCAGCGAGAGAATGGCCGAAGCGTCTAGCCCCAGCGGCACGCGCACGGCGGCGATGGCGAGCGCGAAGATGATCAGCGCCCAGGTCGGCGCGCCGCGAGCGTTCTGCGCGGCAAACACACGGGGCAGTTGCCCGCTTTGTCCCATACCCTGAATCATGCGCGATACGCTCGCGAGCACGGTGTTGAGCAGGGTCGCGCTGCCGAGGATGGCGAGCACCACGAAGGCGAGCTTGGCGCCCGGGCCAAAGATCGCCAGGGCCAGATCGACGTGCGGCGTCGCGCCGCCCAGCTTCTCGGCCGTAAGCATGCGCATGCCGGCGAGGCAGAACGTGGCATACACCGCGACCACCAGCACCAGCCCGATAATCATGGCCCTGGGCAGATTGCGCCTGGGGTCACGCGCATCGTTGATCATGGGGCAGACGAACTCCAGGCCAACCAGGCCCCAGAAGGCCAGCGCCACCAGCGAGAAAGCGGCCGCGCCATCGAGCGCCAACGGCGGCAACGTCGTGCCCGCGCCGCTGCCCAAGCCGGCGAAGCCGATCACGAACAGGCCCAGAAACATGATCGCCACCAGGGCGCTCTGAATATGCGCGAAAACATCGATGCCGCGCAGATTGAGAAAACAGAAGAGCGCCAGCAGCAGGAGACTGGGATAAGGCAGGATACTCACGAGGCCCGGCGCCACATCGGCGAGCAGCGTGTCCACCAGAATCAGCTCCGCGGGGATGCCCAGAAGCGCGACCGCCACATAACCCGAGAGTGTCGCGACGATGGCAAGGCCCGGCCCCAGCGCCGCCTGGGTGTAGGCGCTGACCGAACCGGACTTGGGCAACATCAAGGCCAGTTCGGCGAAGGAACACACGTAGGTCAAGGCCAGCAGGCCGGATATACCGATGGCCAGCAAAAAATTCATGGCGCCCAGACCCGTGCCATTCAGCATGGTGATCATGGTGCTCTGCACCACCACCACTCCGACGGCGGTGGCGATCATCGCTGACAGCGGTAGAGCCTTCTGACTATTCATTGTTTCCTCCTGATTTGTTCAAGCGCCAAAACTGACCAGCTTGGTATCCAGATAGGCATGCAAGCCCTCCGGCCCGCTCTCGGAACCCAAGCCGCTTTCCTTCACACCGCCGAAGGGCGTCTCCGGTTGCGAAACGCCGAAGTGATTGACGCCGACCATCCCGGCCTCCAGGCGATCGGCGAGGCGATGCGCGGCAACCAGATCGCGGGTGAACAGATAAGCGGCCAGGCCATAGGGCAGCGAGTTGGCGGCGGCGAGCGCGGCGTCCAGGTCCTGCCAGGCATTGATCACGGCAATCGGCCCGAAGGGCTCCTGTTGCATGATCCGCGCCGTCGCCGGAACCTCGGCGAGCACCGTGGGCTGGAAAAAGAACCCGGCACGAGGCAATGCCCGGCCGCCGCAAAGCAGCTTGGCACCGTGCGCCAGGGCATCATCCACCAGCGCGTGCAGCTCGGCCACGCGCCGGGCATGGATTACTGGCCCCATGGCGGTTTCAGCGGCGAGTCCATCGCCCACCTGAAGCGCCTGCGCGCCGCGCGCGAAGATTTCGGCGAACTCCGCCACCCGCGCTTGATGCACCAGAAACCGCGTCGGCGAAGTACACACCTGCCCGGCGTTGCGAAATTTGGCGCTGACCGAAAGCTTCGCCACGCTGCTCGCGTCCGCATCCGCCAACACCAGCACCGGCGCGTGCCCCCCGAGTTCCGCGGTGAAACGCTTGACGCCACGCGCGCACAATTCACCCAGATGTTTGCCGACGCTGATTGATCCGGTGAAGGAGACTTTACGAATGGCCGGATCGGCGATCAGCGTTTCTGAAACGAAGGGCGGATCGCCGCACACCAGATTCAGTACTCCCGGTGGCAGCCCGGCGTCGTGAAAAGCGCGCACCAGTTCCATCGCCGTGCCCGGCGTTTCTTCGGCCGGTTTCAGAATAGCGCTGCAGCCCGCGGCAAGCGCCGCGCCCACTTTGCGCGCCGGCAGGTTCATGGGGAAATTCCAGGGCGTGAACAGCGCTGCCGGTCCCACCGGCACCGGCAGCACCGCCTGCGCCAAGACGTTTTCGCTGCGCGGCGGCACCAAACGGCCATAGGCGCGTTTGCCCTCTTCGGCAAGGAACTCGATGATCTCGGCCGACAGCAAAACCTCGCGCTTGCTCTCGGCCAGCGGCTTGCCCTGCTCCAGGGTCATCACCGTGGCGATGGTCTCGGCGCGTTCGCGCAGCAAGCGCATGGCACGGTTGATGATCTCGCCGCGCGCTTGCGCCGGCAGGCGGCGCCAAACTTCGCAACCACCACGCGCCGCCCGGACCGCGGCCGCGATCTCCTGCCCCCCAGCTAGAGGCAGTTCGGCGAGGACGGCGCCGGTGGCAGGGTTCAGCACGGGTCGGGTGCCGGCGCTGGATTGACGCAGCCATTGCCCATCGATATATAAAGCGAGTTGCGGATAGTCCGACATCATTTCTTCCCGTTCATTAGGACGCGTGCCCCAGGACATCTTCGATCACACCACGCGCCGGGGATTTGTAACACCCGAGATCGCACCTGACAACGCCGAAACGCGCAAGCTGCCGCTCGATTCCCTTCCCACGAGCAGCTTCGGGAACCCTTGGGCGCGCTTACGAGCACCACGAGCGCGGCTTCGCCGTTCGTGAGATCAAGGAGATACGTGCCGCGCTCGCCCGCACTCGCTTTGCGGCGCACGCGCCGGTCCACTGTTTGGCGCCTCCCCTTGCCGATTTGGGATACTGCATACACAAACCCTCGGGGTAAGCTCGCCCGGCGCGGGGCGCTGCCCGCGGTCAGGAATGGTGGACATGACTTCTCCGATCGAGCAATTGAAAGCTGCCAATGCGCGCCACCTCTGGCACCCCATGGCGCACCCCGGGGCGATGCGTGACAATCCGCCCGACATCATCGCGCGCGGCGAAGGCGTGTGGGTCTGGGACATCGACGGCCACCGCCTGATCGACGGCGTCGGCGGCCTGTGGAGCGCCAATTTCGGACACAGCAACCGGAGGGTGCGCGACGCCATCGTTGCCCAGCTGGACGAACTGCCCTTCTACAACACCTTTCGCGGCACCACCCATCCGCGCGCCATCGAATTGTCGGAGCAATTGGTCGCCCTGATGGCCCCGGAGAAGGTGGGCGCGGTGATGTTCGGCAGCGGCGGCTCGGACGCCGTGGAAACGGCGCTGAAGATTGCTCGCCAATACTGGAAACTCAAGGGCCAGGCCGATCGCCACAAATTCATCAGCCTGCGCCAGGGCTACCACGGCGTTCACTTCGGCGGCATGTCGGTCAACGGCAATACCAACTTCCGCCGGCCTTACGAACCGCTCTTGCCGGGCTGTTTCCATGTTGACACGCCCTGGCTGTATCGCAACCCCTATACCGAGGACCCGCTTGAATTGGGGAGGATTTGCGCCGAACTCCTGGAGCGCGAAATCGTCTTTCAGGGACCGGACACCGTGGCCGCCTTCATCGCCGAACCGGTGCAAGGCGCTGGCGGCGTGATCGTGCCGCCGGAGAACTACTGGCCGCTGGTGCGCAAGGTGTGCGACCGGTACGGCGTGCTCCTGATCGCCGACGAGGTCGTCACCGGCTTCGGCCGCGCCGGTGCGCTGTTCGGCACGCGACTCTGGGGGGTCAACGCCGACATGTGGTGCCTCGCCAAGGGCATCACTGGCGGCTACATTCCGCTGGGCGCCACGGCCATAAGTGAGACCATCAGCCAGACTTTTTCCGAAGCGCCCGCCGGGACCGGTGCCATTGCCCATGGCTACACCTACAGCGCCCATCCGGTGGGGGCGGCGGCGGCCCTGGAGGCCCTGAAACTGGTGCAGGAACTCGACCTACCGGGCAATGCAGCGCGCGTGGGTGAAGCCTTTCAGCGCCGCCTGCGTGGTTTCGTGCCGCGCCATGCGCAGATCGGCGACGTGCGCGGCGTCGGTCTCATGGCCTGCCTGGAACTGGTGGAAGACCAGGCGAGCAAGAAAGCCCTGCCGCGCGGTGCGGAGCTGCCGCAGAAGGTCGCACGCGCCGCCTATCGTCTAGGCGCCATGGTGCGAGTTTCCGGCCCCAACATCATCCTCTCGCCACCCTTGGTGATCACACCCCAAGAAGCAGACCTCCTGCTCGACACCCTGGATGCCGCCTTCACCGAAGTGGAAAGCGTGGCGTGAGCGCCCCCGCCGGGCCGTCCCAAGGGGGCGCAAGCCCATCACCGGAGCGGGCGCAGCCCGCGAACCACACTCACCCCCTTCCCCGGGAAGGGGGCCGGGGGGAAGGTTCGTCCACCCCCGCCGGGCCGTCCCAAGGGGGCGCAAGCCCATCACCGGAGCGGGCGCAGCCCGCGAACCACACTCACCCCCTTCCTCGAGAAGGGGGCCGGGGGGTGGGGACACCCGTGCGCGTCTTACTGGTCGGCACCGCCGACACCAAATCCGACGAGCTGCTGTTCCTCAGGTCCTGCATCGAAGCCGACGGAGGCGAGGCCGCGATCATGGATGTCGGCGTCCTGGAAGGCGCGCCGTTTGCGCCCGAAATTCCCAACACCGAAGTTGCCGCCGCCGCCGGCATGAGCCTCGAAGCGATTGTCCAGAGCGGCGATGAAAACACCGCCATGGCCCACATGGCCCGCGGCGCGGCGCTGCTGGCGCGCGCCTGGCGAGAAGAAGGGCGCATCCAGGGCATGCTGGCGCTGGGCGGCACCATGGGCACCGATCTTGCCCTCGAAGTGGCCGCCGCCCTGCCCTTGGGCACTCCCAAGGTGGTCGCCTCCACCATCGCTTTTTCACATTTGCTGCCACCCGAACGGATCTCGCCCGACTTGATCATGATCCTCTGGGCGGGCGGCCTGTACGGGCTCAACGAACTCTGCCGCGCCTCGCTGGCGCAAGCCGCCGGCGCGGTGCTGGGCGCCTGCCGCCTGGCGCGCGCGCCCAGCAAAGCGCGACCGACGGTGGGCATCACCTCGCTGGGTACCAGTGCTCTGTCGTACATGAAGCGCTTGAAGCCAGCCCTGGAACAGCGCGGCTACGAAGTGGCGATCTTTCACACCACCGGGATGGGCGGACGCGCCTTCGAAGAGCTTGCCGCAGCCGGACGATTCGTGGCGGTGTTCGACTTCAGCCTGCAGGAACTGGCTAATTATCTGGGCGGCTCCTGCGTCAGCGCGGGGGCGGACCGCCTGAGCGCGGCGGGCCACTGCGGCGTACCGCAGATCGTCGCGCCCGGCGCCACCGACATGATCGATTACCCAGCGTGGGCGCCGCCCCCGGCGCGCCTTGCCGGCCGCCCGAGCCACGCCCACAACCGCCTGATCGCCTCGGCCATGTGCAGCCCCGAGGAGCGCGTGGTTATGGCCGGCGCGATTGCCGAAAGGTTGCGCCAGGCCCAAGGCCCGGTTTGCCTGCTGCTGCCGCTTGCCGGTATCGAGGAGTGGGACCGGCCGGGTGCACCGCTACACGATGCCGCGGGTTTGGCCGCGTTCATCGGGGCGCTGCGCCAAGCCGACTGGGGCGGGGTGGAACTCGTGGAAGTCCCCGCGCACATCAACGACGAGATCTTCAGCACCACGGCGCTGGCAATATTCGACCGCTGGGTCGCCATGGGGCGCATTGCACCCGGTGCGCCGCGATGAACAGCGCGCGGCGGGTTCCCTGCGCCTTGGACCCTAGGCATCAACGCCGGGGCGGACCGATCGACTCGGACCGAAGCAGATCCCGGGCGCCGCGATGAAACGCGCCCTGGTGCTCGATTTCGGCGGGGTCATCAGCCGGACCTTGTTCGAAACCCACGCCACCACCGAAGCCGCACTGGGTTTGCCGGCGGGCACGCTGACCTGGCGCGGCCCCTTCGATCCGGCCAGCGACCCCCTGTGGTGCGCGATGCAGGCGGGAAGAATCAGCGAACGCGACTACTGGCTGGCCCGCACGCGCGAAGTGGGCGCCCTGATCGGCGAAACCTGGGAAGCCATGGCCACCTTGGTGGTGCGCGCCCGCGGCGCCGACCCGCAAGCGATGATCCGCCCCGAAGCGGTGGCCGCCATCCGCGCCGCCAAAGGCGCCGGCCACGCGGTGGCGGTGCTGTCCAATGAACTCGATCTCTTCTACGGAACTGAGCTGCGGCAACGTGTCGCCGTGCTCGGCGAAGTGGACGCCATCATCGACGGCTCCTACACCCACATCCTCAAACCCGACCCGCGCGCCTACGCGCTGTGCCTTGAAGCGCTCGATCTGCCCGCCGCGGCCTGCGTCTTCCTCGACGACCAGACCCGCAACGTCGAGGGCGCCGCGCAAGCCGGCATGGTGGCACTGGCCTTCGATGTGTTGCGCCCGGGGGAGTCGTATGCACGCGCGCTGGGGCTGCTAGTGTCTAGAGACTAGAGACTAGTGTCTAGAAACTAGTGTCGAGAAACTAGTCTCTTGCCACTAGTCTCTAGAAACTAGACCCCCCTCGCCGGGTGGGCGGCGCCGCGCAGGGTTTCCGAGGGCAGCTCACCGAACATGCGGCGGTAGTCGGTGGCGAAATGCGACAGATGCCAAAATCCCCAGCGTGCGGCAATGTCCTGCACCGATTCGCGCCCTGGATCGGCCGACTTCAACATGCGCCGCGCGCCGTTCAAGCGCATGGCGCGCAGATAGCTCACCGGGTTCAATTGCAGCACTTCCTGAAAGCTGTATTGCAGGGTGCGCCGGCTCACCTTGAGGCTGCGGCAAAGGTCTTCCACGGTGAGCGGCTCCTCGACGTGCTGGCGCATGTATTCCTGAGCGCGGCTGACGATGGTGTGCCGAACCGTGGGCGGCGAGGCGATGCGGCCGGCATCTTCGCTGGGCCCCACCGCTTTCATTACGCTGGAGAGCAGCGCGTGTTCCAGACCTTTTTGCATGGCCGAGAACTTGAGCATCGAAGGGGTGCGCGAAACCGACTCCAGCACCGTCAGCAAAAAAGCACGGAATTCATCGACCTGGGCCTTGCCCGCCCGCACCACCGAGACGCTCTTCAGCTCGCCCTCGATATCGCGCTGTTCGATGTCGCGGGCATATTGGGTGAGCACGCTTTCGGGCACCGCCACGGCGACGATGTCGAAATGCTCCGGAGCGCGGAAATCGAGTTCGTCGCCGCCACGCATGGTCATGATGCTGTCGGGGGCGATCGGGCGGCCACAGAAATAGCCCTTGCCCTGCAACATCACCGGTACGCCCAACACCCGCTCGCCCTCGCGCATCAAGCCGGCCTCATAGACCGAGCGGTTGGTGACCTCGCGGAAGAGCTGGATGCCGCGAAACCAGATTTCCATGAAGCGACCCTCGAATTGCCCGGGCGTCAATTGCTCGTATACCTGGTCCCAGTCGCGCAGGCAGGCAGCCTGTTCGTCGGCGTCGCGGGTCTCGCGGCGCACAAGCGAATAGAGCGCGCTTTCATCCAGATTATCGAAAGGATTGGGGGCTTCGGTGCTCATGTCCGGCTGGAGCCAAGTTGACGTGAAGTGAGTTAAGCCCAACGCGGCGTGAATTGCAAGCGCGCCGGTCTTCCGGCACTGGCTTTCCGGAACGATTGCGGCGCCCTTGCCAATTTCGGCTAACGGCCGCGCCGAAACGCTGCCTACAATGCCCCCGCTGCCCAAAGAAGCGGAATACCGCAGGGCGGCGCAACCAGGAGGAGAGGCCGTCTTGAGACGCATTTGTTACGCTTTTGGTCTGGCCATGGGCGTTTTGTGTATCACCGCGCCCGGGCGCGCGGAGCTGCCGGCGGAAACACTCACGGTCGCCAAACTGCCGCCATCGAACGCGCATCGGCTCTATGTGTCGGACATCACCATCCAGCACATCGTCGATAACCGCCTGCATGTGATCGATGGCGAGCACTTCAAATACCTTGGCCAGGTGTCCACCGGCTACGCCGGGCAATCGACGCTGTCGCGAGATCGCCGGGAACTCTACGTTACCGCCACCTACTTCCCGCGCCTGGCGCGCGGCGAGCGCACCGATGTGGTCGAGATCCACGACCCGAACACTCTCGAATGGCGCGCCGAGATCCTCATTCCCCCGCGCCGCGCCCAAGCCCTGCCCTACCAAGGGATCGTGCGCACTTCGGTCGATGGGCGCTGGCTGTTCGTGCAAAACGCCACCCCCGCCGCCTCGGTCACGGTGGTGGACTTGAAAGCCCGCAAGTTCGCGGCGGAGATTCCCAACCCGGGCTGCTGGATCATCATTCCGTCCGAAACCGCGGCCGATCGCTTCTCCACCATCTGTGGCGACGGCAGCCTGCAAACCATGGTGCTCAACCACGATGGCACGTTGAAGAGCAAGACCAAGAGCGGGCGCTTCTTCGATCCCGACGCCGATCCGGTGTACGTGCAAAGCCAGCATCTGGGCGACCGGCATTACCTGGTGAGCTTTCAGGGCAAGGTCTTTCTGGCCGATTTGTCGCAGGAGACTCCGACCATCGAGGCGCCCTGGAGCCTGCTTTCCCAGGCCGACCTCAAAAGGAAGTGGCGTCCCGGGGGCTACCAGCTCTTCGCCGTGCATCGCGACAGCAAGCGCATGTTCATCGGCATGCATAAGAACGGCGCCGAAGGCACGCACAAGAACCCGGCCGATGAAATCTGGGTCATCGACCTCGCGACCAAGAAGCGCCTTGCCCGCCTGCCCGGACACGCGGCGGTGGCGCTGGTGGTGAGCCAGACGCCGGAGCCGCGGCTCTACGCCCTGGATGCGGTGAAGATGGCGCTCGCCAAGTTCGATGCCGGCGCCAAGCCCAAATTCCTGGGTCGCCTGGAAGGAGTTGCCGAATCCGCCACCATGCTGGAGCTGCATTGATGGCGCTGCTACCGCCGCTGGATCCGATCCTGCCGCAGATCACCGCCGCCACGCTGGCGATCGTCTTCCTGGTCGGAGCGGGGCAGAAGCTCTTCGACCGCGAGTCCTTCACCTTGGCGCTGGATCAATATCGACTGCTGCCGGAGCGCTTGCTCGGCCCGGTGGCGCTGCTGCTCCCGCTGCTGGAGATCAGCGCGGCGGTGCTCCTGCTGCCGCTGGCCGGCCGGCCTTGGGGGGCCGCCTTGGCCGTGGCCGTGCTACTCGCGGTCACCGGCGCGGTGGTGATCAACCTCCTGCGTGGACGCGCCGACATCGATTGCGGCTGTGGTGGTCCCGAAGGCGGCCAGCACTTGTCCTGGGCTTTGGTCGCGCGCAACTTCACCTTGGCGCTGCTGGCCGGACTTGCCACGGCCGGCGCCAGCGCGCGCGAACTGGTCTGGCTCGATGCGCTTACCGTCGGTGCCGGAGCCATCGGGCTCTATGGTCTTTATGCCGCCGCCAATCAGCTCCTCGCCAACGCCCCCCGCCTCTCGAAGCTCTAGGACCGAAACTATGAACGAGGCCTTGCTGATCTCCAACATCGTGCTCTGGGTGGTGGTGCTCGCCCTGCTGCTGGTGGTGTTCGCACTGGCGCGCCAGGTGGGCATTTTGTACGAGCGCATCGCGCCCATGGGGGCCCTGATGCTCGACACCGGCCCCAAGGTCGGCGAAGCCGCGCCCCGTTTCGAATTGCCAACGCTCGCCCGGGAGACCCTGGTGGTGGGCGCGCCTGGCCCCGCCAGCCAGCTTCTGTTCTTCCTGTCACCCACTTGCCCGGTATGCAAAAAACTTCTGCCCATCCTCAAGTCGATCGCCAAGGATGAAGCGTCCTGGCTGCGCCTGGCTTTCGCCAGCGACGGCGAACCCGAGGACCACCGCGCCTTTCAGCGCAAGGCGGCGCTAGAGAGTTTTCCCTATGTGCTCTCGGCCGAGCTGGGCATGGCCTTTCGAGTCGGCAAGCTGCCTTATGCGGTGCTCATCGACGAGCAAGGAGTGGTGCGTGCCAAGGGCCTGGTGAACTCGCGGGAGCAACTGGAGAGTCTGTTCACCGCTAAGGAACTCAAGGTGGCGTCGGTGCAGAGTTTTCTCGAAACCCGCGGCGGTGAGCGTTAGTCACAGGGAGCAAAGATGAAGTGGTTTGACCAACTTTTCGAACGCTCCGCCCGCAAGGTGGCGCACTCGACTTCACGCCGCGGTACTTTGGCGCGCCTGGGCAAGTACCTCGTGGTAGGCGCGATCGCGCTGCCGGTACTGCCCTTCGACCGTGTCAACCGCGACGCCCATGCCCTGGCCCCCGGCGGCGGCAAGAAGAAGGCGCCGGATGAATCGCAATGCGAATATTGGCGCTACTGCGCGCTCGACGGCTTCCTGTGCAGTTGCTGCGGCGGCACCACTTCGTCCTGCCCGCCGGGCACTGAGATGTCCAAGGTGGCCTGGATCGGCACCTGCCGCAACCCGGTGGACGGCAAGGACTATCTCATCAGCTACAACGATTGTTGCGGCAAGAATGCCTGCGGACGTTGCCTGTGCAACTTCAATCTCGGCGACCGCCCGGCGTACCGCATGGGCCTGCACAACGACATCAACTGGTGCATGGCCAACACCAGCAACATGTTCCATTGCACCACTTCGGTGATCATCGGCCTGGCGGAGCAGCACTCTTGAAGCTGGCGATCTCCCCAGACTTGCCCACCGCCGGCATCTTGCTGGTGCTCGCTCTTGCTCCCGGTTCGGCCGGCGCTGAGGATCGCGGCGCCGCGCTCTTCGCCCAACACTGCGTCGTCTGCCATGCGGCGCAAGGCGAAGGCACGCCGGGCATCGCCCCACGCCTGGCCGGCAGCTTGCAGGACCGCGCGCGCAGCGAAAGCGGCCGCGCCTACCTGGCGCAAGTGCTGGTCGATGGTCTGGCCGGACCGATCACCGTGGCCGGCGAGCGCTTCAACAACGCCATGCCGCCCTTCAAGCAACTGCCCGACGCCGACCTGGTGTCGCTACTCGACTACGTCGTGGCCGGCCTCAACGGCGGCGCGCCCAAGCACGATACGGCCGCGATCGGCGCGGCGCGCGCGCTACAGCTTTCCCCCAATGCCGTGCGCAAGCTGCGCGGTTCGTAATTCCTGGAGCGTCGCAAGAATCTGTGAAGGAGGAGCAAAGCATGACTTGGAGCAACCGTAATATCCTGGCGGCGTGCCTCGCCTGTGCCTGGGGACTCGCCTGCGCGGCGGCGCCGGAACAGGAGGTGGCACGCCTGGGCAAGGACCTCACCCCCGTCGGTGCGATCAAGGCCGGCAACGCCGATGGCAGCATTCCGGAGTGGAAAGGCGGCATGACCACCATGCCATCCGGCTGGAAGCCCGGCCAGAAGCGGATCGACCCGTTCAAGGACGATAAGCCCCTGTTCGCGATCGACGCCGGCAACGTCGACAAGTACAAGGACAAGCTCTCCGAGGGGCAGATCGCGGTGGTGAAGGCGCTGAAAGGCTACCGCATGGACGTGTACCCGACGCGCAGGAGTTGCGGCTTCCCCGATTTTGTGTACGAGCGCAGCAAAACCAACGCCCGCGAAGCCAAGCTCGCGGCCAACGGCTGGGGCGTGGAAAAGGCCATCGGGGCGGCGGTACTCTTCCCCATTCCGCAAGGCGGCGCGGAAGCGATGTGGAACCACAAGCTGCGCTACATGGGCGAAGGTCGAATCGAGCACTACGCGACCATCTTCTCCAGCAAGAGCGGCGACTTCACCCCGCTGGTGCAGGATCAGTGGACCACCATTCCCTTCCACAACAAGAACAACAAGGGCATCGAGGAAGTGTCCGGGGTGGAAATGAAGCTCCTCAACGCCGTGGTCTCCCCCGCGGCGCGTACCGGCGAGCTGATCCTGGCGCATTGGTCGATGAACGCCTCGAGCGATGCCTGGCTCTACTTCCCCGGACAGCGCCGGGTGCGCCGCGCCCCCACCTTCGCCTACGACAATCCGGTGCCCGGCTATGAAAACCTGGAGACCGTCGATCAATACCCAATGTACGCCGGGGCCATGGACCGCTACAACTGGAAGCTGGTCGGCCGGCAGGAGCTCTATATTCCTTACAACAGCTGGAAGCTCATCGACAAGAGCCGCAAGTACAAGGACGTGTACGGCCCGGAGTTCATCAATCGCGAGCTCGTGCGCTACGAGCTGCACCGCGTCTGGAAGGTCGAAGCCACGCTCAAGGAAGGCATGCGCCACATTTTCCCCAAACGCGTGTTCTACCTCGACGAAGATAGTTGGGCGCTGATGGTCGCCGACAACTACGACGCCCAAGGCAAGGTCTGGCGAGTGCAGGAATCGAGCCTCTGGATGGCGCCGGAAATCCCCGCCTGCGTCGGCCAGGAGTTCGTTTCCTATGACCTGAACGTCGGCCGCTACATCGGCGAAAACGCCACCCAAGAGAGACCCGAAACCGACTGGCTGGCCGGTCGCGAGGGCCGCATCGAAAAGAGCCGCTTCAACCCGGACGAGTTGCGCCGGGTGGGTGACCGTTAAGCGCAGGACACGAGGAGAAACCAATGATTAAGCAAGATCGCGGCATCGGCGCCCGGCGCGTGCTGGCCCTGGCACTCGCCACGGCGGGACTGGGCCTTTTCGCCGCCCCCACGGCCTACGCCTTCAAGTTCGAAAACGGCTCGATCTCGGGCAGCTTCGACAGTACGCTATCCCTGGGCTTCAGAAAGCGCCTGGAATCGACCAACTGCGGCATCGTTTCCAATGACAACGGCGGTTGCGTGCCGGTGTCCGGAACACTCGGCGAACTGGTCTTTCCCAACGACCCCAACAGCTCCAATCCCGACTTCAACTATCTCCAGTCGGATGACGGCAACCTCAACTACAAGAAAGGTGACATCGTCTCCTTTGCCCTGAAAGGCACGCACGAGCTGTTTCTCAAGGCGCCGGGCGGCTTTTCCGGCCTGGTACGGGCCTCCTGGCTGAAGGACTTCAAGGCCGACGAGACGCGGCGCACACCGCTGTCGGACGACGCCAAGGACCTCGCCGTCAACAACTGGACCTGGCTCGATGCCTGGATCGCCAAGGATCTCTCCTTCGGTGACCGTCCGGCCAAGTTCAAGCTCGGCAATCAGGTGATGAGCTGGGGCGAAGACATTTTCATCTATGGTGGCGTCAATATCACCAACGCCATCGACCTTCAGCGCGCCAGCATTCCCGGCACGCAGTTGAAGGAGATCTTCAAGCCCGCGCCCATGCTTTCCTTGAATGCCAGCGTCACCGACAATCTGAGCTTTGAAGGCTACTACCAGTGGAAGTGGAACGCCTTCACATTTCCTGCGGTCGGCACCTTCTTCTCGCCCGCCGACGTGCTGGGGCCGAGCGCGGCGCATGCCTTCGTGCCGACTTCGATCGCCAACTATTACCTCTATGGCGGCAGCGGCAACAACCCGTTGGCCTTTGGAACGGTGGGCGACCCGGGCGGGCGCCATGGCCTGGGCGTGGCCGATCTCGCTTCCGACGCCAACCCGGCTTTCGGCGTGGCCGGAGTCGGCAGCGTGGCCTATCGCGAAGGCGTGAACAAGCCCAGCGGCGGACAGTTCGGCGCGGCCTTCCGCTACAAGGCCGACAAGCTCGGCGCCGATCTGGGTTTCTATTATCTGCGCTATCACGACAAGATTCCCTTCATCGGCTTCACCAACGCGGGCAGCAGCGCCAACCTGCTGGGTCTGACCTACTTCGAGGACTACGGCCAGAAGCGCGATGTCTTCGGGGTATCCATGAACACCACGGTTGGCCCGGTGGCGGTGGGCGCGGAAGTGTCCTACCGGCCCAAGGACAGTGTCGCGGTCGACCCGACCGTGCCAATCGAGGGCGAGTTCTCGGTTTTCGAATACCCGGGCAAGGTGGCGCGCGGCTTCACCACCGAGAAGAAGTGGCAGATGCATCTCACCGCCTTCTACCTCTTCGCGCCCTCGAGCCCGCTAGGCACCTTGATGACGGCTCTGGGCGCGGCGGAAGGCTACCTTTTGGCGGAAGCGGCGATGACGGTCTATCCGAGCCTCGACCGTTCGGGTCGCGTGCCCTATCTGCTGTCCAACTATGAGTTGCCGACCAAATCCTCGTGGGGCTACGTGATTTCCACCGGCCTCACCTACCCCAATGCCTTTGGGAGCGGCTGGAACCTCGCCCCGCAGATCGACCTCACCCACGATGTCCATGGCACAACCCCCAACGCCCTGCCTTTCGTCGAGGGCCGCAAGTCGGCCGCCTTCACGCTCAACTTCGATCGTGAAAGCCGCTGGAAGGCGACCCTGGGCTTCACCCGCTTCTGGGGCGGCGGCAGCAACAACCTGATGCGCGATCGCGACTTCGCTTTCGGCAGCGTGGCGTACACCTTCTAAGTAACAACGCGTCCGGCAGGACTGGCTCGCGGCGCCCGGGGGGGTCGCCGCGGCCAGCCCTGCGGCCGGACATCTAGGCATCCCGAATGATCGAAAACACCGTCCGGCGGCTCGAGGCCTTCTTCTTTGGGCATCGGACCCTGACCCTGGGAACGCTGCTGGCCTTTACCCTGCTGATGGCGGTCTTCGCGTCCCAGTTGCGCATGGATGCAGGCTTCGACAAGCAGTTGCCGCAGGGGCACGAATACATCCAGACCTTCAACCAGTACCGCAACGAAGTGTTCGGCGCCAATCGCATCGTGGTCGTCGTACACCCGCGCCGGGGGGAAATCTGGACGCCCGAGGGTCTCAAGAAACTCAACGACGTCACCCAGTCGGTGATGTTTCTGCCCGGCATCGACCGCCGCACCGTTTCCTCGCTCTGGACCCCCACCACCCGAGTACTGGAGGTGACCGAGGAGGGCTTTCGCGCCGAGGACGTGATCGGCGGCGACATCACGCCCGACCAGCTCAGCCCCGAGAAGATCGCTCGTATCCGCCAGAATGCCCTGGTTGGCGGCTACATGGGCAGCCTGGTGGCATCGGACAGCGGCGGCGCGATGGTCGTCGCCGACCTCTTGGAAACCGACCCGAGAACCCATCAGAAGCTCGATTACCTGGCTTTCGCCAAGCGCCTGGAAACCGATTTGCGCGCCAGGCACGAAGACCCCGGTTTCGAAATTCAGATCATCGGTTTCGCCAAGCAGATCGGCGACATCGCCGAAGGCGCCAAGAGCGTGGTGCAGTTCTTCGCCCTGGCTTTTGTACTCACCGCGCTGGCGGTGTACTGGTATTCGCGCTCGCTGGCGCTGACCGTGCTGCCCATGGCGTGCTCGCTGGTGTCGCTGGTCTGGCAGTTCGGCACTCTGCATCTTCTGGGCTACGGGCTCGATCCCCTGGCGGTGCTGGTGCCCTTTCTGGTCTTCGCCATCGGCGTCTCCCACGGCGTGCAGCAGATCAATTACATCGCCAAGGAAGTGTGCGCCGGCAATAGCGCCGACATTGCGGCCAAGATGAGCTTCAGCGGCCTGTTCATCCCCGGCACCATGGCCCTGGTTACGGCCTTCGTCGGGTTCGCCACGCTGACCTTGATTCCGATTCCGATGATCCGCGAACTGGGCATCACCGCATCGATCGGCGTCGCCTACAAGATCGTTACCAATCTCATCATGCTGCCGGTCGCGGCCTCGTACTTGCGCTTCGGACCAGAATTTGTCGAGCGCGTCCAGCGTCTGCGCGCGGCGCGTGGGCGCATCATGGCCTACTTCGGACACATCGCCACCACCCGCAACGCAGCCATCGGCACGGTCCTGAGCCTGGTACTGTTTGCCTTCGCCTTTCACCAAAGCCAGAGCCGACATATCGGCCACCTCAAGCCCGGTGCCCCCGAACTGCATGCCGAGGCGCGCTACAACCGCGACGCCGCGGCGATCGTGGCGCACTTCGATCTGGGACTCGACGTTCTGACCGTGGTCTTTGAGACGCCCAAGGACGGCTGCTACCAGACCGAAGTCATGGCCTACATCGATCAGTTTTCCTGGCAGATGTCCAACGTGCCGGGAGTGCTTTCGGTGGCTTCAATCGCGCAACTCGCCAAGCAGGCTTATGCCGGTACCAACGAAGGCCATCCAAAGTGGACGGCGCTGGCGCTGGATGAGCGCTCGCTCGCCAATTCGGTGGGCCTGATTCCCGAAGGCACGGGGCTCTTGAACCCCGGCTGCACGGTGCTGCCGGTGAATATCTATCTCGCCGACCAGAAAGCCACCACGATCAAATCGGTGGTGCAGGCGGTGCGGGAGTTTCGCGACCGCGAGCAGCTTCCCGAGGTGAAGCTGCGGCTGGCCAGCGGCAACTCCGGCGTGCAGGCCGCCACCAACGAGGTGCTGGAGCACACCGAACTACCGATGATGCTCTACGTCTACGCCACCATCATCATCCTGGTGCTGCTGACCTACCGCGACTGGCGCGCCATGCTCGCTTGCTGCCTGCCGCTGACGCTCGCCACCTTCCTGGGCTATTGGTTCATGCAGGCACTGGACATCGGCCTCACCGTCGCCACCCTGCCGGTAATGGTGCTGGCGGTGGGCATCGGCGTCGACTACGCGTATTACATCTACAACCGCTTGCAAATTTACCTGGCGCAAGGCGTCGATATCGCCACCGCGTTCCGGCAATCACTGATGGAATCGGGCATCGCCACATTTTTCACGGCGGTGACGCTCTCGGTGGGCGTAGCCACCTGGTCGTTCTCCGCGCTCAAGTTTCAGGCCGACATGGGGTTGCTGCTCACCTTCATGTTCATGGTCAATATGCTCATGGCGATCACCCTGCTGCCCTCGCTGGCGGTGATGATCGATGTCCTTATCCCGCGCCGCAAACCGGTGCGTGCGCCGTTTCTCGCTCATTGAGCACCACACCAGCTTCGGGGCCAAGATGCCGTTCCAGAATCTGCTCGCCAAACTTCGTCAACCGCCTGCCGCGGCACCCACCGAGTTGCCCTATCCCCGCCCGGAGCTTGCGGTGGCGGCTCTGCTGATCGAAGCCGCGCAAGTCGATGGCAAGATCCCCGAGGCCGAAAGCGCGGTGATCCGTCACCTCGTCCACGAGCATTTCCACCTGCCGCAAGCGGAAACCGAACAATTGTTGCGCATTGCCGAAGGCGAGTTCAGCGCCGCGCTCGATGATTGGGTGTTCACGCAGACGGTACGCGAAAGCTTCGACGCCAGCGAACGCCAAACGGTGCTGGAAATGATGTGGCAAGTGGTCTATGCCGACGGCAGCCTGGTCCGCTTTGAAGACGCGCTCCTTAACCGCAGCGCCCACGCCCTGGGGCTGAGCCCGCAGGAAGCCGACACCGCACGCGAACGCGCCTACGCCCGCTATTGCGACGGGCGTGACGAGGGGGCGGCATGAGCAGGAAGAAGGAAGCAGGGGCTCCCGTCGGGGTTGCGACCGCTGGCGAATGCCATCACCCGACCGCTTGGCGTATGGACGAACAGGATCGTTCGGAGGGAGCGGCATGAGCAGAGCGTTGGCGTTCACCATGGTCCGCAGTACCCGTCTCCTGGTGGATTCGGCCCGGCGGGCCTTGCTCGACCCTACGACCGCGGCGATCTGGCGCCCCTCACTGGCGCGAACCCGACCCCAAGTATGGTTTGAGCGGGCGTGCAGCGACCGCGAATCCACCATGACGCCCTCCCACTCGCCGCGCCCCATGATCAGCATCGCCCACCTCTTGGCACGAGTGCTCGGCTGTTTGGTGATCGGCTTGGGCACACCGCTTTGGGCACAAACGCCGGCGGCCACGAGCTTTCTCACCAACCCGGTATTCGTGGCGCCGCTCGCCAACAAGGCGCCGCTGCTGGCCGCCGCTGCGGCCGGTGCGCGCCTGGTGGCGGCAGGCGACTTCGGCACCGTGCTGATCTCCGACGACGCGGGCAAGTCCTGGCGCCAGGGCAAGACCCCCACGCGCGCCACGCTTACGTCGCTGTATTTTCTCGACCCCAAGAAGGGCTGGGCCGCCGGTCATGGCGGGGTGATGATCGGCACCGTAGACGGCGGCGAAACCTGGACCCGGCTGGCCGATCTGGGCGCCGGCGTGGTGCCGTTCGCGCTGCGTTTCGAGAACGCCGCGCAGGGCCTGGTGGTGGGTGCTTTCGGTTTCGCCGCCACGACCCAGGACGGCGGCAAGACCTGGAAGGAGTTGCGCGTCTCCACCGGGGAGTTCGCCGACCAGCATCTCTACGCCATCTTCACCGGGCCGGGCAAGCGCCTGTGGGTCACCGCCGAGGGCGGCAACCTCTACTACTCCGACGATGGCACGGTTTCCTTCAAGGCGCTGAAGCTCCCCTACAAAGGCTCGATCTGGGGTGGTCTGGCGCTACCCGAAAACACCGTGCTGGTTTGGGGCATGCGCGGCAACATTCTCAAGAGCGCCGATGGCGGCAGAACCTGGAGTGCGGCGGCGAGCGGCACCGATCAGGCGCTCACCGCCGGCCTCGTGCGCGGCGCGGAAATTGTCCTGGTGGGCCTGGGCGGCGCAGTGGTAAAGAGCCAAGACGGCGGCACGAGCTTCCAGGCGCATACCCGCCCCGAGCGTCCGGCACATACGGCGCTGCTCCAGGCGCAGGGCAGTCTCATCAGTTTCACGTTGGCCGGCATCGGCGGCGAAATCAAGTAGCACCACCACACATCAACGGTCGGAGGGACAAGCATGAATACCTATTTGAACACCATCAACGGCGAGCAAGTTGATTCGAGCGAGCGTTTCGAATCGATCAACCCGGCCACCGGCGAACCCATCGGCCGCGTGCCGGTTTCCACGCGCCCGCAAGTCTCCGCCGCCGTTGCCGCCGCACGAGCGGCACAACCCGCCTGGGCCGCCAAGCCCGACGCGGAGCGCAAGGCGCTGATGATGAAAGTGGCGGAGATCATCAAAGCCAACGCGCCCTACTTGGCCGAGTGGGTGACCCGCGAACAGGGCAAACCCCTGGGCGGCGTGGGTCCGGATCAGGTGCCCGGCGCGCGCTTTGAATTGTGGGGCTGTGAAGTCTGGACCCAGGTGCCGGCAAGCCTTGATCTCCCGGTGGAAGTGGCTTTCGAAGACGACACCCGCCGCGATGAAGTACACCGCAAGCCCTATGGCGTGGTGGCCGCCGTCGCGCCCTGGAACTGGCCGCTCCTGATCGCCATCTGGCAGATCATTCCGTCCATACGCGCCGGCAACACAGTGGTGATCAAGCCTTCAGAGTACACCTCCATCGGCACCCTGGAACTGGTGCGCCTGATCAGCC
This sequence comes from Betaproteobacteria bacterium, assembly GCA_016192065.1. Lineage (GTDB taxonomy): Bacteria > Pseudomonadota > Gammaproteobacteria > Burkholderiales > Casimicrobiaceae > JACPUX01. The sequence goes on from JACPUX010000040.1 coordinate 33,290, forward strand.
AGGCGCTGCCCAAGGGCGTGGTCAACACCGTCAGCGGGCCGGGCAGTGTGGGTTCGTGGCTGGTATCCGACCCCGGCATCGACAAAATCATGTTTACTGGGTCCGGCCCCACCGGCGCGAAAATCGCCGAGGCGGCGGCGAAGAACCTCACCCCCACCACCATGGAACTGGGCGGTAACGATGCCGCGATCATGCTGCCCGACGCCGATCCCAAGGCCATGGCCATGGGGCTTTTCTGGGGCGCCTTCCTCAACATGGGCCAGACCTGCGCCTGTGCCAAGCGCCTCTATGTGCCCGAGAATCTGTTCGAACCGACCGTGGCGGCGCTCAAGGAGCTCGCGGAAATGATGCCCATGGGCGACGGCATGCAGGAAGGCACGGTGATGGGTCCGATTCAAAACAAGATGCAGTACGACAAAGTGGTGTCGCTGGTGGAAAGCGCCAAGGCCCAGGGCGGCACCATCGTGTGCGGTGGCACGCCCAAGGGCGGCCCCGGCTACTTCTTTCCCCTGACCATCGTCACCGGTCTCAAGGACGGCGATCGGCTGGTGGATGAAGAGCAGTTCGGGCCGGTGCTGCCGGTAATCAAATACCGCGAAGTCGAAGACGCGATCGCTTCCGCCAACCGTCTCGACGCGGGTCTGGGCGCTTCGGTCTGGTCGACCGACATCAACCGTGCCAAGGAGGTAGCCGGTCGCATTCAGGCCGGCACGGTGTGGATCAACCAGCACGGCATGATCCACCCCATGGTGCCTTTCGGCGGCATCAAGGGTTCGGGCTACGGCGTGGAGTTCGGCGTCGATGGTCTTAAGGCGGTCACCCAGCCGCAGGTGCTCAGCATCAAGAAATGAGTTTGTGCGCCGAGGTCTCTCTTGCGGTGTGGCGGCGACGAGTTTTGTCGCCAAGTGCCATGCCGCATCTCCTGCGAGGCCTCACCCTGGCGGCGGTGCTTCTGGCACCGCCGCCACTTTTTGCGACGCAAACCGCAGCCACCCTCTGGGCGCTCAACTGCCGCGGCTGTCACCTGCCCCCGGATGAATACCGCGCCGCCGCGCCACGCGGCGCCGGGCACTTCGCGCAAACTGAAACCGGCCGGATTTTCTTCATCGCCATGCCCCCGCCCGGTACCTACCTGTCCGGCACGGAGGACGCTCGGCTCGTGCGCGAAATCCTCAACTGGAAAACGAGCTGTCACGTTATTCTGCAAGACGCGCCGCTGATTCGATACAGCGGCGGTCGATTTGTAAAATGAAGCGAGGTGGGCCCGTCCCCTGGGCGCTGAGGCTTCTTCGGTCGGGGGTTTGGCGGTCCAGTCTTGATCGATTCGCCCGCGCCTGGCGCGGGCTAAATCCACCCCACCACTGCCAGTGTGGCAGGGTGGATCGAGCCGGGACCTCTACCCCCGGCGGGCTCGCCCACTTGTGGCACACGCACGGCGTTGTCGGGTGGATTCAGGCCCGCAGGGCCGAATCCACCAAGCACTGGCACAGCACCGCCCTGCTGCTCCAGTTCCTCGCCTTGGCGGAATGCAGCATCGCCAACGCCAACCCGCCAACACTCGAAGCGCTTCCGCGCCCCGCGATGGTCCAGCCGGCGCTGGCGGAACTGGGCCGGCATTTGTTCTTCGAACCACGCTTGTCTGGCGACGGGAGCCGCAGTTGCGCCAGCTGCCATGTGCCCGAACTGGGCTTTGCCGACGGCCTGGCGCTGTCGCGCGGCTACAACGGCACTGAGTATTTCCGCAACGCGCCGAGCCTGCTTTCCGTTCGCCTCAAGCGCCGCCTCACCTGGGATGGCCGGCTCGACGGAGGCGACCTCGCCACCGCCGTGCGCGACATGGTCACCGAGGCGCATTTCATGAACGCCGATGCGCGCCTCGTTCAGGAACGCGTGCGCCAGATCCCCGGCCTCATGGCGCTGTGGCGAAAGGCCTTGGGTCATTCGAGCGAGCCTTATGGGCCGCAAATTTTTAATGCCATCGCCGAATACCTCAAGACGCTGGACGCACCCGACACGGCACTCGACCGCTACTTGCGGGGCGAGCCGGTGCCGCTGCCGCCCATGGTGCAGGAAGGGCTTGCCCTCTTCCAGGGCAAGGCGGCCTGCCACCGCTGTCACTCCGGTCCGCTGGGGAGCGACGGCAAGGCGCATCGCCTGGGCCTGCCCGAACACCCGGCCGTCCTCGCCGAACCCCTGCGCAGCATCAGCCTCTTGCGCCACCACGCCACTATGGGCGTGCCCAATTACATGCACGAGCGCAAGGATCTGGGCGCTTACGTACTCAGCAAGACCGAGCTCGATCGTGGACGCTTCTACACACCCTCGCTGCGAATGCTGGTCCACACCGGGCCCTACATGCACAACGGCCTCCTTGCCACGCTCGAAGAGGTGGTGGCCTTTTACGATGCCGGCGGCGGGCCCGGCGGGGATCTCACGCCTTTGCACCTCAGCGCACGAGAACGCGCCGCGCTGGTTGCTCTACTCAAGGCCTGGTCGGCGCCGCTGCCGGTCGTGACGGTGCCGCCGGCCCATGATTATGCCGTGCTGCCGGCGAGTCAGCGATGAGGTGCATCGCCCTGGTCCTTTCGTTTTGCGTGCAACTCGTCTGGGCGCAGGGCCCAGGCCTCTTGCCGCCGGTGCCGATACCCGCCGACAACCCCATGAGTGCCGCCAAAGTGGAACTCGGACGGCTGCTGTTCTTCGACCCGCGGCTCTCGGGGGACGGCTCCACCGCCTGCGCCTCCTGCCATCTGCCGAACCTGGGCTGGGGAGAACGCAGTGCGGTGTCGCGCGGTTATCCAGGCACCAGCCATTGGCGCAATTCGCAGACGCTCTGGAACACCGCGTTTTATGCCCGGCTCTTCTGGGATGGCGCGGCCGGCAGCCTCGAAGCCCAGGCGCAGTCGGCGGCGGAAGGCGCGGTGGCGGGCAACGGTGACCTGGCGATGATGGAAATGCGCCTGCGCCATGTGCCCGAGTACGTGCGCCGCTTTCGTGAAGTTTTCGGCAGTGAGTGGCCGCGCATCCAGCATGCCTGGATGGCCATCGCCGCCTTCGAGCGCAGCTTGGTGAGCGACCCCCGTCGCGTTCCTTTCGATCGCTGGCAAGCCGGCGACAAGACGGCGCTGGGGGCACTGGCTTTGGCGGGCTATGAGCTTTTTGGCGGCAAGGCGCGCTGCATCGCTTGCCACACCGGGGCGCTCTTTTCCGACCAGGCGTTTCACGCCCTGGGTGTGCCCCGATTGCCGCAGGCCGACAGCCAGGTGCTGCATCAGATCACCGCGCGTTGGCAGAATCTGCAACGCGGCGTCTCGCGCGAGCGATACCGCGCCAGCGACGAAGACCTCGGGCTCGAGTACGTCACCCGCGATGCCCGCGATCGCGGCAAATTCCGCACCCCTAGCTTGCGCGAACTGAAGCACAGCGCCCCATACATGCACAACGGCGTTTTCGCGAACCTCGCCGAAGTGGTCGATTTCTTCGACCGCGGCGGCGGGAACGGGCCGAACAAATCGCCGCTGTTGACGCCCTTGGGTTTGAGCGCCGAAGAAAAGCGCGCCCTCGTCGCCTTTCTCGAAAGCCTGAGCATGGATGACCCGCCACACCTAGCCCCGCCCGCCCTGCCGCCGACCCAAGCCCTGGAGCCTCCCCATGGCCGATGAACCCGCCTGCCTCGCCAGGCGCGAATTTTTGCTGACCGGCGGCAAGCTGGTGTTGCTGGCGAGTGTCGCCGGGTTGCCCACGCCGCTTTTGGCGCAACGCGCCGAGTTCGGCGCGCAGCGGCTCTCGCGTCTCGATGAACTGACTTTGGGCAAGGGCTTGTGGTTCGATTATCCGCGCCCCGGCTTGGCCAACGTATTGGTGAAACTCGGCGTGCCGGCCGGCGGCGGCATCGGTCCGGAGCGCGACATCGTCGCCTTCAGCGCACGCTGCACGCACCTGGGCGGCGACTTGGGCGGCAGCCTGCAAGCCGCGCAGCAAGTGTTGGGCCCCTGCCCGAGGCACCTCACCACTTTCGACCTCACCCGCCATGGCGTGGTGATCACCGGCCACGCCACCCAAAGCCTGCCGCAAGTGGTGCTGGATTTGCGGGGCTCGGAACTATTTGCCGTGGGCATGATGGGCCTGGTGTTTGGCGCCGGAGCCACGTATGGCTGAACTCGCGCCTCCCCGGCCGCCGAAGGGCGCCGATCAGTTCACCACGGCTTGCGACTATTGCGTGGTGGGTTGCGCTTATCGCGTCTGGCGCTGGCCGGTGAAGGCGGGCGGCGCCCCGGACGACACCGTGCCTTGGGCCAATCCGGCACAACACAACCTCATCTCCTGGCGGGGCGAAGCTCATCACGTGCTGGTGCTGCCCGACCCCGAGGCGCACGCCGTCAACCCGGGGGGCAACCACTCGATGCGCGGCGGCACCCTGGCGCAAAAATGCCACAACCCCACCAATCGCACCCGCGAGCGGCTTGGCACGCCGCTCTTGCGCGTCGCTGGCCAACTGGTGCCGGTGAGCTGGGATGCGGCCATCGAGATCATGGCGCGGGTGTCGCAACACGTCTTGAAGCACCACGGCGAACATGCCTGGGGCATCAAGGCCTATTCCTACCAATACTTCGAAAACACCTACGCCATCACCAAGCTCGCCTTCGATGCCGTGGGCACCCCGGCCTTCGCGCCCCACGACAAATGCGCCAACACCAATGATGCCGCCGGGCTCGACGACGCCGGCCTGGAAGCTTTTGCGCCGTCCTATGAAGATTGGGGCGCCTGCGAAGTATTGTTCTGCTCCGGCACCGACCCCTTCGAGACCAAGAGCACGCTGTTCACGCAATGGATCATGCACGGCGCCAGGCCGGACAAGACCCTGATCTTCGCCACGCCGCACCGGACCATGGGTGTGGCCTGGGGCGAGCGGGCTGGCGGGCTGTGGCTGCCGGTGCTGCCCGGCACCGACACCCTGCTGCACAACGCCATCGCCCGCATCATCGTGGAGCGCGGCTGGCAGGACCAGGCTTTCATCGACCGCTGGATCGCCCAGCGCTGGGAAGTCGACCAGGGCCTGGGCCGCGGCACGCGCAACACACCTTGGCAGTGGCGCACCACCTGGGGTACGTTTCAAAGCGATTGGGCCGACTATCGCGCCTTTGTGCTCGGGCGCGATGAACATCGCCTGGCGGATGCCGCGCGCCTCACCGGCGTGCCGGCCGAGAAGATGCTGCGCGCCGCCCAACTCCTGGCCGCTCCGCGCGCCGATGGCTCGCGGCCCAAGGCCTCGTTCATGCTGGAGAAAGGCAACTACTGGTCGAATAATTATCTCAACAGCGCCTCTTTCGCCGCCCTAGGCCTCATCTGCGGCGCCGGCAACCGGGCCGGGCAAGTGATCGGCCGTGGCGGCGGACACCAGCGCGGCATGGTGAGCGCACCGGGTCACCCGGGGTGGCTGTCGCCCGAGAAATACTCCGGGCGGCGCAAGAAACCTTTGAACCTCGACCGCTGGCTGATCGACGGCAAGCTGCGTTTCGCCTGGGTCTTCGGCACCACCTGGATCGGCGCCATGGCCGCTTCCAAGGAATTGGAACGCGCCATCGCGCGACACACCGTGGACCAGCGCGAGCAAGTCGGCGACACCGACCCCGCCGCCGCGGCTGCGGCCCTGATCGCGCGCATCGAGGCCGGCGGCCTGATGTTGGTCGATTCCGACATCTACCCCGTGGCCCCGCTCAACACGCGTTATGCCGATTTGGTGCTGCCCGCGGCGACCTGGGGCGAAGCCGACTTCACGCGTTGCAACGGCGAGCGTCGCTTGCGCTTATACCAGGCTTTCGCCGATGCGCCGGGTGAGGCCAAACCCGATTGGTGGGCAGTGCAGGCCTTCGCCCGGCGCATGGGCTGGGGCGAGCGCTTTGCCTGGACTTCGGCGAGCGCGGTCTTCGAAGAGGCGGCCCGCCACTCGCGCGGCGGTGCCTACGATTACCACGAGTTGGTGCAGGAAGCGCGGCGGCAGGGCACAACCGGCCACGCGCTGCTGGCGCGTATGGGCAGCGACGGCATCCAGACCCCGGTGCGACGCGCGCACGGCCGACTCTTCGGCACACCGCGTCTGCATGACCCCGATAACGCCCTGGCTGACGCCAACGCCTGGCGCAATAAACTCATCCAGGCTTTCAATACCCACAGCGGCAAGGCGGTGCTGCTCAAGTCCCCCTGGAACTTCCCCGGCTGGAGCGAATTTTACGAAGCCGCGAAACCACGCCCGGAAAAAAACGAACTCTGGATCACCAACGGCCGCGTCAACGAAAACTGGCAAAGCGGCTTCGACGACTTGCGCAAGCCCTACACCGCGGCGCGGGGCCTGCCACAAATGCTGTTCATGAATCCCGAGGATGCCGCCGCGCGGGGTATCGCCAGCGGTGATCGGGTGCGCGTGGTCAACGACACCGTTTACGTATTGACCGGCATGCCAGTCGGCGTGGAAAGCACCGACCAGCACTTCAAGGCCTTGCTCGCCGCCGGGCACATCAAGGTGACCCAAGGCGATTTCGAAGCCGTCGCCATCCTCGACCCGGGCATGCGCCAAGGGGTCGCCAAAGCCGGCTTCAACCATCCCGCGGGCCCCGCCAATGCCGTCTGCCACGCCGTGCCTGACCCCTTGACCAACAACTACCGCTACAAACTCGGGCGCGGACGGGTGGAGCGGCTGGGGGTTTCGGAGTTTGTCGAGGACCTGCAGGGGGTGAGTCTCAAGGCGCGGGGTTTGATCTGAGGCAAAGCCCCAGTCGATGCATCACGTCGACCTCGCGCGGTCGATCGCGCCCGACCTGCGCGTTTTCGCCGCACAGAGCAGGAAAGCTCCCGCAGTGATCGGTGTCGCCCATTCGTTTTGCAGATTCATGTGTTCTTGGAGAGAGCGCCTCGATTGGGAGGTTCCGCCGCGCCGGCCCGAAGTGAATTCACTTGGACCGCAGCGTCACGGCGGGACCCAGCCAGCGCGCCGCATCGCGCGCGAGCCATTCGCCGGCGATGGGGTCGCTCCTCAGATTGGCGTCGAGAAAGGCCAACGATACCCGTTCGACCATGAGTGCGTGCCGCTTGAATGCGCCACCCATGCGCCCTTCGCCCTGGCCGGCACTCCTGCCCGGTCCGCCTTGCGGCGGCCCACCCGCTCCACCTCCCTTGCCGCCCATGCCACCCCGGCCGCCCATACCGCCGGGACCACCGGAACCACGCGGGCCACCCGAACCGCCCGGGCCGTCTGAACCGCCGGGGCCGCCCGAACGGCCACGTCCCGCTTCGCCCTCGGCGCCGCGCCGGCTGGAGCGTTCCGCCGGGTCTCCCGAATCGGCTTCGGCGGTCGGCGCAGAACCAGAAAGCATGGCGTGGGTTCCCGCTCCGACCACCAGCAACCACTTGCCGCCGGCGGGCATGTACTCGAAGGGCGCTCGGCGCGTCAGCGGTGAGTCAACCAAACCGTAGGGATCGTGATCTTCGGTGCCCGTCACCGCCAACACGGGGATGCGGATGTCGCTGAAGCGATCGAGGAGCCCGCCGGAGATCCGCACATACGGGCTGAGTGTGATCACCGCGCGCAATCCCGGTACCGAAGCTGCGCGGGCCAGGTTGGGGTGCTTTTCGCCGGCCAGAGCCAGGGCGGTTTGCGCTCCCAAATCAAACCCCGCCACCGCGACGCGGGAGAGATCGATCTGCGCGAACAGCCCGTCGGTGCCGCGACGGGCGAATTCATGGAGCACGAATTCGACTTGCGCGAGCCGTTCCGCCAGTGCTTGGGGCGCGAACTGCTCCAGCGCCTGCGGGGCGAAATCGCCCCGGCGCGAGGCAGCGCTGGCCCACAGCGACGAGGCACGCACTGATTGCAGTGCCGCGACCGCATAACCGGCCGCGGCCCAGGCTTTGCGCCAACGTTCGCCGGCCGCAGCGGTTTCGCCCATGCCCGGCAAATAGAGCACCAGCGGTACCGGCGGCCCTTGCCGCGGCGCCAGCAATTCCACGGCGATTTCGTCATCGCGGAAAAGCAGACGCTCGCGCCAGGTTTCGGCGATACTGGTCGCCGCGCTGTCGTAGCCGCGCGCAGCAAATTGCCGCAGCTCCGCATCGGCGCGCTCAGCACCCGGCTCCTCACCGCCCCAACGCCGCGGTCCGCCACAGCCGGCCAGCGCCGCACCGCCCGCGAGGGCGGCGAGCAGCACTCGCCGTTTGCTGGAAAACCGCGTCAGGTTTGGCGCTTTCGCCGACGCCAGCATCAATGCCAGCGCCGACCAGGCCCGCCTTGCGGTCCCTTCTCTTGATGGAGTGCTTCGGCCTTCTTGCGCTGTTCGGGGGTGAGCACCGCATGCACTTGCGCATGCGCCTGGGCTCGCAGGAGCGCCATTTCGCTCGTCGCCTTGCCCAGCGCGTCGGCCGCGGCGCGTGCCTTGCCGGCGTCGAAGGTGTCTCCATGTACGAGCGCCTTGAGCGCCTCGCGTGCCTGGCGCATGGCCTTGTGCTTGTCGCGCATCGCCGGCGCCTGGCCGTGCATGATGCTGAAGATCTTGTCGCGTTGCGCTTCGCTCAAGCCGAGGCCGCGCAAGTGCATCATCGGACCCATCCCGTGACCCTGGCCGCCGTGGCGCATGCCCGGGCCCTGACCCTGCATCATGCCCGAGCCGTGCATCATTCCGGGACCATCCATCATGCCCCGGCCTTGCATCATGCCCCCGTCGTGAGCGAAGCTCGGGCCGTGGCCTTCGCCGTCCATCGGACCGTAGGCCGAACCGACCAGCGGAAAAGCCAGGGCCAGCGCCCCGGCGAGCAGCAATCCGGCTCTTTTCGATTTCATCTTGCATCTCCTTCAAGAACTTCGCGGGCCCGCCGAGATGGCAGGGCCAGCGCGATGATGGCATTGTGCCTCCCACCCATGTAAAGCGACGTTAAGCAAGCGTAAAAGCCCGTAAATGCCTGCTGCGGTCCGAACGCTTGGCCTAAGATAGGCGCCGGGGCACGGAACGGAAAGAAAGGCGATGGCGGCAAGGGTTTTGTTGATCGATGATGACGTGGAACTGGTGGAACTCATGCGCGACTATCTCGTGCGCGAGGGGTTCGCCGTGGACACCGCGCACGATGGCGCCAGCGGCGCCGCGGCGGCATTGTCCGGCCGCTTCGACATCGCCGTGCTCGACGTGATGATGCCGGGTCAGAGCGGCCTCGAGGCTTTGCGCCAGATTCGCGCCGCGAGCAATCTGCCGGTATTGATGCTGACCGCGCGCGGTGACGATGCCGACCGTATCCTGGGCCTGGAACTGGGCGCCGACGACTACGTGCCCAAGCCTTGCACGCCGCGCGAACTCACCGCCCGGCTGCGCGCCATCCTCAAGCGCAGCGGCAACGGGGTCGGCGGCAATGCGGCGGTGCTTGCGGTCGGGCGCCTGACGCTGCGCCCGGCCGAGCGGCGCGCCGAATTCTCGGGCAAGACGCTCACCCTCACCAGCACCGAATTCAATTTGTTGGAAATCCTCGCTCGTCATGCCGGGCGCCCGGTGAGCAAGGAAGAGCTTTCGCAGGAGGCGCTAGGCCGCCCGCTGGCGCGCTACGACCGCAGCATCGATGTGCATGTGAGCAGTATCCGCCAAAAACTCGGTCGCCTCGCCGACGGTCGTTCGCTGATCCAGACGGTGATCCGCAAAGGCTATCAATTGATCGCCGAGGCGGAGTCCTGATGGGCCGCCTGTTCTGGAAGTTCTTTTTCGTCTTTCTCTTGGCGCAGCTCGTCACCACGCTGGGCGTTGGGCTCACCATCTGGGCGCTGCGCCCGAGCTATGCGCCAGGCTTCGGGCCGTTTTTCGAGCACCACCGCCCACCTCAACGGCCGGGAGAATTCGCCGATCGCGAACTGCGCCCGCCGCCCCCAACCATGCCCCTGCGCCCCCAGGGCATGCGCCCGCCGGAAGCGCGCCCCTATTTCCTGCATGGCTGGATGCGCTCGCCGCTCTTGCCGCTGGCCGCGGGCAGCGTGGTGAGCCTGCTGTTCGCAGCGCTGCTCGCCTGGTACTTCGCCAAACCCATCCGCAGCATGCGCCAGGCCTTCGACGATGTGGCACGCGGCAAACTCAACACCCGCCTGGGCCCGGTGATGAGTGACCGCAAGGACGAACTGGCCGACCTCGGCCAGGATTTCGACCGTATGACCGACCGCCTGCAAGCCCTGCTCGATGCGCAGCGGCGCCTGATGCACGACGTTTCCCACGAAGTGCGCTCCCCCCTGGCGCGCCTGCAAGCCGCGGTCGATGTCATGCGCCAGCAGCCCGAACGCGCCGCCGAACTGGGCGAACGCATCGAACGCGACACCCGGCGCATCGACACTCTGATCGGCGAACTTCTAACCCTGGCACGGCTCGACGCCGGCATGACCGCGCGGCGCGACGAGGAAATCGATCTCACCGAAGTGCTGGGCCTGGTCGCGGAAGACGCCGACTTCGAAGCCGCCGGCAAAGGCGCCGCCGTCGATCTGCAGGTCACCGGCACCCTGCCGGTGCGCGGCAACCGCGACCTCCTGCACCGCGCGGTCGAGAACGTGGTCAGGAATGCTCTGCGCCATTCGCCCGCCGGGGGCCGGGTAAGCATTGCCGCGCGCCAGGATGAACGCACCGGTGAAATTGAGATCAGCGTCAGCGACCAAGGCCCGGGGGTGCGCCCAGAAAACCTCGAAGCGATCTTCGCCCCGTTCTTCCGCGACCGCCCCGCCAACACTCCCGATGGCTATGGCCTGGGCCTGGCGATCACGCAACGGGTGGCGGCGCTGCATGGCGGCGAGGTACATGCCAATAACCGCGCCGAGGGGGGCCTCGTGGTCACGCTGCGGCTGCCGCGCGCGGAATAAAGCATTCCCGCTGGGTGCGCGCCACCCCAAGGAGCAGCTGGACCTCGTTGCGGTCATGCACCAACCATCGGGTCGCGCGTTTTCCGCCGGCGCTTTGCCTTCACGAACCTCCGGCGATCCTCTCACCCGATTTCCGACCGCTTCGGCCCGGACTTGACGCCCTCCGCTGGAAATGCGCAAATGCTCGCCACCGGAATGCCGGGTGGCGCGCAGCCGACGCCACCCTGACGCTTCGTCCAAAAGAGCGTGGCCCAGGCCGCGCCCGTTGTCGCTCGACCCCCACCAAGGAGAAGAAACCATGCGGACTCCCACCCTGCTTTCGCTGTCCCTCACCGCGGCGCTGGCACTGGCTGCGCTGGCACCAGCGGCACCCGCCCTGGCACAGCAGAAGACCACCTACATCACTATCGGCACCGGCGGCATCACCGGCGTGTACTACCCGCTGGGCGGCGCGATCTGCCGCTTCGTCAACCAGAGCCGCAAGGATCACGGCCTGCGCTGCACCGTCGAATCGACCGGCGCCTCGGTCTTCAACATCAACGCCCTGGCAGTGGGAGACTTGGAAGTAGGCTTCGCGCAATCGGACGTGCAGTATCAGGCCCTCAAAGGCGAGGGCCCCTTCAAGGACAAGCCCCAGCCCAAGCTGCGCGCGCTGTTCTCGCTCTACCCCGAGCTGTTCACCCTGGTGGCGCGCCAGGACGCCAAGATCGCCAAGTTCGGCGACCTCAAGGGCAAGCGCGTGAACCTCGCCGACCCGGGCTCGGGGACCCGCTCGACCATGGAGCTTCTGATGAAGGAGTGGGGCATCGCCAAGACTGAGCTCAAGCTCGCCACTGAACTCAAACCCTCGGAAGCACCAGCCGCCCTGTGCGACAATAAGATCGACGCCTACGTCTTCATCGCTGGACATCCCAACGCCAACTTCCAGGAAGCCGCCACCACCTGCTCCAGCAACATCGCCGCCGTGGCCGGGCCGGTGGTGGACAAGCTGGTCGCCGCCCACAGCTATTACGCCAAGGCCAACGTGCCGGGCAAAATGTACAAAGGGACCGACGCCGAGCAGCCCACCTTCGGCATGATGGCCACGGTCGTGGTCAGCGCCGACCTGCCGGAAGCCACGGCCTACGCCGTGACCAAGGCGGTGTTCGACAACTTCGAAGACTTCAAGAAGCTCCACCCGGCGATGGCACACGCCACCAAGGAGCAAGCGGTCTCGGGCAACTCCGTGCCCTACCACCCCGGTGCCGCCCGCTACTTCAAGGAAAAGGGCCTGCTGAAGTAAACCTGCCCGATCGCGGCCCGGCCACAGCATGCGCGCCCCCGAACGGCCGCCCACCAGCAAGCCAGCGGCTTGCGCAGGACCGCCGAAAGGCGGGTCCGGCCAAGTGCCGGATGCGGCGAAGCCGCACAAAGGGGGCGCAAGCCAGCCACCGGAGCAGGCACAGCCCGCCCTGGTCGAGGCGGCGCTGGCCGCCGAATCAGGCGGGCGGACGGGCCACTTGGGGCCGGGGCTCACCCGCCTGGTGGCGGGCACGGCGGTACTGTGGTCATTGTTTCAACTGTGGATTTCCTCGCCGCTGCCCTTTCTGGTCGGCGTCGGGGTCGTCAACGACACGATCCAGCGCTCGATCCACCTCGCCTTCGGAATTTTTCTCGCCTACCTTTGTTACCCGCGCGCCAAATCTTCGCCGCGCGATCGTGTTCCGCTTGCCGACTGGGCGCTGGCGCTTCTGGCCACAGGCTGCGCCGCGTACCTGGCAATGTTCTACACCGAGCTATCGGGACGCCCGGGGCTGCCGACCGCGCTCGACATCGGAGTCTTCGTGCTGGGCGTCGGCTGCCTGCTCGAAGCCACGCGGCGGGTGCTGGGTTGGCCGATGACGTTGATGGCGTTGGTCTTTCTCGCCTACATGTTCCTCGGCCCCTGGATGCCCGAGCTCATCGCCCACAAAGGCGCCTCGCTCTCGCGCGCCGCGTCGCATCAGTGGCTGTCCACCGAGGGAGTGTTCGGGGTGGCGCTGGGGGTCTCCACCAGTTTTGTCTTTCTGTATGTCTTGTTCGGCGCCATGCTCGACCGCGCCGGCGCGGGCAACTACCTCACCCGGGTGGCGTTCTCGCTGCTGGGCCACTTGCGCGGCGGGCCGGCCAAGGCGGCGGTGCTGTCCTCGGGCCTCAACGGCATCATTTCCGGCTCTTCGGTGGCCAACGTGCTCACTGGTGGCAACGTCACCATCATGCTCATGAAGCGCGTCGGCTACACCCCCGTGAAAGCAGGAGCGATCGAAGTCGCGTCGTCCTCGAATGGCCAGATCATGCCGCCGGTGATGGGCGCGGCGGCGTTCCTGATGGTCGAATACCTCAACCTGCCCTATAGCGAAATCATCCGCCACGCGTTTTTGCCGGCGGTACTGGCTTACCTCTCGCTGCTCTACATCGTGCACCTCGAAGCCCTGAAAGCCGGCATGCGCAGCCTGCCGCGCCCGTCTTCGCCCTGGCGTGAGCGGCTGGTGAATTGGGGCATCACCATCGCCAGTCTGCTCATTCTGGTTCGTGGCGGGCTCTGGCTCACCGAGTGGCTACCGGAACTGCTGGGCGAATCGGCTACAGCGGTGGCGGTGCTGCTGGTGGCCGGGGTCTTCCTGGCGCTGGTGTGGATGTCCGCACGCTACCCCGAAGAAGACCACGAACTGGCCCTTGAGGAAGCCACACACCTGCCGCCGGCACGCCCTACGGTCCTGGGCGGGCTCTATTTCGTGGTGCCGATCTGGGCGCTGATCTGGAACCTCATGGTGCTGGAACAATCGGCGGCGCTGGCCGCCTTTTGGGCCTGCGCCATCACCGCGGCGATGCTGCTGGTGCAGCGCCCCTTGGTGGCCTGGTTCCGCCACCGTCCGCTGGCCGGTACCTGGCGCCGCGGCGCCCGCGAACTGGTGGAGAGCCTGGAACACGGCGCGCGCAACATGATCGGCATCGCCATCGCCACCGCCACCGCCGGCATTATCGTGGGCGCGGTGAGTCTCACCGGCATCGGCCAGGTACTCGCCAACGTCGTGGAAACGCTGTCTTTCGGCTCGCTCGCCGCGGTACTGGTGCTCACCGCGCTGCTATCACTGGTGCTGGGCATGGGCCTGCCGACCACCGCCAACTACATCGTGGTCTCCACCCTGCTGGCGCCGGTGATCGTGACTCTGGCCGCCGGGCACGGCATGGAATTGCCGCTGATCGCGGTGCATCTGTTCGTTTTCTATTTCGGCATCATGGCCGATTCCACGCCACCGGTAGCGCTGGCCGCCTACGCCGCGGCCGGGCTTTCGGGGGCGGACCCGCTGAAGACCGGCATCCAGGGGTTTATCTACGAACTGCGCACCGCGATCCTGCCCTTCATGTTCGTCTTCAACACCGAGTTGCTACTGATCGGCGTGAGCAGCCCTTTACATTTGGCCTGGGTGGCGAGTACCGGGGTGGTCGCTTGCTTCGCTTTCGCCTCGGCCACCCAGGGCTGGGGCTGGGTTGAAAACCGCAAATGGGAAAGCGCGCTGCTGATCGTGGCGATGATTCTGCTTTTGCGCCCCGATGTATTGCGCGATCAGTTCCATCCGCCCTACACCCGGCACGCCGCCGACGCGGTGCCAAACCTCGCCAATCTGGCACCGCGCGACCAACCCTTGCGCCTGCGGCTGCGCATCGACGAGGGCGCCGAAAGCAGCGAGCGCACCTTCGCCCTGAAGTTGCCCGCTGGCGCCAAGGGTGACGCGCTGGAGGCTCTGGGCCTCACGGTCGAGCCTGACGGCGAACTGCTCAAGGTCGTGGACGTAGCGATTGACAGCGTGGCCGAACGCTCCCGCATCGACATCGCCAAACGCAATTTCATCATCGGCCTCGAGACCCGTAATCCACAACCCTGGAAAGGCTGGTTTGCCTTGCCCGGCTTGCTGCTGGTGGGCGCGGTGGTGTGGAGTCAAAGGCGCCGCCTTGCACTTGCGTCAAGAGGCTAGGGAAACCCTGGTCAAGACCGTGACGCCGACGCAGTCCGGCCCCGCTCGCCTGCTGCGCAGGGGTCGGTATTCAGTGCGTTGAATTTTCTTGACTCCGGCCTTCGCCGGAATGACGAATCCTGGATTGATCAGCGTCTCCTCGGCGCGGCGCCCCACGCGGCAGCTCGCCCGCGTGGGTTCTATTCGGCGTTTCCGGAGCGGTCGCGTTCACCCAGGGTGAAGAAAAAGCTCGCCCCTTCGCCAACCAGCGCAGTGGCCCAAATCCTTCCGCCGTGACGATGGATGATGCGCGCCACCGTGGCCAGACCGATACCCGTCCCCGGAAACTCTTCCACGTGATGCAGTCTCTGGAACGCCTCGAATAGACGTTCGCCGTATTGCATGTCGAAACCCACGCCATTGTCGCGGATGAAAAACGCGGGCCGCTCGCCGGTGGCGTCGCAGCCCAGTTCAATCCGCGCGTGGTCGCGCTTGCCGGTGTATTTCCAGGCGTTGCCCAGAAGGTTTTCCAGCACGATGCGCAGCAAGCCCTGGTCGCCCCAGGCCTGCATCCCCGGCGCAATGCTCCAGGTCACTTGCCGGACCGGATCGCTCGCCTGCAACTCCTGCGCCACCAGCGCCCCCAGAGCACTGAGATCGACGTGTGCCGGGTTCATGGCGCGCTGGCTGATCTGCGACAGGCGCAACAGGTCATCGATCAGCGAACCCATGCGCTCGACGCCGTTTCTTATGCGCTCGAGATAATGTTTGCCCTGTGCGCTGAGCCCTTGTTCCAACTCGCGGTCCAGTAGGTGCGAGAAGCCGTGAACGGCACGCAGCGGCGCGCGCAAGTCGTGGGACACTGAATAGGTGAACGCCGCCAACTCACGATTGGCCGACTCCAGTTCGGCGGTCCGCTCCTCGACCCGCTGCTCCAGTTCCAGATTGAGGCGGTTGATCTCGGCCTCGGCCTCGCGCCGTGCCGCGATGTCGGTCTGTAAGTCCCGGTTGGCGATGCTGAGGTCCGCGTAGGCGTGTTCCAGGCGGGTTTGCAAGCTCGCGAAGGCATGCACCAAATGATCGAGCTCATCGGGCACCTCGCGCGGCGTGCGCGCCAGCTTCGGTGGACCGGCCGGAGCGCGGATATCGAAATCGGCGAAGTAGCGCGCCAAACCACCGAGGTGCCGTGTCACCACCTGATGCACGATGAACAGAATGAAGAACGAGACCAGGAAGGTCTTGATCCCCTGGCTGGCCAGGATGATCAGCGCGCGCTCGGTGAGGCGCTGATAGACGCCCTCAAGCGTTGCCGCCACGCGTAATTCGCCGAGCAGGCGGCGCTCGCCACGATCCTCATAGCTGATGGGCACGGTGCGCAAATATACGGCCTGGGTCTCGATGCGGCCACTTTGCACGGTGAGCGCGCCCTGGGCACCTTGCACCTCGGCGCCGAGAATGTCCGGCAAGCGGGTGATGCCCTCGATCTGCAATTGGAGCTGCTCCCGATCGAGCTTCCACAGGCTGCCCGCCAGCGAGGGAAGGTAACCGTGTTCGATTTCCGCCAACCTCGCTTCGATGCCATCCACATCGCGCCGATAGTCGAGGTAGAGTTGCAGCGAAGTCAGAAGCAGCGTGACCAGCGAGCTGGCCACGAGAATCCACACCAGCAGGCGGCGCCCGATCTGCGCTCGCCAGAGCCATCGCGGCGCATGATCCGGCGCCGGTTCGGGGACCGGCGCTGCTGGACCGGGGCGCGCCCCGGGCTCAAGCTCGCGCATCGGACCACTCTCCACGGGCGCACTGGAGGCGCGTACGAAGTCGCCCCGCCGGGGAAGAACGACTCCAACTGAGCGATGCACGCGCCAGCACAGGCATTGAAGCAGGTCCCCCAGGGTCTTGAGCGCCCCGATCCGTCGGCGGGCTGCCGCAGGGGCGGGTACGCGATGTCGCCCACACAGCCTAGACAATCGCCCCCCCGAGGTCAAGGCTGCGGGCCCCCGGTCAAGGTCCACGCGCACGGGAGACGGCTCAACCTGGGGCAGATCGATTCGCCCAGCGTTGCGCCGGGACCTCGCCGGCACGCACGGTGTGAATTGACACTTCCTCGCCGACGGCGCGTAGAATGTTTAGCGCCGCTGCCCTCCGACCCGCGGCAAAACCCAGTCGGTGGCCCAGTGAAAGCAGCCGGGCAACCGGCCCGGGACCGAACCGGTTCACCTTGCGGGAGTCCGATCATCCCCAGCACCGGTAAGAGCCTTCTGGTTACCTGTCTCGCCAGCCTGCTGTCACTCCTGGGTCCGCTGTGGCCCACCGCCGCCGCCGCTCAGGCACCGCCCTGCACGCAACTGGTGGCGTCCGGAAATCCCGAGTACCCACCCTACCTGTGGCGCGACGCCAACGATGAAAAAGTCCTGGTCGGCGCGGCCGCGGAGATGATGCACCGTCTCGGCGAGGAGATCGGCATCCCCATCGCCGTTCACTACGCCGGCCCCTGGGGGCGCGTGCAAGAGGAAGTGCGCCAAGGCAAGGTAGATCTGATCGCCGGTGCTTTCTTCACCCTGCCGCGCCTCGAATACATGGACTACTTTCAACCGCCACTGCACAGCACCCGCACGGTGATCTGGACGCAAGCGGCGCGACCCTTCGACTACCGCAAATGGGCAGATCTACGCGGTAAGAATGGCGTCACCGTGATCAACAACAGTTTCGGCGAAGCCTTCGACCGCTACGCGGAAAAGAACCTGCGCATCGACAAGGTGGCCACACTCGAAAGCGCCTTGAAGATGCTCTCGCTGGCGCGCGCCGACTACCTGATCTACGAAGAGGCCCCAGGTGAAGCCTTCGCCGCCAAACTCGGCATCAAGGGCCTGCGCGCGGGCAAGACGGCGATCAGCAGCGAAGATTTGCACCTCACCCTGGCGCACCAGTCCAAATGCAACACCGGCGCCCTGCGGGGCCGCATCACCCAGGCCTTGTACAAGTTTCAGAAAGAAGGCCTGATGGACAAACTGGTTGAAGCCGCGGTCAGGCGGTGGAGCGGAAAGTAAGGTGGCTGACGGCTGCCGCCAGTAGTGGAGCGCAAAGCGGTGAAGGGGCGCAACTCAGCCCAAGGTGAAGTGAACGGTGGTCGCCACGCCCGGCTTCGATTCGGCCCAGACTTGGCCGCCATGCCGGCGCACGATCCGCGCCACGGTGGCCAGGCCGATGCCGTTGCCCTCGAAATCATCGGGTTTGTGAAGGCGCTGGAACGGAGCGAAGAGGCGATCGACAAACTGTTCATCAAACCCGACGCCGTTGTCCCGCACATGGAAGACGGTTTTCCCGTCGACGGCGGCACAGCCGAAAGCGATCGTGGGCGCGGCACAACGCGCGGAGTACTTCCAGGAGTTCTCCAAGAGGTTTTGCAGCAACAGCTTCAGAAGCTGCGGATCGCCGTCCACTACGCATCCGGGCGCGATCTCGGTCAACGGCCTCGGGCCTGAATTGGCCTGGCCCATTTCTTCGACCAACTCGGCCGCCAGTGCGCTTAGATCAACTCGCTCGCGCCGCATCTCCTGGCGCGTGACCCGCGAAAGCTCGAGGATATCGTCGATCAGCGCGCCCATGCGCTGCGCCGCGCCGCGCACCCGAGCCAGGTAGTCGCGGCCTTGGGCGTCGAGCTGGTCGCGGTAGCGCTCGAGCAACAGATGACTGAAACCATCGATACCGCGCAAGGGCGAGCGCAAATCGTGGGAAATCGAATAGGCGAAGGATTCCAGTTCGCGATTCGCCGCCGTGAGTTCTGCGGTGCGCGCTTGCACGCGCTTTTCCAGCTCCGCGTTGAAGCGTTTGACTTCCTCGCGAGCTTGCTCCTGGGGGCTGATATCCTGCGAGGTGCCAAGCACCCGCAGTAGTTTTCCAGAGGCGTCGCGAGAGATCTCCCAGCGCGAGTGGAGGGTCTTGATTCGGCCCCCGGTCAGGACGATGCGATGTTGGTGCTCGTTGGCCCCAACAGGGCCGCCCGCCTGGTTCAGGAGCACGGTTGCCAGAGGTTCCGCGTCATCGGGATGGGCGCGATCGAGCATTTCCTCCAGCGTCCCGGCACAAGTGCGCGGATCACGTTCATAGATTCGGCACAGCTCCTCGGACCAAGTCATGGTTCCGCTGGCAAGCTCCAGAACCCAGCTTCCGACATGGCCGATGCGCTGCGCCTCGGCCAGTCCGGCCCGGCTTTCCCGCAGCGCCAGCTCCGCCCGCTTGCGCTCCGTCTCATCGATGGCCAACACCAAGGCGCAGGCCTCGCCCTTGAGCTGGATTACCTCCGCGCAGAGCCGCACTTGCAGTTCCTCGCCCCGCTGGTTGCGTTGCGTCGCTTCGTAGTTCGCCATCCGACCCGCTCGCAACAGCCGCTCCATCCAGGCACCGCGATCATCCGGGTGCAGCCAATGGCCAACTTCCACCGAACTGCGCCCCAGGCATTCTTCCCGCGTCCAGCCATAGATCTCGGTGAAGGCGTCGTTCAGGTCGAGAAAGCACCCGTCGCTCAAGCGCGTGACGGCGATGGCGATGGGGCTCGCCCGAAACACCTTTTGAAATTTTTCCTCGGAGCTGCGCAGAGCCTCGTCCGCCGCTTTGCGCGCGGTAATATCCTCGGCGGTGGCGATCACTACCTCCTTGCCAAACCAGGTACCACGCACCAGGCGCACATCCTTGGGAAAACGCTCGCCGCTGGCGCGCAGGCCCCAAAACTCGAACCGCTGCGGCTCGCCGGCGAGCGCGAGCTCGACCAGGGCGCTGATCTTGCCCAAATCGTTCATACCTGGTGCGGAGATGAATTCCGGGCTGCGGCCGATAAAGGTCTCGCGCGGATGGCCGTACATGCGCACCGCTCCGTCGTTAACATCCAGGAAGCGGCCATCGCAATCCTGAATGTAGATGGCTTCGCGCACGGTGTTGAACAGATCGTGATAGCTGGCCTCGCTACGCTCCAGGGCGGAGACCTGCGCGCCAAGTTCACCGCCGAGGCGCCGCACTTCGTGCAAGCGGAATTGGTAGCCGCCGACCACCCGCCTGACGATCACGGTCATGAAAATGATCGCGCCCGATTGGATCACCAAATGAAGTAGTGAACGATTGCTGACCGCCCCAATCAACCCCATCACCTCGGCCAGCGCGAGTCCGAGGCAGGCCAGCACCGAGGCGCCGCCGAATGCATAGGCGGCGCGCAGCCCCAGCAACCAGCCGGCCATCAGGATGATCAGGGGATAAAGATAGAGCGCTGGCGCCCTCACGCCGCCGGTGATCACCGCCATGAGGGTGACTTCCGCCCACACGCCCAAGCCCAGGGCCAGGAGCCCGGTGCGAATTTTGCGCTGGCGTTGGCAATACAGCGCGAAGCCAGCCACCAGCAGCAGCACCACCGGCCCGGCGGTGCGGGCGAGCTGTTCGGGAAGGGCAAGCCGCAGAATCACCAAGTATACGAGGCTGCCCGCGGCAAGCGCCAACGCCGCCATCACCAGAAAGGCTTTGGCGTGCTCTTCCGCGATCCGGTCATCACTGTGCGTCGCATTTAGCATGATGCTCCGTCATCCCCCTGGAAACGCTGACTCAAGCGGTCCAGCTGGCGAAGACCGGTGTCCTCACCTCTGCCCGTACTCGTTCACTTGCCGCGTCGCCAGCTCGGAGACGCGGATCCAATCGCCCTTGAGGGTGGTCGTGCGGTCCTGGGTGACGATCCAGTCGTAGCCGCTTTTTCCCTTGAGCAAGACCACGCCGTCCCCGCCCTGGGACTTCATTTCCGCTTTGCTGGCGGCACGCCATTGGCCTTGCGTCGACTCGGCGGTGGCGCTCTTCCAGACATAGCCGCCGTTGGCGGCAAGGCTGAGCGTGCCCAGGCCGGAGACGCCGAGCTCACCTTTGCGGTAGATCCAATCGCCCCGCTGCACGTACACCGCCGGCGCGACTTTGCCGAGCTTCCAGGTGCCTATCAGCCAAGCCTGCCGCGTGGGCGGGCCGTAATTCTCACGCAAGGGAAAACCGAGCTCGCTGGTGTTGGCACCCATGCGGCTGAGCGCGTTGTAGAACTCCGAGGGCGTGGCCTCATAGACAAAATCGAGCCCGCGCGCCTTGATCAGTTCCGCGAGTTCGAGCTTGATGGCATCGCGGCGCGGGTTCTGAAACGGCTGCTCACCCATGCGTGTCCTGAGGAACGCCAGAATCTGCGCTTGCGACATCAGGCCCGCACCCGGTACGACAGCGGCCAGCGGCGTCGCCGGAGCGCTCGCGGCAGCCGGTTTAGGCTCGCTCGCCGATCCCGCTGGGCCGGGCGAAATCACGGCACCGGCGGCGACCGGCGGCTGGGCACGGCCAGTTCCGGATGCTGCCGCCGCGCCGGGCATTGGGGCGACCGCCCTGCTGCCCAAGGGGCGAAGGTCCGACCACGCGGCGGCACGCCGATTGCCTTCTTTGCTGAACTCGTTGGGCTTCTGCCGAATGATGGGCTGGGTGCCGCCGGGCGTAGCGCCGATGAAGGTGACTTCTTCCCATTTCTCCGGATAGCCCGAAACTCTCAGTTCGACGAGTTCGCCGGGGCGGTAGTTCTGCGCCTGCGGGCTCGACACGGCCAGGAAGGCAAGCACGAAACCCAGGGCAGGCCGCAGCCGTGAAGGCGGGCCAGGTTCAAGTGTTCCACTCATGCTTTCGCTCCTCCGGTTGGTTCGCTTCGTGGCCCACGATGGCGCCAAGCGCTGCCTTCCTTCTCGCCCCCAGGCACACGCGGTGACGCGTCGGCGCCAAGGCGTCGGGGCCAGCCCGCGCAAGCCGAGGAAGGCGCGGCGGATCGAGCCGCCAACGCTCAGTCGCCGTACGGACAGCCGCCATGCGTCCCGGGGTTCGCACAACCACCGCAAGGCGGCGCGGGCGGGGCCGCGGAAGCAACGCTGATGGCGGCGAATGCCGAGAGCTTCTTGGTCAGGTCCTGGCCATGACAGGCCGGGCACTCCGGCGCCGGTGCCGAAGCACGCACCAGGGTTTCAAATTCTTCGCCGCAACCGCGGCATAGGTATTCGTAAATCGGCATCGGGAATCTCCGGCAGGGTCTACGCGCCAGTGGCGGCGCGCTGGGCTGACGGCCATTTTACCGGCAAAGCGCGCCTGCCGTCGGGTTCGACACCGAGCTTTCGATTTCCATGGTGGGGCGAGCCGCAGAGCGGCGATTCTGGGCACAATACGACCGACACTCCAGCGTTCGGCCCCGATCGGCATTCTCCCCTGCAAAGCTCCAAGGACCAGCTCCAAGGCGGACACGCGTCCGGTGGATGCGGTAGCATGCGCTCATGGACCGCCGCATCGCGCATCTCGACATGGACGCGTTTTATGCGTCGGTGGAGCTGCTGCGTTATCCGCAATTACGGGGCCTTCCGGTGGTGGTGGGCGGGCGCGGCCAGACGCCGCCGCCCCCGGACACCGCGCCACCGGATTTTCCGCGCCTCAAGACTTACGCCGGCCGCGGCGTCGCCACCACCGCGAGCTACGAGGCCCGCGCCCTGGGCGTACACTCGGGCATGGGCTTGATGAAGGCAGCGCAGCTCGCCCCCGGAGCGATTTTGCTGCCTGCCGATTTCGAAGCCTACCGGCGCTATTCCCGCCGCT
This sequence comes from Betaproteobacteria bacterium, assembly GCA_016192065.1. Taxonomy (GTDB): domain Bacteria; phylum Pseudomonadota; class Gammaproteobacteria; order Burkholderiales; family Casimicrobiaceae; genus JACPUX01. Next base: position 55,760 of record JACPUX010000040.1, read on the forward strand.
TCAAGGCGGCCGTGGCCGAGCTGGCGCCGAAAATCGAAGATCGCGGCATCGACGAAATCTATATCGATCTCACCGAGGTACCTGGCGACGCCGCCACGCTCGCCGCCGAAATCAAGCGCCGCGTCTTCCGCGCCACCGGTCTCAAATGCTCGATCGGCATCACGCCCAACAAGCTCCTGTCCAAGATCGCCTCGGAACTCGACAAACCCGACGGCCTCACGCTCCTGAGCTTCGCCGACCTGCCCACGCGCATCTGGCCACTGGCGGTCAAAAAAATCAACGGTATCGGTCCCAAGGCCAGCGCCAAACTCAACACCCTGGGCATCCACACGGTCGGAGAATTGGCGGTGGCGTCGCCACAGTTGCTCCTTGAGCACTTCGGAAAACACTATGGGCGCTGGATGCTCGATGCCGCCCACGGCCGCGACGAGCGCACAGTGGAGACCTCCAGCGAACCGAAGTCGATCAGCCGCGAAACCACCTTCGACCGCGACCTCGATCCGCGCCGCGATCGCGCCGAACTCTCGCGCATTCTCATCAGCCTGTGCGAAGGGGTCGCCCGTGATCTCAAGCGCAAGGGCTACCTCGGCAAGGCCATCGGCATCAAGCTGCGTTTCGAGGACTTCCGCACCCTCACCCGCGTGGTCACGCAAACCGAAGCCACCGACGACGCCGCCGCCATCCTCGCCGCCGCGCGGGCATGCTTGAAGCGAGTGACCCTCGAACGTCGCCTGCGTCTGCTGGGCGTACGCGCCGCGACGCTCGTGCGCCCCGGCGAGCCAGTCCCGAGCGCTCGTGAACCCGCCCCGGAGAATCTGCTCGGTGAAACCTTGCCGCTCTTTGAGTGAGGCCAGTGCCGAAATCGCGAAAGTTCGAACTCGCCCTGCCGGAACGGGTTTGCCCGCGAATCGGTGGGCAGGCCGATGAGCCACGCGCTCGCGGCCAAGGTTGCTCCAACCCCCTCTTCACCACTCGATCTCGCCACGCAGGAGCGGGCTTGCCCGCGAATCGGCCAGCGGGCACATCTACCCCTCATTCGCGGCCCAGGCCGCTCCCGCCAATCATCCGCGGCGCGCTCGACTCAGCCCGATCGCGCCACGAGCGGCTCCTCCTGCATCGCCGCCACTTGCTCGCGCAATTGCAGGATGTGATCCTGCCAGAAGCGCTGGGTGTTGAACCAGGGAAAGGCGGCGGGAAAAGCCGGGTCGTGCCAACGGCGAGCGAGCCAAGCAGCGTAGTGAACGATGCGCAGGGTGCGCAGCGCTTCGATGAGTGCGAGTTCGCGGTCGTCAAAATCGCGGAACATTTCGTACCCGGCCAGCAGTTGCCCCAACTGCTCGCTCATCTCTTGGCGATTGCCGCTGATCAGCATCCACAAATCCTGCACCGCCGGACCGCTGCGGCTGTCGTCGAAGTCGACAAAATGCGGCCCGCCGCTGGCGCCGTCATCGATCCAGAGCACGTTCCCGACGTGGCAATCCCCGTGTAGACGAAGATTGGCCACGGCGCCGGCGCGCGCGAAGCACGCGCGCACCCCTTCTAGCGCCAATTCCACCACACTGCGGTAGGCGGCGTCGAGTTCGGGAGGAATAAAGCCCAGGGCAAACAGATCGTCGCGCGGCTCCTCGCCAAACGCGGCGATGGTCAGCGCCGGTCGTGCCGAGAATGCCCGGCGCGCCCCGACCACGTGGATGCGTGCCAAATAGCGGCCCAGGCGCTCTAGCGTACCGGCGCGGTCGAGTTCCGGTGCCCGCCCGCCTTGCCGCAGATACAGGGCGAAACGAAACCCTTCGAACTCGTGCAAAACCGCGCCGTTTTCAGTCACCAGCGCCGGCACCACCGGCACTTCGGCAGCGGCGAGCTCGGCGACAAACGCGTGTTCTTCGGCGATCGCCTCGTTCGACCAGCGCCCGGGACGATAGAACTTGGCCACCAGCGCCGGCCCGTCCTCGATACCCGCCAAAAAAACACGGTTCTCGTAGCTGTTCAGAGCCAGGAGCCGTCCATCGGTGCGATGCCCTTGCCGGTCGATGGCATTGAGCACGAGGTCCGGCGTCAGCCCGGAAAAAGGCGTCTCACGATGGGGTTCCATGGCCCGATTGTACCGGTCCCGCTCCACCGCCGGTACGCATGCCGCCGCGCTCGAATTAAGGACCATTTAAGGCCGGCTTAAGTACTTCGAAGCCCGGTCCTTCGAATAATGTGCTCGACGCTTGGTGCCTTCTGACCTCGCCGAGGAACTACCGAACCCACCAGCAAAGGAGATGGTCATGAATCTAATGCAATTCAAGTGCCGTGCGCTACTGCTCTTGCGCCTGATGGTCGCGGCCTCGAGCCCGGCCCTTCACGCTTGCCTCGCCCATGCCGATACCACTCCGGAACACCAGCTCCCGATCCTGGTTTCCGGACTCCGGCAGCAGCAGACCTCAACGCGCGAGGCCAATGAACTGAAAGCGCAGGCACTGCCTCGGCGCGACGCCGCCGACCTCCATTGGACGCCCCAGCGCGACCGGGTGTTGCCAGAGCCTAATAGACGCTCTCTGGAGCAGATCTCGGGGCAGTGCTGGAAATCCGGCGCGGACGCTACGGAACTGTGCTTTCTGTTCGATCCCGACGCCCAGTCACTCACCCAACATGGGTGTTATCGGGAACGTCTGGTGGCACTACACCGGTACCTTGCACACTCCGACACCGATAGCTTCGGCGTCGGCCCAAGCGATGGCAGTATTCTGTTGCGGCAGCGAACCTTCTCCGCGCCCTTGGGGACCTGGGGCAGGCCACTCTACGACCAACGCATCTTGCACCAGGTCACCGCCCGCCGCTTCATGATCGAGCTACGGACGTGGCAGGACCAAACCCAGCCCTTCGAAGACCGGACCCGCCGAATCTACCATCACACCCGGACGATCGATCCGCGCACGCCGATCTGCGACCGGATCGGGCGAGGTTCATCGTCCGGGATCCTCGGGCGAAGCCGCCACCCGGTTGCGCCCGCCACGCTTGGCGACGTAGAGCGCCGCATCGGCGCGCGCTAGCACGGCGTCGATGGCTTCACCGGAACCCAGGTTGGCCAAGCCGACACTGATGGTCACCGCCAGACCCGGCTTGAGCGCGGGCCAATCGTGCGCTTCGATCGCCCCGCGCAGACGTTCGGCGGCGCGCGCCGCCTGTTCGGGCGTGGAACCGAGAATCGCCACCACGAATTCCTCGCCGCCGAACCGCGCCACCACGTCCTGCGGGCGGAAGCAGCGCCGGAACAAAGCGCCCACTTCACGCAAAACGTCGTCGCCCACGGCGTGCGAAAAATTGTCGTTGACGCGCTTGAAATGGTCGATGTCGCCGATTGCCAGCGTCAGAGTCGCCCCGCTTCCGCTGCGCAAAGCGCTCACCTGCTGCTCGAAGAAGCGCCGATTGCCGAGCCCGGTAAGGGGGTCTTCCAGGGCCTCGCGGCTCAACTGCTGGGCGTGGTTCTGAAGATTGCGATTGTCGCGTTCCAGCTCGGTGGCGCGCAGGCGGAGGATTTCCGCTTCAAGTCGCGTTCTTTCGATGTCGAGCTTCAAGGACATCACTTGCACATGCGCGCTGGCGTTGGCGCGCATGATGCTTACCTGCAGCTCGTGGAACTGCTGGTAATGCGCCAGGGCGCCCGCGAGTTCGCCTTGATCCTGTAGCGCCTTCGACAGGCGCTTGTGGCAGTTGACCCGCAAGTCGCGCCGGCCGAGGTCCTCGGCGATCGCCAGGGCGCGGCGCAGACGCACCATGCCTCGCTGGAACTCGCTGGCGGCACACTGCACCATGCCGAGCTTGAGTTCGAAGTCGCATTCCTCGCCACGCTGACCGAGCGTGACGGCGATGCTCAGTCCATCTTCGAGCGCGGCCCGCGCCTCATCGGTGCGACCCAGGGCGAGAAAACCGTCGCCCATGGCCTGGGTCGTGGTGGTAACCATCACGTCGAAGCCCAGCGCTCGGCAGGCCTCGCAATGAAGTCTGGCCTCGGCCAGGATTCCGGCCAGCAGGGCACGGTTTTCCGGGGCGTCCTGCCCCTCTAGCGTGTGCAGACTCTGGCGAATTCTGCTGATCACCAGCGCCGTCTCGGCATGTTTGAGCATATGCTCGTTGCCGAGCAGCCGGGCGTTATCGAGCGCGGTGTGAATGGCGGCGATCGCCTTGGGATAGTCCTCAAGCCGATCATAGATCACACTCAGGTTGTTCCAGACCCGAAAATCGGTGTCGGGGTCGCGCAGTTCGGCGGCAATCGTGACGGCACGTTCGAGATGGTCAAAGGCTTGCGCACTGCTGCCGATGACGGCAAGCTGCACCGCCACCAGGCTCAGCGTGCGCGCCTGGCCGTGGCGATCGCCGAGCTTCTCGTACAAGGCGAGGCTGCGATAAACAGCACGCAAGGCATCGTCGGGCGCCCCTCGACGCTCATGCGCCAAGCCGAGCAGGCGCTGGCAATGGGCCTGCAAGCGCAGGTTCTCGGTGAACTCGATCAGCGCCCAGCAGCGTTCCGCCAACGCGATGGCGCGCATGGCTTGACCGTCGTACACCAGTCGCTCGGCTTCGGAAAGCAGCGCCTCGGGTGCGTCGGTCGCGGTGGCGGAGACCGCCAGGGTACTGGGTTCTTGCGCCATGGTTGGGCGATTCTAGACGAGCCGGCGGGAAGAAACCATGGCACTTCTACTTCCGCCGACTTGCCTGTTCATCCCCCGCCGCCAACCCACGCAACCAGGGGTCGAGCAACCAATCGCGCAGGTAGGCCTGGGTTTCGTCGCCCCAGGGATCACTGCCCAACTGGCCTTCCATGGCCAGCACCGCCACCCCATGGACCATGGCCCAGAAGGCCACCGCCACCGCGGGGGCGGCTTCTGGCGACCAGTAGCGAGTCTTGCCCGGCAGTTCGGCGAGGCGCGCGAAGGCGGCCACCAGCGCGGTGAAGGTCGCCTCCCCGGCATGCACTGCGCCGGCGAAAGCAGCCTCGGTGGCATTGCCATCTTGCCCGGGCAGGACACAGGCCGCGCCGGTCAGCATTTCCTGCAAACTGCGCGGATCCTGAGGCAAGGCCCCCTGTTCGATGCCCGCCGCGGAGAACATGAGGTGCAAATGCCCCTGGCAGTCACGGGCGAACAGAAGATAGGCAAGCCCGCCGCGACGCACCGCCTCAGCGGCGTCCTTGGCCTGGCCCAGACCCTCTTCCACCATGGTGCGCAGCTTCTCGAAGCCCTCGCGGGCAAGCTCGGCAAGTAGCTGTTCGCGAGTCTCGAAGTGCCGGTAGAACGCCGCCTGACTGACCCCCGCGGCGCGGCAGATCTCCACCAGTTTGAAGCCGCCAGGGCCCCGCTCACGCACCAGCGCCAGCGCCGCATCCATCAGGGCGCGCTTGAGATCGCCATGGTGATAGGCACCGGCGCGTTTCTTCTGCACCGGCGGAGCGGCCCGGGCCCCCAGCGGCAAGCTCACTGGCAGGCTTACGCCCTGCCCCCGCTTCGGCGGTTGGGCAGGAGCGCGATTCGCGGGCGCTGTCCGCGACGGCGTCTTACTTGCACCAGGAGGGGAGGAAGATTTTTTCGCAGCCATGTTGACAAGGTTAACATTGTTGGCTAAAGTAAATGTTATATACTTTCACATACCAACTCAAGCGGGCAGCGCCTGCGCTTTCAACTCCATCACTACCCGCCAGGAATCCCCATGAACCCAGTTCTTCATCTCATCCTCGGCACCGGACCGGTGGGCTGCTGGACCGCCCGCGCCCTCGTAGCTCGGGGGCTGGCCGTGCGCGCCGTGAACCGCCGCGGCCAGCGTCCCGATCTGCTGCCCCGGGAGGTCGAAGTGTGCGCCGCCGACTGCCTGAATGCCGCCGCGGTGCGTGAACTTGCGCAAGGCGCGGCCGTGCTCTACCAGGCGCTCAATCCGCCCTATCACCAATGGCAGGCGCTTTTCCCCGTCCTGCAGGCGAGCGCCCTGAATGCTGCCCAGGCGGTGGGTGCGCGCTACGTTTCGATCGAAAACCTCTACCTCTACGACCCCAGCGCACCCATCAGCGAAGACTCGCCCATCCGCCCGCGCTCCGCCAAGGGCGAGCTGCGGGCGCGACTCGCGGCCGAGGTGCTGGCCGCGCATACGCGTGGCGAAGTCGAAACCACGGCGCTGCGTTCCAGCGATTACTACGGCCCCGGGGTGACGCTCTCCGCCCTGGGTGAGCGCGTTTTCGCGCCGCTGGTGGCCGGACGCAAAGCTCAGCTTCTGGGCGCGACCGATCAGCCGCACTCCTTCGCCTACATCGAAGATGTGGGCCGCGCGGCCGCCTTGCTGGGCACCCGCGATGACGCTCTGGGCCAGGCCTGGATCGCCCCCCATGCGCCGGCGCGCAGCCAGGGCGACCTGCTCGACCTCACTGGCGAGGCCTTGGGTCGCCCAGTGGGCTACCGCGTGATCACCCCCTTGCTGATGCGCCTGGCCGGGCTCTTCAACCCCGGCGCGCGCGCCTCGGTGGAGATGATGTACCAGTTCACCGCGCCCTTCGTGGTGGCGTCGCATCGCTTCGAGGCGCACTTCGGCCTCGTGCCCACGCCCACGGAAGCAGGCATTGCCCGCACCGTCGCCTGGTATCGGGCGCGGGCCGAGGGCCGCGCGTAAAGGCCACCTTCCGCCTCCGCTCTGTCCCACTTTCCCAGGCCGTCCGGGGGCTTCGAACGGACGGCACAACCCCAGGAGATACCCATGAAAGTCGTGGTCTTCGGCAGCACCGGCAACACCGGCATCGAACTACTGAAACAGGCCCTGGAACGCGGCCACCGCGTTCTTGCCTTCGCCCGCGACCCGGGGCAAATCGCGCTCTCCAGCCCGCGTCTCGAAACCCTGCGCGGCGACGTTCTGGATCGCGCTGCGGTCGCCAACGCCGTCTCGGGGGCCGAGGTCGCGATTTCCGTACTCGGCGTGCGACTTGGACACCCCCCCGGAACCGTGCGCTCGAAGGGCACGGAGAACATCATAGCGGCGCTCACCGCGGCGAAGGTACCCCGCTTTATCAGCGTTTCCACCATCGGCGTGGGCGACAGCCAACAGCGCCTCTCTTTTGTGGCGCGTGCCTTCCTTCCCAGGATCATCGGCGCCGAACGCCTGCGGGAAGCGCAGGAGCAAGAGGCGATCACGGTGCGCTCGAAGCTCGAGTGGACCATTCTGCGCCCCCCACGATTGCTGGATCGGCCGGGGACCGGTCACTACCGCCTGGGCACCGATTTGCGTACCGGGATGCGCACCCAGTTGCATCGCGCGGATTTGGCTCGCGCCTTGCTCGATCAAATGGCGTCCAGCGCGTTCCTGAGACAGTGTCCCTCGGTGATCAACTAGCCAGTCAGAACCGCCCATCATGTTGGACATCGCCCTCAAAATGCTCTTCTCCGATCGCCTCAAGTATTTTGGCCTGGTGGCGGGCATCGCTTTCGCCACCATGCTGATCGTGCAGCAGGCTTCCATTCTGGTCGGCTTCACCAAGCAGACCGGTTCCTTCATTCGCGATACCGCTCAAGCCGACCTTTGGCTCATGGACCCGCAAGTGCGCTTCGCCCAGGACCCCGTACCGCTGCGCGACACCGCGCTGCAAATGGCCCGCGGCGTGCCCGGCGTGCTGTGGGCGGCGCCGCTCTACCAAGGTTCTCAGCGCGCCAAGCTGCCCAAAGTGCCCGCACTGGCGGCTGCGCTGCCGGGAGAACTGCTGGCGCGCCGGCCGGACCTTTTGGCCATCGAACGCGCCGTGGCGGCGGAGCATGCACGCATCGGGGTCGCCACGAGCGCGGCCTATCCGCGGCTATCGCTGGGCCTGTCGCTGGGCTTCCTCGCCATCAACGGCGCCAATCTTGCCGCCAGCGGCAGCCGACAGGGCAGCGGCGGGGCGCAAGTGCAATTGCCGCTGTTCCAAGGCGGCGCCATCCACTCCGGCATCGAGGCGGCGCAAGCGCGCTACGAGCAGGCGCGCATCCGCTACGAAACCGCCGCCGCGGTGGCGGTCGAGGAAGCGGAGCGCGCCGCCTTGCGCCTCACCCGCGCCCAGGCGCGGGAAGTACAGGCCCGAAGGGCCCTGGAGGCCCACGCCCTGAGCGCAAGGCTGACGCAGGCCCGCTACCAGCAGGGCCTGGTCGACTACCTCAATGTGCTCGACAGCGAACGCCAGCACCATGCGCTCGACGACGAGCGGCTCCTGGCCCGCGAGCAAGCGGCCATGGAGTGGGTGGCGATGGTGAAGGCGCTGGGCGGAGGGTGGTAAGACGGTGGCGGGCGCGGGCCTGACGAATCGGCGATAATGCGGCATCACCTCAGCATCCTTGCCCGCCATGCCTTCCGCTCGCCCGTTTAAGCTTGGCCTTTGCCTGGCCCTCCTGCTCGCCGTGCTCGCCGCCTGCGCCGGCGTTGGCACCTACACCGAGCGTCCCAAGGTGTCGCTGCTGTCCATGGCCCTCACCGGCGCCACGCCCTTGGAGCAGCGCTTCGCCATCAAACTGCGGGTGACCAATCCCAACGACGCCGACCTCGACATCACCGGACTGTCGCTCGAACTCGAAGTGAACGAGGTGGCGCTCGCCACGGTGGTCAGCGATCAATTCGTGAAGGTGCCGCGCTTTTCCAGCGCGGTGCTGGAGGCCGAAGCCGCCGCGAACCTGCTGGTGCTGCCCAAGCTCATCAAGGAAGCCGGACGCTCCGGCGGCGCGCTGCGCTACCGCATCAAGGGCGCGGTGGTGCTGGGCACCCCGGCGAGCCGCAACCTCGCCAGCACCGTCACCCAGGTAACCCAAAGGCTGCCCTTCGACCACAAGGGCGAATTCCAGCTCGAAGCGCGCTGAATACACGCCCCACAAGCCCGCGGGCAAATTCGTTCGGGGTTCGCCCGCCGACCGGCGAAGCCGGTTCCGTTCCAGTTCCAAATCAAGCGTTAACTTGGTCGGCTTCGCTGGGGCAGCTTCGCCGGCCCGGGCGCTTCGCCGGGCGGCTCGCCGTACGCCAGGTACGGTCTCGCCGCCGCTCCCTCGCCTTCGCGCTTCCATCTTGATTTGGAAATGGCATCAGGCGGCGCGCTGGCCGCTCGGTGAGGCTGCAACGACAGCAGGGGCGACGCGGTTGCGCCCGGCGGCCTTGGCGCGGTAGAGCTGCATATCGGCGGCGCGCTGGAGTTCTTCGAGCGGGCCGTCGGCTCCCGCGGCGGCCACACCGATCGAAACCGTCACCTTGAGCCCCGCCCCGAGGCGGCTCCAATCATGTGCCGCCACCTGCTGCACGATCCGCTCACAGACCGCGCGGGCATCCTCGGCTCGGGTGTGGGGAAAGAAGATCAGGAATTCGTCGCCACCCTGGCGCAAGGCGAAATCCTCTCGTCGACAAAGGGCGCGCAAGATTGCGGCAACCTCACTGAGCACGGCGTCCCCCGCCAGATGCGACCAGTTGTCGTTGATGGTCTTGAAGTGATCGATATCGATCACCGCCAGAGCCAGTGTTTCGTCCGTGGTGGGCTTGGCCCGACGCCACTCGGTGACCCAGATCTCGGCAAAGCGCCGATTGGGCAGGCCGGTGAGGGCGTCATGCCGAGCGGCCTGGTCGAGCGCGAGGTTCTCCTGGGCAAGCCGCGCATTCACCACCGCCAGTTCTCGCGCCCGCTGCTCGGCCTGGTCCCTGGCGGCCCGCGCCGCCGCGTACTCATCGCGCCAGGCGCTCAGCGCGAGGCTCAACTGCTCTTCGCTCGCCGCCATTTGTAGACGTATTTGTTCGTGGATCTTCAACTCCTGATAGGCGCGGTCGAAGCGTCCGGCGAGTTCGAACAGGTGTGCCCGTTCGCGATGGGCCTCCAGGATCGAAACCTTGAACTCCGCCTGCCGGTACGCGCCCAGCACTTCGTCGAACAAGCCCTCGGCGGTGGCGTAGTCGCCGGTTTCCGCCAGAATGCCGGCAAGATGAAACTGCACATCGGCGACGACTCGTTCCCAATGGTGTTCGCGCGCATAAGCCAGAACACCCTCCAGCTTTCTTGTTGCTTCGGCAAACCGCCCCAACCCGCGCAGCACGATGCCCATGTGCTGCTGGACGAGTTGCTCGTAGCCAGCCGCCTGCGCGGCCTGGCAATCGGCCAGCAGCAGCTCATAATCGCCCAGAATACCCTGCAGCGCCGACGTTCCCCCGACGGCTTCGCCACGCCGCTTGAGGAGGTCGAGCGCGACCGCGCGCGAGGCGTAGAGATTGATGCGCGCGCGAAGACCAAGCTTGGTGTCCCCGCTGGCCTGAGCCAGGCTCAACGCCTGCCGAAAGTAACCCACCGCCTCGTCGGGCCGCTCGCAACTCATCAGCGTAATGCCCAGGTTCGCCAAGGCATCGAACTGTGCCCGGAGCGAAGTCTGCCGCGACAGGACCAAGGCCTGCTGGTGCGCGGCAATTGCTTCGGCGCGAGCGCCCAGGCGGCCATAGGCGAGACCCAGCGCGGACTGGATTTGGCGCGCCTCCTCGGCATCGTCAAGATCGGCATTGAGCGCCTGCGCTTCGAGCAGCGAGCGCACCACACCGCGATATTCGGCCAGCTCACTCTTGGCTCGAGCGCGGGCGCGCAGGGCGCGCACGCGCCAAAGAATATCACCCCGGTCGGCGGCAACACGCACCGCCGCATCGGCTGCATCCAAACCGGCGTCAGGCCGGCCGTCGGCACACAGGGGCGGCACCAGCGCCACCAGGCGTTCAACGTCGGCAAGCTCATGCGCCGTGGCGATGAGCGCCACCAACGCTTCGTCCTTGGGCAGGGACTCCGGGATCTCGATCGATGTGCTCATGCTCTGCTGACCCGTGTTAGTCCGCGGCCGAGGCTGGAATCTCCAGGGAAGCCAACAAGGCGGCATCGACTCCGAGCCAGCGCTCGGCCAAGGGCGCCCAAGTCTCCCAGGTAGCGCTCGGTCCGTCGGCCAAGCGCCGCCCTAGGGCCACCAGAGTGGTCAAGGCGGCGACCTCGTCGCTAACGTGGCTGAGTTGCGGCAAGGTATGGTGCAGGTTCACCGCATCGGAAATTTGCGCTGGCAACTTCCAATTGCGCACGATCAGCGCTCCGACCGCAGCGTGCTCGGTGCCGGCGGCGGCATCGAAGGCCAGGGCCGCGGCGTCGAACTCCGCCGGGTGGGCCACCCGCAACATCGGTGCATGCAGTGGAAAGCGGCGCAGCATCACGCACAGACCGGCGTCATGCACCAGCGCCGTGAAGTAGCCCGGATCGGCGAGGTCCCGCCGGTGCGAGCGCCGCGCCGCCTGAAAGGTACAGGCGGCCACGTCCGCCGAACGGGCCCAGATGGCATCGACGATGGCCGGATCAACCCCCGGGATCTTCCCCCGCAAGGCGCTGCTCACAGCAATTCCTAGTAGTTTGGTGGCCCCCAGGAGGGCAATGACCTCCGCCAGCGAGCGTGGCGCCCGCTGCTGATAGAACACCGGCGAGTTGGCCACCCGCACCAGGGCGCCGACCAGCACCGGATCCTGCTCGACGATGTCCGCCAGTTGGCGCGGCCCCATCCGCGGGTCCGCCGCGGCTTCGCGCAGGTGGAGCAAGGACTGGCTGGGCGACGGCAGGCTGACGCCGCTGGCGAGCACCGCCTCCAATACCGAATCTCGACCGCTGTCCGCCACGCTCATTGTCCACCCGTCCCAAGCGTGGTAACGGCACTCTGCTGCGAAAGCTTGAACCGTCTGGGGAGACGCGGTTCAGATCAAGATCCGTCATTCCCGCGCCGGCCGGAATTCAGCGATTCACCAGCAAGGGCGAGCGCCGGTCGCCGGGTCAAGACCCATGCGCCGGTGCACGCGTAGCGCTCAACTCGCCTTGCAGGCCCCGAGGCGTTTTCCGTTATGCACCTGGGTCATTTCCATTTTCTGGCCCTGCATGTTCATGCGAATGTGCATGGTGCCGGTGTAGGAATCTCCCTTGTAGGTCGAACTGCCTTTGGTGAAGCTGTCGCCCTGCGGTGTTTGGCACTTCATGCTGTAGGTGACGGTGTTGCCCGACTCCTTGAAGTCGACCATTTCGCATTTGCCGTTCTTGCTGTTTTGCTGCTCGACGATGCGCCGCCCGTCGGCGACATCGCGATCGGTGTAGCAGTGCTTGAAGGTCATCGGCGGCGGCTGCATGGGCATACCTTCCATCTTGCTCTGAATGGTCATTTCCCACTGACCCTCCTTCATGGCCGGCCCGGCGGCGGCGGCCCCGGCGAAGGCGGCGAGGCAGAGCGTCAACGCGGCGGCTGGGTATCGGTTCATGGCGATTCCTTTCGTGGCGGATTGGACAAACGGGGCAATTATACGTACCTTCGCGCCTTCGCCTCCAGCCGCCCTCCCGTTCAACCTGCCATGGCGCATATTTCGCGCACTTCGCTGCCTCCTCTGGGGCTCCTGCTCGTGGCGATCCTGAGCCTCGGCTGGGGCGTCAATTGGCCGGTGATGAAGTTCGTGGTCACCGAAATCCCGGTACTGCACTTCCGCATGATTTGCCTCGGCGGCGGCGCCCTGGGCCTATTTCTGCTGGCGCGCCTGGCCCGGCAGCCCCTGGACGTACCCACCGGGCAATGGCCGCGGCTCCTGGTGATTGCCCTCTTCAACACCATTGCCTGGAATCTCTGCACCGGCTACGCCATCACCATGCTGCCGGCGGGCCGCGCCTCGATCCTGGGTTTTACCATGCCGCTCTGGAGCGTGCCGCTGTCGATGTGGCTGCTGCGCGAGCGGCCTTCGCCGCATCGCCTCGCCGGGCTGGCCGCGGGAATCGCCGGCCTGGCGCTGCTGGTCTGGGACGAGGCCAACCGCCTCCAGGGCGCGCCCCTGGGCGCGGCACTGATGCTGACCGCGGCTTTCGCCTGGGCGATCGGCACGCTGGTGATCAAGCTTTATCCAGTCGAGCTGCCACCTTCCTCGCTCACCGCCTGGCAACTGGGACTGGCTTTACCGCCGATCGCCCTGGCGGCATTTCTGTTCGAGCCCCAAGGCATGCCGCGCCCCAGTGTTGAACAGGGCATCGGCCTGGCCTATGTGGTGTTGGTGGCCTTCGTGCTCTGCCACTGGGCTTGGTACAAGCTGGTAACCCTGGTCTCGGTGACCGTGAGTTCCATCAGCAGCATGCTCGTACCCGTGGTCGGCGTGCTCTCCGGCATGTGGATGTTGGGTGAGGAGCTGCGCTGGCAGGAGATCACCGCCTTGGTGCTGGTGCTTGGCGCGCTCGCTTCGGTGCTGCTGGCGCCTTCGCCGCCACCGCGCCAGGGGTCTTGAGTCGCGACCCGCCGAAGCGTGCCAGCCAGTCGAGAAACTCCTGGGTCCAGCGCTGCGCATTACGCGGCTTGAGGATCCAATGATTCTCATCGGGAAAGACCAAGAGCCGCGCCGGCACACCACGCGCCTTAAGTGTGGCGTAATACTGCAAGCCCTGCGCGGCCGGCACGCGGTAGTCGAGTTCGCCATGGATCACCAATGTCGGCGTGGCGCAGTTTCCGGCGAAATGGTGCGGCGACTGGCGCATCACCCGCTGCTCGTCGTCCCAGTGGAAGGCGCCCAGCTCGTGATTGAAATAGCTGTAGACATCGGTGGCCATCATGCTCACCCAATCCCAGCAGCCGGCGTGACACACATAGGCGCGATAGCGTGAGCTGTGACCGTTCAGCCAGGCCACCATGTAGCCGCCATAACTGCCGCCGGCGGCGTACAGGCGCCGTGGGTCGATGCATCCCTGGGCGAGCATGAAATCGGTGGCGGCTTCGAGGTCCGCGAGCTCCTTCTCGCCATAACAGCCATTGTCGCTTTCCAGAAAACTCTGCCCCCAGCCGCTGGAGCCATGGTAGTTGACGCTGACCACGACATAACCCTGGGCGGCGAAGATCTGCGCATTCCAGCGAAAATGAAAGAAATCCAGCCAGGCTGAATGCGGCCCGCCGTGAATCAGGTGCAGCAGCGGCCATTTTCTGGCCGGGTCGAAGCGCGGCGGATAAGTCACCCACATCTGCACCGGCTCGCCCCCGGCACCAGTCACTCGAAGCTCGCGTACCTCGCCCAAGCGGGCACGCTCGACGATGCGCTGCCCGGGCGCGAACAACACTCGCTCGGCCTCGTTCGCGCTGCGCGCGCAGACCTCGGGCGGCAGGCACATGCTGGAGTGGGTATAGACCACCGTGCGGCCATCCGAGCCGAGATCAAAACCGGTGACGGTGCCAGCGCCGGTGAGGCGCTCGGGTTGAGTGTCCTCCAGGGCGACGCGGAAAAGCGGCTGATGACCGCGGTCTTCGGCCAGACAGTAGAGCGCGCTGGAATCGCGCGCCCAGCGCAAATGTGAAGGCGCGCGATCCCATTCGGCGGCCAAACGGCGGGTCGCGCCGCCCTTGCGTTCGCGTATGCTGAGGCGCGGCTGGTCGTCGAGGGAGCGATGATAGTCGCAACTCAGGTAGGCCAGCCGTCGGCCATCGGGGGAGTAGCTCGGCTCGGTATTCGAGCGGCGGCTGCCGGCGGTAAGATTCTTCCACTTGCCGCTGGCCACGTCGACGGTGACGATGTCGCAGTCATTGCCCCATTTCGGCTCGGCCGAAAAATCCACGGAGAGCGCGATTTCGCGCCCATCCGGGCTGATGTCGAAGAACTCGCGGCTGGGGTCGAACCACAGGAGCGAAAACGCGCTGCCGCCCAGCAGATCGCGGCACTGGCCGCCGCCCAGGCTGGCGATGTAAATGCGCGGCACGCGCCCATCGGTGAGCCAGTGGTCCCAGTAGCGATAACTGAGGTGCTCACTGGCGTGGGCTTTGACCGGATCTTTTTCCTGCTCGCGCATGCGCCGCGCCTGCGCTTGCGGGGTGGCCAGATCGGGCCAGGCCCAGGAGATGAAGGCGAGGTGGCGGCCGTCGGGAAACCAGCGCAGGTTCGAGGCGCCGGTGGCCAGCCGGGTGACCCGCCGCGCCTCGCCGCCATCGGGGTCGATGACATAGACCTGGGGCACCTCGTCGCCGTCACGCTTGGCGATGAAAGCGATCCGCCGGCCATCGGGCGACCAGCGCGGGTCGGAACCGCTGCTCGCCTCGGCCAGGCGACGCCGTGCCCGGCCGCGCACCGCCTGAACCCAAATTTCATCGTGGGCTTCGTTTTTCGCCAGATCATAGCGGGTCAAGGCCACCACCAGACGCGAACCATCGGGCGCAAGGCTCGGCGCGCCGGGGCGCGGGATGGCCCAAAGCTCTTCGACCGAAAACGGGCTCAAGCTGCTGCTCATGCTTCCTCCGCGCCGCGCCGCGGGCTGCCGCGCGCGCCTGGCGTTTTGTTAGAATTGCCTGGATTGTACCGAATCGGTCGGGGATCAAATATGGAAATGAAGCGCCTGTCCAGCGGAACCTTGCGCGCCGCCGGCTTTGACGAGCGCAACCGGGTGTTGCAGGTGGAATTCAGCAACGGTCAGATCCTGGAGTACCGCGGCGTATCCGCCGAAGTGGCGCGGCGCCTCCTGTCCTCGTCCGCGGCGGCCAGCTATTTCCGCGACAACATCGAAGAGGAATTCACCGCCCGCCGCGTGAAGTAGGGCTTGTCCGCGGACCGTCCGGCCACGGCGGAATCGCCGCTTCGCGGTTGATCCTAACGATCTGGTGGCTTCGGCCCTGGCGGGCCTTAGAACACCCCACGGAGGGCGCCAGACCGCCGGCTTCGCCTCGCACCCCCGGCCTTAGCGCGGATAGCGGTAATAGCGCTCGTTCAGAAGCATGGCCACGGCCTCGATGTCCTCGCCGGTCCAGTTGAGTCCGGCGTTGTTCTGCCAGCGGCGCACTTGATTGGCAAGCCCGGCCCAATCCTTGGCGAGCCGCTGGTCACGCCAATGCAGCTCCTTGCTGTGGCAAGTTCCGCAATGGTTTTCATAGAGCATGGCGCCTCGACTGCGCGGCAGTTGGTCGGTGGTCTGAGCGCCGGACGGCGCGTGCAGGAGCGCCAGCATCGCGCCGAGCGCCAAGTTGAGAGTGCTACGCATATTGAACTCGCTCCTTGCTGAATCAGGGTTGGTCATGGAGCTCGCTCACGCAGAACTCCCTCCTTACGGTTCCGTTGTGCACTGCTCGCCCGTGCTCCATGAGGCGCGGACCAAACCAGGATTCGCCCTTCCGGCCGCAGTCCAGGCCACTCAAGGAACCGGGTACCGGACTTCGCCGGTGCAACGGTATCAGTCATGCGTCTGCTCAATCGAGCAGGTCGATCTCATCGGCATCGTCATCGGCGGGAACCTCTTTGCGCCGAGCCTCGGCCTGCTGGCTCAAGGTGGCGGCGTTGGCGAAGAAGGTGTCCAGAGGCTTGCCGGCACGCAAGCGCAGGGCGCCTGGGTAAATGCGCTCGTCCATGCCGATGTGATTGACATTGCGAGCATCGCTGCGCGACTGCACCCACAACGAGGTACCGCCGACCAGCAGCGGCAGCACCGCGGCCAGGATCACCGCATGCCGCGCCGCGAGGTGCGAGGCGATGCTCAAATGACCGAAGAGCAGCGCGCCGAAACCGAGCACGCCCAGCAGCAGCTCGCGGCTCGGCCAGGGCGGCAGCGACCAGGCGAAGGCGGCAATCTCCAGGAGATTCTCGATCACGCCGATCGCCACCATGACACCGAAGAACAGTGCCGCCTGGCGCAGCCACCGCCACTCCCCAGTGAGCATGCGCGCGAGCAACGCCCAGGCGGTAATCCAGATCGCCGCGGCTCCCGCCGAAAACGCCACATGGGTGACCATGCTGGAGGCCACATCGCGCGGTGCCTCGACCCAGGCGGCATAGGCGCCATAGAGCAGGAAGGCGCCGGCCCCGGCCAAGGCCAGGCGACCGGATGCGCTCGCCAGTTCGAGCCGCGCCGAGCCCTCAGGCTTTTCCGCGGGCAGCTTCTCACTGGCGGTGCGCACACGCAAGCGCGTGCGACCGATCTGGAACACCTCTCCGGTGAGCAGCGCCTCGGTGGCTCCGTGCTCGCGTTTGCCGCCCACCACCAGGCCGTTGAGCGAACCCAGGTCACTCAGGCGCACCGCGCCCGTGTCGTCGACGGCGATGCGGACATGCACCGCGGCGGCGTGGGCGTCGTCGATCAACACATCGGCGGCCAACCCCCGTCCCACGGTGGCCTCACCCCTGCCTTCGACCAGGGGAAAGCGCAAGCGGGTTTGCGCCCGGCCGTGATGGTCGAGCACTTCGACCAGAAAGCTGTCGGGCCTCACGGCGTCCATTCCATGGCCTCCACGAAGCGTCGCACGAAGGCCAGGCCAGCGGCGTAATCGACACCATACATGTCCAGATGACTGGCGAATCCCTGCAAGCCGTGGTTGAGACTGATCACCCGCACGGTGAGGTCGGAGAGGCCTTCCAGGCGCCGGTAGTTGCGCGCACACACCAGCAGGCTGGCATCGAAGCCCTTGAGCTTGACCACGCTTTTTTCGCAGGCGAACGGGCCGACGTGGCGACGCGAGCCGAAGGCACCCTTGGCCGAGGAATAGCCCGAGAGCTTGCGGGCGAAGCGCCAGCCGTCGAGCTTGTCGGTGGACAGCACGTAATGGGCATAGCTGAGGTCCCCGGTGTACAAACCCTGCTGCACGTACAGACCGGCTTTGGCGGAACACTTGATGGTGACCGTCTGCACCGGCGACTGCGGCGCCGGGTCGCCCGAGGCACTGCAATCAACGAAGGGCGTGATCTTGGCCGGCAAGACATAGCCCGCCACCCGCTGCGTGGGAAACTCGCCCACCAGCGCGCCCACCAAGGCCGCGGCGTGCGCCTGCAACTGCGCGACAGCATCGCGCTTCAATTGCTGGGACGGCGCAGGCGCGGCCAAAGCGCGGTCCAGCAACTGCCGGGCATGCGCCGCGGGTACCAGAAAACTCACCAGTTGCTGGAAGCGATAGCCGGAGACATTGACGCCGATGACTTCGCCCCGCGCATTGAGCGCCGGCCCGCCAGACATGCCCCCGTTGATGGCGCCCGAATAGTGAATGCGCGGATCGAAGGAGTCCTCGACCCGGCCATTGGAAACACCCTCGGTGATGGTGAGGCCCACGTCTAGCGGAAAGCCGATCGAAAACGCCCGCGAGCCCTTGTCCGGCACCCGGGCATCGAGCCTCAAGGGCAGCGGCGCGAAACCTTCGGTGCGTACTACGGCCAGATCGTGGCGTACATCGACCGCGAGCACCTCGATCTTGCCCGTCGCGCCCTCGGGCGTGCGGTACTCGAGTCGGTACTTGTCCGGGTACGTCACCTGCTCGGCCACCACATGGTAGTTGGTGACGAACAGGCCGCCCGGCGCCACCGCGAAGCCGGTGCCGTGAAAAGCCTGGGAGGTATTGCCGCCGAAAAAACCCTTGATCTGGACCACCGCCGGGCGCACGCGCGAGAGCAAGTCGCGCGCCGCTTCCGATACCACCAAGCCGACCCCTTCAGGGGCCAGACCGGGCGGCGGCGACTGCGACTGCGCTTGCGGGGGCAACTGCGCCCAAGCCCCAGCTCCAGCGAGACCGGCCCAGGAGGTGAAGAGACCGATCTGGAAACACCGCAAGAAGCTCAAGCCTACTCCGTTTCGGGAAACGCCCGGACCACCAGCCCAGGCTGGAACGCCCGGAGCATAGCGCGCCGCGCTCACCCCCGGCAAGGGAAGCCGCAAGTTGCCCGTCTAGGTTAACATCTCGTCATGACGCCCCTCCTGCATTCGCTGCTCGGCTTTGCCTGCCTGCTGCTGGTCGCCTACGCGCTGTCCGAGCGGCGCCGGCGCATTCCCTGGCGCGGCGTGGTGGCCGGCGTACTGCTCCAGTTTCTGCTCGCCGCGCTCTTGCTCAAACTGCCCACCTTCAAGGCTTTTTCCATGGGCCTCAACCAAGGCCTGCTCGCGCTCGAGGCCTCCACCCGCGAAGGCACGCGCTTCGTTTTCGGCTATCTCGGCGGTGCCGCCCTGCCCTTCAAGGAGCTTCAGCCCGGCGCCAGTTTCGTGCTGGCCTTTCAGGCTCTGCCGCTGGTGCTGGTGGTTAGCGCACTCTCCGCCCTGCTCTTTCATTGGCGCATTCTGCCGGTGTTCGTGAAGGCCTTTTCCTGGGTGCTGGAACGCATCATGGGCGTGGGTGGTGCGGTGGGCGTCGCCACCGCGGCGAACGTCTTCGTCGGCATGGTCGAAGCGCCTCTGTTCGTCCGGCCTTATCTGGCAAAGGTTTCGCGGGGCGAACTGTTCATCATCATGAGCGGCGGCATGGCCGGCATCGCCGGCACGGTGATGGCGCTCTACGCCATGATTCTGGGGCCGGTCATTGCCGATGCCCTGGGCCACTTGATGATCGCCTCGCTGGTGAGCGCGCCGGCGGCGATTCTCTTCTCGCTGGTCTTGGTGCCGCCCGAGGGCGAGCCCACCGGCGGCCGCCTCGACTTGCCCAGCACCGCCCGCAACACCATGGATGCCATCACCCAGGGCACTCTCGAAGGCGTGAAACTGCTGATCAACATCGTCGCCATGTTGCTGGTGCTGGTGGCCCTGGTGCATCTGGCCAACCTCATCCTCGGTGCCCTGCCGCCGCTGGGCGAGCAGCCGCTTTCCCTGCAACGCCTGTTCGGCTATCTCATGGCCCCGCTGGTGTGGATGGCCGGCATTCCCTGGGAAGAAGCACGCACCGCCGGAGCACTGATGGGCACCAAGACCGTGTTGAACGAATTCATCGCCTACCTCGACCTCGCCAAGCTCCCGCCCGAGGCGCTGTCCGCGCGCAGCCGCCTGATCATGACCTACGCCCTGTGCGGCTTCGCCAACTTCGGCAGCCTGGGGATCATGATCGGCGGCATGACCACGCTCTGCCCCGAGCGCCGTGAAGAAGTGCTGGAACTGGGGCTCAAGTCCTTGCTGGCGGGAACGCTGGCGACGCTGTCCTGCGGAGCGGTGGTGGGGGTGCTGCTGGGGTGAGCGATTGCCGGCGCCGCCCACCGCACCCCTGCCGCTCGCCCGCCTTGACCCCCACGCGCAGGTCTGGTTCCTCGCCGAAATGAATGCTCCGAGTCTTCAGGTGGGCCTAGCCGCGGCCCTACTCGGTGCCGCCGGCACCATTCTGCTCGGCATCGCGTTGACGCCGCTCGCGCTCGCGGCGGCCTCGCCCGCCCTATCCGCGATGGGCGTGCCCACAGTGGTCGCGCTTGGTCTCGGCGCCACCGCGCTGCTCGCGCCCGCGGACCACCCCAAGGCAGCAACGTTGGCGACGCTCCTCGCGGCTCTGGTGCTTTCCGTCGGTGCGCTCACCCTTGGCGCGTTGGCCTGGTCGGGCAGCGAGTTTGGCCTTTGGCGAGGTCTGCTTGGCCTATTCCCGAAGAGTGACAACCTTTTGCTGTGGCCAGGACGGGTAACGCTGCCTGCGGCAATCGGGTTGCTCTGCGCCGGCGCGGCGATGATCGCCATGCGGCTCTGGCGAACGACCGGGAGCGCGCTGCCGATCCAGTTGTTGATCGCCGTGGTCGCCCTGACCGGGGCGTTCGGAATCCTCACCTGTCTGACCGGTATCGGCAGCCTCATTTCAGTTCGCCTTTCATCCATTGGAAGCTAGCGAATTGCAACACCAAACAGTCTTTCCTTCAAGGCCAGCAGGCGGTCGCGCAATTCGGCCGCTTTTTCGAATTCGAGATTCCGGGCGGCCTCCATCATGGCCTTTTCGACGGCCTTGATTTCGCGTTCCAGGTCTTTCTCGGCCATGCCGCCGTAGCGCGCCTCCTCTTGCGCCGCCTTCAACTGCTTGCGTTCATCGTCGACGTCGTACACGCCGTCGATGATGTCCTTGATACGCTTCTCCACGCCTCTGGGAATGATGCCGCGGACAGTGTTGAATTCGATTTGCTTGTTGCGCCGCCGCTCGGTTTCGCCCATGGCCCGCCGCATTGAATCGGTGATCCGGTCGGCGTAGAGGATGGCCTTGCCTTTGAGGTGCCGGGCGGCGCGGCCGATGGTCTGGATGAGCGAACGCTCGGAGCGGAGGAAGCCCTCCTTGTCGGCGTCGAGGATCGCCACCAGCGAGACTTCGGGGATGTCCAGACCTTCGCGCAAAAGGTTGATGCCCACCAGCACGTCGAATTCGCCCAGGCGCAGGTCACGAATGATTTCCACCCGCTCGACCGTGTCGATGTCGGAGTGCAGATAGCGCACCTTGACGCCGTTTTCGTTGAGGTAGTCGGTGAGGTCCTCGGCCATGCGCTTGGTCAGGGTGGTCACCAGCACACGGCTGCCGGCTTGCACGCGCAGGTGGATTTCCGACAGCAGGTCATCGACCTGGCTCGATGCCGGCCGCACTTCGAGTTCGGGATCGACCAGGCCGGTGGGCCGCACCACCTGCTCCACCACTTGCCCGGCGTGCTGGCGTTCGTATTCCGCGGGCGTGGCGGAAACGAAGATGCACTGCGGCATGAGCCGTTCGAATTCGTCGAAGCGCAGCGGCCGGTTGTCCAGCGCGGAGGGCAAGCGGAATCCGTAGTTGACGAGATTCTCCTTGCGCGCCCGATCGCCCTTGTACATACCCCCCAATTGCGGCACGGTGACGTGACTCTCGTCGATGAACATCAGGGCGTTGCGGGGGAGATAGTCAATCAGTGTGGGCGGCGGCTCGCCTTGCGCCCGGCCGGAGAGGTGGCGCGAGTAGTTCTCGATGCCCTTGCAGAACCCGACCTCGACCAGCATTTCCAGATCGAAGCGAGTGCGCTGCTCGATACGCTGGGCTTCCACCAGCTTGCTTTCGCGCTGGAAGAATTCGATGCGTTCGCGCAGCTCGGCCTTGATCGCATCGACCGCCTTCAACACCGTCGCCCGAGGCGTGACGTAATGGCTGGATGGAAACACCGTGAAGCGCGCAACACGCTGGCGCACCTGGCCGGTGAGCGGGTCGAACAGATGCAGATTTTCGATTTCGTCATCAAAAAGCGAAATGCGGATGGCCAGTTCGGCGCTTTCCGCCGGAAAAACATCGAGCACGTCGCCGCGCACCCGAAAGACGCCACGCTTGAACTCGATCTCGTTGCGCTCGTATTGCATCTCCGCCAAGCGGCGGATAACCTCGCGCTGGGCGATGCGCTCGCCCTCGCGCAGATGCAGGATCATGCTGTGGTAATCGACCGGATCGCCGATGCCGTAAATCGACGACACCGTGGCCACGATCACGCTGTCGGGCCGCTCCAGGAGCGCCTTGGTGGCGGACAAGCGCATCTGTTCGATGTGTTCGTTGATCGCCGAGTCCTTTTCGATGAACAGGTCGCGCGAGGGCACGTAGGCTTCGGGCTGGTAGTAGTCGTAATAGGAAACGAAGTACTCCACGGCGTTCTCGGGAAAGAACTCGCGAAACTCGGAGTAGAGCTGCGCCGCTAGGGTCTTGTTGGGGGCAAGCACGATCGCCGGCCGCCCGGTGCGGGCGATGACGTTGGCCATGGTGTAGGTCTTGCCCGAGCCGGTGACGCCCAACAGAGTCTGGTAGGCAAGGCCGTCCTCCAGCCCTCCGACCAGCGCGGTGATCGCCTCCGGCTGGTCGCCCGCCGGCTCGAAAGGCTGGTGCAGGATAAAAGGACTGCTCGGAAAGGTAAGTGCCACGATGACCTCGCGCTGGAATGCGCAATCGGCCATTTTAGCCTAGAACGAGCGTTCGGCTGAAGCCCCTTCGAAACCTGCCGCAAGTTCAGACGCTGACGCGCGGCTTGCGGTGCTCCTCTTCGAGGTAGGCCAGGCGGTCGGCATAAGGTATCTCGTCCTCGAAACCGCCCAGATGCACATTACGCCGCCATTCCGCAGCGTAGTAGTCCATGACCCGCTGCACCTGCTTCTTCTCGATCGTGCCGCCACCCAGAAGATGCTTGAAGCGTGCCTGGAGTTTGAGGAAGCTGTCGCCCGGGTTGCGCGGCGTGGGGTACATTTCGAGGTAGGGGACGCCGTGTTCAAAGGTCACCGGCGCGAACAGCCCGCCCTCTTCCGAGAGGTAGGCCAGGTCGTAGGTGAGGCTGTCGGCGGTGAACTTCCAGCCGGTGGTACACGGTTGCAGGAAGTGCAGGAAGGCGCCATTGATGCCGTCCTCCAGGGCGCGCGCCACCACGCGCATGATGTGTTCCTGGCGATGCAGATTCAGGCGCGCCGCAACACTGGCGCCATGGCCGGCCATGATTTCGACGATGGGCTTCTTGCGCAGATCATTGCCCATGGGCTTTTGCTGCCCTTGCGGATTGGTGGTGGTGTGCCCGCCCGGGGCCGAGGCCGCCGAGTATTGATTGCCGGTGTTCTGGTAGCCCTCGTTGTCGTAGCAGACATAGAGCGCGCGCTGATCGAGCTCGAGATCGAGCGGGTCTTGCGCGAGTTTCTGCAAGCGCGCGAAGAGCCCGGAGAGGTTGCCGAAGCCGATGTCAAAGGTGGCGCCATCGCCGCCCCAGCCCAAATGCAGGGTGCGCTTCAAGCCCAGGCGCAGCGCTTCGCCTTCGGCGTTCTTGAGCTTGTGGGCGTGTTTCAGGCGGGCTTTCTTTGCCGCCAGACCACCCAGCAGTTCCGAGGGCGCGCCGCCGAAGACCCCGTGCAGGGACGGGTTCTTCTTGCCGGTGTACGGCCAGATCCCTGAATACACTTCGAAGCAGCCGGTCGCCTCGTAGGTGATGATCTCCTCGAAGCCCGCCGCCACCGCGGTCTTGTTCACCAGGCCATAGAGCGCGTTGACCGGGCAGCCGAGGCAGTTGCGGATGCCCGGTTCCAGGCCGCTGCCCATGCTGGCCAGCGGGTCGAGGTTGACCCGGGTCCATTTGCGGCGCAGCGGATAGCGCGCCGGCACGCCGGCCCCGGCGAGTTCCACCACCCGCGCCAGATCGTGCGCGCCCGGTGCGATCACCGCCTTGGGCAGTCCCTTGATTTCGGGCACGATCTTGTCGCGAATCAGCGCCAGCACCCGGCTGGGGGAACTGTCGGCCCGTTGCCGCCGGCCCATGAGCAGCACGGCGCGCCGAAAATCCTCCAGGGACGCGCTCTCCAGCGCCAGCGGCTGCCCCTGCGGCCCGGGCACGCTGAAGCGCACTTTGTCGGCCAGCGCGCGCAGCTTGCTCAGGCCCTCGGCTAGAGAGAAATTGCGCAGCACCAGACCCTGCGTTGAGAGGATACCGGAGAGCGCCTCGCCCCTGAGGCGGGCGCCGAGCACTTCACTCAGCCGGATCAGCGGCTCGGGGTTCTCCAGGGCGCGGATGAGCTTGAGCACCTCGGCGGCGGTTTCCACCACCAGCCGCAGAGGGCGTCTTTCCAGCAAGGCCTGGCAATAGAGGTCGAACAGCAAGTCCTGGTCGCCCAGTTCGCTGAGGCGATGCTCGGCGCGCCGACCCTCGCGCCCGGATTCGATGGTCACCGTGTAACCTTCGGCGGCGCCACGCAGCGCTGCCAATGCCGGCGCCAGTGATTGGGCGGCGGCGGCGTCAAGCTCGCCGGCCGCCTTCATCCCGGCTGATACCACCAGCCAATTCAGGTCAGGACGCAAAGCGACCAGTGCCCGGCCTAGCGCGGTCTCCTGCCACCGCGTGGGATCGTCGCCACGCACCACCGCCGGATGCGAAAGCAACTCGCGCTCCCCTTCGTTGAACTTGAAGGCGGCGATCAGGCTCACCAGATCGAGCTTCGGCGTGGCTTCGAGGCGGCCCAGCTCGCGCGCCAGCAGCGCTTCGAGAAAGCCCAGGAATTCGCTTGCGGCAACGCCGTAATTGCCGCCCGTTTCTTCAGCCAGGGCGTCGAGTTCAGCGGCGTTCAGATCCGCCAGCGGGCGCTTGAAATTGCCCTGGCGGAATACCTGCACGGCGCAACCCTGGTCCCTGAGTTTCACCGCCATGGCGATCAACACTTCGGCCGGCGCGGCCGGGCCGGGTTCGAGTTCGGCGAAACCGCTCAGGTAATTATGATATAGCGCGCTGGCGTTTATGGTCTCGTCCCGAACCCCCAGACGCTGTAACAGACGGGCGAGTTTTTGCAGGTTGCCCAGCAAGTATTCGAGGGCGATGTGAACCCGCTGCGACAGCGGCAGCAAACTCTGCGCCGTGGCACTCGCGTCGACTGGCACCCCATCGAGCGGCAGACCGCGGCGGACCAATTCGACCAGGCTCGCCCAGGCCTCGTCGGCCTTTTCGACAAAGGCCGGCAAACGCGCCAACTCGTCGACCAGTTCGTCGAGCAGAAAGTCGCGCTTCTTCACTTCACCACCGAGCCGATGCATCAGCTCGGCGACCGCCGCGGCGATCCGCCAGCGTTCGCGTGGAATCAGGGTCGAGACCTCCTCGGCGGAAGCTTCGGCCACCGCCAGCGCCAGGGGGCTGGCGCCGATCAGCAGTTTCACTCCCGGAGGCAGGGCCTGCGCCTGGGCGATCATGCGCTCGGCGATGAGCTGCCCGCTTTCCGGATCGCTGGTGGGCGCGGCGAAGAAATCGGCGGCGTTCGGGGGGTTGAGTTTCTTGGACATGATTTCCCTTAGAGATTGACGCCGACGTAGGCCTTCTCGCGAGCCAACTCCAGATCGCCGCTCTGCTCGCGCAAGGCCTTCAAAATTTCATCGCGCGCCATGGCGAGGGCAGGCGTGCGTCCGCCCAGGCCGTAGATGCGCGAATAGAGCCGCGTGCCGGTAGCGGCCAGATCGTATTCGTTCTGCACCCCCGCCAGTTCGGTATAGAGGCGCCCGCCGACCGCGCCCAGGGGATCGTCGCGGTCATAGACGAAGACATGTTTACCGGTAATCAGCCTGGCCCAAGCGGCCTTGGGGAACGGGCGCAGCAGGTTCGGATGCGCCACTCCGACAGCGACGCCGATGGCGGCGAATTCACGCGCCACTTCCTCGAACGTGCCATGAGCGGCGCCGGCCACCACGAACAGGGTCTTCGCTTCGGCATTCCAAGTCTGCACAGGTTGGTAGTGCCGTCCGGTGAGCGCGCCGAACTTGGCGAAGACGCGTTCGATCACTTCCAGCGCCAGACCCATGGCCAGATGACGCTGGTAATCGGTGTCCATGCGCGAATTGGAGAGTTGCAGTGCCCCCATGATCGAGTCGTTGGGCGTAAAGACGAAGCGGCGGACGTAGTCGAATTCCGGGTCGGCATAGAGCGCCTGAGCCTGGGCATCGGTAAGCGCGAGGTAGCGCTCCGGCGCGTGACTCACCTCGAAGCCCTCGGACGCGACGATCACCGGTGTCATCACCGCGCGATCGGGTACCATTTCAATGGCGCCTTGCCGCACTCGCCCATCCCGGCCCAAGGCCCGCGCCGGGCGGTACTCGGCATAGAGCCCGACCAGCCAGGCGAGCAGATGGAAGTCATAGGCTTGCTGCACGTCCCGTGTCATGAACACCAGATAGCCGGCGTCGAGCGCAATCTTGTAGAGGTCGGAATGGTCGTTCTCGACATCGAGCGGTGAATTGAGCGAACGCACCACGTTGGAGATCACCACGTTGCCCATGCGCAGCCCGCCGATGGTGTGGAGGATCTCGCTCATCAGCGCCAGGCCCTGCGAGGACGAGGCGGTGAAGGCCAACACCCGGTCGCGCGCCGCACCCATGACGGCGCCGCCGGCACCATGCTCCGATTCCGGGGTCACCGATTCGGAGGACAGCTCGCCGTCGGCGATCATTTGCGCCAGGTATTCGACGATGGCGGTCTGCGGCGTAATCGGGTAGGCCGCCACCACCGAGGGAAACTGGTTGAGCACTTGTGCCGCGGCGCGGGCGATGGCGCGGTTGCCCTCTTCGCACAGCACTTCCTGGCCAGCAGGAAGGAGCGCCTGATCCACCCTTCCGAGCGCGGCCCGGGCCGGCAGATCGGGCGCGTCACCCACCACCTGGGCACGCGCCTGGCGCAAAGCACTGAGGTTGGCCCGAACCTTTTCGCCCGGACCGAATTTGTCGCTCAATGATCGCTCGACTACTTTGGCGAAGGCGTCGGCGTCCACCGCCTCTGGTCCCAGCAAGCCCAACATGCCACCGATCAGGGCGTAATTGGGCGGCATGCGCTTGCCCCGCACCAGGCCATCGGCATCGAGCGTACACAGGTTGTAGGGCTCATGGAAATCGGCGGCCAGGCGAAAGGCCTTGGGCTCCATCGCGGTATTGACCAGAATGGCGATGTGTCGCGGATCGTGCGGTGGATATTCTCTGAGCAGGCCGCGCAATAGGGCAAAGAGCTTGGGATCGAACAGCAGCACTACGTCCGGCACCACGAAGGGCGCGTGATTTAACACCGGGGCGCGGCTGACCACGCCGAAACCCTTGACCGGAGCGCCTTTCTTCGACGGATCAAAAAGCGGAAAGGCACGACCGTTGTAACCGGCGGCGACAAATGCGGCGACCAGGTCCTGCACCGCTGACACCACCCCGGAACCGGCCGAACCCAGCAGGAAGACCTTGAGTTGTCGCGCCTCGATGCGGGCCACGAAATCCTGGCTGGCAAAGGCCGGGTGGCTGGCGTAGAAGCGTGCCATGGCGGCGCGCGCATCGAGGCCCCGGTCCTTGAGCGCCAGGAGCGCTTCGACCGGGTAGTTGCCGGGCCGCAGCGGCGCCTCGACGATGCCGGCGAGAAATTCGCGGGCGGCGGCGTCGATGCCGCTGGTCTGCGCCTCGTCGAGGTCGCCGATGCGCATGCCGCCCAAGGTTAGGCCGATGCGCCCGCGCGAGGCCATCTGCACGGCACGGGCGAAAGCGACCAGGCCTTTATGGCGATTGGCCAGCACCTGCGGGTCACCGCCGAGTTCGATCGGGTTCATTGCTGTCGACTCCAAAGTAAGGACGACGGGGGGGTCGCGCCATGTCCCGTGCTCATGCGTTTGCTCCCAATTCCAAGCTGCGCGGCGCGCCCTCGATCACATCATGTGGACAGCAGGAAATGCAGATGCCGCAGGACTTGCAGTATTCGGCATCGACCTCGAAGGCAAAAGGCTGCTTGCCGAAAAGGTCTTCCATGTCCTCGATGCGCGCCTGGCCACCGGCCGGATGCAGCAGATAGGCGCGCAGGCCGCGGACCAGCGCCGGCATGGTGCCCAGGGGCAAGAGCGGAATCATGCGAATGGCCGAAGTCTCGCCGCCGCTGCCCTCGGGGCAATGGGTCACGCACAGGGCGCATTCCGGCCCGAGGCATTTTTCGAGGCGGGTGTAGACCGGAAGCTCGTTGCCGTAAGGCGTCTTCCAGGCGGTCGAGGTGCCCGGCGGCAGCAGGCCACCGATGGGGCGGCGCTTGGCGCCAAGGTAAGTCTGCGCCAGCCGCGCTTCTTCGAGCAGATCCTTGACCAGTTTGAGTCCGCCGGCGGTCTCGAGCTCGATGCCGGCGTGCAGGATTTCGTCAATGACGCCGTGGAGGAGACGCGCCAGATCGTACTGCCCCTGGCGCAAACCCTCGATGCCGGGCAGTACCTGATAGAGCAGCTCCACCGCACGCCGCACCAAATCAGGCGCGCGGCCATGCTCGTGCGCCCAGCGCGAGAGCGTGGCGGCCGGGTCGCGGGCGTCGACGAAATGGCTGGTCACGCCCATGGTCTCGATGATCGGAAAGAAGCCCGCCGCATCGAGGACCCGATGCGCGGCGACGAGATCGTGCGCGTCGAAGGCTTCAAGCACCAGCGCCTCATCGACCGCCAGGGGATTGACCAGGGCAAAATCGGCGGTCGCTTCCTGGCTCGCCTCGGCCGCAGCGTAGGCGTTTTCCAGTTGCACGAAGAGCGTCGACTCGTACATGGGATTGCTCATCACCAGCGAAATCGCCCGTTCGGGGCAGATGTAGAGGCATTGCGCGCACTGCGCGTTGCCGGTGCACTCCTCGTCGCGGCGCTGCTCGTCGGGCTTGCCGAAACCATCGTCGCTGTACACGCGCTTGGGACAAACCTGGATGCACAGGCGGCAGCCCTTGCACAGCGAGTAATCGACCACCTGGCGATAGATCGGTTGCGACTTCGCCGCTGGTTCCAGCAAGAGTTCGGGTGGCAACGGACCTTCGGCGATAAATTCGATGCGGCGCACGCGGCTCTTGAGATAAGCCAGCGCGCGGGTGTTGAAGACGGACTCCCGCAGCCGCGCGATTTCCGTGGCGCCGGCCAGCGCCCGCGCCAGCGCCAGGCCCTCGACCTGAAAGCCGGCGGCGCGGGCTTCGCCCACCAGACTTTCCAGTTGTTCGCCCACCGCCGCTGGGGGCGGCGCCACGCGGCGACGGCTGGCGGTGGAAGCGACGGGGTTTTGCATGGTCATAAGGGCACCTTCTTGGAGCGTTGCAGACTTTCGGGGAATCGTCGATCCGTTCGAAGTTCGTCAATCCGGCGAGCGCCGGTATCCAAACCATGACCTTCGTCACGCCCGCGGCCGCTGGCGCTTCCGGAGATCTCAGGCAGCACCTGCCGCTGGCTGAAAGATCGCTTCATAGGGTCTTGAGCCGTTCCGCTTCGGCCCAGCCGGTGGCCAAGGCCTTCTGGTTGAGGCCGGGGTTCTTCTTGCCCACGCCCTTCATCACCGCCGCTTCGACCGCCTCGCGGGACATCAAACCGAGGTAGTCGAGCGCCAGCGCCAGCGCCAGGATGTTGATGCCCAGCTCGCGCTTGGGCGGGCGCACTTCGCGGGCCAGCAGCTCACCGATCGGCGAGGCGAGCACCCGGGCATCGCCATAGGTTTCGCGCACCGCCGTGGCGTTGACCAGAATGCGGCCGGTCGCGGAAACGTCCTTGCGGAACTTGTCGAAGGTCTCCTGATTGAGCGCCACCAGCACGTCGAGCTGATCGGACTGCGGGTAGTGAATTTCGCCGTCGCTCACGGTGACATCGGAATAGGCCTCGCCACCGCGTGCCTCGGGACCGTAGTTCTTGGTGAACACGCCGTTCTTGCCGGCGCGCACGGCCGCCGAGAGCGCGATTTCGCCTGCCGTGATCACGCCCTGACCGCCCGAGCCGGCAAAGCGCAGGCAGGTGCGCGCCGGGCGCAAATCGACCACAACCGGCAGCGGCGCGATCGCTTCAACTTCTTCGGCGGCGGCCTCCACGGCCTTCTTGCTGCGGCTGACGCAGTCGGCGTAGCCCGGTGTGCTTTGTAGATCGGGCCGCGCGACGCGGTGGATGATGCCCAGGGGCCGTAGACCGGCGCGCGCCTCGGCGGGCAGTTCGCGCCAGCGATCGACCGGGATCACTTGTTGCTGGATGTACTGGCGGTAGCGGAACGCCTCCGCGCGCTTGTTGCGCGTGCCCCAACCGGTGTGACACTGGCCGATCACGTTGATGAACGAGAAACCTTTGTGTTCGAGGCCCGCGGCGATCAGCTCGTCGAGCTGATCCTGGTGCTCCTGCAAGGTCGTAATCGCACCTTGGGCGACGAAACCGGCGCCCGCGCCGATCGCCAGATCGACCAGACTGAACGGCGGCTCGAACACGCCGTAGGGCGCCGAGGCGCCGACCTCGCCCATGGTCGAGGTTGGCGAATGCTGCGCGCCGGTCATGCCATAGGAGCGGTTGTCGTAAACGATCAGCGTCATGTCCAGATTGCGCCGCGCGGCGTGGATGAAATGATTGCCGCCGATGGCGAAGATGTCGCCATCGCCAGCAGCCA
Organism: Betaproteobacteria bacterium; assembly: GCA_016192065.1. Taxonomy (GTDB): domain Bacteria; phylum Pseudomonadota; class Gammaproteobacteria; order Burkholderiales; family Casimicrobiaceae; genus JACPUX01. The sequence continues at coordinate 86,308 of JACPUX010000040.1, forward strand.
GGACCACGGTAAGGTCGGGCCGCGCCATCTTCAGACCCGAGGCGAACGCCAGCGAGCGGCCGTGCGTGGTATGCACGGTATTGAAGTCGAGGTGCCCGGCCATGCGCGAAGTGCAGCCGATGCCGGAGACCATGGCGACCTTGTTCTTGATGGTCTCCAGTCCGGCAGGCTCCATGAAGTTCACCCCGAGGCGGCGGCCGAGCTGGCGCATCAGGGCAACCGAAATTGATTGCTGCATATTGCCCAGGCCGCAGCCTTCGCACCAGATGTTGCGACGCATCTGGGTGCGGCGCAGGTCGGGCATTTCCAGGGAACAGACCAGCGGGGCATTCATCGGGCGATCTCCTGAAAGATGTCTCGCGGCGTAATCAGGCGCGTATCGACGCGGTTCAGGCCGAGCACCTCGGTGGGCACCTTGCCGGCGGCGCGCGCTGCCTCATAGGCCAGGCGTTCCACTTCGAGGCGATACTGGCCCAAGTTCAGCTCGGCGACGATCACCCGCTTCGCCCGCGCCAGATGCGGCAGGCATCTGCCTGGATCGGATGGCCACAGCGTAATCGGGCGCAGCAGGCCGGCCTTGATTCCCTGGGCGCGCGCCTCGAGCACCGCGTCTTTGGCGGCGCGCGCGGTAATGCCGTAGGCCACCACCAGGATCTCGGCATCGGCGGCGAAGAATTCCTCGGTCTTGAGAATGTCGGCCCGCGCCTCGCGGGTTTCGAGCTTGGCGTGGATGCGCTTCTGCAACTGGTCCACCAGGCGCACGTCCTTGGTCGGCAGACCCTTGCGGTTGTGGTAGAGCCCGGTGAAGTGACTGCGGTAGCCCTCGCCAAAGGGCGCCAGCGGCGGAACCCCGCTGGCGGTCTGGCCGAAGGCTTCGTATTCCTCTGGCGCACCGGTGGGCCGCGGCCGGTTGACGATCGGCACCTGGGAGAGCGGCGGCAGGATTACCGGTTCCTTCATCTGCCCGACCTTGGCGTCGGGCAGCAGAATCACCGGCGTGCGGTATTTCTCGGAAATGTTGAAGGCGCGCACGGTCTCTTCCCAGCACTCCTGCACCGTGGCCGGAGCGATGGCGACGATCGGATGGTCGCCATGAGTCCCCCAGCGCGCCTGCATCACGTCGGACTGCCCGGGATCGGTGGGGCCACCGGTGGAGGGACCACCGCGCATGACGTTGATGACGACGAGCGGGATTTCCACCAGGCAGGCGTAGCCGAGGTTTTCCTGCTTAAGCGAAAAGCCTGGACCGGAAGTGGCGGTGAAGGCCTTGACGCCGCCCAGCGAGGCGCCGATCGCGGCGGCGATGCCGGCGATTTCGTCTTCCATTTGCAGGTAGCTGCCGCCCACGCCCAGAATGTGGCGGGCCGCGTATTCGAGCACCTCGGTGGAAGGCGTGATCGGATAGCCGCCGAAGAAGCGCGCCCCGGCTTCCAGTGCGGCCTGGGCGATGGCGTCATTGCCGCCAAGCGTGGTGCGTCGGGCTTGGGTCAGCCGGCCGTCCTGAATCGCCGCACGGACCGCGTTGATTTGGCGCAAATCGATGCCCTGCGCCGGTTTCGCCGCCGGGGCGCGTCGCGCCGTGGCGGCACCTTCCACTGCCTCTGCCATGATTTCCCCACTAGGAAAAGCGCCCAGCCGCGAACAGTCGCGACTTCAGCGGCGATGTGGAAATCGTGGCGAACGGTCCGAGAGCGAGACGGCCGGGACCCGGCCAAACGAGCGATCTTGTGGACCGGCGAGGCAGGAGCACCACCCTACAAAGCGATCAGGACGCGCCGCAGATTCTTCCACCGCCCCCGAGTTTGAGGCGCCGAGATGGAATCTGTAAGCACTTCCCCTGCAAGCAAACTAAGCCGCAAGATAACCGAGTCTCGGAGAATTCTCAACGATCACGGCGTGGACATGCTTTAGGTCAAGGTTTTTGGGGATCCCGGTCCGGCTGCGCCAACGGCAGTCCACTTCGCCGCGCCGATTCCGGGAACCGCCGGTCGTGGTGAGCTTTGCCGCGATCGGGAGTCCCCCACCGGCACCGTTCGCGTTCAGCCGCTTGGCATTGATCCCGCGGGCGGCAAGCGCCACCATCACCTCGGCACACCGCTGCAAGACCGTGCCTGGTGATACGCTTCGCGTTCCTCGTGCGCGGCGGGGCCAGGAATGATCGCGCCGCTACCGGGTCGATTGCACCAACACGCCACCAAAGGCGACGCGCCCGACTCCCGCCGGGGCATATTCGAGGTGTACACGGTCAGGCGTCCGGCCGATTACCTGCGCCACCGCCGCACAGACCGCCGCCGCCTGCACCACCCGTGGGCCACCTTCCGGCGGCTGGGCCAGCAGCAGTTGCACGAACACTGGAAGATCATCGTCGGCAAGCACCCGCGCATTCTCCGCGTAATTCACGCCCGGCAACGCGCGCACGCGTACCCATACCTGACCCGGCGCCCGCTGCAACACGCTCGCCAAGGCGTCGGCAAGCCGGCGCGCGAGATCGGCGGGCAGGCTTGCGCCTTCGGCCAATACCAGTTCAATCTCGACGCTTGGCATGCTGGTGCAAGAGACCTGGAGGATCGGACGAACATGTTCCCTCGATTTTGCGCTCCTGCCAAGCAGTGTCTCCGCGCCTCCTCGCCGCGGCGCACCGCTTGCGCAAATGCCGCGCGCCAAAGCGCACCGGCGCGACCACGACGCAACGCGCACGCTCGAACCGGTGCTCCCTGAAACCCGCAGGGCTTCCTGAGTGATCACCTCAAGTTCCGTGCCCGAGTGGCACCTGATCTGGCGGTAGCGCGCCCACCGCTTTGAGCGCCGCCCATTCCAGCGGCTGGCAATGGTACTGGTTGTAGCTTGCCACCCAGGCCATGCCCAAGGGCTCGCGCAGACCGGTGAGCAAAACCTCCTCCAGGCGCAGGCCATCCACTTCGCTGGCCGCTCGATAAGCCGCATCGTCGCGAAAACCCAGCAGGGCGACGAATTCGTCGCGGTGATAGCGGTTGCGATAGACCCGCTGCCAGGACACCCTCACGGCCAGCTCTGCGGCACGCTCGGCGCGGTGGGCAAGGTAGGCCTCGCGCACGCGCTCGCCGATCAGGCCCTGGGCGATCAGCACCAGCCCGGCCGCTGGAGTGGGCTCGCCTACTCGTAGATCGGTCTCTTCGTCGCAGAAGATCTCGTAGTAAGGATCGGGACCGAAGAGGATCGCGGCGATGCGATCGTCGCGGCGCGCTTGCATAAGACTCTGCGCGGCGTCGTGGTGGTGCCGCTCGGAGACCCATTCGGTCACTGCCCAGATGACGTGCGGCTGAACTCGGCACTGGAAGAAGCGCCGCCAAAGCACGCCGGCTTCGGCGTTGAACTTCGGTTCCGCCGCCGCGAGGTCACCCAGCGCCTGGGTCAACTTCCCCTCCGGAACGGTCGCGGTGCAAACGGTAAAAATGCTCATCGATGTTCTCCCCCGGCAGGATGGCGCCGGACACGAAACCGATGCTAAGCCATGGTGCGCCGGGCGACTTGGAAAAAACTGCGATCTTGATCGAGCGCGCGCTTGAGCTTGCCCGGTGGCAATCCGCTCGCGCGCTGAAAAGTGCGCACGAAATTGGACAGATCATTGAACCCGACCGCAAGGGCGATTTCGGTCACCGGCAAGTCGCCGGCGGCGAGCAGGCGACTGGCTTGCGCCAGACGACTGCGAATAAGGTACTGGTGCGGTGTGGCCCCGACCACGCGGGTAAACACGCGCAGGAAATGCAGCGGCGTGCTCGCGGCCAGCCGCGCCAAGTCATCGAGCCCGACCGATTCGCTGGCATGGGCCTCGATCCAGAGCGCGGCTTCGACGGCGCGGCGGCGATCACGGGCGCCGGGTTCGCTGCTCGGCAGGGCTCTGCTCTGGGTGAGGCGAAGCAGGCGAGTCGCGAACAGGAGTCCCGCCTCATCCAGCGCTACATCAGCTGCGCCAGACGCCGCCACCCGCGCCAGTTCACCCCAGATGCGCAACTGCGCAAGCGGCGGCAAGAAATCGAGTTCCGCGGACAGGCGCCTCAGGTGCAGCTCATCGACCAGCGCTTCATCGAACTCGAACGACAAGCACTCGTCGCCACCGGCATGATGATCGTGGGTACAAAGGTAGCCCGCCCCGGAACGGCCGATCAACACGGCGCCGGCGACCAGTTCGTGCGTTACCGGCGCCGCGCAGCGATAGCCAAAGCTCCCGCGGCAAACGTAGGCGAGGCACCAACGGCGATGCACTTCGGGCTCGGCGGGCGTGTGGGGCGTAGCCGCGCAGTGGTAGGACGCGGCGGACAGCGTCGTTGCGCGATGGAGTTCTAGGCTTCGATCAAGTCGCGAGCGGTCAGAGACCTCCCCCGCCGACAACCGGTCACCACGCGTTCGCGTTGCGAGCCCCTGCTGCGCGAACGGTTCAGCCAAGAAACTGCCTTTCCCGGTCATCCCACAAACCTCCCGCACCGAGCCCCTTGCGGCGTGCAAGGCGCCGTACCACGCGGCCACCATGCCTTGCTGTGATGCGCCATCCTCTCCTTGATCCGCGGCCCGAGCCAGGCGCCTTGCTACTTCTCGCCGCGGTCGCCCGTTTTAGCGGGGTCCTTCTCGGCGGGAGTGCCCTTGCCCGGCGCCGGCTTGTCGCCGGTCGGCTTGGGCTTGGCCGAAGAGATGATTTTGCTTGGGCCCTGGATCTGCGACCCGCCCTTGATCGACCCCACGCCGCGCATGCTGGCCGGCGGACCATAGACCACTGAGATCGGCACCGACGCGGCACCGCCGCCGACGCTCTCGCCGCCACTCGGTGCCGACGCCGCGGCCGGAGCCTTGGCCCCGGCTTGCGGGCCGGAATCAGCGGCTCGCCCACGGTCTTGCGCACCGGCCTCGATCGAGGCGCCCGCGGCCACGCTCGCACCCAGCGCGAGGGTGGCGTAGCGCAGAAGGAACTTTCCCTGTTTGGATTTTTTCATCATCGTCTCCTTGATCTCAAATTGCTTCGACCTTGCGCAAACTGCATGTTTCAATGTCGCGCTGCGCCGGGTCGAATAGATGGAAGCCTCCGCCTTCGCACAGTGCCCAATGTTCACAGGCATGGCAAGCGGCGGGGGCGACCGCACGCCGCCCCTGGCGGAAGCGCCGGAAGTTCTTCTCCCAGGCGTCGAGGAAACGCACTTCGCGCAGCTCGCCCTCGATGAACTGGCGTGAGACGCTGGGGCAGCCGGTGATGCGGCCATCGTGCAGGATGGACGCCACCACGGTGCCCGAACCGCAGTAGTGCATGCCCTCGCGCACCCGGCATTCCCATTGCGGGCCCCAGTAGCCTTCCTCGCTCAAGGTGACTTCGATCTCGCGGCGCGATTCGCGCTGCTCGGCAATGAAGCCGAGCATTTGGCGATACTGCGCGGCGGACAGCAGCAGCGGCGAATTGCGCCCGGCGCGTCCGCGCGAAAACACCGGGGTGAAGCGCACTCTGGGCACACCTAGGCCGGCGAGGAAGTCGACCAGCGGTTCGAGACCATCGATGTTGAGCGTGCTGACGCAGCAGATTACGTCGAAGGCCTGATAGAAGGGGTCGGCCACCAGCCGTTCGAGGGCGCCCACCACGCGGCGAAAGGCGCCGGGGCAGTCGCGCAGGCGATCGTGCTCGGGCTCGAGGCCGTCGAGTGACACCGCGATGGTGGACAGGCCGGCGGCCTTGAGCGAAGCCAGTCGCTTGGCATCGAGCATCAGGCCGTTGGTGGTGATGCCCCAGGAGAAGCCTAAGCCTGCCGCATGCGCGCCAACGCATTCGAGGTCGCGCCGCACCAGCGGTTCGCCACCGATGATGGCAAAAGTGATGGTACGAGCGTCGTAGCGCTGGGCGACGGCATCCAGCTCCCGCATCACCACTTCCGGTGGCAGCTCGCGCGCCGCGCTGTCCTGGTCGCGGGAGCAATCACTGCCGCAATGCAGGCAGGCGAGATTGCAACGCAGGGTCGCTTCCCAGAAGAGGTAGCGTAACGGATGCTCACGCCGCAGGCGCGCTTTTTCGGCGAGGAAGGCTTCGAGTTGCCCGACGAGTTGGGCGGCGGCGTCCATGCCTGGCTTCTTCCCTAAGCCGGGCTAGCCGGAACCAAAGAGGGTCGCCCACTGGCGGCAACCGGCGAACAAACCCTCATACCAACAAGCGGAGAAGCCCCTTGCATATCCCCCGCCAGGAACAAGGGGGCGCGCCCCCTTGTAAATCCCCCAAAATCATCTCTTCGACTCAATTCTTCTCCAGCAATGTGAAGACCTGAGGCCTCAGTGACAAAGGAAATCCTGCTTGAAACCGTCACCCCGGCAAAAGCCGGGGTCCAGTTCGTTGAATTCCCTGAATTCCGGCTGGCGCCGGAAGGACGAACTCTGCTTGATCCGCGCCTCCCCAATGGTCGCGCGCTCAGTCGGGAGCTTAGCGCGATTCCATCGTGGCGGCGAGCCCGGAGGACCACGGGCCACGCCGCGCCGGGCGAACTGGCCCGCCCACCCGTCAAACGCGCGACCGCGCCGGGCTTCGGGGCGACGGGCAAAGCGGGTAAAATACGGGCTCCGCATCCCCATCAACCTTCCACAGGTTTTCCATGCCGCTCTCCCATCGCGTTACGCTCATCAAGCCCTCCCCCACGCTGGCCGTCACGGCCCTGGCCAACAAATTGAAAGCCGAGGGCAAAGATGTCGTCGGCCTGGCTGCCGGCGAGCCGGATTTCGACACGCCGCAGCACATCAAGGACGCGGCCATCACCGCGATCCAAGCAGGCTTTACCAAGTACACCGCGGTGGGGGGCATTCCCAGCCTGAAGAACGCGATCATCAACAAGTTCAAGCGCGACAACGGCCTCGAATACAGCGCCAAAGAGATTCTGGTGTCGGTGGGCGGCAAGCATTCGATCTTCAACCTCTGCCAGGCGGTGGTGAACCGCGGCGACGAAGTGATCTGCATTGCCCCGTACTGGGTGTCCTACACCGACATCGCACTCTTGTGCGAGGCTCAGCCGGTGGTCGTTCAGACCGGGGTCGATCAGGGCTTCAAAGTGACGCCCACCCAGCTCGAAGCGGCGATCACGCCGAAGACCAAGCTGGTTTTTCTCAACAGCCCGTCCAACCCCACCGGCGCCGTGTACACGCTCGACGAACTCAAGGCCCTGGGCGAAGTGCTGAAGAAATATCCGAACGTGCTGATCGCCACCGACGATATGTACGAGCACATCAAACTCGAGGACTACGCTTTCGTCAACATCGTCAACGCCTGCCCGGAACTTCTACCACGCAGCATCGTGCTCAATGGCGTCTCCAAGGCTTATTCCATGACCGGTTGGCGCATCGGCTATTGCGGCGGCCCCGAAGCGATCATCACGGCCATGGAAAACGTGCAGTCGCAATCGACCTCCAACCCCACCTCGATTTCTCAAGTGGCGGCCGAAGCCGCGCTCAATGGCGATCAGGCCTGCATCACCCCCATGGTCAAGGCCTTCCGCGAGCGGCACGACTACGTGGTGAAGCGCTTCAATGACATGCCCGGAGTGCAGTGCCTGCGCGCGGGCGGGGCGTTTTATGCCTTTCCCCATGTCGGCGCGGCGATCACGGCGCTGGGCGCCAAGGGTGTATTGTCTGAGGCTACGGACCTCGCTTTCTCGCAGTATCTCCTGGAGCAGCATCTGGTGGCGGTGGTGCCGGGGTCGGCGTTTGGATCGGAGGGCTACATCCGCATTTCCTTCGCCACCTCCATGGCCAACTTGCAAAAAGCGCTCGACCGCATCCACGGCGCGCTGGTATAGTACGATGTCATAAGCTCCGGGGCGACGGCGCACCAGTGCTGCGCTTCGCCCCACCCCGCCTGCACCGCCCGGACCGTCGCGCCGGGGCGTGGCGGCAGGGTCGGCGGGGCAGCAGTACTGCGGGGGATACGCGGGCTAAGGCCAGCAGCGGCGCCGAGCAATGGTGCATTGCGCAGGGAGGAAGCAGGAGGTCATGATGCAACGATTCTTCACTCTTCCCACGCGCCTGGCCTCGATGGTGCTGGCCAGCGTCCTGGCAATCCTCGGCGGCACCGCCGCTCAGGCGCAAAGTGGTCCCACTTTGGCGGGCTGTCCGATGTTTCCCACCGACAACATCTGGAATGCGCCGGTCGATACCCTGCCGGTCGATGCCAATTCGACCGCCTACATCAACACCATCGGTGCCACCCGCGGCCTGCACCCGGATTTCGGGTCGGGACTGTGGGACGGCGGACCGATCGGCATTCCCTATGTGACGGTCTCGGGCACGCAGCCCAAGGTGCCGATCTCCTTCGATTACGACGACGAGTCCGACCCCGGCCCCTACCCGATCCCGCCCGATGCACCCATCGAAGGCGGTCCCAACAGCAGCGGCGATCGGCACATCCTGGTGGTCGATCGCGACAACTGCCTGCTCTACGAGACCTGGTCCACATATCCGGCTCAGAGTGGCGGCTGGCACGCCGGCTCGGGGGCGAAATTTGATCTGCGCGCGCACACGCTGCGTCCGGACGGCTGGACCTCGTCGGACGCCGCCGGCTTGCCGGTGTTGCATGGCTTGGTGCGCTACGACGAAGTCGCCGCCGGAGAAATCAAACATGCATTGCGCTTTACCGTGCCGCAGACCCGACGCGCCTATGTCTGGCCGGCACGCCACTACGCCAGCAGCCTCACCGGCGCGCAATACCCGCCCATGGGACAGCGCTTCCGGTTGCGGGCAGATTTCGATCTCAGCGGTTTCGCCGCCCCGGTGCAGGTGATCCTGCGTGCGCTCAAGAAATACGGCATGATGCTGGCCGACAACGGCTCGGCCTGGTACCTCTCGGGCGCTCCCGATGAACGCTGGGACAACGACCTCCTGCGGCAATTGCGCGACGTGCCGGGCAGCGCATTCGAAGCGGTGGACGTGTCGAGTCTGATGGTCAACGTCAACTCCGGCCAAGTCGCTGGCGGCATACCAGCACCGCTGGCGATCGAGTTTTACAACACCACGCTGCGACACTATTTCCTCACCGCCAGCGCCGAAGAGGCCGCCGGCGTCGATCAGGGCGCGGCCGGTCCCGGCTGGACCCGCAGCGGCCACAGCTTTCGCACCGGCGGCGGGGCTCCGGTCTGCCGCTTCTATGGCAACCAGATGGTCGGCGAGAGTCCCCAAGGTCCCGGACCGAACAGCCATTTCTACACCTCGCACGCCGGCGAATGCGCCTGGGTGAAACTCGACCAAGGCTGGATCTTCGAGGGCATCGCGTTTCAAATCGAGAACCCCATTGACGGCCAATGCGGCACCGGGCGCATTCCGGTGTACCGCGCCTACAACCAGCGCTGGGCACAAAACGACAGCAACCACCGCATCACCGCCGACTACGCCGCCTACCAGGCGATGGTCGCCGCCGGCTGGGCGCCCGAGGGCGTGGTGATGTGCGCGGCCGCACCCTGAGGTAAAAAGGCGTCACGCCGGCGTAGGCCGGTGTCCAGGTCGTTGCCGTCCCAGGATTCCGGCCTCCGTCAGAATAACGATACAACTGTCACACTGGCGCATCCGGGTGTCCAGTTCGTGGTAGACCCTGGATTCCGGCGTTTACCGACATCACCAATCGGGAGTTCGGCAGCGTTTCCCGTGATCTCGACCCATGGCGCGCGATGACGACGACCGGGTCCAGCCCTGCGACCTTATGCCGCATTCCCCAGCGTTTGGGCGGAGACTATGATGCGACTCAGTAGCAACTCCGTGGTCTTGCTCGGATTGTCCGGCGCGGCGCGCGGGTTGCGGCAATTCGCGGTGGCGCTCGAACCACCCAGCTTGGTGTTGAACCGCCCGGGAACCACGCACCTGGGCGACGCTTAGGCCATCTCCTCCCTGTGGCCGAGGCAAAGCCCGGCCAAGGACCACGAGCCCACGCTTCCGTCGCGACTTGCCTCAACCCCCGCGCCGTGCCCATTTCCGGCGCCGGGTACAATATCCGCCTCTCCACGCAATGCGCTTGCACCGCCGCGCGACCCCACGAACTTGATCCGGCTGACCCGCCTTCTGCAATTCCCCGACCACCCGAGCTCGCAGGCCGGCTTAGACCACTTGCACCGGCTCGTGCTGTTGCGCTGGTGGACCATCGCCGGGCAGAGTTTCGCCATCGCTTTCGCGCATTGGGTGGTCGGCGCGGTCCTACAATTGGCACCCATGTTCACGGCGGTCGGAATGCTGGCCGCCTTCAACATGGTCACTGCGCTACGCCTCAAGCAGCGCCCCACGGTGTCGCCCCGGGAGCTCTTCGCGCAGTTGTGTGTGGATTTTTCGGCCCTGACGGTGCTGCTCTTTTTTAGCGGCGGCGCGGCCAACCCGCTGGCGTCGCTGTATCTCCTGCCAATCGCCCTCGCCGCCGTGATCCTTCCCGCGCAGCTCGCCTGGACGCTGGCCTTGCTTGGCGTGGCGCTCTATTCCCTGCTCACCTTCTTCCGCGTGCCCCTGACTGTCGCTGACTACTTGCGGGCCAATGCCCTGCACCTGTTCGGCACCTGGTTCACCTACGCCCTGTGCGCCATGCTGATCGCCTGGTTTCTGGTGCAAATGACTTCGAGCATCCGCCAGCGTGATCGCGAGTTAGCCACGGCGCGGGAAACGGCACTGCGCAATGAACGAATCGTCGCTCTGGGCAGCCTTGCCGCAGGCGCCGCGCACGAGCTGGGCACGCCCTTGGGAAGCCTGGCCATCCTGGTCGATGAACTGCTGCTCGACCCGAGCAGTTCGGATTCTCAGCGCGAGCTGCTCTTGACCATGAAGAGTGAGCTGGCCCGCTGCAAGACCACCATCACCAGCCTGGCGGCGCGGGCCGGCGAGGCGCGCGCCGAGGGTGGCCGGCTGCTGGCCCTGGACGAGTGGCTCGAAAGCGTCTTCGAGGATTGGCGCAAGACCCCCGGGGCCACGCCGCTGACGCTTTCCCTGCGCGGCCCGCGGCCCGCGCCCCGCGTGGTGGCGGAAGCAACGATTGAACAAGCACTGCGCAATCTGCTGGATAACGCCGCGCGGGCGAGCCGCGCCAGCATCGAGTGTGAATGCGGGTGGAATGAGCGAGAACTCAGGGTGGCGATCCACGATCGCGGACCGGGGTTTCCAGCGGAAGTGCTGGAGGCCGCGGGACGCCGTTTTCTGAGCACCCGGCATGCCGGCAGCGGGATCGGGCTTTATCTGGCCTTTTCCACCATCGAACGACACGGCGGCGATATTGGGCTCGCCAACCGCGCCGACGGCGGCGCCACGGTCGAGCTGATGTTGCCGCTGGCAAGCCTGCGCGCCGCCGCGGAGTCGCCAGATCTGGCGCAAACGGAGTCGTACGGCGAGGATTCCGCACCCGGCGCAGGCATCGCGCCCGCCCCCACCTCCGCCAGGAGCGGCCCCGGCTCGCCTTGGGCAGAGCGCCACCAGCCGATGGTCGCCGACAGTTCGCCGGGCGTTCCACCACGGCGGCGCGATTTCGACACCGAACCCACATGAGCGACTCCGAAGACCTATTGATCATTGAAGACGACGCCGTTTTCGGGCGGGTATTGGCCCAGGCGCTCACCCGCCGCGGTTACGCGGTGCGGCACGCCAACGGTCTGAACGAAGCCCTGGCCATGGCTGATGCCCAGGCGCCGAGCCAAGTGGTACTGGACTTGAACTTGGGGGGCAACTCCGGCTTGGCGCTGATCAAGCCGCTGTTAGCACGATCGCCGGACTGCCGCATCGTGGTGCTGACCGGCTACGCCAGCATCGCTACTGCGGTCGATGCCATCAAGCTCGGCGCGACCCACTACCTGGCCAAACCCGCCGATGTTGCGGCCATACTCAAAGCCTTGCAGGCGGAAGACTTCGAACCCGAGACCGAGGCACCCAGCGATACCCTATCTATCAGCCGCCTCGAATGGGAGCATATCCAGCGGGTTCTGGCCGAACACGAAGGCAATATTTCGGCCACTGCCCGCGCGCTCAAGATGCATCGCCGCACGCTGCAAAGAAAGCTTGCCAAGCGGCCGGTGCAGGAATAACCGCCGCGCCATCGCGCAGTTCGCCGCGCCGGGGCCGCCGCGCACCACCCACCAACCGCCAGCCGCACCGGTGCTCGCTGTGATAGTGCTTGATGAGCGTCGGCCGGAACCGTTCCAGCGTTGACTTTGGCGGCCGCTCGTCTATAATGCGCGCTTGTCTTTCGCGGGAATAGCTCAGTTGGTAGAGCGCAACCTTGCCAAGGTTGAGGTCGCGAGTTCGAGACTCGTTTCCCGCTCCAGATTCTGGGGAAAGCGTTTGCTTTCCCCTTTTCGTTGAGGCGCATCAACCGGCACGAATGACTCGGCCGAATCCCAGAGCACAGGCGCCCGACTTAGTGTTCAAGTGCTCGCGCCCAAGCGCGGGCGGTCACCCGGGCGGGGTGGCAGAGTGGTCATGCAGCGGCCTGCAAAGCCGTCTACGCCGGTTCGATTCCGACCCCCGCCTCCACCAACACACCTGGTACCCAGAGCCTGTGCTGACAGGTCGCTTCCGCGCGGGTCACGCCGGTCTCACCTCCCCCTCCCGCTGCGCCTGACCGAGAGCGCGGTACTTACCGGGCTGCGGCCGTCCGCCGGGTCTGGGCTGTTGTGAGGTGTTGGTCACGGTCGAGGCTGCATCCGCCGTGGTCTTCCCAAACACCTCCGCCTTGCCCTTCCAGAGGATTTGACCGGCAGTGTCGGTGAGCAACTGCGGCGTGCCGAGGAGGTCGTTGCTGCAGAAATTGTGGGGCTGCCCTCTTTCTTCCACTGGGGGTATTGCGGAAGGGGCCGAAATTCACTTCCTCGCTCACCTTGCGGCCCAGGGCGTCGTGGGTGCAGGTGGCCTCACTCAGGAGTTGCGGCGGGTTGTTGGCCACCGGCTGTTCGTCGCGGTAGGCGGTGGCCAGGGGGTCGATGCTCTCGATCAGGCGGCGGCGGGCGTCGAACATTTGCAGACTGCTGCGGTTCAAGGGGTCGGTCTGGGCGATGAGGTTGCCGACGGCGTCGTAGCCGCTCCTGTGAGTGAGGCGGGTGGTTTCGTCGAGGACCTCATCGATGGCGGTGAGTAAACCATCGAGACCACTGCCCGGAACACCGCAGCTGTATCGAGTGACAAGGCCGACGGGGAAATCATTCAAGGCGTCGTTTTTCGACAGCCGACCCATTACCTGCGGACTGCGATTCAATACCCGCGCGCGCCACCAGGCGCTCGGCATTGCTTTAGCGCGTGAGCCAATCGACTTCTTCTTCCTAGATGCGGGCGGTGTCTGGGTCTCTCGATAAGAACAAGTCAAACAGGTCGTGCGAGAAACTTCTTGACAGCAGAATATACGACATTCGTATAATACCCTCAGCCGATTGCCGAATCGGCATTATCATGGCCGCAACGCCTTGGAGATACGCCTATGCCGAAACGAAAGACAGAAGTTATGGAAAGTTTTGGCCCACGTCTGGCGCGACTGCGTAAGGCCGCCGGTTACACCCAGGTCGAGCTCGCCGCTGAGTTGAGCATTACGCAGCGCATGGTGGCCTACTACGAAGCGCCGGAGGCCAATCCGCCCGCGCATCTGCTGCCGCGCCTGACACAAGCGCTGGGTATCAGCGTGGACGTGCTGCTCGGGCTCGCGCACCCGCGACGACCGAAGAAGCTCGCGGTCAATCGGTTGGAGCGCCAGTTAATAGAAATCGAGAAGCTTGACCCAAAGGCCAAGCGCCAGATCACGCAGCTGCTCGATACCTTCATCGAGCGCGAGAAGCTCAAGCAGCGCGTGCGCGCGCAGCAAACCGCTTAGAGGAATACGATGCAAACCCTGAATATCAAACTGCAACTGCCCGATGGCCTCGCGCAGGAGGCCGGGCGCATGGGACTGTTGGAGCCGGCCAACTTACAGACGCTATTGCGCGAGGCGGTGCGCACTCAACGCATTGCGCGTCTGACCGAGGCACGTAAGCGCATCGCCGCCGCCGGTGTGACGCCGCTGACCATGGATGAAATCAACGCCGAGATCGCCGCCGAGCGCACTGAGCAACGCAGCAAGTCCGCCCGCTGATGCGCCTGGTGCTCGACACCAACGTCGTTGCCTCGGGCCTGTTATGGGAAGGCGTGCCAGCGCGCTTGCTCGATGCGGCCGAGGCCGGCGACGTGGAACTGTGTACCAGTCGGCATTTACTGGCCGAACTGGCGCGTATTCTGCGCCGCGCTAAATTCTCCAAGGCCATCGCCGCTAGCGGCTTTACGCGAGAGGAGCTGGTGCTCGGCTATGCGGAACTGGCCACACTCTGCGAGCCGGCCAGCATTGCGCCCACCGTGCGCTCCGATCCTGACGACGATCACGTGCTCGCCTGCGCGCTTGCCGCGGCCGCTGACACCATCGTCTCCGGTGACGTGCATCTCTTAAACCTCGCGCACTATCAGGGCATCGCCATTCTCAACCCCGCCGCGGCCATCAACATCGTCACCGGCTAAGTGGCGAGGCGGAAATATTCGACGCTCACCTGAACAAAAATATTCGAGCACGGCCCCTTATCGAAGGCGCAATTTCCTTGGCGGCGGTTTTGGCCTGGGGTAGCGAAGATGCGGACCACCAGAGGTCCTGTCTCTCCGGGCACAGAAGACCGAGCCGCTCTCGCCAATGAGCCGCTGGTATTGAAGGTTTGGTAACGTCGCGAACATCTGGATAGACAAGCTCCATGGCAAACACACCGACGTTTACGGTAAATCGAGCCACGGTCGACGAATTGTCGCGAGAACCCTGAACTTCGATCAGATGCACCACATCTTCCGACGAGCGGAGAAAGACA